>CAVQQM010000027.1:17500-127927 GCA_963714915.1 uncultured Gammaproteobacteria bacterium
GAAGGGCCATCGCTCAACGGATAAAAGGTACTCCGGGGATAACAGGCTGATACCGCCCAAGAGTTCATATCGACGGCGGTGTTTGGCACCTCGATGTCGGCTCATCACATCCTGGGGCTGAAGTCGGTCCCAAGGGTATGGCTGTTCGCCATTTAAAGTGGTACGCGAGCTGGGTTTAGAACGTCGTGAGACAGTTCGGTCCCTATCTGCCGTGGGCGTTGGAGACTTGCGGGAAGCTGCTCCTAGTACGAGAGGACCGGAGTGGACGTACCTCTGGTGTTCCGGTTGTCACGCCAGTGGCACTGCCGGGTAGCTATGTACGGACGGGATAACCGCTGAAAGCATCTAAGCGGGAAGCCCCTCCCAAGATCAGGTCTCCCTGGGCACTCGATGCCCCTAAAGGTCCGTCGAAGACCACGACGTTGATAGGCAGGATGTGGAAGCGCGGTAACGTGTGAAGCTAACCTGTACTAATTGACCGTGCGGCTTGACCATATAACACCCAAACCGTTTGGCTCACACCAAACGACGGGCGATGACACTCGCTCGCACCCCCGCGCCTGTCGCGATCACACCATCCGGACGCCACGCCACTCACCCGGCGCGGCCTCCAACCCCTTTCCTGGCGGCCACAGAGCACTGGAACCACCTGATCCCTTCCCGAACTCAGAAGTGAAACGGTGTATCGCCGATGATAGTGTGGGGCCTCCCCATGCGAAAGTAGGTCACCGCCAGGGCCTTATCCTAAAACCCCTAACCCTTCGTTAGGGGTTTTTTTTTGGATTGCCTTGGCGCAGCATGATCGAGGTGGAATCCGCGCCAGGGCGCCGGCGGGTGCCGGGGCTTTAGGGGCGCGGGTCAAGGGCCGCGTAGGGGGAACCTGATGCAATTCATCGATCTAAAGGCCCAGTTCCGGGTGATCGAATCGGACGTGCGCCGCCGTATCGACGCGGTGCTCGAGCACGGGCAGTACGTGATGGGGCCCGAGATCGCGGAGTTGGAAGAACAATTGGCCGCCTTCGTGGGTGTACGGCACTGCATTGGGCTCTCCAGCGGCACCGACGCTCTGCTGGCGGCGATGATGGCGCTCGACCTCGAGCCGGGGGACGAGGTCATCACCAGTGCGTTCACCTTCATCGCGACAGGGGAGATGATCGCCTTGCTCGGGTTACGGCCGGTCTTCGTAGACATCGACCCTGTCACCTACAACATCGACGCGAACCTGATCGAGGAGGCGATCACCCCGAGGACCAAGGTCATCGTCCCGGTGTCGCTCTACGGTCAGTGTGCGGACATGGACGCGATCAACGCCGTGGCTGAACGTCACGGGCTCACGGTCATCGAGGACGCCGCGCAGAGCTTTGGGGCGATGCAGCGGGGCCGCCGGTCGTGTGGGCTGTCAAGGATCGGTTGTACCTCGTTCTTCCCGGCGAAGCCCCTGGGTGCCTACGGTGATGGCGGGGCGTGCTTTACGGACGACGACGACCTCGCCAAGCGGATGCGCGAGATCCGAAATCACGGCCAGGACCGCCGCTATCATCATCCCCGGCTGGGGATCAATGGGCGGCTCGACACCCTCCAGGCCGCCATCCTGCTCGCAAAGCTCGCGATCTTTCCCGACGAGGTGCAGCGCCGCGGCGAGCTGGGTGCCCGCTACACGCGCTTGTTTGCCGAGCGGGGGGCTGCGTCATCCCGCGACGGTGGAAGTCCGGTGCTCACGCCCCATCTCTCAGAAGGCAACTCGTCGGTCTATGCCCAGTACACCCTGCAACTGGACGACCGGGACGGGGTCGCCGGGAGACTCCAGGCGGCGGGCATCCCAACCGCGGTGCACTATCCCGTCCCGCTGAACGAGCAGCCGGTGTTCGCGCAGGTTGAGTCACCAGCAGTGACGGTCCAGACCGCGCGCATGGCGAATCGGGTCATGAGTCTGCCCATGCACCCTTACTTGAGCGAGTCAGACCAAGAGCGCGTGGTCTCAGAGGTGTGCCGGGCAGCGGGGCTGGACGACTGATCGTCCCAAGCTCCGCAGGGGTGGGTGGTTAGCTCCGCCTGGCGGGGGCGCCGAAGGCGTCGTTGGGGCGGCCGGCCTGCCTCGCCATCAACCTAAACGGTCAGCCGTATGATCGATCTGCATTGTCACCTACTACCGGGAATCGATGACGGGGCGCAGGCCTTGGAGGTGTCGTTCGAGATGGCCAGACAGGCCGTCGCCGACGGTATCTCGACCACGGCCTGCACGCCCCACATCTATCCGGGCCTGTTCGAGAACTCGGGGCCAGACATCGTTCGCCGGGTCGGGGAGTTGCAGTCGGCCCTCGCCGACGCCGACATCCCCCTGTCCCTGACCCAAGGAGCGGACATCCAGATGGTCCCCGAGCTGGTCGCGGGTCTGCGTGCGCAGACCATGCCGACCCTCGGAGGCTCGCGCTATTTCCTCTTCGAGCCGCCCCACCATACGGTGCCGGTGGGGTTCGAGCGGCTCCTGTTCGATGCCTTGGCGAGCGGCTACGTCCCCGTCATTACCCACCCCGAGCGCCTCACCTGGCTGGACGACGCCCACTACCCCTGGTTCCTGGACGCGGCTCGTCAAGGGGCCTGGTTGCAGATCACCTCCGGCGCCGTGACCGGTCGCTTCGGGCGGCGGGCCAAGTATTGGTCGGAACGTTTCCTCGATGATGGGGTGGTCCATATCCTCGCGACCGATGCCCACGAGCCGGTACACCGCCCGCCGCTGCTTGCGGAAGGACGGGAGGCGGCTGCCCACTGGGTCGGCGCCGAGGAGGCCGAGGCGCTCGTCCTGCATCGGCCCCGGGCGATCCTCGACGACGCGGATCCCATCGACGTCGCCCGTCCGCCCGGCCTGAGCGGTCAACGCGTGACCAAGGGTCCCAAGCAAGGCAAGCAGGGCGGACTTTTCAAGCGTTGGTTCGGCGGAGACTGACTGGCTAAACCGCCGGGGGATGACGCGCCAAGGCGTCGCTCACGCTCCGTCCTCCGAATTGGTCGCGATCGCTCGTTTCAGCAATGGGATGCTCGGGGCCCGCCGCTCGCGCAGGCAGACCCTGTCCAGACGCTCGACGAGGGCGATCAGGGACGCCGGGTCCCGCGGGCGGTGCGCCATGATGTAGCGGACGACCTCCCTCGGCATGGGCATCCCGAGTCGTCGGGCAGTCGTATTGAGCAGCGACTCGCAGTCGTCCTCGGCGAGCTCCATGAGGCCGTATCTGGGCCCCCATTGGAGACGTGAGCACAGGTCCGGCAGTTGGATGCCGAGGGTCTCGGGCGGACGGGACGCCGCCGCAACCAGGATGCCGCGCCGATCGCGCAGGGCGTTGAAGAGCCGAAACAGGGCCTGCTCCCAGGGGGCGTCCCCAGCGATCCGGTCCAGGTCGTCGAGGGCGACCAGGCTGAACCGCTCCAGATCCTCCAGGGCGCTCGGCGGCAGTCCGGGTGTCCCCAGGGGTAGGTACTGGGCGCGGCGGGACGCTGAACTTGCGCACAGGCAGGTCGCCAGCAGAAGGTGCGTCTTCCCCGTCCCTGGTGGTCCGTAGAGGTAGAGGAAGGGCTCGTCGCCCCGTGACGCCAGTCCCTCCAGCGCCGCTACCACCTCGCCGTTGGGGCCGGCTAGATACGCCTCGAAGCTGGGTTCGCGCTGGAGCTCGATGGGGAGATGGAGCTGCTGCGGTGACGCGGGCGGGATCGGGCCCAAGGGCTCAGGACCTTGCGAGCACCGCCGCGGTTTGCGCGATGCGCCTGCCGAGTGCCTGGCACAGGCGCCGCTCCTCGTCGCTTAGCGGCAGATCGCTGTTGGGGCCGGCCAGATGGGAGGGACCGTAGGGCGTCCCGCCGCTCTTGGTGGCGATGAGATCCGCCTCGGTATAGGGCAACCCGAGGATCAACATCCCGTGGTGGAGCAGGGGCAGCATCATGCTGAGCAGGGTCGACTCCTGCCCGCCATGGAGGCTCGAGGTCGAGGTGAAGACCCCCGCCGGCTTGCCGGCGAGCGCGCCGGCCACCCAAAGGTCGCTGGTGCCGTCGAGGAAATACTTCACCGGCGCCGCCATATTCCCGAAGCGGGTCGGGCTCCCGAGGGCGAGTCCGGCGCATCCGCGCAGGTCATCGGAGCTGGCGTAGGGCGCTCCGGAGGGCGGCACCGTCGGCTCCACCGCCTCGCACAGGGCGGAGACCGAAGGCAGCGTGCGCAGCCTGGCCTGCATGCCGGGTATGGACTCGACGCCGCGCGCCACCATGCGCGCCATCTCTGCCGTCGCGCCGAATCGGCTGTAGTAGAGGACCAGGACGTAGCTCATCGCGGCACTATCCTTTCGAGTGAAGTGAGATCATTGGCGGATGTCATCGCCGCGCCGACCGGTCCCGATCGACCAGGTCGGCGGACGGCGAGGCTGCGGTCGGGTCAGAGGATCGAGAGGACGCGCTCCGGTGGGCGGCCGATGATCGCCTTGCCATCCT
Organism: uncultured Gammaproteobacteria bacterium; assembly: GCA_963714915.1. Classification (GTDB taxonomy): domain Bacteria; phylum Pseudomonadota; class Gammaproteobacteria; order Chromatiales; family Chromatiaceae; genus Thiodictyon. The sequence continues at coordinate 21,974 of CAVQQM010000027.1, forward strand.
TCACCACCACGGGTCGCTCGATCAGGCGCGGATGGGCCACCATCGCCGCGATCAGTGACTCTCGCGAAAGGCTCGGGTCGTCCAGCCCCAGGGCCGCGTATTCGGCCTCCTTGGTCCGCATGAGCGCCCGCGGCTCGATCCCGAGCTTCGCGAGGACTGCCTCGATCGTCGCGGCGTCCGGTGGCTCGTCGAGGTAGCGGATCACCCGTGGCTCCAGCCCCTGGGCCTGGATCAGTCGCAGGGCCTCCCGCGACTTGCTGCAGCGCGGATTGTGAAAGATGGTGAGGGTCATTGCGGTCTCCTGAAGCAGGCGCAAGTCTAACAGCGTGCCGGGGCCGCGTTGAATCCGGCGGGAGATGCCACGAGAATCCCCGGTTCCATATGCCGCCCCACTGAGTCACCCGAGGCCCGAATCCCATGAAGTGCCCGCCTGTCCTCCTGGTTGCCCTGCTCCTCCTCGCCGGGCTGTTTGGCTCCGCCGCCGTGACGGCCGATGAGCCCCGAGATCCCGGACAATTCTTCTTCGACCAGACCTTCGGCGATTTCTCCGAGGAGCTCAACAACGCCCGGGACGAGGGAAAGAAGGGCGTCCTGATCATGTTCGAGATGGACGAATGTCCGTTCTGTCATCGCATGAAGACGACGGTGCTGAATCAGCCCGAGGTCCAGGATTACTTCAAGGAAAACTTCATGATCTTCCCGGTGGACATCGAGGGGGATGTGGAGGTGACCGATTTCACCGGTCAAGCCATGCCGCAGAAGGACTTCGCGCTCAAGGAGTACCGGGTGCGGGCGACGCCCGTGTTCGCCTTCTTCGACCTGGACGGGAACCTGGTCGCCCGCTATACCGGCGCCACCCGCGACAGCGCCGAGTTCATGTGGCTTGGGGAGTACGTGGTCGGGGGTCATTACCGCGATCTGCCGTTTCCCAAGTACAAGCGCGAGCGCCGGGAGGCGGCGGGCGGATGACCCAGGGGCCCGAAGATCTGGCCGGGGTGGGCCGAGCGCTGGACCAAGACGCCGAGACCGCGTCCCGGTCCGTCTGCGTCAGGTGCCTGGTATCCGGGCGGGTGCAGGGGGTGTACTTCCGCGCCTCCACCCGCGAACAGGCCACAGCGCTCGGGGTCAGCGGCTACGCTCGCAACCTCAGCGATGGCGCCGTGGAGGTGATGGCCTGCGGCGATCGCGCCGCCGTCGACAGGCTGCGCGATTGGCTGCGGGTGGGCCCGCCCCAGGCGCGCGTGACGTCCGTCTCCTGCGAGCCCGTGGATCCTCGCCCATACACGGGTTTCTCCGCCCGCTGAGGTCGAGCTGCGGCTTCCACCCCTCACCGACGGCTTCATCCTGCGCCGCTACAAGCGCTTCCTGGCGGATGTGAGGCTCGCGGACGGGGCCGAGGTGACCGCCCATTGTCCCAATACCGGGACCATGGCCAGCTGCTGGGAGCCGGGTGCACGGGTCCAGTTGAGCCACAGTGCCGATCCCCGGCGCAAGCTTGCCTGGACCCTCGAGCGGGTGGACATGGGCGGCGGCTGGATCGGCGTCAATACCCAGCGGCCGAACGAGGTGATCGCGGAGGCGGTCGGCCAAGGCGCCATCCCCGGGCTGCGCGGTCCGGGCCTTTGGCGCCGGGAGCTGACCTTCGCGCCGCCCGGTCTGCCGCGGGGACGGATCGACCTGGCCCTGATCGCATCCGGGTCGGACGGGGCCGGGCTCGACCCCCGGGTGCTTGTCGAGATCAAGAACGTAACCCTGCTCGATGGAGATTGCCTGCGCTTCCCGGACGCGGTGAGCGCCCGTGGCCTCAAGCATCTGAATCTGTTGCTGGCGGCGGTCGAATCCGGGCGCCGCGGGGTGATCCTGTTCGCCGCCAATCGGCCCGAGGGCGACCGGGTCGGGCCCGCGTGGTCCATCGATCCGACCTATGGGCGGCGACTCCGGGAGGTGGTCTCGGCCGGTGTCGAGGCCCTGGCCGTGCGCCTGGTCCACACGCCTGACGGCATCGTCGCGGGATCGGGTCTCGCGGTGGATCTGGATCTCACCGCCGGGGCTGGCTCAGTAGCCGTCCGTTTGCAGCTTCAGGGGATCGGGGTAGTCGGCGAGCCTGTGCACCGTGGTCTCCAGCCGGCCGTCGGGGTAGAGCAGGAGCTCGCGGTACCCGGGCGTGCAGGTGTCCATGGCGAATGCATCGCTGCGGGGCAGGAACTGTACGCAGGTGGATGGACAGCCGAGCACCTGAATGCTGCCGTGCAGGGTCTCGAACGCTTGGTGGACGTGCCCGAACAGGATCCCCTTGGCCCGCGGGTGTCGCGCGCAGATCTGCAAGAGCGCGTCGCCATTGTCCACGCCCATGGTGTCCATCCAGCGGCTCCCGATCGGTAGGGGTTGCTGGTGGACGAAGATCAGGCAGGGGCCTTCCGCATCGCTCAGCATCCCCTGGACCTGCTCGAGCTGTTCCTGCCCCAGATGGCCGCCTTCCTTGCCGGGGATGTTGGAGTCGATCAGGATCAGGGACCATTCGCCGACCTGCCTCAGCGCGAGGTGGGACACGGCCGCGGGCCCCAGCAGGGCATCCATCAGATCCAGGCGGTCATGATTGCCGGGGATGGCGAAACAGGGCAATCCGGCATCCGTCAGCATGCCCGCGAGATACGTATAGCCCTCCGCGCTCCGGTCGTGGACCAGATCCCCAGTCAGGACTAGGGCTGCGGCGGGGCGATCGGCGTCCAGTGCGAGGGCCAGCACCGCCTCGAAGCTCCGGCGGGTGTTAACGCCCATGAGGGCGCCGGCGGGGTCTGCGAACAGGTGGGTGTCGGTCAGCTGCAGCAGGCGCAGGGGCGTGCGGGTGGTCGGCCGCGCGCCGTTGGGGTTAGAGGCGTTCAATGGACGGGATGCGCGCTCTTGCGTCGGTCTCGAACAGGGACCCTAGAGTGTCTGTGACTTGCGGTTATGCTTGGTGTTCTGGGGCCTGGGCCGCGGCCGGTCCCCGTGTCGCCCGAATTTTCTAGCAGCTACCCGGAGGGGCCGCAAGGCATGAGTCGAGAGTCTGCGTACCAGTTCCCGCCGCGTGGCTCGCACTGGGACGGGGTCCGCGCCGCCGCCGACGTCGCGCCGGGGGAGGGCGCGGCACGGTGACCCTCAACGAGCTGCGCTACATCGTGGCCCTCGCCCGCGAGCGCCACTTCGGACGGGCCGCCGAGTCCTGCTTCGTCAGCCAGCCCACCCTCTCCGTTGCGGTACGCAAGCTGGAGGACGAGCTCGGGGTGAGCCTGTTCGAGCGCGGCCCCGGCGAGGTCACTATTACCAGCGTCGGGCGACAGATCGTCGATCAGGCCCAACGGGTGCTGGAGGAGGCGGACGGGGTACGGCGGCTCGCCCGCCAGGGTCGCGATCCACTCTCCGGCCCCTTGCGTCTGGGGGTGATCTATACCATCGGGCCCTATCTGCTGCCCCATCTGGTGCCCCTGGTGGCGGAGCGGGCCCCCGAGATGCCCCTGGTGATCGAGGAGAACTTCACCTCGGTGCTGGCCGAGCGGCTCAAGCGAGGGGACCTGGACCTGATCCTGATCTCCCTGCCCTTCGAGGAGCCGGGGATTGTGACCCGCGCCCTCTACGACGAGGGTTTCGTGGTCCTGCTCCCCACCAGCCATCCCTGGACCGGTCGAGCCAGCATCGAGATCGATCGACTGGGCGAGGAGAACGTGCTCCTGCTCGGTCCGGGCCATTGTTTCCGCGACCAGGTCCTGCGGGCCTGCCCCGCCTGTCTACAGACCGACACCCTGGCGGGGGGCGTCCAACGCCGCTTTGAGGGCGGCTCCCTCGAGACCATCCGCTGCATGGTCGCCAGCGGCGTGGGGATCACCGTGCTGCCCTGCACCGCGACCAGTGAGGATCCCTTCTTCGCCCGCAACATCCTGTGCGCCAGGCCCTTCGCCGCCGAGCCGCCGAGCCGCCGGGTGGCCCTGGCCTGGCGGCGGCGATTCCCCCGCACCGCCGCCGTCGATCTCGTCTGCGAGGCCATCCGCGCCGCGGAGCTGCGCTGCGTCAGCTATCTCCCCCCGGACCCGGCGCCGGCCGATTAAGAGTAACTATCGGTGTCATTGGAACAAACAATTTCGTTATCGCCCTCGGCGTCCCTATCTTCCGCCTCGCCGGATGAGTAACCCCAACCTAACCGAGGAGATCGTTATGGACCTCAAGGGCAGCAAGACCGAGACCAGCTTGAAGGATGCCTTCGCGGGCGAGTCCCAGGCCAACCGTCGCTACCTCTACTTCGCCTCCAAGGCCGACGTCGAGGGCTACAACGACGTGGCCGCCGTATTCCGCTCCACCGCCGAGGGTGAGACCGGTCACGCCCATGGCCATCTGGAGTATCTCGAGGCAGTTGGCGATCCCGCCACCGGCCTGCCTATCGGCAGCACCTCCAACAACCTGAAGGCCTCCATCGCCGGTGAGACCCACGAGTACACCGACATGTACCCGGGCATGGCCAAGACCGCGCGCGACGAGGGCTTCGAGGAGATCGCCGATTGGTTCGAGACCCTGGCCAAGGCCGAGCGGTCCCATGCGAATCGCTTCCAGAAGGCCCTGGACAACCTGGACGCCTGATCCCGCGATCGCCCGGCAGCGAACGCCGGGCAGGACGCGACAAGGGGCGCCTCGGCGCCCCTTTTTCGTGGGTCCCGACTCCGGGCGGCCTTAGCCTCGCCGCCCGCGATCGGGCATGCCCGCTCCTAATAGCCTCGGGACACGACCGGGAGGGTCGCCAGGTCGACGGTGCCGAACTGGCTGGAGAAGGTGATCGAGCTGCCGCCCCCCTGCTGCTGGGAGAAACCGCCGATCTGATGATCTTGGGTGTCGTAGACCCAGACGCTGCCCCCGGTGGACACGGCGAGCCGGTGTAGGTTCGGGAAGTAGGCGTAGCGCACGTTGTTCTGCGCACCGGTCGCGCTCGGCGTGCCCAGGTCGCGCGGCCACCAGTGGTCCGCAGGATCGGCAATGAAGAGGCTCGATGCGCCGGTGACGCCGCCTGCGGTCTGTGCCTGGTAGGCACCGCCGCCTTGATTCTGGGATTGGAAGCTGCCGCCATGCAGCACACCCGGCTCGCCTGCCAGGGTGGAGGCGATATCGTTGCACAGGCCGTCGACCCGGGACTTGAGCCCGTGGTTGAACATGTCGCCCAACATGATCATGCCGCCCTTCATCCACTGCCCGGAGCCCCCGAATTCCGGGTGGCTGAACTGCGCCATGGCGCCGTTGCCGTTACGTACGGCGTAGAGCATCTGGGTGACGGCGTCGGTGCTGAACCCGTGGCGTTGGGCCAGGTCGCCGACGAACTGCTGGCCCTTGGTACTGAGCTGCTCCATGGATGGATACCCCGAGATTGCGAAGCCGAAACGCTATCACAGTCCGGCGGCCGCGGGTCAGCGGTCAGATGATCAGCGGGTCCTCGTCCTCGTCCGGATCGAGTGCGTCGCGATACTCCTGCACCAGCGCGGCCGCGGCCTCGGGCGCGCCGAACCGGGCGATGTGGTACAGGGCCTCGCCCTCGGTGACCAGGGGCAGGTTGGTGCGGCCGATCACCACGCCGCTCACCGGGGCCGTCACCGGCTCGTCGGCGGGCCGGAAGGGGTCCGTGATCAACCCCAGGGTGTCCCCCGCCTTGACATGGCCCCCGAGGGGGGTTGAGGAGAGCAGCACCCCGCTGAGGTGCGAGCGCACCCAGAGGGTGGAGCGCGCTACCACGGCGTCGCGAGTCTCCGCCCGGCCGCCCGCGTGGCCGCGGATCATGTCGAGATGTCTCATCACGCCCAGAATCCCCCGCAGCCCGGCGCGTACCGCGAACTCGTCGAAACGCAGGGCCTCTCCGGCCTCGAACACCAGCAGCGGGATGCCGCGCTCGGCGGCGGCCCAGCGCAGTGATCCCGGACGCAGCGGGGCGTCCAGGATGACCGGGGTGCCGAAGGCGCGGGCGAGATCGGCGAGCGTCGCGTCCGAATCCAGGGTGGTGCGCACCTGGGGGAGGTTCTCCCGATGCAGGGCCCCGGTGTGGAGGTCGATCGCGTGCGTGGCCCCGTCGATCACCTCGGTGAGCAGGGTCGCCGCCAGTCGCGCGGCCAGGGACCCCGAGTCCGAGCCCGGGAAGCTGCGATTCAGATCGCGGCGGTCGGGCAGATAGCGCGACTGGCGGATATAGCCGTAGACATTGACGACCGGGACCGCCAGCAGGGTGCCGTGGAGCCGGCGCAGACTCGTGTGGCGCAGGAGTCGGCGGATGACCTCGACCCCGTTGATCTCATCGCCATGAACGGCCGCCGTGACCACCAGCCGCGGCCCCGGCTTGCGCCCATGAGCCACGTGCAGGGGCATGAAGACCGGGGTCTGTGTATAGAGGTTCGGCAGGGGGATGTCGATGCGCACGCGCTCGCCGGCGGACACCTGGTGTCCCGCGACCTGGGTCGAGGCGGCTGTCATCGGGGCGGTCGAGGCTCGCGCGCTGGGGGTGCCTCGATCTTGTCACGGAACCGCAACGGACGCCATGCGGCGCGCGCGTCTCGAGCCCTCGGGGGCCTGGCAGACTGGGGGGAGCCTGAGGGACCGGTCAGCCGCTGCCGCGGGTGCGGGTGCGGCCGGCGGCGGCGTGCTTCACCACGAAATCGACGATCAGATCCGCGATGTCCTTGCCCGAGGCGCGTTCGATGCCCTCGAGCCCCGGCGTGGAGTTGACCTCCATCACCACCGGGCCGTGATTGGCCCTCAGGATGTCCACGCCCGCCACGTTGAGTCCCATGATGCGGGCGGCCCGCACCGCCGTGGAGCGTTCCTCGGGGGTGATGCGGATCAGGCTCGCCGAGCCCCCGCGATGCAGATTGGAGCGGAACTCGCCGGGCTTGGCCTGGCGCTTCATCGCGGCGACCACCTTCTCGCCGATCACGAAGCAGCGGATGTCCGCCCCCTGGGCCTCCTTGATGTACTCCTGGACCAGGATGTTGACCTTGAGCCCCAGGAATGCCTCGATGACGCTCTTGGCCGCGTTCTCGTTCTCCGCCAGCACCACGCCGATGCCCTGGGTGCCCTCGAGGAGCTTGATCACCAGGGGCGCGCCCCCGACCATCTTCACCAGGTCTTCGATGTCGTCCGGCGCGTGGGCGAAGCCGGTGATGGGCAGTCCGATCCCCTTGCGCGAGAGGAGCTGGAGCGAGCGCAGCTTGTCGCGGGCGCGGGTGATGGCCACCGATTCGTTGAGGGGATAGACACCCATCATCTCGAACTGGCGCAGCACCGCCGTGCCGTAGAAGGTCACCGAGGCGCCGATGCGTGGGATCACCGCGTCGAAATCCCGCAGGTCCTCCCCCTTGTAATGGATCGAGGGGGCGTGCGAGGTGATGTTCATATAGCAGCGCAACACATCGATGACGCGTGCGTCGTGGCCGCGGGCGCGCGCGGCCTGGACCAGGCGGCGCGTCGAATACAGGCTGGGGTCACGCGAGAGCACGGCGATCTTGAGGGGACGCCGGTCCACCGCGTCGTGCTCGCTCGACTCGATCGGCCGGTCCTCGGACTCAGGTGTTGACATAGCGCTCCACCTCCGCGAGGCGCTCTTGCTCGGGGATCAGCTCGTTGCGCGAGAAGCGCACCAGGAGCAGCACCCGTCCCGCGCGGTCCCCGCGGTGACCGCGGGCGAACTCCAGCTCTATACCGCCCTCGGCGGCGCCCTCGCCCTCCTGACGGACGATGTTCATGCGGTCGAGGCGAACGCGCTCGAGCCGGACGTCCAACTGGGACTCGGGGTGCATCAGCAGCCCCGTCAGGCGCTCGAGATAGTCGTCGAGGGTGGCGAGCCCCTTGCGGGTCTCCGCGAGATCCTTCTCCAGCTCGCGGATGCGCTTGGATGCTGCCTCGTACTCTGCCAGGCGGGTCTGGTTGTCGCTGCCAAGGAAGTCGATGCCCCGGCCGGCGGGCGACATGGCCTTCTGCTTGATGCGCACGACCCGCAACCGGTTCTCCAACTCCGTGATCCGCCCCTCCTGATCGGCGATGTCGGCGGTCGCGATCCCCACCAGGACGTCCAGGGCCGCGTGCTTGAGCTGCTCGCGCACGCCGTCCGGGTCTCCACCCGGGAGCAGCAGCTCATGGTTGGCGAAGCTCACGACCGTCTGACGGACGTCCCGCTGGATGGCCTCGCCCTGAAGCTCCATCCCCAACTGAGTGCGCGCCTCGGGCATGGCCAACAGGATGCCGTAGCAGTCCCCGGTCTCGAGTGCCGTTTCCCTCACATAGGTCCGCACGGCGGGACTGGTGATGGACCGGCGCATCCGGTCGTAGCTGCCGAAGAGGGCATTCACGACGGGGTCGTTCGACCAGGAATCGCGATCGAGGGTCACCGGCCCGGGAATCCGTCCCGCCAGCTCGCCGCAATAGTCGAGGCTGCGCGCCACGGCCTGGGAGAGCTTGCGTCGATAGCCCGGCAGGGCGCGCAGTCGCGGGTTCGCCGCGTCCACCACCCGCTCGATGGCGCGCTGCATCTCTGCGTCATCCAGCCGCTTGCGATCCGAGCTCACCGCGAGCCGCGAGCCCCGCTCCTGGATGAAGCAACCAATCCTGTCCCAGATCCCCGGCATGGTGACGCTCCAAGTCGAAGTATGGTTCTTGACGGCCCGTGCGGGAGGGATGTTCGGGCCTTGGGGTGGACCGCCATGATAACCAAAGCGCGCGCGGCCCAGGGTGGGCACGTCGGATGGCGCGATGAACCATCCCGACGTGTGGCGGGGCGAGGCTGCCCTCAGGTCGTCTCGGAGCTAGCCCGACCCCCATCGCGCAGGGCGTCCGCGATGAGCAGGACCACGGCGATGGTGATGGCGCTGTCGGCGACGTTGAAGGCCGGCCAGGGGTTGAACATGGCCAGAGGGATGAACGGGAGATAGACCTGGACGAAATCGATCACGTGCCCCAGGAGCACCCGGTCGATGAGATTGCCGAGCGCCCCGCCGATCAGGAGCGACAGCGCGGCCGCGGTGAGCCGCTCACCGGGGCCGAGACGCAGCAGCCACACCACCAGGGCGACACTGATCCCGAGTGCGAAGGCCGCGAAGAACCAGCGCTGCCAGCCCCCGGCATCGGCCAGGAAGCTGAAGGCCGCCCCGGTGTTGAACATCAGGGTCAGATTGATGTTGGGGACGATCTCGATCACCTCGAAGGGTTCGAGCCCCGCCATCACCAGCCACTTGGTGGCCTGGTCGAGCAGGAGCACGCCGAGGGCGAGCCAGAGCCAGTGTTTCATCAGGAGAAACGCCTTGTCTCGCCGGGACCGGCGACGTTGGTGACACAGCGCCCGCACAGCTCGGGGTGCTCCGCCTGGGCGCCCACATCCGCGCGGTGATGCCAGCAGCGCACGCATTTGGGGTGCCGCGACGGGGTCACGCGCACGGCGAGACCATCCAGCTCGGTGTCGACGGCGGTGTCCGGACGCTCGGCGATGGGGTGCAGGCGCACCTGCGAGGTGATCAGGACGAAGCGCAGCTCATCCCCGAGCCGGGTCAGGAGCCCGTAGAGGCCATCGTCGCAGTAGAGGGCGATCTCGGCGTCGAGCCCCGAGCCGATCAGATCGGCCTTACGCGCCGCCTCCAGCGCGGGCCCCACGGCGACCCGGACCGCCAGCACCCGCTCCCAGAATCCACGGTCGAAGGGGTCTGACTCTGGTAGAGGGAAGAGCCCGCCGTACCAGGTCTCGGTGAAGACGGTCCGGCCCCGGTCGCCCGGGATGTGGCCCCAGATCTCGTCCGCGGTGAAGGACAGGACGGGTGCCAGCCAGCGGACCATGGCCTCGATGACGTGATACATGGCGCTCTGACAGGAGCGTCGCGGCAGGCCATCCGCCTGGGTGGTGTATTGGCGGTCCTTGATGACGTCGAGATAGAAGGCGCCGAGGTCCACCACGCAGAAGTTGTGCACCTTCTGATAGATCAGGTGGAACTGGTAGCCGCGGTAGGCCTCGACGATCTCCTCCTGGAGCCGGTAGGCCCGGTCCACCACCCAGCGATCCAGCTCGATCATCTCGCCCGGTGGGACCAGGTTCGCGGCGGGGTCGAAGCCGTTCAGGTTGGCGAGGAGGAAGCGGGCGGTGTTGCGGATGCGCCGGTAGGCGTCGGCGGTGCGTTTGAGGATCTCGTCGGAGACGCTCATCTCACCGCGGTAGTCGGTGGCCGCCACCCACAGCCGGATGATGTCCGCGCCGAGGGTCTTCATCACGTCCTGGGGGCGCACCACGTTGCCCTTGGACTTGGACATCTTTTCGCCCTTGGCGTCGACCGTGAACCCGTGGGTGAGCACGGCGCGGTAGGGCGCGCGGTCGGCCATGGCGACCGAGGTGAGTAGGGAGGACTGGAACCAGCCCCGGTGCTGGTCGGAGCCCTCGAGATAGAGGTCGGCGGGTGAGCGCAGCCCCTCGCGCTGCTCGAGCACGCAGGCGTGGGTGACCCCCGAGTCGAACCAGACGTCGAGGGTATCGTGGACCTTGTCGTATTGGGCGCCCTCGGACTCGCCCAGCAGGTCCGAAGGGGACAGGGCGAACCAGCCCTCCACGCCAAGCGCCTCCACCCGGAGCGCCACCTGCTCGATCAACTCTGGCGTGCGCGGATGCGGCTCTCCGGTCACCTTGTGGACCAGGAGCGGGATCGGCACGCCCCAGGTACGCTGGCGGGAGATGCACCAGTCCGGGCGCCCGGAGACCATGCCCTCGATGCGGCTCTGGCCCCATTCGGGCATCCAGGCAACGTGGGCGATCTCGCGCAGTGCCGCCTTGCGCAGCCCATGTCTGTCCATGCTCACGAACCATTGGGGTGTGGCGCGGAAGATGATGGGCGTCTTGTGCCGCCAGCAATGGGGATAGCTGTGGGTGAAGCGCTGCTCGAGCAGCAGTGCCCCGTGGGCCTTCAGGGTCTCGACGACTGCCTCGTTGGCCTTGAATACGTTGAGCCCCTCGAAGAGCGGCGTGCCCGGCAGGAAGCGCCCGTCTCCGCCCACCGGATTGTCGACCGGCAGGTGATAGCGGCTGCCGACCACATAGTCCTCGAGGCCGTGCCCGGGGGCGGTGTGGACGGCGCCGGTGCCGGCCTCCAGGGTCACGTGCTCGCCGAGGATCACCGGCACCTCGCGGTCGTAGAAGGGGTGTTTGAGCTTGAGGCCCTCCAGATCCGACCCGCGCCCGTAGCCCATCACCCGGTAGTGCTCGAAGCCCCAGCGGTCCATGGTGTCCTTGAGGAGGCCCTCGGCCACGATCAGGCGCTCCTTGTGGCCGCCCGACTGCACCTGGACGATGACGTACTCGAGCTCGGGGTTGAGGGCCACCGCCTGGTTCGCCGGCAGGGTCCAGGGGGTGGTGGTCCAGATCACCACGTGGGCCGGGCCCTCGCCGCAGCCGTTGGGGGAGGCGTGGCAGCGTGCCTCCAGCGCCTCCGGGTCGAGGACCTCGAAGCGCACGTCGATGGCGATGGACTGCTTGTCCGCATAGTCCACCTCGGCCTCGGCCAGGGCGGATCCGCAGTCGATACACCAGTGGACCGGCTTCTCGCCCTTCACCACATGGCCGTTGGCGATGATCCGCCCCAGGGAGCGGATGATCTCCGCCTCGAAGGCGAAGTCCATGGTGAGATAGGGCCGCTCCCAGTCTCCCAGGACGCCGAGCCGCTTGAAGTCGGCGCGCTGGCCGTCCACCTGCTTGGCGGCATATTCCCGGCAGGCGACGCGAAACTGGGCCGCGCTGATCTTGTGGCCGGGCTTGCCCTGCTTCTTCTCCACCTGGAGCTCGATGGGCAGGCCGTGACAGTCCCAGCCCGGCACGTAGGGGGCGTCCAGCCCATCGAGGGTGCGGGACTTCACGATGATGTCCTTGAGCACCTTGTTGACCGCGTGACCGATGTGGATCTCGCCGTTGGCGTAGGGCGGCCCGTCGTGGAGGATGAAACGCTCGGCCCCCGCCCGCGCCTCGCGGATCAGGCCATAGAGGTCCATGGCCTCCCAGGCCGCGAGCATCGCGGGCTCGCGCTGGGCCAGGTTGGCTTTCATCGGGAAGCCCGTGTTGGGGAGGTTCAGGGTGTCTTTGTAGTCAGCCACGGGTTTCGGTCCTGGTCGGTCAAAGCAGTGTATGGGGCGCGCGAATGCGGCGGGCGAGTTCGGTGTGCGCTGCCGGGGCTCAGGTGCTCAGAAGGCTCACGCCGTATGTCGCGAAGCGCGCGTCGATGGTGAAGACCCGCGGGGGCTCGGCCATCGCCTGGGCACTCAGCATCCGATCGAAGGGCTCGCGGTGAGGGGGCTGCCGTGCATGGTGGGATTCCCTCATGGTTCAGCATCCGCCTGACCTCGGCGCCGCACCCAGAAACTCGCGCGCCGCCGCCGCGTCGAGCCCGATCTGCCGGCGCAGGTCGTCGAAGGAATCGAAGCGCTTCTCGTCGCGCAGCTTGAGCTTGAACTCCACCTCGAGGTGGCGGCCGTAGATGGATCGGTCGAAGTCGAAGAGATGGACCTCCAGCCGATAGCCCTGGCCGTTGACCGTCGGGCGAGTGCCGATATTGGCCACCCCGAGTCTGGGGTCATCCCCGAGTCCATGGACCAGCACGGCGTAGACCCCGCGCAGGGGGCTCACGCGCCGATGCAGGTTGATGTTCGCGGTCGGGAAGCCGATCGCCCGCCCTCGTTTTTCGCCGTGCCCAACGCGGCCCTGCATGCTGTACGGGCGGCCGAGCAGGTGGCGCGCCTGCTCCAGGTCGCCACGGCTCAGGGCCTCGCGCACCCGGGTGCTGCTGATGCGCTCCTCGGCATGGGTGATGGTGTGCAGGTCCTCTACCTCGAAACCCGCGTTCGCACCGGTGGCCTCCGCCCCCATCGAGCGCAGCAGGGCATAGTCCCCAGCCCTGGCATGTCCAAAACGGAAATCGTCGCCGACCAGCAGGAAGCGCACCCCGAGACCGGAGATCAGGAGGCGCTGCACGAACTCCCGGGCCTCCATGGCGGCGAGTCGCGGGCCGAACTCCAGGAGCATCACCCGCTCGATGCCGCACTCGCATAGGGCCTTGAGCTTCTCGCGCAGGCGGGTCAGGCGCGCGGGGGCCGCATCCGGTGCAAACAGCTCCATAGGCTGGGGCTCGAAGATGATCACCGTCGCCGGGAGCCCCAGGGCGCGGCCCTTGGCGAGCAGGCGCTGGAAGACCGCGCGGTGCCCGAGGTGCACCCCGTCGAAGTTGCCGATGGTAGCAACGCAGCCCCGGTCCTCGGGGCGCAGGTTGTGCAGACCGCGGATCAGCCTCATCAGCCTGGGTCGAAGGGCGCTCGAAAACGCGCAAGTATACGCGGCTAAACGCGCCGCGAGTGACCGGCGCCCGCGGCCGGGGGCTCCGTCAGATGTCGCGGCCGCACGCCCGAGAGCGCCAGTACCGCCCCGTAGACCAGGGCACCGGCCAGGATCAACCCGGTCAGGTGACCCGCCCGGGATGCGGTTCCCAGGGTCAGCCAGTGCTCGAGCCCGCCGACCAGTGCTTGGGAGAGCCAGCCCACCGCGCTACCCATGGCGAGGCTCGCCAGGACCCCGCGGGTGAGCAGCCAGCCCCAGTCGCCGCGCGGTCGGTAGACCCCCTCGCGCAGCAGTCCCCAGAGCAGCAGTCCGGCGTTCAGGAAGGCCGCTAGGGTAGTGGCGAGCGCAAGCCCGACGTGCCCGAGCGGGCCCATCAGGGCCAGGCTGAGCGCCGTGTTGGCGGCCACGGCGATGAGCCCGATCCGCACCGGCTCGCCCATCCGTTGCCGGGCGTAGAAGCCGGGCGCGCACACCCGCACGCCCATGAAGCCGATGAGACCAAATGCATAGGCGGCGAGCGCCGCCGCGGTGCGTGCGACGTCGTGCCCGCCGAACCCCTGCCGCAATGGATCGGCGTCCGATCCGGAGAAGAACAGGGTCGCGATCAGGGGTCCGGCGAGCACCGCCAGACCCATGGCGGCCGGCAGCCCGAGCAGCAGCACCCAGCGCAGAGCCCAATCGATGGTGGCGGAGAAGGCCTCGGGGTCGTCGGCGGCGTGACGCTGTGAGAGGCGTGGCAGGATCACCGTCCCGAGGGCGGCGCCGAGGATTCCCAGGGGGAACTCCATGAGCCGGTCGGCGTAGTAGAGCCAAGAGATACTACCCGCTGCGAGAAAGGACGCGAGCACCGTCGCGATCAGCAGGTTGATCTGTCCGGCTGCGGCTCCCAACAGGGCCGGCAGCATCAGCCGAGCCGTCCGCCGAACGCCCCGGTCGCGCAGATCGAGCCGGGGACGCGGCAGCAGCCCCAACCGGGCCAGGGCGGGGAGTTGGAAGGCGAGCTGGGCGACCCCGGCGATCAACACCCCCCAGGCCAGCGCGACGATAGGCCGCTCCATCATTGGTGCCAGATAGAGCGCGCAGGCGATCAGGGACAGATTGAGCAGCACCGGGGTGAAGGCGGGGATGCCGAAGCGCTCGTAGGTGTTGAGGATGCCGCCGGCGAAGGCGGTGAGCGAGATGAAGAGCACATAGGGGAAGGTGAGGCGCAGCATCTCGGTGGCCAGCTCGCGCTGATCGGCTTCGGCGGCGAATCCCGGTGCGAAGATCAGCACCAGGAGTGGGGCCGCCAGGATGCCAATCGCGGTGACCAGGATCAGGACGGCGCCCAGCGCGCCCGCCATGCGATCCACGTAGGCCTTGAGTGCCGCCCGCCCTTCGCGCTCCTTGTAGGCGTTGAGCACGGGAACGAAGGCCATGGAGAAGGCGCCCTCGGCGAAGAGTCGGCGCATCACGTTGGGGATGCGGAAGGCGACGAAGAAGGCGTCGGTCGCCGCGTCGGCGCCGAAGACGCGGGCGATCACCAGGTCGCGGACGAACCCGAGGATGCGCGAGAGCAGGGTGTTTCCGCCGACCTTGGCGATAGCGCGGGAGAGAGGCGACACGGGGAGGGCTCCCGAGGAAAGGGGCCAGTATAGGGAAACACCCCGCTGGCCGTTGCCCCGGCGGGGTGCCCTCGGGCGGACCGCGCCGCATGAGCAGGTCGGAAGCGGCGACGCGTCGAGACGGCGGGTCTCCCTTGACAAGGGCGGCGTCGTTCAACAAAATGCGCGGTCTTTAGCTCGGGGGCGGATCTTCCCGCAGGCCCCCATCAGCGTGTCCTAGACCGCAGGAATTCCAGGAGAAGCGTCCCTTGGCCAACTCAGCACAAGCCCGCAAGCGCGCCCGTCAGGCCGAGAAGCGGCGTCTGCAAAACAACTCCCAGCGCAGCACCATGCGGACCTTCGTCAAGAAGGTGGTGAAGGCCATCGAGTCCGGCGATCGCGAGGCCGCCGTTCTGGCCTACCAGAACGCGGTCCCCCAGATCGACAGCGCCGCGGGCAAGGGGCTGATCCACGCCAATAAGGCGGCCCGCCACAAGAGCCGGCTGAACGCCCACATCAAGGCGATGGCCTGATCGCACGCGCGTTCGCCGCCGCAGGGATCATCCTGCGGCCCCCGAGAGACCGGCCCCAGGCCGGTCTTTTGCGTCTGGGGTGCGGCCAACGGACTATGCACTAAGCTGCCAGGCGCCGAGCGCGCTCCTTGTCCCCCTCCCCCTTGAGGGGGAGGGCAGGGGTGGGGGTCAGCCTCTCAGGGCCCGCGCGTCTCGGGCGGTTCGGTGAGCGGCCCGAGTCGGGTTTGCGGTCGAGTGTCGGGCATAATCCCCTGCTGGCCAAGCCTATCGGCGATCCGCGAAGGAGGCACTTGCCTGGGATGCAAACACCCGATTTCGCCGTGCTCGAGACCTTCGTCGCCGTGGTGGAGGCCGGCACCCTGAGCCGCGCCGCCGAGCGCCTGGAGACCACCACGGGGGCCGTGAGCCGACGCATCGCCGGTCTCGAGCAACGACTCGGGCTGCGTCTGCTCAATCGCAGCACCCGCAGGCTGAGCCTGACCGAGGCCGGCGAGCGCTATTACGAGGACGTGGTGGCCATCCTGCGCGCCCTCACCGAGGCCGAGGATCGGGTCACCCACCTGAGCGATGCGCCCCGCGGCAACCTGAGGGTGGCCGCGCCCCTGTCCTTCGGGGTCGGGACCCTGGCGCGCCATCTGAGCGCCTTCCACGCCGAGTATCCTGACCTACGGGTCTCGGTGGATCTCGATGACCGCATGGTCAATCCGCTGGAGAACGGCGCCGACCTGACCCTGCGCATCGGACCCCTGGAGGATTCCAGCCTGGTCGCCCGGCGCCTGCGCGATTACCGCAGGATCGTATGCGCCGCCCCGGACTATCTCGGCCGGCGCGGGACGCCCGCGCAGCCCGCGGATCTGGTCGCTCACGACTGTCTGCATTACAGCAACATCGCGCTGAAGGACGAATGGTCGTTCGGCGACGCGGGTAGCCAGGCCCCCGCCGCCAGGGTGGAGGTGAGCGGCCCGCTCTGCGCCAATAACGGCGACCTGCTGCGCAAGGCGGCGGTCGCCGGGCTCGGTATCTGCGCCCTGCCCGAGTTCATCGTGGCGGGGGACATCGAGAGCGGACGTCTGCGGCCCATCCTCATCGACTATCCCGCACCCAGGCTCACCCTGTGGGCGCTCTGGCCATCGCGGCGCTATGTCCCGGCGAAGGTGCGGGTGTTCGTCGACTTCCTGGCGAGTGCGCTCGGGGCCGACGGCTGACCAGCGGCCCGCCAGAGCCCGCCCCGCGGCCCTGTGCCCGAAGGCGCGAATCGGCGCAGAATCCGGTTCCCTGGAATCCTTCCAACCCGCTAGAGGAGATGGTCCCGTGCCCAAGAAGACCCAGTCCGCGCCCCGACGCCCCCAGCTCATGGTGCGCAACGCGCGGGTCAAGGACATCCCGGCCATCCGCGATCTGGTGTCGCGGGTGTACGCGGGTGCGGGCATGGGCACCTATACGGCCGGCCAGCTGCGGGGACACATCCACAACTTTCCGGAGGGCCAGTTCGTCGCCGAGCGCGACGGCAAGATCGTCGGCTACTGCGCGACCTTCCAGATCGGGCCAGAGGTGGCCCTCAAGCCCCACACCTGGGCCGAGATCACCGCCGGCGGCTATGCCTCCCGTCACGACCCGGAGGGCGAGTATCTCTACGGGATGGAGGTCTGCGTCGACCCGGAGTATCGCGGGCTGCGCATCGGCCAGCGGCTCTACGACGAGCGCAGGAAGCTCGCCCAATCCTGGCGCCTCAAGGGGATCGTCTTCGCCGGCCGACTGCCGACCCTGGCCCGGCGGGTGCGTCGCTTCGGCTCCCCCGAGGCCTATCTGGAGGAGGTGCGCGGGGCACGTCAGCGCGACCCCGTGCTCACCTTCCAGATGCGCAACGGCTTCGAGCTTCTCGGCCTGTTGCCCGATTATCTGCCCGGAGACAAGGAGTCCCTGGGCTATGGCGTGCATCTACTCTGGCGCAACCCCAATGCACCGGACGAGGCCGAGGAGCAGCGGGCCAAGAACTACGGCGGGCGACTGCCGGATACGGTCCGGGTGGCCACGGTGCAGTACATGCAGCGGCGGGTCAGCTCGTTCGAGGGTTTTCTCGACACGGTCCGCTATTTCGTCGACGTGGCCGCGGACTATCGGGCCGATTTCGTCGTCCTGCCCGAGCTCTTCACCCTCCAGCTCCTGTCCATGGAGGATCAGGAGCTCACCCCCGCCCAGGCCATCGCCGCACTCACCAAGTATCGCGATCCCCTGCGCGATGCCCTGAGCGAGATGGCCATCCGTTTCAACATCAACATCATCGGCGGCTCGCACCCGACCGAGATGCCCAACGGGCGGGTGGAGAACATCTGCTACGTGTGCCTGCGCGACGGTGAGGTGCACGAGCAGCCCAAGATCCACCCGACCCCGAACGAGGTCTATTGGTGGAACATCGAGGGTGGTCATACCCTGAACGCCATCGAGACCGACTGTGGCCCCATCGGCGTGCTGATCTGCTATGACTCGGAGTTCCCCGAGCTCGGCCGCCACCTGGCGGATCAGGGGGCGAACATCGTCTTCGTCCCCTTCTGCACCGACGAGCGCCAGTCCTATCTGCGGGTGCGCTACTGCTGCCAGGCCCGGGCCATCGAGAACCAGTGCTACATGGTCCTGTCGGGCAACGTCGGCAACCTGCCGAACGTCCACAACATGGACATCCAGTACGCCCAGAGCTGCATCCTCACCCCCTGCGACTTCCCCTTCGCCCGCGACGGCATCGCCGCCGACACCACCCCCAACGTGGAGACGGTCGCCTTCGCCGACCTGCGTCTGGAGTCCCTGCGCATGGCCCGCAACTCGGGCACGGTGCAGAACCTCAAGGACCGCCGCCACGACCTCTACACCACTGTGTGGCGGGAGCGTTGAGCTGATCCAATCAGACAGCAGGATTTCACGCCGACCCAGATGAGGGCTGAGCCCAGACCGCGGATCTCCAAGCATCTCCCGGAGCGGTTGGAAATTCCTAGCGCCAAACGCTCAACTTGGGCCTGCCGAGTGGAGGCTCAACGCGCAATGCGGGCCGCCAGGATCCTTGACCCTAGAAACGGCAGTTGACCGCTTCGTGCCATATGCAAGGTGTTGTGCCGCGTCGACTTCCTTTGCTCTGGCAAGCTCACCACGTGGGTGAGGCCGCTACGCCCCCCAGAGCACGCCCCGCGCGGCGTTTGGACTGCGTTGCAACTCATTGCAAGAGAACCACTGTTGCGCCTCGTTGCGCCTTGCCTGTTTGCAATCAGGCCACCCCGCGGGACGCGCTCTGGGGGGCGTCCAACTGCCGATTCTAGGTTAACAGGAACGATCACTCCCGCTTGAAGTAGAGACGGAACCTGGTTGCCCGTCGGCAGAGTCACAAGTCCAATCACGGCAAACTTGCCAACTGTTTCTTGGTTCTCCGAAACCCACAACTTGCAGAGTAACCATCCCCCGGCATAGCCGGGGGCTTTCGACTGCTGGCCCCCCAAAGGGGCGTAATCGCGATCGGTTAAGACCGGCTGCCAGGGCGGAGCAACCTGCAAATGCCTGGAGCCGCCGATCTGAAGAATGCCGCTGCCGCGATTCCGCCGAGCGTAGGGCATTTGCTTGCAACGATAGAGCAGCTTCGTCGACCGCCGAAAATGTCAAACTGCTCCTGTCACGCCGGCAAAGCCGGGGGATTTTCCGGCTTGGTTTGCGGAGCGTGTTAGGTGTCTGGTGATAGGGTACCTTGGAATATCCAAGATGCCCGTGCAGGCCGTGGGCGGCCGGCCATTTCTGAGAACCTCGGTGCTGGGAAATGCTGCCGCTGCAGAATCGCAGTATCGACGAGCATCGCGAGTGTCGAGGTGGACCTGAAGTCCAGGTATGGCCCGTGTGTACGGAGTCGGGGATACTCAGACCTTGGCCCAGTCGGTCTGCGCCTCCGGATGCAGGGCCGGCCTCGATCGGTCGAGACCGCCCGCGGTTTTCTCGGCCCGCTTACTTGTCGAGTCGTTTGAAGCGCCCCCCCTTCAGCGAGGCGTCCGCCATCAAACCTTGCTCGCCGAAGACGAAGGCGACCACAGGGCCCTTGATATTGATGGTATCGAGCGTGCCACCGGCACCGGCTGAGGCAACTGCAACGTTGGCGTCAACGCCGGCCTCCCACTCGCTATTGTTGGAGCGGAATTTACCCAGGGCCGCCTCGTCATTGAACACCATGATCATCGCATAGGAGGAGATGCCGGCAAGAAAGCCGTATTTGATCGCTGTATAGCCATAGTAATCCACAATCTTGCCGTGGACCTCCAATGCGCACTTGCCTCCGGAAGCGCCAACGACGAACCCGCCCTTCGTGATCTTGGGGCAGGTCAACACCCCTTTGGCGCTGTCGAGTATCGCCTGGGCGCCGGGCTGATCCTTTTTAAAGGTCGCTGTGGTGGCCGCGACCTCGGCATTCAACGTATTGGCGTCAAACGCCTGCGAGGGGGCGCTGACCGCTATTCCGAGCGCGAGCATTGCAGTGACGAGGCCTTTGTCGCGGTTGGTCATGGGGTGCATAGGGTGTTCCTGTGGTCGATTGCAAGGTGGTTTCAAGTCTGCATACGCAGGCAGGGCGCGGCGCATTATGGCGCCTGTTGTGCGGCCGCGGTAGAAGTGTACGTCCAATAGAGAGATGTGTTTGTTCGATTTTGCGCGTCTGCCATGCGCTTCGAGAACTCTGAAGACATCGAACGCGGACGCCCGTCCCGAGCATTGGTTGGGGGTGCACGGGCTCGTCAAGCGCTGGACGGCGCGGCTCCGCGGCCTAGAAAAGGTTGTCCCGACGGTAACTGTCCAACGGCCGCAGGCGCGGCAGCCCTAAACGCGTCGTCGACAACCATCGTCGTGGTCGTACGTCAGCTCGGGCGTGCCGCTTGGGTCGTCTTGAGGAGGCGCTGGAGTGGGCGTTACGCGCATGAACATCTGGAATCGATCCGCGAATATTGCTCCCGCATGGCTCGATCGATATCCGCCTCCTTCAGCCGGTCGTAGATGTGTACATGGCCCGCCCGCTCCTGACGGAGTTCTGCGGGCGTCGGCTCGAACAGACGCCTCAGCTTGATGTGGCGCAGGTCCTTGGCCGGTCGGTTGGTCTCGATGTTCGCCAACACTCCCGCCGATACCAGCGGGAGACATCTAAGCCCTCTCAAACTAGCACAGAAAACCAAGCGCACGCATAGGGTTTTTCAAGGTGCGGCAGGAGTCAATACAGTGTCGGCGAACAAAAACGTTTTCGCTTCAGAGCCTTAGATACGTACGTGTCTCGCCGATTGTTTCCGATCTAACCTCAACGAGGCGTTTCGGCTGAAACGCGATGCGTCGGAAAGACGTGTGGTGCGCCGGGTTTGGAGCCTGGAGGACGCGGCATGCCGAACGATAAAACGGGCGTCCGCCCAGACCGTGCCGGACTTCGCCGCTTAGTTGGCCAATCGGTCGGGCCCGAAGAGCGGGGCACCCGCGGAGCCCTTTTTTTGGTCCGGGTTTCCCGGTATG
Source organism: uncultured Gammaproteobacteria bacterium (assembly GCA_963714915.1). Classification (GTDB taxonomy): domain Bacteria; phylum Pseudomonadota; class Gammaproteobacteria; order Chromatiales; family Chromatiaceae; genus Thiodictyon. The sequence goes on from CAVQQM010000027.1 coordinate 42,946, forward strand.
CGCGGCGGGTTACTGGGATCTACTGGCCGGTCGGGGCGATACCACTGACGGCATTCTGCTTGGTGAGCGGAGTCGCTGAACAAGAGAACTGGGAGAGGCAGCCCTGCCTCCTTTGCGGACGGGCCACCGACGAGCGACCGGAGCTAGCGTTGAGAAGTCACTGGCCCCGTTCAGGGACGCCGGCCGCTCCGTGGCCGTGGGCCGAGAGTCCCTGTTCCAGGGTGACCAGGACCCGCACCATCACGCCGTAGTAGCTCGCGTGCTGGCCGGCGTGCTGGGCACGCAGCCAGTCGACATAGGCGGGGTTGAGGATGGCGCGCTCGCGCAGGCGGGCGATGCTCTCGTCCGCGAGCTGGCGCAGGGGGGCGTACTCGGCCATCCAGAGGCCCACGGGCAGACCGAAGCCGAGCTTCTTCTTGGCGACGATCTCGGGGGGCAGGAAGTCGGCGAGGGTCCGTTTGAAGAACCAGCGCAGCTGATTGTCCTTGAGGTGCATCCGCGGGGGGACGCTTGCGGCGAAGCGCATCATGCGCTCGTCAAGGAAGGGGTAGCGGACATCCCCGCCGGCCAGGTCGCAGGCCTGGCCGACCTTGCGCAGGTCGTTGTCCGCCAGGGTGATCTCGAGGTCCAGGTGCATGATTCGGTTGACCATCGCCTGGGATTGGGCGCGGGCGAAATACAATGGCCGGATCCCCGCCGGTCGACCGCGAGCAGGACCCTGCGGCGTGCGGGCTCGATGATCGCGAGTGAGAATCCGCCGTGGATGCGCCCGAGCAGGTCGTTCCCATGGTCACGATAGAGCCGAGCGAGCGTCCAGGCGTCGATCCGCTCTCCGCGGTCGTCCAGGACGGCCTCGCTCAGACGCCGGGTGAGATGCCCGTGCCGATGGACGAGATTGCCGCCCCTCAGGGAGGCGACATGGACCTCGGCGCCCTGGATGCGACCGGCCGCCGCCGACCGCCGGGGTACCGGAGGCCTGGAGCATGGCATCGAGGCTGGACTCGGGTGTTCGCAGGTCGGTGACGCTGCCCGTCCAACCGCAAATGGCGTACATCGGCGCTCCTGGATCAGCCTGGCGTGGGGCGCGGATTATACCCGCTGGACCTTCCCGCGCCGGCGACCGGCCTCAGCGCGGGTCGCGGGGGGCGGACTTGAAGCGGGCCGGTCCAGCGGGCATCTTTCAGGCGCCACGGGACCATCTGTCACCCACCGACTGAAACGGAGCAGTTCTCATGTCCAAGATCGCCGTCTTAACCACCGTCGCGTTCATCGTCTCCGGCGCCGCCCTCGCCGATCAGGCCGCCACCCCCGACCCCAAGGTCGATGAGGCCAAGGGGCTGATCAAGGAGTTCGCCACCACCTTGCAGGGCGAGCTCCAGGCCGCCATGAAGGCAGGGGGTCCGACTCAGGCGATCGAGGTCTGCCAGGAGCGCGCCCCCGCCATCGCGGCCGGTCTCTCGGAGCGTTCGGGCTGGGCGGTCGGGCGCACCAGCCTGAAGACCCGCAATGTCGCGGACAACACCCCGGACGCCTGGGAGACCGAGGTCCTCACCACCTTCGAGGCGCGCAAGGCCAAGGGGGAGGCGGTCGAGACGATGGCCTTCGGCGAGGTGGTGGAGACGGATGCGGGCAAGGAGTTCCGCTTCATGAAGGCCATCCCGACCGCCAAGGTCTGTCTCGCCTGCCACGGCTCCGCGATCACCCCCGAGGTGACCGCCGCCCTGGATGAGGCGTATCCGGGAGATCAGGCGCGCGGCTACGCCGAGGGCGACATCCGCGGGGCCTTCAGTCTCTCCAAGCCTCTCTGATCCCGACGGGGTGCCGTCGGTGCAGGGGCCCCCGGCCCTGCGCCGGCCATCACCCCTCGGGGCTGCGCAAAGGTACGTCTTGCCCACGCGCCGTCCCGTCTGGGGCGCTTCGATGCCCTTCGCGACCCCGATCCCTGAACGGCCGTCACGGTATGGCTTAACATTGGGCCATCGTCGTGGTCGCGAGTCGTCAGGGGGAGCCATGTCCGAACCGCGTTTCGACCTCAGCTACCAGGGGCTCATGGTCCCCGGGGCGGACCCCGAGGAGGTGCGCGCGCGCCTCTCCCAGATCTTCAAGCTGAACGACCAAGGGACCACGCGCCTGTTCACGGGCAAGCCGGTTATCGTCAAGCGAGACGTGGACCGCGCCGCCGCCGCACAGTTCGAGCGGCTGTTCGCCCGCGCCGGCGCGGTGCTCACCGTCACCCGGGTGGAGGGCGGCGGGACCGAACCCGGGTCGGTGGCTGCACCGAGCCAGGCCGCCGCGGAAGATCCCGGGAGGCCGCACACGGTAGGGCTCCCGACCCTCCCCGCCGGGGCGGGCCTGTCACTCATGCCCTTCTTCGGCGATCTGGAGGAGCGGCTGCCGGCGAGCGCACCCGATTTCGACATCAGTTATCTGAGCCTGGTGCCGGGTGACGACTGGACCCTGGAGGACTGTATGCCGCCGCCCACCTTGATCCCCGAGCCCGACATCAGCTACCTCTCGCTGGTCCCGATCACCGCGACGGGAGAAGGACCCGAGGACGAGCCCGAGTATGGGCGGGGGCATCTGGCCCCGGACGCCCCCCTCTTCGTCCGCTGAACCCGAGCCATGGACTACGAGCACATCGTCATCGGCGGTGGGATCAGCGGCCTGGGGGGCGCCCATCTGTCCGCCCGGCTGGGACGCTCCACCCTGGTGCTGGAGTCCAGCGGGCGGATCGGCGGCTGCATCAACAGCCATGCCTTCGAGGGGCTTGGCGGCTTCTGGACCGAGGCCGGCGCGCACACTTGTTTCAACAGCTACGGCAACCTGCTCGGGATCATGGACGACCTGGGCCTCACCGCGCGCGCCCAGGCCAAGGGCAAGGTGAGCTACCGGCTGTGGCGCGACGGCGAGCGGCGGTCCATCGCCTCCGCCCTGCACCCGATCGAAGCCGCCTTCTCCCTGCCGCGGATCTTCACTGCCAAGAAGGCCGGGCGGAGCGTCTCGGACTACTACGGGGAGGTGCTCGGGCGGCGCAACTATCAGGACCTCCTGAGACACGCCTTCCAGGCCGTGATCTGTCAGCCGGCCGATGACTATCCCGCCGAGGCCCTGTTTCGCCGCAAGCCCCGGCGCAAGGACGTGCTGCGCGCCTTCACCTTCGCCGAGGGCCTGTCCGCGATCCCCGCGGCCATCGCCGCCCAACCGGGTCTGGAGGTGCGAACCGGCCAGACCGTGGCCGCGATCGAGGCCCGGGGTACCGGTTTCCGGGTCTTGCTCGCGAATGGCCAGTCCCTGGACTGCGGTCATCTGACCCTCGCCGTACCGCCCGATGCCGCGGCCGCCCTGATCCCGAGCCCCTTCGAGGGGGCGCGCGAGGCGGCCGCAGCCATCCCGATGGCCGAGATCGAGACCCTGGTGATCGCCGTGCCGGTGGCGGACCTGGATCTGGCCCCGATCGCCGGCCTAATCGCCGTGGAGGATGCCTTCTACTCGGCGGTCTCCCGCGACTTCCTGCCCGATCGCGACCATCGCGGCTTCGCCTTCCACTTCCGCCCTGGCCGGCTGGGCCCCGATCCCCAGCTCGAGCGGGCCGGGGCCGCGTTGGGGATCGCGCCGGACCGGATCGTGGCCAGTGCCCGGGTCGCCAACCGCCTGCCCGCCCTGCGTGCCGGCCATCAGGACCTGGTGGCGCGTCTGGACTCGGCCCTGGCGGGGTCCTCACTCGCGGTGACCGGGAACTGGTTCCTCGGTGTCTCCATCGAGGATGCCCTGACCCGCAGCCGGGGCGAGCACGAGCGGCTATTCGGGGTCGCAGGCCGCGATTCCTGACACCCACCTGGACCCAGCCCTATGCGCCTCGCACTCGCCCTCGCCGCCCTCGCCCTGCTGTCCTCGGGCGCCACCGTCCGCGCGGACGTGATCGGCAGCGTCTCCACCAAGTTCAAGTTCATGGGCCCGAACGACAAGATCCTGGTGGAGGTCTTCCAGGACGACGATATCCCGGGGGTAGCCTGTTACCTCAGCCGAGCCAAGACCGGCGGCATCTCGGGCGCGGTGGGCGTCGCGGAGGACACCTCGGACGCCTCCATCGAGTGCGCCCAGATCGGCCCGATCGATCTGCCCGACGACGTGCGCGCCGGCAAGCGCGACGGCGACGAGGTGTTCAAGAAGCGCACCTCCCTGCTCTTCAAGAGCTTGCAGGTGGTGCGGTTCTATGACGCCCCGCGCCATGCCCTGGTCTATCTGACCTACAGCGATCGCATCATCGAGGGCTCGCCCAAGAACAGCATCACCGTGGTGCCGATCCAGCCCTGGATCAGTCAGCCGCAGGCGGTCGCCACGCCAGGCGGGGAGCCGGCGGATCAGGCAGCGCCGGCGGATCAATGAGCGCCACGGGTCCGGATGGGGCGGCCGCGGGCACGCCCTGGGAAAGCACCCCGATCTACCGCTGCACGCTCCCCGATTGGGAGCCCCTGAACGCGGCCATCCTCGAGGGCTTCCAGTCGCTCGTCCCCGAGGACTTCGAGCGTCGCAGCCATCTCATCCGCGGGCGCTACGAGAATCTCTATCTCGACCCTGCACGTATCCCGGCCCTTGGTGCCGTGCTCGATCATGCCCTGGCGTGCGCGGCCCGCATCCTCGCCAGGCCCGCCGAGGGCCTGCGCCGGGGCTTCTGGCTCAATGCCATGGGGTCGGGCGAATCCACCAGTGAGCACATCCACGACGAGAACGACGAGCTCCTGTCCGCCGTCTACTATGTGGCGGCCCCGGAGCTTTCGGGTGACCTGTTGCTCTACGATGGGCCGCTGACCATCCGGGTCGCGCCAGTGCCCGGGACCTTCCTGTTCTTCCCGCCCGACCTTCCCCACGCCGTGGAGACCAACCTTAGCCCCCGGCTGCGCCTATCCCTGGGGATCAACTTCGGTCCCCGGTCTCCCCGCTGATCCCGGGGTCCTGGGGTTCCGAGCCGCGGGCCCAATAGACCCGCCGCTCCGTCGCGATCCCATCGAGTGGTACGTCCCAGGGCCGGGGCGCGATCCGCGGCAGACGCTGACATTCGTGGGCCAGCCCGATGAGCCTCGGCCGGCGCCACCCTGGGCGGCGCTTCAGAAAGGCGAGGCTGCGGTCGTAGAAGCCGCCGCCCATGCCGATTCGCTGGCCTCGCTGGTCGAAGCCCACCAGGGGCACCAGGAGGAGGTCGAGATGACGCGCGTGGATGCGGCCACGGCGCGACGGCGGCTCCGGGATGCCGAATCGGTTCGGCGAGAGCGGCTCGCCCGGGTGGTAGGGGGCAAAGGTCAGTCTCGGGGCGCGCCCCGGGTGGAGCACGGGGAGATAGGCACGGCGGCGGGTCTTGGCGCCGCGCTCGAGCAGGGGCAGGGGGTCGATCTCGCCGTCCGCGGGCCAATAGAGCGCGACCCGGCGCGCGCCCAGGAACAGGCGCTCCTCGACCAAGGACGCGGGCCAGTCCCCGGGCATGCAGGCGCTGCTCTCGAGGGCTCAGGGCGCGGCGCAGCGCACGCAGGCGCGAACGCAGGGGGCGGCTCGCGGACAGGCCGACAGATTCGTCGAGCGCGGCGCCGTCGGGGCCCGTGTCGTGCGGGGGCTTGATCTGGGAGTCGGGTTTCAAGGCGGGGGAGGGGGAGGGACACCCCCCGCGGGTGCCGTAGCGACCTTCGTTCTTGAACCGAGCGGTTCAAGTGGGGACAGTCGACCTGGCTTCAGGCGTTCCGCTCGGAGACGGACTTGCTCAACGGCCCGATCCTCATGTCCCCGGGGTACGAATTAGGCTCAAGAAAATACCCAGGCCGCGGTCGAACACTACAGGGGGTGTCTGGAATTGAGGCTATACCCTTTCCGCCGAGGCGTCTAGTTTCGGCTCGTCGGAAAGGCTCTCGGCGACGCGCTCCTGGAGGCGCGCGAGCCGACGCGAGACCCCCGTCTCCTCGCCCGCGTTCTCCCGCTGATACTGGACCAGCTCATGGGCGAGGTTGAGCGCCGCCAGCACCGCGATGCGGTCGGTGCCGATGACGCGGCCGGTCTGGCGGATCTCGCGCATACGCTGGTCCAGCAGTCGCGCCGAGGCCATCAGACCTTCCTGCTCGTCCTGGGGACAGGCGATGCGGTACTCCTTGTCCAGGACCTTGATGGTGACCCCGACCGGATCATCTTGGCTCACAGGCTCTCCTCCATCGCGCGCAGGCGCGACAACATCGCCTCGACCCGACTGCGGGCCTGCTCGGTCTTTTCGATCAGCTCGCCGCGCTCGGTCATCAGGACCTCCTGGCGGGCCCGCAGGGAGGCGTTCTCCTCACGCAGGCGCTGGCAGAGATGGATCAGGTCCCCCACCTGACGTTCGAGCTGGTCGAGGTCGAAGTTGGCCAATCTCGAGTCTCCGCGGGTGTCGCGACGAACGGTCGCGGCACTATAGAAGCGGCCTCGGACAGGGTCAATCCGCGGGACCGCATGCTATGATCCCGGCCCCTTGGGGACGCCTCGATCGGGCGGCCCAGCGGGAGGAACCACGGACATCGATTACGAAACCGCGGTCGGGCTGGTCGCCCAGAGCGGGCTCTCTGCCAGCGCCTCGGAGGCCCACGGGATCCTCTGCGGCCTGATCTGTGGCGGCGCCCCGGATCCTCGCCGGACCTGGCTCGATCTGATCCAGCCGCCCGTGCCTGCACCCGAGGCCCCCGACGACGCGCCAGAGCGCGAGATTGGGGCGGGTCTCGATGATCTGGCCAGGGCGACCCTGGAGCAGATACATGGTCCCGGCGTCGGGTTCTCGCTGCTGCTGCCGGACGATGACCAGCCGCTCGCCGAGCGGGCCACGGCGGTCTACGACTGGGTGCGTGGATTCCTGTTCGCCCTCGGCGCCCAGGGGATCTCCGAGCGGGACCTCTCGAGCCAGACCCGTGAGATCTTTCGCGACTTCACCGATCTGACCCGCATGGACCTGGACGCCCTCGACGAGGGCGAGGACAACGAGGACGCCCTGAGCGAGATCACCGAGTTCATCTGGGTCGCCGCCATGCTGGTCTACGAGGAGCGTGTGATGGCAACCCGGGAGCGCCCCCGAGGGTCGCCATGACAGCGTCCGAATACCTCCGTCGTCGTCGCAATCTGGCCAAGACCATCGGCCCTGGCGCCATCGCCGTCGTGCCGGCGGCCCAGGAGGTGATCCGCAACCGCGACGTCCACTATCCCTTCAGGCAGTCGAGCGACTTCGCCTATCTGACCGGTTTCCCGGAGCCCGAGGCCTGGGCCGTCATCGCCCCCGGACGCAAAGACGGTGAGTACCTGCTCTACTGCCGTCCCCGCGACCCCGAGCGCGAGCAATGGGAGGGGCGGCGCGCGGGCACGGAGGGCGCGGTCGCGCACTACAAGGCCGACCAGGCCTTCCCCATCGGGGAGCTGGACACCCAGCTGCCCGATCTGATCTCCGGTCGCGAGGTGCTCTACTTCCCGGTCGGGGCGAGCAGCGAGCTCGACGCCCGCGTGATGGGCTGGGTCCGCGCGGTGCGCGCCAAGGCTCGCGGGGGGGCGGCGGTCCCCGAGACCTTCGTCAACCTGGGCTCGGTGCTCCACGAGCAGCGCCTGCGCAAGAGCGCCGCCGAGATCAAGGTCATGCGCCGTGCCGCGCGCATCTCCGCCGAGGGGCACCGCAGGCTGATGCGTGTCTGCCGCCCGGGGCGCGGCGAATCCGACCTGGAGACCGAGTTCCAGCACCACTGCGCGAGCCAGGGGAGCCCGCTACCAGGCCTATCCGCCGATCGTCGGCGGCGGGGCCAATGCCTGCGTGCTGCACTACATCGAGAACGCAGCGACCCTCGCCGACGGCGACCTGGTGCTGGTGGACGCCGGCTGCGAGCTCGACGGCTATGCCTCGGACATCACCCGGACCTTTCCGGTGAACGGCCGCTTCAGCCCCCCCCAGCGCGCCCTCTACGAGCTGGTGCTGGAGGCCCAGGAGGCGGCAATCGCCAAGGCCAGGCCCGGCAACCGCTGGGACGAGCCCCATGCCGCGGCCCTGAAGGTCCTCACCAAGGGGCTCAAGGGGCTGGGCATCCTGGATGGCAAGGTCCCCAAACTGCTCAAGGACGAGGCCTACAAGCCCTATTACATGCACCGGACGGGTCATTGGCTGGGCATGGATGTCCACGACGTCGGCCGCTACAAGGACAGAGAGGACTGGAGGCCGCTCGAGCCAGGCATGGTCCTCACCGTCGAGCCCGGTCTCTACATGCCCGACGATCCCAAGGTGCCGGAGCCCTATCGCGGCATCGGTATCCGCATCGAAGACGACGTGCTGATCACCGAGGACGGCAACGAGGTCCTCTCGGCCGCGGCACCCAAGGACCCGGATGCCATCGAGGCCCTGATGGCCGCCCGTTAGCGCGAAACGACACGGCGTCTCGAGATCCCGATCCGCCGGGTCTTGCTGGTCCTTGTCCTTGTAGGAGCGAGACCATGTCCGAACCAGGACCGCAGGCACCCCGGCCCTCGGCCCCCGGCCCTGGGCCCTCGTCGTACGACGTGCTCATCGCGGGCGGGGGCCTGATCGGTGGTTCGCTCGCATGCGCCCTCGGCGGCACCGGGCTGCGGGTCGCGGCCGTGGAGTCGCTCGCGCCCGAGGCGAGGGCCGAGCCGACCTACGACGAGCGGGTCATCGCCCTGTCCTGGGGCAGCCGACGGATCCTGGACGGGTTGGGGCTCTGGCCCGGGATCGCCCCGGAGGCGGCCCCCATCGCGCAGGTCCATATCTCGGATCGCGGTCACTTCGGATTCACCCGGCTCGATCATCGGGAGCTCGGGGTCCCCGCCCTGGGCTATGTGGTCCCCGCCCGCGTCCTCGGTGGGGCGATCCATTCCGCCCTGGTTGCCGCCGCCGGGGTGGAACGGCTCTGCCCCGCGCGGGTGCTGGAGCAGCGCTTGGACGCGGATGGCGTGCTGGTGCGGGTCCAGGACGCCGACGGCGAGCGATCGATCCACGCCCGACTCCTGATCGTCGCGGACGGCAGCGGCTCTCGCCTCGGCGAGGCCCTGGGCGTGACCCTGGAGGAGCGTCCCTACGCCCACGACGCGGTCATCACCACCCTGACCCCCGACCGCCCGCTCGCGGGCGTGGCCTTCGAGCGTTTCACCGAGACCGGGCCGCTCGCCCTGCTGCCCATGACCGGGGGGCGTTACTCGGTGGTCTGGACCTGCCGGGAGGAGGAGACGGCGGAGATCCTCGCCCTCTCGGACCATGCCTTCCTCGCCCGGCTGCAAGGGCGCTTCGGCTATCGGCTGGGTCGTCTCACCCAACCGGCGCCCCGCCGCGCCTACCCGCTCAAGCTCTCCCTGGTGCGGGATCCGGTGCGCGAGCGCGCCGTCCTGGTGGGCAACGCCGCCCACACCCTGCACCCGGTGGCGGGACAGGGGTTCAATCTGGGCCTGCGCGACGTGGCGGCCCTGGCGGAGGTGCTCGCCCAGGCCGCCGCGCACGGCGATGATCCCGGCGCCGCCCGTGTCCTCGCCGATTACACGGAGTGGCGGGGCCGCGATACCCAGAGCGTGGCGAGCCTCACGGACGGCCTCGCCCGGCTGTTCGTGAACCCCTGGCTACCCCTGCGGCTGGCCCGGGATGCGGGCATGGTCGGGCTCGACCTGTTGCCCGGAGCCCGCCGGCAGGTCGCGCGTCACTTCATGGGTACAGCGGGACGTCTGCCGCGCCTCGCGCGCGGGCTGCCGCTCAGGGATCGGGCCTCCGGCTAGATCGGCCCCGGTCGGATTCCAGGCGCGGCCGCGGGCACCATCCACATCCAAGGGACCGAAAGCGGGACACCTCGAACCATGAGCCAGACCAGCACCCCCGACACCCGGCCGACCGACGGCGTCCCGGCCTACGACATCCTCGTGGTCGGTGGCGGGATGGTCGGGGCGGCCTTCGCCGCGAGCATGACGGGCAAGGGCCTCCGCCTGGCGGTGCTGGAGGCCCGCGAGCCCCGGCGGGAATGGCCGCGGGGGGAGGTGGACCTGCGGGTCTCCGCCCTGTCGCGGGCCAGCCAGCGCCTCCTCGAACGCCTCGGGGCCTGGCAGCGGGTCGCCGACCTGGGCGCGAGCCCCTACCGGCGGATGCGGGTCTGGGACGCGGTCGGCGGGGGCGCCATCACCTTCGACGCGGCGGATCTCGGCGAGGCCGACCTCGGTCACATCGTCGAGAACCGGGTGATCCAGCTTGCCCTGTGGGAGCGTCTGGAGCAGGCCCCGGACCTGGACCTGATCTGCCCGGCCGCGATCAGCGATCTGGAACGGGGAGACGAGGGCGCCCGGGTGGTGTTGGCGGATGGACGGACCATCCAGTGTCGCCTCCTGGTCGGCGCCGACGGGCGCGACTCGCTGGTCCGCGAGCTGGCCGGCATCGGCACGCGAGGCTGGGACTACGATCAGCGGGCCATCGTCGCCAATGTCCGGCCGGCCGAGTGGCACGAGGAGACCGCCTGGCAACGCTTCCTCCCCACCGGCCCGCTGGCCTTCCTGCCGCTGGCGGACGGGCGCTGCTCCATCGTGTGGTCCGCCACCGACGGGCGCGCCGAGGAGCTCATGGCCCTCGATGACGATGCCTTCTCCGATGCGCTCACCGAGGCCATCGAGCAGCGTCTGGGTCCGGTCCGGGTCGAGGGTCCGCGCGCGGCGGTGCCCCTGCGTCTACAGCACGCGGACCGCTATGTGGAGCCGGGCCTCGCCCTGATCGGGGACGCTGCGCACGCCATCCATCCGCTTGCGGGCCAAGGGGTGAACCTGGGCCTTCTCGACGCCGCAGAGCTCGCCGCTGCACTCGATCTGGCACTGGAGGCCAGGCGCGGCATCGCCTCCGCCTGGACCCTGCGCCGCTATGAGCGCGCGCGGCGGGGCGACAACCTGGCCATGCTGGCGGCCATGGACGGATTCAAACGCCTGTTCGGCAACTCCGTGCCGCCATTGGCCGCGGTGCGCAGCCTGGGGTTGGCCCTGACCGACCAGATCGCCCCGCTCAAGCGGCGCCTCATGCAGCGTGCACTGGGGCTCGGGGGCGGGCTGCCCCCGCTGGTGCGGCCCTGAGACTATGTGGAGAGATTCGCCTACCGGATACCGCGGACCACATGAGTTATCGCTTAATTAATTCTTTGCATAGACGCATCCAATTTTTTCGATTGGGAGGCCAGGGGCATTTTCGCTACCCTCGCGGGGATTTCCCTGGTCCCGCCCGCGGTCTTTGACCGTGCAGCGCCGCCACCCCGGACACTCGACCGCGCGGCCGATTCCCTGCCGATCCACCAACCCAGGCAACCGCATCCATGGCGCCAGTCCCGGATATCACCAAAACGGAACCTTGGGTCATCAAGACGAACCTGCGCGCGGGCTGAGTCCGCACCAATCCCGTCCGCGCCCGCCCCGGCGGCAGGGCGCCTAGATCCGTTTCACAGACTCGTTCGAGAGGGGAGTACGCAATGACCGCAAAGAACGCCTTTTACGCCCAGTCCGGCGGCGTCACCGCCGTGATCAACGCCTCCGCCTGCGGGGTGATCGAGACGGCCCGCCAGCACACCGACAAGATCGCCAACGTCTACGCCGGGCGCAACGGCATCATCGGCGCCCTGACCGAGGACCTGATCGACACCGCCAAGGAGTCCGCCGAGAACATCGCGGCCCTGCGCTACACGCCCTCCGGCGGCTTCGGCTCCTGCCGCTACAAGCTCAAGAGCCTCGAGGCCAACAAGCGCGAGTACGAGCGCCTGATCGAGGTCTTCAAGGCCCACGACATCGGCTTCTTCTTCTACAACGGTGGCGGCGACTCGGCGGACACCTGCTACAAGGTCTCCCAGCTCTCCGAGAAGATGGGCTACCCGGTGCAGGCCATCCATGTGCCCAAGACGGTGGACAACGACCTGCCCATCACCGACAACTGCCCGGGCTTCGGCTCGGTGGCCAAGTACATCGCCACCTCGACCCTGGAGGCGAGCTTCGACGTGCGCTCCATGTGCGCCACCTCGACCAAGATCTTCGTCATCGAGGTCATGGGTCGCCATGCGGGTTGGATCGCCGCCGCCGGCGCCCTGGTGGCCGACCAGAACATCCCGGTCGTGACCCTGTTCCCGGAGGTCGAGTTCAATCAGGAGACCTTCCTCGCCGCGGTGAAGGAGAAGGTCGATCAGTTCGGCTACTGCACCATCTGCGTCTCCGAGGGTTGTCATTGGCCGGACGGCCGCTTCCTGGCCGAGCAGGGCACCCGCGACGCCTTCGGACACGCCCAGCTCGGTGGCGCGGCCCCGGTGGTGGCCAACATGATCAAGGATGCCCTGGGCTACAAGTTCCACTGGGCGGTGGCGGATTATCTCCAGCGAGCGGCCCGTCACCTGGCGTCCAAGTCGGACGTCGAGCAGGCCTACGCCCTGGGCAAGACGGCGGTGGAGCTGGCCATCGCCGGTCACAACTCCATCATGCCCACGGTGGTGCGCAAGTCCTCGGATCCCTACGTCTGGGAGATTGGCTACGCGCCCCTCTCCGAGGTGGCCAACGTGGAGAAGTTCATGCCCAAGGACTTCATCTCCGAGGACGGCTACGGCATCACCGACAAGTGCCGCGAGTATCTCTACCCGCTCATCGAAGGGGAGGACTATCCGCCCTTCGACAAGGGCATGCCCAAGTACGTCACCCTGGTGAACGCACCGGTGGAGAAGAAGCTCGGCGCCTTCGAGCTCTGAACGTCATGAGCCAAGGGGGCGCGGCGCGCCCCCTTCCTTTTGCCCGGAAGGCCCCGCTCGGCCAGGCTCTGGGTCGACGCATCGATCGGGGCGCCGGATCTGGAGGAGGCCTTCGCACTGAGCTGGGGCACAGACTTCATCGGCGTGGGCCGGCCAGGCTCGCGACCGTCCAACCCATCCGATCCCAAATAACGAACGAGAGGAGTTAGGTCACATGTCAATCGGTCTGATCTTCGCCTTGCTATGCGCCCTCGTGGCCATCGGCTATGGCATCGTCTCCACGAAATGGATACTTGCCCAGCCCGAGGGCAACGAGCGCATGAGGGAGATCGCGGGGGCGATCCAGGAGGGCGCATCCGCCTACCTCAACCGCCAGTACTCCACCATCGCCATCGTCGGTGCCATCCTCGTGGCCGTCCTGTGGTGGGCGCTGGGCGCCCATACGGCCATCGGCTTCATCATCGGCGCGGTGCTCTCCGGTGCCACCGGTTACATCGGCATGAATATCTCGGTGCGCTCCAACCTGCGCACCGCCGAGGCCGCCCACAACGGCATGAATGCGGCCCTCCAGGTTGCCTTCCGGGGCGGCGCCATCACGGGGATGCTGGTGGTCGGACTGGCGCTGCTCGGGGTGGCCGGTTACTACGCCTTCCTCGCCCCCGCTGATCCGGCGGATCTGGTCGGCCAGAAGCACGCCCTGCACGCGCTGGTGGGCCTCGCCTTCGGCGGCTCGCTGATCTCCATCTTCGCGCGACTGGGTGGCGGCATCTTCACCAAGGGCGCCGACGTGGGCGCAGATATCGTGGGCAAGGTCGAGGCCGGCATCCCCGAGGACGATCCGCGGAACCCGGCGGTGATCGCCGACAACGTAGGCGACAACGTGGGCGACTGTGCCGGCATGGCCGCGGACCTCTTCGAGACCTATGCCGTCACCGTGGTGGCCACTATGCTGCTGGGCGGGCTGCTGCTCGCCGAGTACGCCGCCGATGCCATCATCTATCCCCTGGTGCTGGGCGGCGTGTCCATCATCGCCTCGGTCGTCGGCACCTACTTCGTCAAGGCCAAGGAAGGTGACACCCACATCATGGGCGCCCTCTACAAGGGCCTGATCGTGGCCGGTGCCATCGCCTTGGTCGCCTTCATCCCGGCGACCATGGTGTTCATGCCCGAGACCTTTACCGCTGGCGGGGTGGAGTACGGGCGCTGGGGCGTGTTCGGCGCGGCGGTCATCGGGCTCGTGCTGACCGGGTTGATGGTGGTCATCACCGAGTACTACACCGGCACCCAGTACAGCCCGGTAAGGAACATTGCCAAGGCGTCCACCACGGGTGACGGCACCAACGTCATCGCCGGTCTCGGCGTCTCCATGAAGGCCACCGCCGCCCCGGTGCTGGCGATCTGCGCCGCCATCTGGGGCGCCCATGAGCTGGCCGGACTCTATGGCATCGCCATCGCGGCCACCTCCATGCTCTCCATGACCGGCATCATCGTGGCGCTCGACGCCTACGGTCCCATCACCGACAACGCCGGCGGCATCGCCGAGATGGCGGAGCTCGACGAGTCCATCAGGGCCATCACCGATCCCCTCGACGCCGTGGGCAACACCACCAAGGCCGTGACCAAGGGCTATGCCATCGGCTCCGCGGGCCTCGCCGCCCTGGTGCTCTTCGCCGACTTCACCCACGGCCTGGCGGCGGAGGGCAAGGAATTGGCCTTCGAGCTGAACGACCCGGCGGTCCTGATCGGGCTCTTCATCGGCGGTCTGATCCCGTATCTGTTCGGCGCCATGGCCATGGAGGCGGTAGGCCGCGCGGCGGGTGGCATCGTCGAGGAGGTGCGTCGCCAGTTCCGGGAGATGCCGGGCATCATGGACTATACCCAGAAGCCGGATTACTCCAAGGCCGTGGACATGCTCACCAAGGCGGCCATCAAGGAGATGATCATCCCCTCGCTGCTGCCGGTGCTGGCGCCCATCGTGGTGGCCTTCGGTATGCAATGGCTCATGGGTGGCGATGCCGGTGCCCTGGCCCTCGGCGGCATGCTGATCGGCACCATCGTCACCGGCCTATTCGTCGCCATCTCCATGACCACCGGCGGCGGTGCCTGGGACAATGCCAAGAAGTACATCGAGGACGGTAACTTCGGTGGCAAGGGCTCCGACGCCCACAAGGCCGCGGTCACGGGCGACACCGTCGGCGACCCCTACAAAGACACCGCCGGCCCCGCCGTCAACCCGTTGATCAAGATCATCAACATCGTGGCGCTCCTGATCGTGCCCCTGGTCGTCTGAGCCAGGTGGCCTCTCCGGCGGGCCGCGAGTCCGCCAGAGTCCGGCGCCCAAGTATCCCGAGGCCCGTCAGGGCCTCTTTTCGTTTCTGGGACGCCAGTCGATCAGCGAAGGCCGATGGCGTCCCTTCGCAGTCGGGGAGTGCCCTAGATCAGCTCGGGACTGTGCCTCCGTGAACTTGCTTTCGCCTCGCTGGCGACCGTCGGTAGCGGAGGGGCGATTGTCGGCTACAGCTTAACGACAAGTTTTCCTTGCGGAATGGTCAGGCCATGGAACAGATACGCAGGCTTGCTGCCGCCGGGCCGTTGTCGGCGGTGGAAAGCGCACAAGTCGCGCAGTCGTTCCGGCAATTACCCATCTCCCTTGCCGCCAACCTGGTCATCGGTCTGCTGCTGGTCTATCTGCTCTGGAATGCGGGCCAGCGCACGGCGCTCGGCCTATGGCTCTCGGCGCTCCTGTTCGTTACCGCGGTCCGGTACCTGGTCCTGTGGGCCTACGAGCGGGCAGATCCGGGTGCCCAGGCGCAGCGCCGCTGGGAGACCCTCTCGGTGCTCGGGGCCTGCGGCGCTGGACTCGTGTGGGGGGCGGCCGGGTACTTCCTGTTCGTTACGGGGTCGCTGCAGCACCAGGTCTTGCTTGCCTTCGTGCTCGCGGGCATGGTGGCGGGCGCGGTTCCATTGCTGTCATTCCTCTATCCCGCCTACCCCTGTTTCGCCATCCCCATCGTGCTTCCTATCGCATGGCGGATGCTCGAGGCGGGCGATCACCTGCACCGGGTCATGGGGCTGATGATCCTGGTCTTCGGGCTCGCCATGCTGGCCGCGTCGGCACAGCTTCGGCGCTTCTTCCTGGAGTCGATCGAGCTTCGGTCAAGGCTCGCCGAGGCTGTCGAGGTGGAGCACGCCCTGGAGCGCATGGTACATGTGGATGCGCTCACGGACCTGGCCAACCGCCGCTACTTCGAGAACAGCCTGGACGATGAATGGCGGCGCTCCCGACGCGATCGCACCCCGCTGTCCATGATCACCGCCGACATCGATGCCTTCAAGGCGTACAACGATCATTACGGGCATCCGGCCGGAGACGAGTGCCTGGCCGCGGTGGCCGGGGCCATGAGGGCGGTGGTGCGTCGTGCGGGCGACCTGGTGGCGCGGATCGGAGGGGAGGAGTTCGCCGTGCTGCTGCCGAGGACGACGCTGGAGGACGCCATGCGCATCGCCGAGTCCATGCGTCGCGGCGTCGAGACACTCCACCTGCCTCATGTGGCCTCCGGCATCGGGGACCGGGTGACGCTCAGCCTCGGCGTCGCCTCCTCCCAGGATCCAGATGTCGACTCGACCGGGGACCTGGTGCGCCACTCCGACCGGGCGCTCTACCTCGCGAAGCGCCAGGGCAGGAACCAGGTGGCCACGATGGTCGCGCCGGGCGAGCACCCGCGGATACCTGATGATCCCGGGGCCGGACTGCGCGCGGATTCGCTCGCGGACCAGCTCGGGGCCGCGGCGCCAAGGCGCGCCGAGGGCGACCCATCCTCGGGGGTCTGAAACCAGGGCGCCCCCCTGCCGCCCGCGGCACTGCCCCACCCACGCGCCTCAGCGGGATCCATGGGTCCCTCTGTATTGGGCATTGTCCCAACCGGATGGCTTAGAATGCGGGCGCGCCGCCCTGCCCGGCGGGCGCCCACCACCAACGTCTTCACGGCTAAGCACCCAACACGAGGTCGATGTCCATGGATCTGAGCAAAGTCTCCCGCGGCGACAATGTGCCCAACGAGGTCAACGTCGTCATCGAGATTCCCTCACACGCCGAGCCGGTGAAGTACGAGATGGACAAGGCGACCGGGGCCATGTTCGTGGACCGGTTCATGTCCACGGCCATGCACTACCCCTGCAACTATGGCTATGTGCCCCATACCCTCTCCTCCGACGGCGACCCCGTCGACGTGATGGTGATGACCCCTTATCCCCTGATCCCTGGCTCGGTGATCAAGTGCCGGCCGGTGGGCGTGCTCAAGATGACCGACGAGTCGGGCGATGATGCGAAGATCCTCGCGCTGCCCATCGACAAGCTGTTCAAGGGGTATCGCAATATCGAGAGCTTCCGCGACGTGCCCGCGCACCTGCTCGACCAGATTGCCCACTTCTTCGAGCACTACAAGGACCTGGACGAGGGCAAGTGGGTCCGCGTCGGTGGTTGGGGCGGCCGCGAGGAGGCCCGCGAGGAGATCATGGCGAGCGTGCGGATGTTCGACGAGGCGCCCGAAAAGCCGGCGTTCTGAGGCAGTGGCGCGAAGGCGGCCGCCTGTGCTCACGCCCCTATCGGCCCTCGCGACTCGTCACTTGCTACGCGATCAATGTCTGAGCTGACCCACTTCAACGCCGCCGGCGAGGCCCACATGGTGGACGTGGGCGCCAAGGCGGTCACGCGCCGCACGGCGGTGGCCGAGGGTCTGATCCGCATGTCCCCCGAGACCCTCGCGCTCATCCAGCAGGGCGGCCACAAGAAGGGTGATGTGCTGGGGGTTGCCCGGATCGCTGGGATCATGGGCGCCAAGCGCACCGCCGACCTGGTGCCCCTCTGTCATCCGCTCGCATTGACCCGGGTCGAGATCGGGCTCACCGTTTTGGCTGAAAAATCGGCGATATACTCCCAGGCAACCGTCGAGACCCAGGGTCAGACCGGGGTCGAGATGGAGGCGCTGTGCGCCGTCCAGGTCAGCCTGCTCACGGTCTATGACATGTGCAAGGCGGTCGACCGGGGGATGACGATCGAGGGCGTTCGCTTGCTGGAGAAGGTCGGTGGCCGGTCGGGCCATTGGAGACGCGAGAGCGACAACCGCTGAGCAATCGTCCCACGGGTTTCCAGTCCCCGCCACGCCCGAGGGCGGTTTGGCAACCGAGGGAGGTGAGGATGGGTCAGTTCATCGCGTGGTCGGATGTGCTCAGCGTCGGCATCGACGAGATCGACGCCCAGCACAAGGTTCTGGTGGGACTGGTCAACCAGATGCACGAGGCGATCCACGAGCGCCATGGGAGCGACGTGGTGCGGGGCATCCTGACCAAGCTGGCCGACTACACCAAGATCCATTTCGCGGTCGAGGAGAGCCTGATGCGCATCCTCGGCTATCCGGGCTACGATGAGCACAAGGTCCAGCACGAGGAGTTGATCCACAGCATGCTCGACCTCCAGGAAAAGGTGGACAGCGGCAAGACCGCCATCGGCTTCGAGCTCATGCATTTCCTCAAGATCTGGCTGACCAAGCACATCATGGAGAGCGATCAAGAGTACGGCAGCTATTTCGTCGAGGCGGGGGTCAAGGCCAAGTTCAAGAAGAAGTCCTGGGCTGGCCGTCTCTGGGATCATCTCCATCTCTGAGTCCACGCCAAGCCGCCCACGGACGGGTTCACCCATGAACCCGTTCTACCAGGGGGCCAGTTTCCTCACCGCCGCCGCGCGTCTCGACCAGGCACCCCCGGATAGTGGCCGGGAGGTCGCCTTCGCCGGTCGATCCAACGCCGGGAAATCGAGCGCGATCAACGCCATCTGCCATCAAACGGGGCTCGCGCGCACCAGCAAGACCCCCGGGCGCACCCAGCAGATGATCTTCTTCGCCCTGGACGAGGAGCGCCGCATCGTCGATCTGCCGGGCTACGGCTATGCGCGGGTCTCGGAGTCGGTGAAGCGCCAGTGGCAGGCCCACATGGCCGAGTTCCTGGAGCGCCGTGAGGCCCTCGCAGGTCTGGTGATCGTCATGGATATCCGCCACCCGCTGAAGGACTACGACCGCCAGATGCTGACCTGGGGGGCGCGGGCGCGGCTGCCGATGCTTCTCTTGCTCACCAAGTCCGACAAGCTCAGTCGAAGCGCCGTGGGGGCCGCCAGGCTGGCGGTGGAGCGAGAGGCCCGGGAGACCCATACGGGTGCGGCCGAGGTGCGGGTGGAGACCTTTTCGGCAACGGAGAGACGGGGGGTGGAGGCGGTCCAGTCGGTGCTGGACCTATGGCTCGAGGTTCCGTCGGATCCCGGCCGCGCCCCGGCGGACCGGGGCGCTTCGGGATGATCGCTTATCTACTTCGCTTCCTGTCCGGTCCGAGCGTCGCGCCTCTCGGACCGCGAGCTGATCAACTCCCACGATGGGAATTGATCAGTTGCTCCATACGGACTCAGTAGCCCTGCGGGCCCATGGGGGCGGGCGGGCCCTGATCCATGCCGCCCTCGTAATAGGGCTGCATGGGCGGACGACCCATCATCATCTGTCCCGGGCCACCTTGGTAGGGGGTGTGGCCGGGGTAGCCGCCCTGAGGTCCGTACCCGTAACCCTGGGGCATTTGGGGCATTTGGGGCGGCATGGGTTGGGTCATGCCCTGGCCGGCGTCTGACGGGCCGCCTGCACGACCGAAGATGGCCCGGGCCGCCTCGATCTGCTCCTCGGTCATCTCATCGACGGTCTTCCTATACTGCTCGAACTGGGCGCGGGCCTCCTGGTAGCGCTTCTCGGCCTCCTCCCAGGGCGGGGTCTCCGGCATCTCGATACCGCGCTCGGCGGCGCGCGTGCGCATCTCCTTCCAATGGGCCTCACGCATGGCCTTGCGCTCCTCGGGGGTCATGCTCTTCATCTTCTCGCGCATGGACTCGCGCTGCTCCCGCATGGCCTGGAACTGCTCGGCGGAGCGACCGCCGTGGGCAGGCATCTGGGGCATCTGGGGCATGCCGGCCTGGGCCGACTCCCAGGGCGGCGTCTCGGGCAGCTCCAGCCCGACCTCCTTGGCGCGCTCGCGCAGCTCCTGGTAACGCTTGTTGCGCTCGGCATCCATCTCGGCCCGGCGCGCTTCGGCCTTGGCCCGGGCGGCCTCGGCCGGGCTGGCCTCGGCGGCCGGGGCGGGCTCGGGGGCGCTCGCCTCCGCCGCTGGCGGAGCCGGAGGCTGCTCGGCGGCCGGAGGTGCCATCGGGGCGGCGGGCATCGCTGTTGGGGCGGGTGCGGCCGGCGGGTTGATCGGCGCGACCACCGACTCGGGCGTGACCACTGGGGCGGCGGGCACGGCGGAGCCAGCGGCGGGCTCCTCACCGGACCAGGCCGGCTGTGCGATGGCCAGGGCGAGTGCGGCGGCCGAGGCGAGGGATCGGACTCGGATGGTGTCTGGCATTCTTGAGCTCCTGAGCGATGGGTGTGGGGTCTTGGCGGTCTTTGGCGCTCGCGGCGAGCCGGGGGGCGGTGTCCGTTCCGGCAGGGCGAGCGCCCGGCGAGCTTAACGCATCCGCACCCCGCTTTGGACATCCACCGGCGCGCCGCAACCAAGCCGGAGGTGTGGGCGGGTGACTGACCCGAAAGTTGCGAGTGTCGAGTGTCGAGTGGCGAGTCGTGAGGATTCCCGCACGAACCCGCCACATAGCCCTGGACAGAACGGAGCACTGGCGTAGGTCGGGTATAAGATGCTGGCCCTGAGTGCCGCGCGCGGCGACGAACAACCCGAGTAGGAGGTGATGGTGAGAATTGGCGACTTGATGGCGCAGAGCGGCGTGGGCTTCGGAACCAGCGGTGCCCGTGGCCTCGCGAGCGAGATGACCGACCGGGTGTGCTACGCGTATACCCTGGGTTTCCTCCAGTACCTCGTCGAATCCGGGCTGTCCCGTCCAGCGGCGGGTCTGGCCTTGGCCGGGGACTGGCGCCCGAGCAGCGGACGCATCCTCGCGGCTTGTGCCCGGGCCGCCATGGATCTTGGGTTTCAGCCGCGCTATTTCGGGCGCATCCCCAGTCCCGCCGTGGCCGCCTACGGGATCGCCCAGGGCATGCCCTCGCTCATGGTCACCGGGAGTCACATCCCGGACGACCGCAACGGCATCAAGTTCAACCTGCCCACGGGGGAGATCCTCAAGGCCGACGAGGAGGGCATCCGCGCCCAGGTCCTGAGCCTGCCGGAAGGCCTGTTCGACGACCAGGGCCGCATGGCGCCGACCGACCCTCCGGCGCTGCCCGGGGAGGAGCCCGATGCCTACCGTGCCTATGTGGCGCGTTATCTCGACTTCTTCCCGCACGACTGCCTGGCCGGCCTGCGGGTGGGCGTCTACGAGCACTCGAGCGTGGCCCGTGAGGCCTACCGCGAGGTCCTCGCGGGCCTGGGTGCGCGGGTCACCCCGCTGGCACGCTCCGAGCGCTTCATTCCCGTGGACACTGAGGCGGTGCGTCCAGAGGACATCACCCTCGCCCGCGAATGGACGGCCCAGGGTGACTTCGATGCCCTGGTCTCGGCGGACGGGGACGGCGACCGCCCACTGATCGGGGACGAGCGGGGCGAATGGCTGCGGGGCGACATGGCGGGGATCCTCTGTGCCCGCCAGCTCGGGGCGCGCGGGGTGGCGACCCCGGTCAGCAGCAACACGGCGGTGGAGCGCTGCGGCGCCTTCGAGCGGGTGCTGCGCACGCGCATCGGATCGCCCTATGTGATCGCCGGGATGCAGTCACTCTCGGCCGAGGGGCTCGCCCCGGTGATGGGCTACGAGGCCAACGGCGGCTTTCTGCTCGAGTCGCCCGTCACCCGCGATGGCCGCACCCTGGCGGCCTTGCCGACGCGCGACGCGGTGCTGGTCGCCGTCACCATCCTCGCCGCCGCCCGCGAACGGGGCGTGCCCGTGTCGGCCCTCGCCGGCGATCTGCCGCGCCGCTTCACCCATAGCGATCGGATCAAGGATTTTCCCGCGCAGATCAGTCGGGAGCGCCTGGCCGCCTTCCAATCGGGTGATCCCGCTCGGGACCGCGCCGCGGCGCAGGCGGCCTTCGGTGACTCCTTCGGACCGGTCTCCGCTATCGATCTCACCGACGGGGT
This sequence comes from uncultured Gammaproteobacteria bacterium, assembly GCA_963714915.1. Taxonomy (GTDB): domain Bacteria; phylum Pseudomonadota; class Gammaproteobacteria; order Chromatiales; family Chromatiaceae; genus Thiodictyon. The sequence continues at coordinate 64,779 of CAVQQM010000027.1, forward strand.
GCGGATCACCTTCGCGAGCGGGGAGATCGCCCATCTGCGTCCATCCGGCAACGCCCCGGAGCTGCGGGCCTATACCGAGGCAGAGGATCCGGCACGGGCGGCGGCCATGAACGCCCGGTGCATGGAGATCCTGGCGGGCTGGCGGGGCTGAGGGGCCGCGCACATGGTGGGATTGGCGTGCGACGGGCGGCTTGACATGGGCTCGATGGCTGAATAACGTATATGAGAACAGTTCGCATTAACATCCATCGTCGACCGGAGTCCTCATGGCCGCCCATGCACCCATGTCAACCACCCCGTCCGGATCGGCCCCCCAGAGGTGCCTGGGCAGCGCGCCCCGGGTGAGCAGCCGTGACCTGCTGCGCGGCGGCAACCTGATCCTCATCGAGCACGGTCAGGAGCGCTATGTCCTGCGCATGACGCGGAACAACAAGCTCATCTTGACCAAATAGGGTACTCGCCTCGGGACCTGCTCGGCCCCGCCCGATCCCGCGGCCGGGCGCCCGGCAGCCGCGCTCGAGGCCGCGTGATCCTTGGGGTCGGCTGCTGCCCCACCCCGTCCCATGTCCCTGCCAGCCGCGTCGGATCATCGGCGCTCCGCCAGCCGGGTGTTGATCCGGGCCCGACGGCCCCCAGCCAGGAGACACACGGCATGTTTCAGCCCACCGCCCTGACCGAGCCCGCAGCGGACCCCATTTCCCTGTCGGGCCAACTGGACACCCTCCCGCTCGCGGCCCTCGAGGCCAGCCTCGCGCGGCTCATCCGCGACTACTTGGCGGTCCCCTCCCGCCGCCTAGCGGGGCGCGTGGTCCGCTACTGCGAGGCCATCTGCGCCCATCCCGAGCTGCGGGACTACCACACCCTGTGCGGCTACCGAAAACTCGCCCGGCACTGGCGCTGGCTGGCCCAGGCGTGACCTGGATCGCGTTTTTGGACTCGACCTGATCCCCGGGATTCGTGACAGTGCGTAGATGATCGAGCTTGCAGCCGGCGCCGTCCTGCTCCTCGGCGCCTGGGTGCATGGCGCCTTGGGGTTTGGGTTTCCCCTGGTGACCACACCGATCCTGGTGCTCTTCATGGAGCCGCGGGCGGCGGTGCTGCTGACCCTGGTGCCGACCATCGCCATCAACCTGGTGAGCATCGCCGGGGAGCCGCGCTGGCGCGAGGCCCTGCGGCGCTATTGGCCGATCCCCCTGTTCACCGCGGTGGGCAGCCTGCTTGGCACCCGCGTGCTGCTGGCCATCGACCCGGAGCCCGTGCGTATCGCCCTGGCGGTGGTGCTGATCGCCTTCCTGATCCTGGACCGGGAGGCGGGGGAGGGGCCTGAGCGCCGGGTGCCCGGCTGGGGGCTCGCCCTGCTCGGGCTCGTGATGGGTCTCATGGCCGGGGTGGTCAATATCTTCTCCCCCGTGGTGGTGGCCTTCGCGCTCGTTACCCGCATGCATCCGGGGCTCATGGTGGCGGCGTTCAACCTGAGCTTCGTCACGAGCAAGGCCGGGCAGTTGGCGGGCTTCGCCGCTGGTGACGCCCTGGACCCGGAGGTCCTCGGGCTTGCGCTCCTTGCCTTGCCAGTGATCCTCGCCGTGCTGTGGGCGGGGATCCGTCTGCGCCGCCGGCTGCCCGCGGCGAGCTACCGGCGCTGGCTGCGGCGGATGCTCTGGGTGATGGCCGCGGGTCTGATCGTCTCGGCTCTGGGTTAGCGGCGTCAGTCGGCCGGCGCCAGACCGGCTCCCCGCGGCGCTCGGTCCCCTGGAATCCCCCTCAAAGCTTGACGATCTGACAGATACCCGCGCTAATTCACGGATTTCCTTTGGAAAGGCCGGGCGGGGCGTGCTATCTTCGATGTATCGTCCGATTCTTGAGACCGGGCGCCGGCGGGTCGGTGTCCGGGTAAACCGAGCTTGCGTGCGTTGCGGGCACGCGGGACCTGAGACGTGAACCGACAGACTCGAATCCTCTCAAGCCTTCTCTTGTGTGTGTTGCTCGGGCTGGGTGCCCTTGCGCAGGCCGCGCAGGTCTCGGTGCTCGGGGCCCGTGTCGCCGCCGGGGCCGACAAGACGCGCCTGGTGCTCGACACCGAGGCGCCGGTCGATCACAGCATCTTCACCCTCCCGGACCCTGACCGGGTGGTGATCGACATCCCGGCCGCCCGACTTTCAGGGACCCTGCCCGGCCCCCAGGGCGACGATCCGACCCTGGTTGGACTGCGCAGCGGCGTGCGTGGGGGGGAGGACCTGCGTATCGTGCTCGACCTCAGACGGCCCGCGCGGGTGAAGAGCTTCACCCTGGGCCCGGAGGGCGGACACGGGCACCGCCTGGTGATCGACCTCATCCCGAAGACCGGGGGCGGCGCCCCAGCCGCCGGGCCGGCCGCGGCGCCTGCCGCAGGTGGGGCCCATCTCTCGGTCCGCAGTCGGTCGGCCGCGGCACGTCCGGTGGTGGTCGCCATCGACGCCGGGCATGGCGGCAAGGACCCGGGTGCCATCGGTGCCCACGGCACCCGCGAGAAGGACATCACCCTGGCCATCGCCCGGCGGCTCTCGGCCCTGGTGGCCAAGGAGGCGGGGATGCGCCCGGTGATGATCCGCGACGGCGATGTCTTCGTGCCCCTGCGCCAACGGATCCTGACCGCGCGCAAGCACAAGGCGGACATCTTCATCTCCATCCACGCGGACGCCTTCACCGACCCCGGGGTGCGGGGCTCCTCGGTGTTCACCCTCTCCGAGCGCGGGGCCACCAGCGAGGCCGCCAAATGGCTGGCGGACCGGGAGAACAGCGCCGACCTGATCGGCGGGGTCGACCTCAAGACCAGCGACGACACGCTGGCCAATGTGCTGCTCAACATGTCCCAGAACGCGACCCTGGAGCATAGCGGCGAGGCTGCGGCCGCGGTGCTGCAGAATCTGTCCCGGCTCGGCGATACCCACAAGGCCCAGGTGCAGAAGGCCGGCTTCGTGGTGCTCAAATCGCCCGATATTCCCTCCCTTCTGGTGGAGACGGCCTTCATCTCCAACCCCAAGGAGGAGGCGCGGCTCAAGACCGCCGCCTATCAGCAGCGTCTCGCCGAGGCCATCCTCGGCGGGGTCAAGGCCTACTTCCAGAAGTACCCGCCGCGCGGCACGCGTCTCGAGGACGTGGCATCGGCCGGTGTCGGTCGCACCCACACCATCGTCGGCGGCGATACCCTGGCCGAGATCGCCCAACGCTACCAGGTGAGCCTGACCTCCTTGCGCAGCGTCAATCAGCTCCAGGGCGACGACATTCGCGTGGGGCAGGTGCTGACCATTCCCGAGGGTGGCTGAGCCCTTGGCGTCTGCCGATTCACCGGACGCGCGCCCGGGACCGCCGCCCATCCGTGTCCTGCCCGGTCATCTGGTCAACCAGATCGCCGCCGGCGAGGTGGTCGAGCGGCCGGCCTCGGTTGCCAAGGAGCTGATCGAGAACAGCCTGGACGCGGGCTGCACCCGACTGGAGATCGATGTCGACCAGGGGGGCATCAAGCGTCTGCGGGTGCGCGACGATGGCCGCGGTATCCCGCCCGACCAGTTGGCCCTGGCCCTCGCGCGCCATGCCACCAGCAAGGTGCGGGAGCTGTCCGACCTGGAGGCGGTGGCGACCCTCGGCTTCCGGGGCGAGGCCCTGCCCAGCATCGCCTCGGTGAGCCGCCTCACCCTCACCTCCCGCGCGGTTGACGCAAGCGCGGCACTCGAGGTCACCGTCGGGCCCGAGGGCGCCCCGGGCGAGCCGCGCCCCGCGGCCCATCCGCAGGGGACCACGGTCGACGTGCGGGACCTCTTCTACAACACCCCCGCCAGGCGCAAGTTCCTGCGCACCGAGAAGACCGAGCTCGGACACCTGGAGCAGTTGGTCCGGCGCGTCGCACTGGTTCGCCCCGACGTCGGTTTTCTCTTGCGGCACAACGGACGCACCCTGCTCGACCTGCCGTCCGCCGGCGACGACCCGGCGCGCATGGCCCAGCGGCTCGACCGGCTGCTCGGCGCCGGGTTCGCGGGCAACGCGCTCTGGTTGGACGAGGAGGCGACCGGACTGCGCCTGAGCGGCTGGGTGGTGCGGCCGGCCTTCTCCCGCGGCCAGGCGGATCAGCAGTTCTTCTATGTGAACGGGCGCATGGTGCGCGACAAGCTGGTGACCCACGCGGTGCGCCAGGCCTTCAGCGACGTGCTCCATCACAGCCGCCATCCCGCCTATCTGCTCTATCTGGATCTGCCCCCGCGCCTGGTGGACGTGAACGTGCATCCCGCCAAGCACGAGGTGCGCTTCCGCGAGGGCCGCCAGGTCCACGACTTCGTCTTCCGCACCCTGAGTCGCCGCCTCGCTGAAGGTAGCCTCGGCTCGGTGGAGCCCGTCGCAGAGGGCTCGGCCCCAGCGCCGATCGACCCGTTGGGTGCACCCCGGATGGCCGGGGCGGGGGCCTTCTCTAGTCACAGGGCGGGCGCGGCACCCGTGAGCGGGCGCCTGCCGCTGGACATCGCCGAGCCGGAGCGGCGCTATGCCGCGGACCTCGAGTTCCAGCGTCCCCTCGTTGGATCCGCGCCCGTTTCAGCTGTGGGACCGGGGCCCGAGGGCGGTGCCGCGCCGCCGCTCGGGTTCGCGTTGGCCCAGCTCAACGGGGTCTATCTGCTGGCGCAGGCGCAGGACGGGCTGATCCTGGTGGACATCCACGCGGCACACGAGCGCATCGGCTATGAGCGATTCAAGACCGCCCGCGAGGCGGGCGGGGTGACCCGCCAGCCCCTGCTGGTGCCCGTGGGTCTGGAGGTGAGCCCCCGCGAGGCGGACCTTCTCGAGGACCACCGCGCGACCCTGGAGGCGGCGGGTCTGGTGGTGGACCGGCTCGGCCCGGGGACCCTGGCCGTGCGGGAGGCGCCGGCCCTGCTGCGGGACGCCGATCTCGAGCGTCTGGTACGCGATCTGCTCTCGGATCTGGCGGTCCACGGCGCCAGCGACCGGGTGACCGAGGCCGTCAACGCGGTGCTCTCGACCATGGCCTGTCATGGTGCGGTGCGCGCCAACCGGCGCCTCACCCTGCCCGAGATGAACGCCCTGCTGCGCGACATGGAGCGGGTGGAGCGCGCCGACCAGTGCAACCACGGGCGTCCGACCTGGGTGAAGATCACCCACGCGGAGCTTGACCGGCTGTTCTCCCGCGGTCGCTGAAGACGCGGCCCCGGCCCATCCGCGCCGGTCGAGCCCGTATCCAGCCCCCCGCCGCACCCAGATGCCCCGATCGTCCGATTCGACCCCGCGGCCCCCGACCATCCTGCTGATGGGGCCCACGGCGTCGGGAAAGACGGACCTGGCGGTGGATCTGGTGGCGCGGCTTCCCTGCGAGATCGTCAGCGTGGACTCGGCGATGGTCTATCGCGGGATGGACATCGGGACCGCCAAGCCGGGGCCGGAGGTCCTGGCCCGTGCCCCCCATCGCCTGATCGACATCCTCGACCCGGCGGAGTCCTACTCCGCGGCCCGGTTCCGCGCCGACGCCCTGGGCGAGATGGCGGAGATCACCGCCCGTGGCCGCATCCCGCTGCTGGTGGGCGGGACCATGCTCTATTTCCGGGCCTTGCAGCGGGGGCTGGCGCCCCTGCCGGATGCCGATCCCGCCGTGCGTGAGGCCCTGGACGCGGAGGCCGAGCGCATCGGCTGGCCCGCCCTGCACGCGCGCCTGGCGCGGATCGACCCGGCATCCGCGGCGCGCATCCACCCCAACGACCCCCAGCGCATCCAGCGCGCCCTGGAGGTCCATGCACTCACCGGTCGGCCACTCGGCGATCTGATCCAGTCAAGCCGCGCGGCGGAGCTGCCTTACCGGGCGATCAAGCTGGTTCGGGCCCCCGCGGACCGTCAGGTCCTGGGTGAGCGGATCGAGCGGCGCCTGCGGGCGATGGTCGCCGAGGGCCTGGTGGAGGAGGTGGAGCGCCTATGGGCGCGGGGCGATCTGAGCGCCGATCTGCCGTCCATGCGCTGCGTGGGCTACCGCCAGGTGCTGCCTTACCTGCGGGGCGACTACGACCGCGAGGAGATGACCCTGCGGGCCATCTATGCCACGCGCCAGCTCGCCAAGCGCCAGTTCACCTGGCTGCGGGCGGAGTCGGGCTGTGAATGGATCGCGGATAGCGCGGCGCCCCTGGATGCCGCCCTGCGCGCGATCGACACGGCGCTCGAATCGGCCTGACCCCGACAGACGCTAGCCCCCCGCGGCGCGTTTCTCCCGACGCTTGAGCCAGACCTCCAACCCCTGGGCGTTCAGCTCCGTGTCTACCGCGAGCAGCTCACCGAGGCGCGCCTCGTCGAGGGCGACGCCGTGGGCGCGGGCACCCGCGCGCAGGTGCGCCCCAATGGCCGCCCGCAGCCGGTCGGTGCGAGCCGGGTCCGGCTGACCTTCCTCGGCGAGCGCGATGGCGGCCTGATCGCGGATGCTGCGGCGCAGGGGCTCGACCAGGGTCTCGGGCCGATCCACGCGCCCGTAGTGGGTAAGGAACATGGCGCTCGGCCGTGTCGCCATCAGCCGGTCGAGGCTCGACTCCCAGGCGTCCGGATCGAAGGCGACGGGGGTGGTGGGGGCGAAGATCCACGGCCCCCGGTCGGTGACGAGCTCCTGGTAGGCGATCCCGAAGGTGTCGCCGGTGAAGCAGCCGCCGGTGCTTGAATCCTGCACACAGAAATGATGGTTGGCGTGTCCGGGGGTGTCGATGAAGGTCAGGGTGCGCCCTGCCAGATCGATGGTCTCCCCGTCCTCGGCCAGGGTCACGCGTGCCTCGGCCACCGGTTCCAGGGTGCCGAAGTCGCGCGCGAAGGCCTCCTCGCCGTAGACCGCCGTCGCACCCGCCGTGAGCCTCGCCGGGTCGATCAGGTGGGGCGCCGCGCGAGGGTGGGCGATCAGCCGGGCGTTCGGGCAGGCGGCCATGAGCTGGCCGGCCCCGCCCGCATGATCCAGATGGGCATGGGTGGGGATCACGTAGTCCACGTGCGCGGGGGTGAGACCGAGCCCTGCCACCGTCGCCAGCAGGCTTGGGACGGTGTGGGCGGTCCCGGTATCGACGAAGGCGAGCCGCTCGCCCGAGCGCAGCAGATAGCAGGCGGCCAGCCCGGGGCGATAGAGCCCGGTCTCGATGCGGAAGGTGTCACGCGCGACCTCGACGAGGGTCTGGTGGCTCATGGATGTGCTCTCCCCGGCTGGGCGGTTTCTTGGCTGGCGGGGCGGGAGTCTAACCGAAGGCCCCGGGGACGCGCCGCGGGTCCGGTCGTCGGAAGATCTCTGCGCCTGCGGCATGTCAGGCCATCCCCGGGCCCAGACCGGAAACGTCCCGGATCAAGGTTTTCCTAGCGTCCGGCTCGGTTAAGTCAATAAGTTACCAAATACTGATGTAGATCAATCCTTCTTGCCTTTCGAATTGATTTTTCGCATTCTCCGAAGGGTTGAAGCCCATTGGGCGCGAGCGGACCGCGTCTGGTGATGGATCCCTCGGGTTGGGGAAGCGTGCCGGGGAACGGCCCTGGTCGGGTCTTCGATCCTTTGGGCGGCGGAGGGAACCGCGTGCTAAGTGACGATATAAATCAATAGATTACGGGAGAGGCGCAGCAGGGCAGGATGTCCGCCGCAGCCACCACGACGGCGGGGAAGCTTCATGACGATGCTCACGGAACCGCTCGGCGACGGACGGCGCATCACCCTGGTGCACCACCGCTCTTTGAGCTGGCGTCAGGCCAAGTGGCTCTTCGCGGGGTTCGCCGGCTGCATGGCGGTCTCCTCCGTCTACTGGGCGGCCAAAGGGGCCTGGCTCGTGGTGCCCTTCTTCGGCCTGGAGCTGATCGTGCTCGGTCTCGGGCTCTACCTGTGCGCCCGTGCCGGGGCGCGCCGGGAGGTCATCGAGATCGACGGGCCGGCGCTGCGGCTCTCCTGGGGGCGATCCGCCCTCGAGGGCCAGCTGGAGCTGCCGCGCCACTGGAGCCGCGCGGTGCTGAGCACGGACCCCTCGGGCTGGTATCCGAGCCGTCTTGCCCTGGTGGCCCACGGCCGCCGGGTGGCCCTGGCCGAGGGCTTGAGCGAGGCGGAGCGCCGCGCCGTCGCCGCCGAGCTCGCCCGGGAGCTCGGTCCAGCCCGCGCAACCACGCCCACGGGGCCGACGGCGGCGGTGCCCGGATTCCCCGGCGCCCCCGTCCCCATCACCCAAGTCAGACAAGACTGCACCTGGCGAGATCGCACATGGCCCTAGACACCCGAGCTCCAGTGACACGAGATATCGAACCCACCCTCCGCGCCTCTGCCCGGGCCCCGAGGGCCGCGTTGGGCAACCCGCTTGTTTGGGGCGCGGCGGCGGCCCTGTGGGCGGCCTGGGCCCTGTTGCGTTCGGGGCCGGCGGCTGCGGCCCTGGATATCAACTTCCCCGAGCCGGCGGCGGGCGTCGCCCAGGAGATCTACAACATCCACATGCTCACCACCAGCATCGCCACGGTGCTCCTGGTGATCATCTTTGGCTTCGTCATCTACTCCCTGATCCATCACCGCAAGGACAAGGGCTACCCGGCGGATCAGAACTTCCACAAGAGCTGGTTCGGCAACTGGTCCTGGGTCATCGTCCCGGTGCTGGTGCTGGGCATCGACCTGACCATCGCGCACTCGGCCCAGAAGACCCTGGAGAAGGTCTGGGAGGTGCCCGAGGGTGAGGACATGCTCGACGTCAAGGTGGTGGGGCACCAGTGGTACTGGGCCTACGAGTATCTCGATCATGCTGTCGAGATCGACGGCCAGCCCCAGGTGGTGCGGATCGAGAGCCGCTACACCCCGGAGGACCAGGCGGGCGAGCACTATCTGCGCGATGTCGACAACCCGTTGGTCCTGCCGGTGGGCAAGAAGGTGCGCTTCCTGCACACCTCGGCGGATGTGAACCATGCCTTCTGGGTGCCGGAGCTGGCGGTGAAGAAGGACGCCATCCCGGGCTATGTCACCGAGACCTGGGTCGACCTCAATCGCGAGGGCACCTTCCGCGGTCAGTGCGCCGAGCTCTGCGGCACCTGGCACTCCCGCATGCCCATCGTGGTGGAGTCGGTGTCCGAGGAGCGCTTCGGCGCCTGGATAGAGGGCCAGAAGGCCACCATGGTGGCCGCCGCCGCGGAGGCGTCCATGGACAAGGACTGGAGCTTCGATGAGCTGATGGAGAAGGGCATGGCCGCCTACAACACCAAGTGCGGCGCCTGCCATCAGATCACGGGCAAGGGTCTCCCACCCGCCTTCCCGGCGCTGGCCGGGAGCCCAGTGGCGACGGGCCCCATCGCGGGCCATCTCGACATCGTCCTGAACGGCAAACCCGGTACCGCCATGGTGGCCTGGAACACCCTGAGCGATCTCGAGATTGCCGCGATCATCACCTATGAGCGCAACGCCTGGGGCAACTCGACCGGCGACCTCGTCCAGCCCCGCGACATCAAGGCCGCCCGCACCCTCGCCGTGAAGTAGCCGAGCGCGGCCGCTGTGATCCCTTCATTTCGAATCGTCTCCCACACAGGTAGAACCCCATGAGCACCACCACCTTGGATCATGAGCATCATGGCCACGATGCCCACGAGCACCACGGTCCGCCAGCCGGGATCAAGCGGTGGCTGTTCTCCACCAATCACAAGGACATCGGGACCATGTACCTGGTGTTCGCCCTCACCATGCTCTTCGCGGGCGGGGCGAGCGCCATGCTCATCCGCATGGAGCTGTTCATGCCGGGGCTCCAGCTCCTGGAGCCCGATCTCTACAACAACCTGGTCACCAACCATGCGCTGATCATGATCTTCGGTGCGGTCATGCCCGCCGCCGCGGGTCTGGCGAACTGGATGATCCCCTTGATGATCGGCGCGCCGGACATGGCCCTGCCACGCATGAACAACCTGAGCTTCTGGATCCTGCCGGCGGCGGCGACCATGCTGATGCTGTCCTTCGTCGTGCCCTTCTTCCCGGGCGGCGGCACCCAGATCAATACGGGCTGGACCCTCTACCCGCCGCTCTCCCTGCAGGTGGGCATGTCCATGGACTTCCTGATCTTCGCCATCCACCTGCTGGGGATCTCCTCGGTGCTGGCGTCGATCAACATCATCGTGACCATCTTCAACATGCGCGCGCCCGGCATGCGGTTCATGGAGATGCCGATCTTCGTTTGGACCTGGCTGGTCACCGCCTTCCTGCTGATCCTGGTGGTTCCCGTCCTCGCGGGCGGGGTGACCATGCTGCTCTTCGACCGCCACTTCGGGACCAGCTTCTTCAACGCCGCGGGCGGCGGCGATCCGGTGCTTTTCCAGCATCTGTTCTGGTTCTTCGGCCATCCCGAGGTCTATATCCTCATCCTGCCCTCATTCGGGGTGCTCGCCGCCATCATCCCGACCTTCGCCCGCAAGCCCCTGTTCGGCTACAAGTCGCTGGTCGGCGGGATGATCGCCATCATGATCATCGGCATGGTGGTCTGGGCCCACCACCAATACACCATCGGGATGTCTCTGGGGGCGGTCAGCTATTTCATGATCGGCACCATCATCATCTCGATCCCGGTTGGGCTGATGGTGTTCAACTACATGGCCACCATGTGGCGCGGCTCGATGACCTTCGAGACGCCCATGCTGTTCGCCGTGGCCATCCTGCTCATGTTCTCCTTCGGCGGCCTCACCGGGATCATGCTGGCGGTGGTGCCGGCGGACATGCAGTACCACGATTCCATGTTCGTGGTGGCCCACTTCCACTATGTGCTGCTGCCGGGCGCGGTCTTCGGCCTATTCGCCGGCGTCTTCTACTGGCTGCCAAAATGGACCGGCCACATGTACAACGAGAGACTGGGTAAGTTGTTCTTCTGGATCAATATCATCAGCTTCAACATCACCTTCTTTCCGCAGCACTTCATCGGGCTGGCGGGTATGCCACGGCGCATTGCCGACTACAACCAGATGTTCACCGAGTTCAACGTGGTATCGAGCCTCGGTGCCTTCGTATTCGGGTTGAGCCATCTGTTGCTGCTGTACATCGTCATCGACACCGTGCGCCGTGGTCAGAAGGCCAAGGCGCGGGTCTGGGAGGGGGCCGAGGGGCTCGAGTGGGAGCTGCCCTCTCCGCCGCCCTTCCACAGTTGGACGACCCCGCCGAACCTGGCCGCCGTCGCCCGGTGATGCACCGCGTCGCCACCGCACCCTTAAGAGGTCTGTCCATGCAACTGGAGTCATTCGAGGCCGAGCGCCGGCGCCGGAACCTGCGCATCGCCTGGCTGCTCGCCGCCTTCGCCTTGTTCATCGCCGTGAGCTCTGTACCCTTCTGGAAGGGGCTCTTCCTGCTGGCGACGAGCGCGGGTCAATGAGCATGCCGGAGGGCCAGGGCACCGACGGCGAGCTGGCGCCCGCACCCCGGGAGCGCAGCCACCGGCGCGCCCTGCTGTGGCTCGCCGGGCTTGCGCTGGGCATGTTCGGCTTCGGGTTCGCCCTGGTGCCACTCTACGGTCTGCTCTGCGAGGTGACCGGGACCCAGTCCCTCGGCGAGCGCGCCAAGCTCGGCCAGGTCGCTGTCCGGCAGCACCACCGGGGTCGACGCGTCGCGCTGGGTGACGGTCAAGTTCGATACCACCATCCACCCGGACCTGCCCTGGCGGATCACCCCGGCGGAACGCAAGGTGCGGGTGCGCCCGGGCGAGAGCCGGCGGGTCGATTTCATCGCCGAGAACCGTTCCGGGGCCGCGATCACCGGCCAGGCCCTGCCCGCGGTGGCTCCCTTCCAGGCCGGCGCCTTCCTCGGCAAGCTCGAGTGCTTCTGCTTCACCCGTCAGACCCTGGCCGGGAACGAGACCCGCACCATGCCCCTGATGTTCACCGTCTCCCCCGATCTCCCCGAGGGGATCGACTCCATGACCCTGTCCTACAACGTCATGCGGGTGCCCGAGACCAACGACCTGGCCGCCCGATGAGCCAGGGCTACACAACGACCATCCATCGAGAGAGGACATCCACCCCATGAGCGGTGCCGCCCACGGTCAGAAGGACTATTACATCCCGGATCCCAGCCCTTGGCCGATCACGGCCATGCTCTCGGTCCTTACCATGCTCGCGGGCGGCGCGCTGGCCATGAACGGGGTGGGGTTCGGCGGCTGGATGGTCGTCGCCGGCCTGGTGCTGCTTGCGGTGATGTTCTACGGCTGGTTCGGTGACGTGATCCGCGAGAGCATGTCGGATCGCTACAACCCCCAGGTGGATCGCTCCTTCCGCCAGGGGATGCTGTGGTTCATCGCCTCGGAGGTCTTCTTCTTCCTGAGCTTCTTCGGGGCGCTCTGGTATATCCGCAACGTCGCCCTGCTGTGGCTGGGCGGCGACGGCTATCTAGGTGAATCCCACAACCTGCTATGGAGTCAGTTCGACGGGGTCTGGCCGTCGGCGGGCCCGGACACCCTGGGCGGCGAGTTCCGCCCCATGGCACCCTGGGGGGTGCCGGCGATGAATACCCTGATCCTGTTGACCTCGGGGGCCACGATCACCTGGGCCCATTGGGGGCTGAAGCAGGGGGACAACAAGACCCTGGTCCGCGGCCTATGGGCGACGGTCGCCCTGGGTTTCCTGTTCGTGGTCTTGCAGGCGTGGGAATACATGCACGCGTACCATGACCTCAATCTCACCCTGGGGTCCGGGGTCTACGGCTCGACCTTCTATATGCTCACCGGGTTCCATGGCTTCCATGTCACCATGGGCGCGGTGATGATCACGGTGATCGCGGTCCGGGCCATGGCCGGACACTTCACGCCCCACAACCACTTCGCCTTCGAGGCGGTAGCTTGGTATTGGCACTTCGTGGACGTGGTCTGGTTAGGGCTGTTCGTCTTCGTCTATTGGCTCTAGCGGCTTGGCACGCCCCAAGCGGCTAGGGCGCCGGCTCACACCGCGTGGGGCTCGATCAGGCCCAATGCGTAGCCGAGGATCAGGAGTCCGAACAGGGTCAGTGACAGCACGATACGGATGGTGAGTGCGCGCACCACCCGGGTCTTGTCCATCTCGCCGTCGTCCTTCGCCAGGTAATACATACCCTGCACGAGGGAGAACACGATGAACCCGAGCAGCAGCAGCACCGGCAGTTTGAATATGAGATCCATCTGGGTCTCCTCGCTGAGTTGAAACCTTGTGGCATGTGCGCCTTCGACCTCTACCCAGCGCGACATAGACAGGACTATAGCAGCCCCATGGGCCTAGACGACTTGAGCTTCCGTTTTCGATGGGTGCCGACACTCTTGCTGGCGCTGCCGGTCCCCTTGTTCGTCGCGCTGGGGCTGTGGCAGCTCGATCGCGCCGATCAGAAGCGGGCCCTCGCGGAGACCCTGGAGGCCCGCGCCGAGCTGCCGCGGTTCGCGATTGCCGGCTCCATCGCCGACGCAGATGCCTTGCGCTATCGCCCCCTGGAGGCCAGCGGGCGCTACGTTCCCGAGCTCCAGTTCCTGATCGAGGGCCGCCGTCAGGCGGGCAAGACCGGTTTCCACGTCATCACGCCCCTGAGGACCAGCGGCGGCGGAGGGCTCTTGTTAGTGAATCGCGGATGGATCCCGGCGACGCCCCGGGGCGAGCCGACCGAGTCGCCGGTCCCGGCGGGGGAGGTCCGTGTGACCGGCGAGGCCGAGATCCCGTCGCCGCCCGCTCTGGTGCTCCATCAGGGGCCAGACGCCGCCAAGGACTGGGATGGGCGTTGGCCCTATCTCACCCTGGATCTCTTCGCCGCCACCGTGGACGAGCCCGTCCTGCCGGTGCTGCTGCTGCTCGACCCCGAGGTCCCCGGCGGGTTCGCCCGTCACTGGACGCGTCCGCTGCCCAACCCCGGGATGCACCTCGGTTACGCGGCCCAATGGTTCGCGTTCGCCCTCATCGCCCTGGTCCTGTATCTGCGGCTCAGCCTCGTGCGGGTGCCCGCCGCTGCCCCGCCAGTGGGGCGGCCATGAGCGCCCCAGCGACGGGCGGTCAGGCGGTGGCCCAGCGGCGCGTCCCCTGGCCACTGATCGCGATGATCCTGGTGTTTGCCGCGCCGGTGGTCGCCACCTGGTTCTATCTCTTCTTCCCGCAGTATCTGCCCGACACCCGCAGCAACCGGGGCGAGCTGCTCAGTCCGCCGGTGCCCTTGCCCGCGACCATGCCCCTGGTGGATCGCGACGGGGCGCCATTCGATGCCGGGTCCCTTGGGGACGCGTGGACGCTGGTGTACGTCTCCGATGGTGCCTGCACGGAGTCCTGTATCGAGCGCCTCACCCAACTCCGCCAGATTCGTCTCGGTCTGGGCGAGGGTCGGCGTCTGGTCGAGCGCCTGCTCGTGGTGGCTGACGCCGAGCTGCCGCAGGATCGCGCGCTGATGGACGGTGCCTTCGCGGGGATGCACCTGGCGGGAACGGACCGGGGTGGTCGGGCGGCCCTGCTGGCGGCCCTGGGTGGCGAGACAGCCGATCTGGGCGGGGTCTATGTCCTCGACCCCCGCGGCGCCCTGATGATGCGCTACGCGGCCGATGCAGCCCCCGAGGACATGCTCAACGACATGGAGCGCCTGCTCAAGGGCTCCAAGAACTGGATCAAGGGTGCGAACTATGGCCACAACTGACCTGGGGCTGACCAAGGCCCGAGCCCTCGCGCGGGGCCTCCCGTACGCCCTCTCCCTACCGGGCACCTGGCGCCCCTACTACGAGCTGACCAAGCCCAAGGTGGTGGTGCTGATCCTGTTCACCGCCCTGGTGGGGATGCTCCTCTCCACGCCGGGTCTGGTTCCCCTCCAGACCCTGGCCTTCGGGCTGGTGGGCATCGGTCTGGCCGCGGCCTCGGGGGCCGCCATCAACCACGTGGTCGATCAGCACATCGACGCCATCATGGAGCGGACCCGCGGCCGCCCGCTCCCCACGGGGGACCTCGACGCGCCCCATGCCCTGGCCTTCGCCTTGGGGCTACTGGCGCTCTCCATGGTCATACTGACCACCCTGGTCAACATGCTCACCGCGATCCTGACCTTCGTCGCCTTCGCGGGCTATGGGGTGGTCTACACCCTGTATCTCAAGCGCAGCACCCCCCAGAACATCGTCTGGGGCGGTCTCGCCGGGGCCTTGCCGCCGCTCCTCGGGTGGGCCGCGGTGACGGGGGAGGTCGGGCTGGACCCCTTGATCCTGGTGCTCCTGATCTTCGTCTGGACGCCGCCCCATTTCTGGTCCCTGGCGATCAAGCGGCGGGAAGAGTACGCACGGGCCGGGATCCCCATGCTCCCCGTCACCCATGGTGTGGCCTTCACCAAGAGCCAGATCCTGATCTACACCCTGCTGCTCTTCGTGGTCTCCCTGATGCCCTTCAAGAGCCACATGAGCGGGTATCTGTATCTGGCCGGCGCCCTGTGGCTCGGCGGCACCTTCGTCTATCACGCCTGGGTGCTCTATCGCGCGGAAGGCGACCGGCACGCCATGCGCACCTTCGGCTATTCCATCCAGTACCTGACCCTGTTGTTCGCCTTCCTGCTCGCCGACCACTACCTGGAGACCGCCCTGCGGTTCATCGGGATCGGTGCCTGACCACGGGCGAGGGCGGCCCGCCCGATGTCAGGACCCGCGCCGCCAGGCGCCGATCACCACCAGGACGAACAGGATGCCGCCGATCACCGCCAGCAGCCCCCCGAGACCCATCACCCCCATGGCGGCCTTGGCCGTGAGGCCGTCGAGTCCCTGGGCGGCCCCGGCGGTCTTACGCTGGATACCGAGCGCCCCGGAGACGGCGAGACCGCCGATATGCAGGAGCTGACCGCCGCCGTAGATCCAGGGCTGGAGCCGGGCCATGCGCCCGCTCGGGGCTTGGAGACCCAGACGCGGGAGCACCAGATAGGTGAGACCCATCAGGGCCAGGGTCACGCCGACGATGGAGCCGTGATAGTGGGCCGGCACCAGGGTATTCGACCCCGAGATCAGCATGGACAGGGCGCCCCCGGCCGCGAACAGGGTCAGGGATGCGGCCAGGGCGCGCCGCACCGGGACCGCGGCGGGTGCCGTCTCCCCGCCTCGGCCCCGCACCAGGGCGATCAGGAGCGCGAGGCCGATGGGCACCGCCGCGAGCCCGTTTCCCCACTGCATGAGACGTGTGAAGGCGAGGCGCGCCTCGGGCGAATCCGGCGCGTGGTCGAACAGCACCGGCACCACGGCCAACAGGGGCAGCACCCCGAGGATCAGCAGGGCGGAAAGGGCCCGGGCGCCAAGGGGCAGCGGGCGCCAGACCTCGCGGGCAAGCCAGATCCAGGCCACCAGCATGAGCTGGGTGTAGACGAATTGGAGGATGTGCCCCGGGGCCCAGAACAGATATTCGTAGTAGGCCAGGGGCTCCCAGGCGCGGGACAGGCCGGCCAGGGACCAGGTCAGGGAGACGCCGGCCATGAGGGCGGCCAGCGCCGCGGTGAGGGTGCCGATGGCGATCGGGTCGTCCCAGCCGAGACCCGGATGGGGCCCCCCCAGATAGGCCGCCAGGGCCAGCAGCACCCCGAGACCGAACAGGGCCAGCCCGGCCAGGAACAGGGGATGATCGAGCACCGGGACATAGTTCGCCAGCAGGGGTTGCGCGGCGCCCAGGAAGGGCGCCGTCGCCACCAGCATACATCCGGCCGCGGCGCCCCCCAGGGCGATCCAGGCGAGGGTGCGCCGCGGGCGTCCGAGCAGGCTCCAAAGCATCCCGCCCAGGGCCAGGAACCAGATCAGGACCGACTGGTCCACGTGCACGACCAGGGCGACGCGGAAGAAGTCCTGGGTGGGAAAGAGCCCGCCGGTGCCGGGGGCCCGTGCCGCGACCAGGAGCAGCGCGTAGACCCCCGCCAGGGCGAGGGCCGCGATCCCGAGGGCCAGCCAGGCGCGCGCGAGCGGGGCGCGATGATCCGCGCGGACCGCCCGCCAGTCGGGGCCCCAGCTCGGCGCGGGCTCGGGGGTCGTCTGGTCCTCGGTCATCTGTGGAGTCTCGCGCTTGATGATGGGCCGGCCGATCCTGTCCCGGCCCATGGTGGGGGCGCCATTCTAGGGGGGTGCCCCCGATGACGCGAACCAGTCTGTCCAGACTGGCGACCCTTACGGCCTTGCTGACCCTGGCGGTGATCCTGCTGGGGGCCTACGTGCGATTGAGCGACGCTGGGCTCGGCTGCCCGGATTGGCCGGGATGCTATGGGCGCTTGCTGGCGCCGAGCCATCCCCAGGCGGTGGCCGAGGCCAACGCCGCCTTTCCCGATCGTCCGGTCGAGCCCGCCAAGGCCTGGAAGGAGATGGTGCACCGCTATCTCGCGAGCACCCTCGGCCTGGTCATCCTGATCATGGCCGCGCTCGCCTGGCGGGGACGGGGACGGGGGCGGGAGCGCGGTACGGGGCTGCCGGTCGCCCTGCCCCTGGTGCTGGTCGTGCTGGTGGTCTTCCAGGGGTTGCTCGGGATGTGGACGGTGACCCTGCTCGTGAACCCCAGCATCGTCACGGCCCATCTGGCCGGCGGCATGGCGACCCTGGGGCTGGCCTGGTGGCTCGCCTTGGGTACCAGGGACGGCATCCCCCCGGCCTCGAGCGCCCTGCGCCCGCTGAGGCCCTGGGCGGTCGGGGGTCTGGTCCTGCTCTGTGTCCAGATCCTACTCGGCGGCTGGACCAGCACCCATTACGCCGCGATGGGCTGTATCGAGTTCCCCACCTGCTACGGCGGGCGCTGGTGGCCGGAGACCGATTTCGCGGAGGGCTTCGCCCTGTGGCGGCCCATCGGGCCCGACTACGAGCTCGGGCGGCTCGACAGTGCCGCCCGTACCGCCATCCATCTCGCCCACCGCATCGGCGCATTGGCCGTGCTCCTCTATCTCGGCGTGCTCGCCTGGACGGTGGTGCGCCTGGGCGCAGACACCGGGGAGCGGCGACTGGGCTGGCTGCTGCTCGCGGTCCTGGGCGTGCAGGTGGGCCTTGGGATCACTAATGTCGTCGCACATCTTCCACTCGCGGTGGCCGTCGCCCACACCGGGGGTGCCGCCGTTCTGCTGGTGACCCTGCTCAGTCTGGTCCATCGTCTGTACCCGGGCTCGGGTTCACCGACCCCTGCCGCGGGTCGCGGTCGGCAGGACACCGGACCCGAGGGGACACCCCACATGGAGACGTCGAAGTGACAGCCAGCACACCGTCCGAACCGCCCAAGCCAAGCGCTGCCCGCTCGGGCCTGCTCACCTTTGCCCTGATCGGAGGGCTCGCGCTCGCTGGCGGGCTCTGGCTCGGGGCGACCCTGATGGGCAATGGCCCCCCACCGCCCGTCCCGCGCGTGTCCGCGGCGACCCTGCTCCCGGAGCCGCGCCTGCTCGCCGACTTCCGCCTGGTGGACCAGGACGGCGCCTCCTTCACCCGCGATGCCTTGCGCGGCCAGTGGACCTTTCTCGCTATCGGCTACACCCACTGCCCTGACATCTGCCCGACGACCCTGGCGACCTTCGACGCCATCGCCTCGGGTATCGGCACGGGGGCTGGGGAGCGCGCGCCCGCCCGGTTCCTGTTCGTCTCCATCGACCCCGGTCGTGACACCCCCGAGCGTCTTGCCCAGTACGTGCGTTACTTCAACCCCGAGTTCCTCGGGGCCACCGGCGAGGAGGTCCAGCTGCGGGCCTTCGCGGCCCAGCTGGGCCTGGCCTATGCCAAGGTGGAGGGCGAGGACACGGCCCTCGGCTATCTCATGGACCATTCCGGGTCCATCCTGCTGATCGACCCCGAGGGGCGACTGACCGCGATCTTTTCGGCACCCCATGACAGCGCCCTAATGGCGTTGGATTTCCTTGCCATCGCAGCCGGCCGCGAGGCCTGACCATACCAACATCGGAGGAACCCCCATGGCCACCGCAACCGCCACCCACGAACCACACACCGATACGCCGAAGGTGAACGAGATCAGCCTCGAGAGCCCCTGGGAGTGGCTCGCGAAGGGCTGGGAAGACCTCAAGCGCGCACCCAGATTCAGCCTGACCTATGGCGCGGTGTTCGCGCTCTTCAGCGTCCTGATGACCCTGGGCCTGTTCTACGAAGGGCTCTTCTTCATGGTGCCGCCGCTGGCCGCGGGCTTCTTCCTGGTGGCGCCCCTGCTCGGCATCGGGCTCTATCAGATCAGCGAGAACCTCGCCGCCGGACGGCCCCTGGAGTATTGCCAGGCCCTCCAGGCATGGCGACGCAACTCAGCCCAGCTCGGCGCCATGGCGGTGATCCTGGTGCTGGTCATGCTGGTGTGGATGTTGACCGCGCTGGTGGTCTTCGCGCTCTTCTATGACAATCCCATGCCGACCTTCGAGAACTTCGTGCCCCAGGTCTTCCTGTCCGGCGAGAACAACGGCTTCGTGGCCGCGGGCATCGTCTCGGGTGGTCTGATCGCGGCCTTCGCCTACTGCATCAGCGCGATCACGGTGCCCATGCTCATGGATCGCCAGGTGGACGTGATGACCGCCATGCGGACCAGCGTCGAGGCGGTAAAGAGAAACTGGGCACCCATGACCCTGTGGGCGGCCTTGATCGTGATGTTC
Source organism: uncultured Gammaproteobacteria bacterium (assembly GCA_963714915.1). Lineage (GTDB taxonomy): Bacteria > Pseudomonadota > Gammaproteobacteria > Chromatiales > Chromatiaceae > Thiodictyon. Next base: position 84,304 of record CAVQQM010000027.1, read on the forward strand.
GTCGGTCTCGGCATCGTCACCTACTACGTCGGGCTGATCGTCACCATGCCCCTGATCGGTCATGCGACCTGGCACGCCTACCGCGACCTGGTCCCCGCCGAATGAGGCGTCTGGGGCTCTGGTATCATCGCCGGCCGTCCCGCGGCCTTGATTCAGGCCCCCGGGGCACCCCCTGAAACAGCGTATTGTGGGAGAACGGATGAAGCGTCATTTCACTAGGGTTGCCGCGGTCGCGGTGACCACGAGCATGCTCTTTGCCGGGTGCGCGAGCGATGGCACCATGACCGAGACGGGCAAGGGCGCTGCCATCGGCACCGCCTCGGGCGCCGCGCTCGGCGCCGCCATCGGTTCCCTAAGCGGCGACGCCGGCAAGGGTGCCCTGATCGGTGCCATCGGCGGCGCCCTCGCCGGCGGCATGGTCGGCGCCTACATGGAGGAGCAGCGCAAGGACTTCGAGAAGGCCCTGGCCGATGAGATCGCCGCCGGCGCCATCCGTGTCCAGAAGCTCCCCGACGATCGGCTGCTGGTCGGCATGACGGGCGAGACCGCCTTCGAGACGGACTCCGACGTGATCGCGCCGGGCTTCTACAGCACCATGGACAAGATCTCGGGGATCGTGACCAAGTACGGCAAGACAGAGCTGGAGGTCGCCGGTCACACGGACAACACCGGAACCGCGGCCTACAACCAGGGGTTGTCAGAGCGTCGGGCCATGTCTGTCGAGCGCTATCTCGAGGGCGACGGGGTGGTCCCGGAGCGTATCTACGCGACGGGTTTCGGTAAGAATCAGCCGGTGGCGAGCAACTCCACCCCGGAGGGCCGTCGTCTCAACCGTCGGGTGGACATCACCATCGTTCCTATCACCGAGGGCTGATCGGCTGATCGCCGTCCCGCGAACCGTGGCGCGGCCCCCCGCCGCGCCGGTCGTGCTCGCTTGAGCGGACTCGCCCGCCAGGGTGCCCGTGACCGAGACCCGGACTGATCGGCCCCGGATGGGGATTGCGCTCGGCGGCGGCGCCGCCCTGGGCTTCGCCCACATCGGGGTCCTGCGGGTCCTCATCCGCGAGGGACTCGCGCCGGATCTGGTCGCGGGCACCTCGATGGGGGCCCTGGTCGGCGCGGCCTACGCCTGCGGTCGGCTCGACGCCATGGAGGAGGTGGCCCGCTCCATCGATTGGCGCCGCGCCCTCGCGCTCACCGACCTCAGCATCGGGCGCAGCGGATTGCTGCAAGGCGACAGCATCCTGGCCGAGATCCACCGCCATCTCGGCGCAGGTCCGATCGAGTCCCTACCCATCCCCTTCGCGGCGGTCGCCACCGACCTGATCACGGGCACCCGTCGGGTCCTGGACCGGGGCGATCTGGCGGCGGCCGTGCGGGCCTCCATCTCGCTGCCTGGGATCTTCGTGCCGGTGCGCGCCGGCGAGGCCCTGCTGGTGGATGGCGGGCTGATGGACAATGTGCCGGTGAGCGTGGCGCGCGAGATGGGTGCCGATCTGGTTATCGGTGTCGACGTGACCGCGGACTTCGCCGGCCTCGCCCGCGAGAGCGGTCTCCACGATGCCCTGCTGCCGGAGACCAAGCGTCGCGGTTGGCGCGCGCGGCTGTGGGCGCGCCTCCCCGCCTTCCTGCGCGGCCTGCCGTTGATCCGCGGCCTGAGGGCTTGGGCGGAGGAGCCGAGCCTGTTCGCGGTCACCCTGGCCTCTACCTTCCTGATGATCCGCGAGCTGACCCTTCGCCAGAACGCCCTGCAGCCGGCCGACTGCGACGTGAACCCCCGGCTCGGCCATATCACGGTGGCCGAGTTCGACCGTGCCGACGAGCTGATCGCCCTGGGCGAATCGGCGATGGAGGAGGCCCTGCCGAGGCTCCGCGTCCTGCTCGGTCGGGTCTAGTCGGCCCCCTGGTCCTCGGGATCAGCCGGCGGCCGTTGAGGTGAGCTCGGCGAGGTCGAGGTCCCAGGCGTCCAGCAGGTGCTGATAGACCGAGCGTTCGGCGTCGTCCAGCTCGCCGTCGGCCTGGGCCAGGTGCAGGAGGGTCGCGGCCAGGTAACGGCGGCGCTCGTGGTCGGTGACCGGCGCGATCACGGCATCGACCCACTCGGTGTCCGCGAGACCCACATAGGCCGCGGTACCCGCGTGGACGATCAGGTCGTCGCAATAGGCATCGAACACATCGGCGAGGCGCTCGCGGCTCGCGCCCAGGGTCTCGAGGACGCCCAGTCGCTCCAGGACCTCGAGCTCGGAATCCGCCAGCTCACCGTCGCTGACCATGAAGAGGGCGATGACCCGCAGCAGCGCCTCGGCGCTGTTCTCGGCATACTGGGTGAGGCTGGGTTCGGTCATGGGCGGGCTCCTTGGCAGGCGTCTCAGGGGTCGGCAATCATGACATGTCCTCGGACCCTGGGGCGAAGCGCCGTCGGATCCGGCGGGTTTGCCTTGGCGCTGGCCTCGTCAGACAATGCCCGCGCCCGCTGCATCCGGCCCAGGCCATCCGGCCCAAGTCAAAGGGACCTGCCCGCCATGTTCTTCCCAGTGCCCGAATCCGAGCGCCGATCGGCACGCTCGCCCCACGAGCTTGCGATGGTCAACCTGCTGCTGTTCAACCTGTTGATCGGCATCGCCTTGCTGGCCGGCTCTATGGCCCAGCCCGATTCGTTGATCGGGACCCACAAATGGCTCGCCATGGGCGTGCCCCTGGGCATCTCCCTGGCGGTCATCCTCTACACCTGGGTGCGCGCGGCGCGCGCCGCTGCGGGTTCGCCCTGGTTCGTGGCCGCCCATTGGCGTCTCGCCGCGTCCCGCTACAGGCTGCTGCTGGTTGCTTATGTGATTTGCGCCGCCATCCTCAGCCTCGCCCTGGTCGGCGGCGACCAAACGGCCGCCATCGAGGCCCAGGTGAAGGATCTGCCGCCCGCCATGCAGGAGATGGAGCGGCGCAAGCTCGGCTCCCAGCACATGGGCGAGGCGGTCTGGGCGCGCATCGCCGTGGTACCGCTGCTGCTCGCCGTGATGGTCACCATCATGCTGGAGTCCGGGTCCATCTATCAGGCCCAGCGCGGCGAGGTCCCGGACCGGCTGGTAGATGACTTTCCGCCGCCCCCGGGGCTCATCGGCGCCGCGAGCGAGTCGGAGCCCCCGCGGTCGGCCGCAGACTAGCGCGGCCGCCCGCCAAAGAACGATCAACCCCAGACCACCACCGAGAAGGCAATGAAACCCACCCATCTGATCGCAGCCACTATCATGACCATCGCATCCACCACCGCCGCGGCCGAGAACCCTAAGGTCGCACTCGACGTCACCATCGACGGCAAGCCCGCCGGCACCATCACCTTCGAGTTGTTCGCCGATACGGTTCCCAAGACCGCGGAGAACTTCCGCGCCCTGTGCACGGGGGAGAAGGGTACGGGCAAGAGCGGCAAGCCCCTGAGCTACGCGGGCAGCCCCTTCCACCGCATCATCCCCGGTTTCATGATCCAGGGCGGCGACTTCACCCGGGGCAACGGCACCGGGGGCGAGTCGATCTACGGTGAGAAGTTCGCCGACGAGAACTTCGAGCGCAAGCACACCAGCCCGGGTCTCCTCTCCATGGCCAACGCCGGCCCGAACACCAACGGCTCCCAGTTCTTCATCACCGTCGCCGAGACCCCCTGGCTCGACGGCAAGCATGTGGTCTTCGGCCAAGTGGTCGACGGCATGGACGTGGTGAAGACCATGGAAGAGCAGGGCAGCCGCTCCGGGCAGACCCGGACGGACGTCGTGCTGGCCGCCTGCCGGCAACTCTGACCCGCGTCCCTGGCCGTCTCCTCCGGGCACGCCGTCCCGCGGCGTGCCCGGATGGCCCTTCTCGAGACCCCGCCTATAGCTCCCTCGCCCCGGCCGGCTTGACGGCCCGCGCCAGCACATAATCCAGCCCCGCGTAGACCCGCCCCGGGTCCATCAGCAGTGCCGCGTGGAGCACGGGCCTGACCAGCGGGTGCAGCCGCCGGATGGGTGCCGGGTCCGCGCGCAGACTCAGGTGCAGGGGTGCGTAGACCGCATCGCGGATGGATCGCACCTCGATTTCCCCGAAGCCCGCGGCCCCCAGCTTGTCGGCATAGGCCTCCCGGCCATAGGCATTGGCCCGCGGGATGTCGAACTTGCGCGCGATCAGGCCCCAGGACGCGCGTTGGGCGCCGCTCGTACGGATCCCGTCCACGGGGGCGGTGGGGATGATGTCCGCGCTCACCAGACGACCGGCCGGGCGCAGGACCCGCATCGCCTCGGCGAAGAAGGCCTCACGGGTGCGGAAATGGAAGGCGCATTCGAGCGCGATCACCAGGTCGCAGGAGGCCTCGGGGATGGGCATGCAGGTGGCGCTGCCCTGGCGGAGATCGATCCGATCCGCGAGCCCCGCCTCCCGCATGCGGTCCTGGGCGACCCGCACCTGGCTCGCGGTGATGTTGAGTCCGGTGATGCGTGCCGGGCGGTAGCGGCGCATCCAGTAGAGGTCCTGGTCGCCGAAGCCGTAGCCCACGTCCAGCACCTCGTCGCCCGGTCCCATGCCGCCGGTCTCGGCGACCAGGGCGGCGAGGGCGTCGCAGGCCTCGTCGAGTTGGCGGGCCTCGCGCCAATAGCCGAGGTTGAGATAGAGCCCGTCGCGGGTGGCGGCGCGCGTCGAGAGCAGGTCGTAGACCCGCGTGGTCTCGATCCGGGAGAAGGGATTGAACAGCCAGTCGAGGTAGGCGAAGGCCTCGCGCAGGCTTGCGGGCCGGCGTGTCGCACCGGGCTTCGGCGGGTCCGGGGGCATGGCTGACCGACCCCGCGCCCTCAGCCGCCGGACCCCGGCGGGCCCGCCACGGCGAGCCTTTCGCTGGCCCAGTCGAGCACCGCCCGCAGCCGCTCGTTCAGCAGGCTCGCCGCCTCGGCGCGGCTCGCCCAGCGGTGCTCGTGATGCTCCGGCCGCCCGAGCTCGGGGTTGACCGGAAGACTGACCTGGCCTTGGGTCGATTCACCGAGGTAGTAGCGCGCTACCTTGCCGCCCGCATAGGGTGGGGTCTCGGTGAACCCCTCGCCCCAGCGCAAGGCGAGCTCGCTCAGGCCGGTCTCCTCGCGCATCTCGCGCCGGGCGGCCGCGAGCGGTTCCTCCCCGGGCTCGATCTCGCCCTTGGGGAAGTCCCAGTAGCGGTAGCAGCGCAGCAGGAGGAAGCGCGGGCCATCGGCGCCGGGCCGCACCACCACGACCCCGGCCGAGCGGCGCCGTATGCGAGCCGCCCTGTCCTCGGTCAGCGGCGGTTTCCCTGGTTGTCTCGCGCCCGCTGTCATCCCCGACGTTGGATGAAGTGGCCGATCAGGGCGGTCGTGGACCCGTCGTGGTCCGCCGTGACCTGCCCCGCCTCGAGCTCGCCCAGGATGACGCCGGCCAGCTGTTTGCCGAGCTCCACGCCCCATTGGTCATAGGAGTTGATCCCCCAGACGACGCCCTGGGTGAAGATGCGGTGCTCGTACATGGCGATGAGCGCACCCAGGGTGTGGGGCGTGAGGCGTTCCATCAGGATGCTGTTGGTGGGGCGGTTCCCGGGGAAGCTGCGGTGGGTGGAGAGGAAACGCGCAAGCCCGTCCGGCATGCCCGACTCCAGCATCTCGGCCAGGGCCTCGTCCGCGGTGCGCCCGCGCATCAGGGCCTCGGTCTGGGCGAAGAAGTTGGCCATCAGCTTCACATGGTGATCGCCCACCGGGTTGTGGCTGTGGATGGCGCCGATGAAGTCGGCGGGGATCATCTGGGTGCCCTGATGGATGAGCTGATAGAAGGCGTGCTGGCCGTCCGTCCCGGGCTCGCCCCAGACCACGGGTCCGGTGGTGTAGGTGACCTCCACGCCCTCGCGGGTCACCCGCTTGCCGTTGCTCTCCATGTCCCCCTGCTGGAGATAGGCGGGCAGGAAGCGCAGATACTCATCGTAGGGGAGCACCGCGTGGGTGCGGGCGCCGAAGAAGTTGGCGTACCAGACCCCGATCAGCCCTTGGATCGCGGGTAGGTTCTCGCTCAGGTCCGCATGGGCGAAGTGCTCGTCCATGCTGTGGGCGCCCTCGAGGAGCTCCACGAATCGGTCGAACCCCACCGCCAGGGCGATGGGCAGGCCGATCGCGGACCACAGGGAATAGCGTCCCCCGACCCAGTCCCAGAACTCGAACATGTTGGCGGTGTCGATCCCGAACGCCGCCACCCGCTCGGCATTGGTGGAGACGGCCACGAAGTGCCGGGCCACCGCCGCTGGATCGCCCAGGGCCTCCAGGGACCAGGCCCGGGCGCTCTCGGCGTTGGTCATGGTCTCCTGGGTCGTGAAGGTCTTGGATGCGACCACGAACAGGGTGGTGGCGGGGTCGAGGTGGCGGATCGTCTCGGTCAGGTGGGTGCCGTCGACGTTGGAGACGAAATGGACCCTAAGGTCATCGCTCAGGTAGGGCCCCAGCGCCGCGCAGACCATCTTGGGACCGAGGTTCGAGCCGCCAATGCCGATGTTGACCACGTCGGTGATGCGCTGGCCCGTGTGGCCGAGCCATTCTCCCGAGCGCACCCGTGCGGTGAAGGCCTCCATCTTCGCGAGCACCCCGTTCACCGCCGGCATCACGTCCTCGCCGTCGACGTAGATCGGCCGGTTGGAGCGGTTGCGCAGGGCGACGTGGAGCACGGCCCGCTGCTCGGTGTTGTTGACCTGGTCGCCAGCGAACATGCGCCGGGTCCAGCCCTGAAGGTCCACCGCCTCGGCGAGCTCGAACAGTAGCCTCAGGGTCTCACGGGTGACACGGTTCTTGGAGTAATCCAGATGGAGCCCGGCCGCCCCGAGGGTCATGGACTGGGCCCGCTCCCGGTCCGCGGCGAAGAGATCGCGCAGGTGCAGGTCCTTGATCTCCTGGTAATGGCGCTCTAGGGCCTGCCATTGGGGCGTCTGGTCGAGGAGGGGCATGGGCAGCTCCGTTCGTGGATAAGGATTCATGATCCCAAGGGTCGGGTAAGGCTACACGGGCCCGGTTGCGGTTGATCGACGGCCGCCGCGCCGGGCGGGCATCTTCACCGCGTCGGCATGCCCCGGGTCAAGCATCCATGTCATTGCGCCAGTCCTGATCCTCGCGGTCGAAGAGCCGGTTGGCCTCCGGCGGCCCCCAGCTCCCGGCCGGATAGGTATGGATGAAGTCGCGCTCGGTGGCCCAGAGCTTGAGGGCCGGGTCGACGACCTGCCAGGCCCATTCCACCTCGTCGGAGCGCAGGAAGTGGGTGTGGTCGCCCTCGATCACGTCCAGGATCAGGGCCTCGTAGGCGTCGATGTGCTCCGGGGGCAGGGCGCAGGAGCTGGCGTCGAGGCGCTCGGTCTGGGCGCGCATCTCGAAACCGGGCTGCTTCACCTGGATCTCGATGCGCATGCATTCGTTGGGCTGGATATTGAGCAGCAGCCAGTTGGGCTTGAGCTGCTCGATGGCCGTGTGCCGGAAGAGCTGCTGGGGAGGGTGCTTGAAGCGGATGGCGACCAGCGAGTTGGTGCGCTCCAGTCGCTTGCCGGTGCGCAGGTAGAAGGGGACGTTGCGCCAGCGCCAGTTGTCGATATAGAGCTTCAGCGCCGCATAGGTCTCGGTGGTGCTGTCGCGGGCCACCCCTGACTCCTCGAGATAGCCGGCGACCTTCTTGCCGTCCTTCTCCCTGCCGCCCGCGTATTGGGCCCGGAAGGCCTGGGCATGCACCGCCTCCCGGGGGATCGGCCGGATGGAGCGCAGCACCTTGACCTTCTCGTCGCGCAGGGCCTCGGCGTCCAGGCTCGGGGGCGGCTCCATGGCCACCAGGGTGAGCATCTGGAGCAGATGGCTCTGGATCATGTCGCGCATGGCGCCGACTCCGTCGTAAAAGCCCGCCCGCTCCTCGATGCCGCGCGCCTCGGCATGGGAGATCTGCACATGGTCGATGTAGTTGCGGTTCCAGAGGGGCTCGAGCATCAGGTTGGCGAAGCGGAACACTAGGATGTTCTGGACGGTGCTCTTGCCGAGATAGTGGTCGATCCGATAGATCTGGGATTCGCTGAAATAGCGGTGCAGCCGCTGATCGAGGATGCGGGCGCTCTCGTAGTCGAATCCGAAGGGCTTCTCCACCACCAGGCGAGACCAGCCCTGCTCCTCGCCGCTCAGGCCCAAGGCGTGAAGCTGCTCGGCCACCGTGCCGTAATGGCGCGGGGCGACGGCCAGATAGTAGATCCGGTTGTCGGGCAGGTCCGCATCACCGCCGAGCCGCTCGGCCAGTCGGGCGAAACCTTCGGGCGCCTCCAGATCGCCCTCGACGAATCGGCAGCGGGCCAGCAGGCGCTGGAGGATCTCGGGCTCCGGGGCCCGTTTGAGCCGCTCCCCCAGGGTCTTGGCTACCTCGTCTTGCCAGTCGCCGTCGGACCAGGGACGTCGCCCGAACCCCAGGAGCCGGCTCTCTGGGCCCAGGCGTCCCGCGGCCTCGATATGGTAGAGGGCGGGCAGGAGCTTGTAGCTCGCGAGGTTGCCGGTCGCCCCGAAGATGACGAAGGTGCAGGGATCGAGCATTGCGTTGCCCCCGATCAATTCGGTAAAACTAGACCTTGTTACAGATCAAGGTCCGCTAGAGACGACGTGACCGAGACGCACACCACGGATCCGCCCGTCGCTGGATCCACCCTGGGGGATCCCAGCATGGAGACTCTGCCCCTCGTCACGCCCGATGCCGATGCGCTGCGCGTACTGGTGGCCGCGAGCGAGGCCCATCCGTTGATCAAGACCGGCGGTCTCGCCGATGTCGCCGCCAGCCTGCCCGCCGCGCTGCGTGCCCTCGGCCAGGATGCACGCCTGATTATCCCGGGCTACCCGCGTGCGGCAAGACTCCTGCGCGAGCCCAAGCCCCTGTGCGAGGTGCGTGTCCCCGGTTGTCGGACCACGGTGCGCATCCTGGAGGGCGGACACCCCGATCACGACCTGCCCGTCTATCTGGTGGAGGCCCCCGAGTATTTCAGCCGCGAGGGTAACCCTTATACGGATCTCTCGGGGCGCGATTGGGGGGACAACGCCGAGCGTTTCCTGCTCTTCGGGCGCGTCGTTGCGCTGGTGTGCCAGGGACTCCCCGCCCTCGGCTGGCGCCCGCAGGTGCTGCACGGTAACGACTGGCAGACGGGGCTGGCGCCGGCCCTCCTCCAGGATACGGCGGATCGCCCGGCCACCGTGTTCACCATCCACAACCTGGCCTATCAGGGCCTCTTCGATCGCGCCACCTTCGATCGGATCGGACTGCCGCCTGCGCTGTGGAGCGTCGCCGGACTCGAGTTCCATCAGCGGATGTCCTTCATCAAGGGCGGGATCGTCTATTCAGACCGGGTGAACACCGTGAGCCCCACCTATGCCCTGGAGGTACGTACCCCGCGCTTCGGGTGCGGTCTCGACGGGCTCCTGCGCCAGATCGGGGGCCGTTTCTCCGGGATCCTCAACGGCGTGGATTACGCTGACTGGGACCCGCGTCAGATGCCGCGATCCTTCAGACCTACGATCAGGAGACCTTCGGACTCAAGGTCGAGAACAAGCTGGAGCTTCAGCGGGAGTTCGGGATCACCCGCAACGAGGGTGCCTTCCTGATGGGGCACGTGGGTCGCCTGGTGGAGCAGAAGGGCGTCGACCTGATCATCGAGATCCTGCCGGGGCTGCTCGAAGACCCGTCGATCCAATGCGTGATCCAGGCCGCCGGGGAACGGCACTTGGAGGGGGCCCTCAACGCTCTGGCGGGACGCTACCCGGGGCGGATCGGGGTGCACCTCGCCTACGACGAGCCGCGTGCACACCGCATCGAGGCCGGTTGCGACGCCTTCCTCATGCCGTCGCGGTTCGAGCCCTGCGGGCTGAACCAGCTCTACAGCCTGCGCTACGGGACCCCCCCGATCGTGCATCGCACCGGCGGACTTGCGGACACGGTCATCCACGCGACCCCCGAGACCCTGGCCGCCGGGACCGCGACCGGCTTCCTCTTCGACCAGCCCACCTCCGACGCGCTCTGGCAGGCGGTGCAGCAGGCGGTTCGTCTCTATCGCGGTGATCCGACGGCGTGGCGCCGTCTGGCGACCGCGGGGATGGCCCAGGACTTCAGCTGGGAGGCGAGCGCTCGGGGCTATCTAGGGCTCTACGAGGAGGCCTTGGCCGATCGGCAGGTCGCCTCCCGGGCGGCGATCGCCTAGGCAACTCGCGAATCGAGATTGCGGTTTCCGATTCGCTCCGTTTTCAGGCGATTGGGTGCCAGAGGGCCGCGAGCCCGGGTGGCGCAGCTCGCGGCCCAACCGGACTCAAAGATAAGAAAAATTAATTCCGACGATGAGGTAATAAGTCCTTGCTATATTAGTTTATGGTGATATACTGCTTGACATCGCAGGCAACACCGCCTCGACAATCTCCAAGACCCAATATTTAACAGCGAGTTATCACCATGACCAAGTTTCTCAAGGCTGCTACCGTTTCCTCCCTCCTGCTCGTTTCCGGCTCCGCCCTGGCCTGGGGTAACGGCCCCTTCAACGGCTTCAACGATGGCTTCGGCGACGTGATGAGCGACATGTTTGGTGACACCTTCGGCGACGGCAACGGCAGCTTCGACATGAGCATGTCCGGTGGCGGCCGCGGGTACGGCAACGGCTACGGCCGCAACCGCTATCAGGGTTACCAGGGCTACCAGGGCTACAACGGTTACGGCTACGCCCCTTATCCGTCCTACGGCTACGGTTACGGCCCCGCGCCGGTCGCCATGACCGCCCCGGTTGCCGGCCAGGTCCCGGGCGCCCCGATGATGCCCGCCGCGCCTTACTATCCGGGCGCCCCGATGGCCCCCGTCGCGCCTCAGGCCCCGGTCGCCCAGTAAGCAAGCCTCGACCTGAGCCCGACGCCCTGACGGGCATCGGGTCGTCACTCAGACACGCCCCGCGGACCCGTTCCGCGGGGCGTGTCTGTTCGTTTACCCTGTAAAAAAGGATTGGATGGCCCCAGGGTGCGTCCCGCGAGGTCTCTGACGAGGCGCGGGGAAGGCGTCATCGGTTTTGTCGCAACGCTGCTCCGAGGCCGCGTCGGGCGTAGACTTCGGGTAGTGGTGTCACCCGGAAGGTGGTACCCCAGTTCCTGACAATCATCTTGCTGAGGAGCACATCCATGCAGCGCAGACAATCCATGTCCAGGTCGATGGCCCTCGCCGCGGGTCTCGCCCTCGGTGCGGTCGGCAGCGTGCCGTTCGCCGTCGCCGATACCATCACCCCGGTCGGCAGCGAGGCCGCCACCACCGAGCTCAACGGGACGGTTGCGGCCGTCAACGTCGAGACCCGTCTGATGACCGTCAAGACCCCCGACGGCACCTTCGAGGTCTTCGAGATCCCGCCGGAGGTGACCCGGATCGACGCCATCAAGATCGGCGACACGGTCTCTATCACCGAGACTCGATTCGTGATGGTAGACATCGAGAAGGGGCGCGATGCGGGGGCCATGGGTTCCTACGAGCAGACCACCGGGGAGTCCGGGCCGGGGGATAGGCCCGCCGGCACCCTGACCACCAAGCGGCGGGTCTGGGGCAAGGTGGAGTCGGTGGATCGGGCCGCGTCCCTGGTGACCATCCGCGGTGCCAAGGAGACCGTCACCCTGCCGGTCAAGGATGCCGCGATCCTCGATGACCTCAAGCCCGGTGACGGTGTCGTCGCCACCTATATCCGCAGCATCAGCGGCAAGGTGAGCTTCGACTGAGGGCCGGCGGCCCGCCAGAGGTCACGGACCACGAGAACGCCGGCCACTCGGTTGGACCTGATCGAGGTCCGCGAGGAGAGGCCCGCGAGGAGATGAGAGATGCCTGAAAGCGTCATGTTGGTCTGTCCTCATTGCGAGGCCATCAACCGGGTCCCGGGCGGGCGACTCGGCGACCGGCCCACCTGCGGCAAGTGCAAGCGGCAACTGTTCGATGGCCATCCCGTCGCGCTCACGGATGCGAGCTTCGACCGCCAGCTCACCCGCAACGAGTTGCCCCTGGTGGTGGACTTCTGGGCCCCCTGGTGTGGGCCCTGCAAGATGATGGCGCCGGCCTACCAGCAGGCGGCAGGACGCATCGAGCCCCGCGCCCGTCTGGCCAAGGTCGATACCGAGCAGAACCCGATACTGGCCCAGCGCTACAGCATCCGCAGCATTCCGACCCTGGCGGTCTTCAAAGGCGGGCGCGAGGTGGCGAGCCAGCCGGGGGCCATGGGACTGCCCCAGCTCTTGCAGTGGATCGAGTCGCACCTTTGAGGTGCCCTGCCGAGATGCGCCCCGGGGCATCCGATTGGGCCGCATCACTGACAGCGCGCCATCACACCGATCGGTTCGAGCGCAACAGTCCAGACCAGTCTCCCGGGTGACACCCGCATGGAATTCAAGGATTACTACAAGGTCATGGGCGTCGCGCGCGACGCCTCCCAGGACGAGATCAAGCGGGCCTACCGCAAGCTCGCCCGCAAGTATCACCCGGACGTCAGCAAGGAGACCGACGCCGAGGACCGCTTCAAGGAGGTCGGCGAGGCCTATGAGGTCCTCAAGGACCCGGAGAAACGCCTCGCCTACGATCAGCTGGGTGCCGACTGGAGGGCCGGTCAGGAGTTCCGGCCCCCGCCCGATTGGGACGCCGGGTTCGAGTTCAGGGGCGGCGGCTATACCGACGCCGACGCCGCCGACCACAGCGCCTTCTTCGAGGAGCTCTTCGGGCGTGGTGGTTATGCCCACCCGCGCGGGGGCGAGGGCCGGCGGACCTTCCGCATGCGCGGTGAGGATCACCATGCCAAGGTGCTCATCGACCTGGCGGACAGTTTCAACGGCGCGACCCGCAGTATCAGCCTGCGAATGCCCGAGCTGACGGACGATGGGCATGTGGTCGCCCGGGAACGTTCGCTCAATATACGCATTCCAAAGGGCATCCGTCCCGGCCAGCAAATTCGGCTCGCCGGCCAGGGCGGCCCGGGGATCGGTGGCGGCGAGTCGGGCGACCTCTATCTGGAGGTCGAGTTTCGCGTGCATCCGTACTTCAGTGTGGATGGCGCCGACATCTACCTGAACCTGCCGGTTGCCCCCTGGGAGGCGGCCCTAGGCGCATCGATCAAGGCCCCGACCCCCGCGGGGGTCGTCGACCTGAAGATCCCCGCCAACTCGAACCAGGGGCGTAAGCTGCGTCTCAAGGGGCGCGGCCTACCGGGCAAGGAGCCAGGGGACCTCTACGTGGTGCTGCAGGTGACCCTGCCCCCCGCCGACAGCGAGGCGGCGAAGGGCCTGTACCAACAGATGAAAGACCAGCTGGGGTTCAACCCGCGCGCGCACCTGGGGGCGTCCTGAAGCCATGGCCAAGACCGAGCTCAAACTAGTCCTGAGCGGCGAGCTCCTCGACGAGGACAGCGAGATCACGCTGGTCCAGCTCTGCCGGACCTTTGCCGTCCAGGCCGAGACCATCGAGGCCTTCGTCGAGCAGGGCATCCTCGAGCCGACTGGACGGCGGGGGCCCCATTGGTGCTTCCCGGCCCAGAGCATCAAGCGACTGCGCCTCGCACTGCGATTGCAGCGCGACCTGGGAATCAACCTTGCGGGGGCCGCACTCGCGCTGGAGCTCCTCGAGCGCATCGACGAGCTCAATGCGCGTCTGCGGCAGGGGCATTCCCTCTGAGCGTTGGGGTGTGCGCGCGCCCCCTGCCGCGACCCCCACGCCACCGAGTCCACACGGAGCAGGACCGTAACCCCCCAGGCGCGCGGTACTGGCCTCCTGGTCGGGGTCGCTCCTATCCGCCGGCGTCGGGCGGCGAGCAGAACGGAGGTGTACGCATGAGTGAATCGGTCGGCCACGCACTATCGGTGTTCATGGGTTTCTTCGCCATCATGAACCCGATCGCCAATACACCGATCTTTCTCGGGCTGACCGCCAACGACCCGCCGGAGATCAAGAAACGGGTCGCGATGCAGGCGCTACTGCTCAGCTTTGTCTTGATCCTTGTGTTCTCACTCGCAGGGAAGCTGATCTTCACCCTGTTCGGGATCACCTTGCCGGCATTCCAGATCATGGGGGGGATCCTGGTTGCCCTGATCGGCTACCAGATGCTCCATGGTCAGCAGTCGGCTGTGCAGCAGCCGAGCGCCGATGACCAGCATAGCAGCCGCGCAGCCGCCATGAGTGTCGCGGTGACGCCCTTGGCGATGCCGATCCTGGCCGGTCCGGGGACCATCGCCACCGCCATGAACTTTGCGAGCGCAGGCGGACTCGCCGAGATGATCGTCACCATCGTCGCCTTCGCCGTCCTGTGCCTGATCACCTATCTGTTCTTCGTGTCTGGGCAGCGTCTACTGGCGATCCTGGGCCAGAACGGGCTGAACGTCGTGACCCGACTCATGGGTCTGATCCTCGCGGTGATCGGGGTCCAGATGCTGATCACCGGTGTCTCCGCGGCCGTCAAGGCGAATCTCTCGTGAGACGAGACCTCGCGGGTCTCACGCAGGCCATGCTCGCGATCTAGCAGCCTGTCGGATCGCGCGCAGCCGCAGGCTGATCAAGAGCCCGGACGGCATTTGATCGGCGTCTCCCTGGGGGAAGGAGATCCATGAAATACGCCAAGCTGTTTCGTGTCGAGCCGGGCAGTGAGGTCAACTTGTCCGAGATGGATGCGGGATTCACCCGAAAGCATGAATCCCAGGCCGATGCCTTGCCGGAGATCGAGGCATACAGCCGCAAGATGCGCGATCTGCAATACCTGATGTACGCGGAGGGCAAGCGTTCCCTGCTCGTGTGCCTGCAAGGGCGCGACGCGGCTGGAAAGGACGGCACCATCAACCATGTGCTCAGCGCCATGAACCCGCAGGGCTGCACGGTGACCGGGTTCAAGGTGCCGACCCCGGAGGAGGCGGCCCATGACTTCCTCTGGCGCTATCACCAGCACGTCCCGCGCAGGGGGCAGGTGGGCATCTTCAACCGCTCACACTACGAGGACGTCCTGGTGCAGCGGGTGCACGACATGGTGCCGAAGGAGGTGTGGTCGAAACGCTACGAGCACATCAACCACTTCGAGCGGCTGCTCTACGACAGCGATACCCACATCCTCAAGTTCTATCTCCACATCGACCCGAGCGAGCAGCTCGCACGTTTCAAGCAGCGCATCGACGACCCCGACCGCCGCTGGAAGATCAGCGATGGCGATTATGCGGAGCGGCCCCACTGGGACGCCTACACGGCGGCCTTCGAGGCGGCGCTGAGCAAGTGCAGCACCGAGTACGCGCCCTGGTTCATCATCCCCGCGAACCGCAAATGGTTTCGCAACCTTGCCGTCTCGCGGATCGTCGCCGAGACCCTCGAATCGCTCGATATGCGCTTTCCCGAGCCGACCGTGGACATCGATCAGATCAGGCAGAAGTACCACGCGATCGTGCAAGAGGAGCGCATCGGGGCCGAGATGGCGGTCCGCCGTCGGGCGAGCGGCAAGAAGGGCAAGAAGGGCAAGAAGCCGAAGCGGCTCAAGGGCGGCTAATAGACGCGCCACTTGCGAATAGCGGGTGGCAAGTCGCTCGCTGAGCCGGCTGGTTGAGACTCTGGGAGAAGGAAGACTGACGTGGCTTGGCGACCCCCAGCGCCCGCAGCGGCCCCTCAGGGGCACACGGTCGCGGCACCAGGTTAGGCGGCTTGGGCCGGGATGACGTCCCCGGTGCGGGTCACGAGATTGTGCTCGTCGAGATAGACGAGGCTCGGCCTGTAGGCATCCGCCTCGGCCTCGCTCATGGCGGCGTAGGCGCAGATGATGATCCGGTCGCCTGGGGCGGCCTTGTGGGCCGCGGCGCCGTTCACCGAGATCACCCGCGAGCCGGGCTCGGCGCGGATCGCGTAGGTGGTGAAGCGCTCGCCGTTGGTGACGTTGTAGATCTGGATCTGCTCATACTCCCGGATCCCGGCGAGACGCAGCAGGTCCTCGTCGATGGCGCAGGAGCCCTCGTAGTCCACCTCGGCATGGGTGACGCACGCTCGGTGCAGCTTGCACTTCAGCAGGGTAAGTTGCATTCGGCCTCTCCTCCGGATCCCCTGGTCTCGGCATCTCCCCAGGGAAAGCCTTTCTTTTTCAGTTGGGTTTAGTGTAACCCAGGATTGTTGCGGCGCACCATTCCTTTGTGGCGGGCCCTGGTCTCACGGCGGTGGCGTCAGGCTCACCCGCAGGTTGTCGATCAGCCGGGCCCGTCCCAGGTGGGCCGCCCCAAGGATAACGAGGTCTCGCGTAGCGGAGGCCGGATGCGCCAAGCTGTCCGGGTCGCGCACGCTCACATAATCGAGTCTCAGGCCGGCCTCGCCGATCGCCGCGGCGGCCAGGGCCTCGGCCTGGGCGGGCGTCTCGCCGCGGCGCAGGGAGTCGGCGGCCAGTCCCAAGGCCCGGTAGAGTCCGGGTGCGGCGGCGCGCTCGGCAGGCGTCAGATAGCCGTTGCGCGAGCTCATGGCAAGTCCGTCCGCCTCTCGCACCGTGGGCACCCCGAGGATCTCGATGGGCATCGCGAGGTCCTCCGTCATCCGTCGGATCACCAGCAACTGCTGGAAGTCCTTCTCCCCGAACAGGGCGAGATCCGGCTGGACCATGTTGAACAGCTTGCACACCACCGTGGCCACCCCGGTGAAGTGCCCCGGGCGGCTCGCGCCGCACAGGATGTCGGAGAGCCCCGGCACCTCGACCCGGGTCTGATCCTTTTCACCCAGGGGATACATGGTCGCGACCCCCGGGTTGAACAAGAGGTCGCAGCCGGCCGCCTCGAGCATCGCCTCATCGCGTTCCAGGGTGCGCGGATAGGCACCGAAGTCCTCGCTGGGCCCGAACTGGAGGGGATTGACGAAGATACTCCCCACCACGCGGTCTGCCCGCGCCCTGGCCGCGGCGATCAGTGCGATGTGACCGGCATGCAGGTTGCCCATGGTCGGCACGAAGGCGACGCGCTGCCCCGAGCGCCGCCAGTCAGCGACGCGCGTGCGCAGGATGTCGATCGGCTCGATGCGCTCCATGGTTGCGGTGACGGTGGCGGGCGCTCAGTAGGCCGTCTCGGCGGGGCCTGGAAACCCGCGCTCGCGCACAGCGTTCACATAAGCGGCCAGGGCCTCGGTCACGGAGCGGCCATCGCACAGGAAGTTGCGGCTGAAGCGGGGCGGACGTTTCGGGTTGAGCCCCAGCATGTCGTGGAGCACCAGCACCTGGCCGTCGCAGTCGCTGCCGGCACCGATGCCGATGACCGGGATGGCGAGGGCCCGGCTCACCTCGCCCGCCAGGGCCGCCGGCACGCATTCCAGCACCAGCAGGCTGGCGCCGGCCTCCTCGAGGGCGCGGGCGTCGCGGTAGATGCGAGCGGCGGAGTCCTCGTCGCGGCCCTGGTAGCGATAGGCGCCGGCCCGATGGATGGACTGGGGCAACAGCCCGAGATGGCCGCACACCGCCACACCCTGGTCGGTGAGCGCACGCACCCTGGGGAGCACCGCCTCACCGCCTTCGAGCTTGACCATCTCCGCGCCACCCTCCTGAGTGAGCCGCGCCGCGGCGTCGAGCGCACGCTCCTGTGTCGCCGCCGCGAGAAAGGGCAGATCCGCGACGATCAGCGCCCGGGTGCGGCCGCGCGCGACGCAGGCGGTGTGGTAGGTCATCTGATCCAGGGTCACCGGCACCGTGCTCCCATGGCCCTGCACGACCATGCCCAGCGAGTCCCCCACCAACATCAGGTCCAGGCCCGCCGTATCGAGCAGACGGGCGAAGCTCGCCTCGTAGCAGGTCAGACAGGCGATGGGCTCGCCTCTGGCCTTCATGGCGGCGAGTGTCGCGACGGTCACGGGCGCGTCGGGCATGGGTTGATCCGTGCGGCGGTGCGGTTGGGGACTGACCGATTTGGGTACGCTCGGCATCCGCGCTCGGCGGCGTCACCGACGCGACAGGATAGTGGCTAGGCGGTTGCCCTGCTAGGGCTGTGCGGCGCGGGACGGCGAACCGAGGCCTGCGTGGAGGCGTTGGAACGGGCGGTCGGGTCTAGGCGCCTCGAGGGTGTGCCGCCGGTTGAGTCGGGGAGGGCGAGGATATCGTTGTTGTGACTGGGGCCGCCGCTGGCTGCTGCCGAGGCCACCTGGATGCCTTCGCCGTCTCAGTACCCTGTCCCCGCTCAGGCCTCGCCACCCTCCGACCGGTAGTGCGTCGAACCCGCCTCGGCTACCGGGCCGTCGGGGCCGGCCTCGCCCTTGCGCCTGCGCCGCCGCCGCGGGCGCTTGCGTTTGGCTCCGCTGGTGGTCATCTCTGAGCGCTCCTGGGTGTTGGCATCCTGGAAACGCGTCCACCAGTCCGCGAGCTCCTGGTCGACCTCGCCCGCTTGGGCACGCAGCACCAGGAAGTCGTAGGCCGCGCGAAAGCGCGGGTGGGTCATCAATCGGTAGGGGCGCTTCCCTTCGCGCTGGGCGAGCCGCGGTTGCAGGTACCACAGCTCGCGCATGGGCAGGGTGAAGCGCTTGGGGATCGAGACCCGCAGCTGCTGGCGGGCACAGATCTCCTCGGCCGCCTGGAAGATGGCGTCGTTGGCCTGCTTGCCGCCCGTGAGCAGTTGCTCATAGCGCCGCCGGACCGGCTCCCACAACACGATGGCGAACAGAAAGAAGGCGGTGACCGGCCGGTTCTCGCCGATGCGCCGATCGGTGTTGGCGAGCCCGCGGCTGACGAAGGTGATGGGGAAGTCGTGCTCTTCGCGGGCCAGCGCCGACTCGGTGTCGGGGAATAGATGGCCGAATAGTCCGTAATGGCGCAGCTTCTCGAAGACCTCCAGGCCATAGCCGGTCAGGAAAAGCTTCTGAAGCTCATCGAACAGCCGGGCCGGGGCCACATCCGAGAGCAGGTGCCCGAACTCGAAGAGCGGCGCTTCCGTATCGCGCTCGATGGCGAAACCGAGCTTGGAGGCAAAGCGCACCGCGCGCAGCATTCGCACCGGATCCTCCCGGTAGCGCTGGTCCGGGTCACCGATCAGACGCAGCATCCCGGCGCGCAGGTCCGAGAGGCCCCCCGTGTAGTCGATGAGCGAGAAGTCGCTGATGTCGTAGTAGAGGGCGTTGATCGTGAAGTCGCGCCGCCGGGCGTCCTCCTCGATGCTGCCCCAGGCGTTGTCGCGGACGATCAATCCATTCTCGACGCGTCGATCCGTGTCCTCACCTTCGCCGCCCGGGCCGCGGAAGGTCGCGACCTCGACGATCTCGCGCCCGAAATGGACATGGGCGAGGCGGAAGCGGCGGCCGATCAAGCGGCAATTACGGAAGACCGCGCGCACCTGCTCGGGTGTGGCGTCGGTGGCGACGTCGAAGTCCTTGGGCTCATGGCCGAGTAGCAGGTCGCGTACGCCGCCCCCCACCAGGTGGGCCGCAAACCCCTCGTTCTTGAGCTTGTAGAGGACCTTGAGGGCGTACTCGCTGATGTTGGCTCGCGAGATGTTGTGCTCGGGGCGCGGTATCAGGGCGGGCGGTCTCGCCTCGCCCATGTCTTGGGGACGGATATCCTGCATCACGTGGTGACGATCCTTGGGCCTCTTTGGGCAGGGTTGTGGCGCGCCTTGGGACCGGGCTTTCTTGGGTGCGCCGGCGGGCGATTCGGCCGGGGCGGGCACGCAGCCGGACATGTTAGCAGCCGCTTGTGAACCCGCAACTTCTCCGTATAATACGCGTTTCGCCAAAAGCGATCCGCTCCCTTCGTCTAGTGGCCTAGGACACCGGCCTCTCACGTCGGTAACAGGGGTTCGAGTCCCCTAGGGAGCGCCAAATCCCAAGCCTAGCGCCGGTCTCTCCGGCGCGCCTGCCGTTTCGGCGATCCACCGCCCCCTCTCGCCCGTCATCGTCTGGTCTCCTGTTCGTCCCCCGGCGCGAGCCCTTCTATTGGGCGTCTCTCAGGTCTTCGTCGCCCCACTTACCATACCCCTTCCTGCCGCTTGGCCGCCTGGGTCTATCTGTCCCCGTGGTACGCGCCTGATCGCCCCCACCCGAAGCGCAAAAGCTGTCACCAGTTGACGGCGCGGGGTGTCATTCCAGGTGGGGAATAGAATCAAAATATTGAAAAATATGAAGAAAAAATGTTGGCATCCTCCCTGCATTATCTTGGGCGCAAGGGACGAAAGGACGAACGGATCTAGGGACAGGGACACAGGGACGCAGGGACACAGTGACGCAGGGACGAAAGGATCGAGGGGCCCAGGGATGTTGGAAGGGATGCGGGGCCCGAGGCCAGGACGGGACCTCAAGGACAGGACACAGGGTCGCCGAGGACGACAGCTAGGCCAAGAACGCGGACGCGAGCCGCCGAGGACGCACGATTCAGCTAGGGATACGGCACTGAGTTCAAGACTGGAGCAGTTGCAGCCCAAGGACTGGGCAATCGCGAGGGATGATTCGCCAGGGACGGGCCAAGGTTGACGGAGCCTGGAGCCGGTCGCAGGGACGCCCACAACAGGAATGCAGTCACGCAGGGACGCACAGGAGCAAACAGGGTCGGGCAGGGACGCCGATCCACCAATCGCCCCCAGGGATGGGGGCGCCACCCGAATCGAACGCACGTCTGGGCGGGGGCGGGTGGTCTCCCGAGAGGCCGCCGAGGACGCACGGCAACGCCGCCACCCGCCCAAGCGTAGGCTGCCGCGACACCCGATGCCGCGGCAGCCGCCTTTTGTGCCCGCCTTTCCTGCCCGGACCGCCCGATACCCCTCAGGTGCCGCGAGCGGCCCCGCCCCGGGGTGAGGATCCCGCAACCTGCCGCTGGCCTGACGCTAACCCGCCGAGCCGACCGAGGATCGAGTCATCGTCGACCGCCGGCCGATCCCGCCATCGGGTCGTCCCCGCGCGCCGCAGGGCGGACGGGGGGCAGCGACAGCCCCCGATCCATGCGACGCGGTCTGCCCTTCGAGACGCGTTGCGCCTATCCTGTGGGCTGACACGAACCGAAGGGGATACAACCAGCGCAACCGACCGCCCTCGCGGTACGGCCCCGCGCGATCAAGCCCCCACTGACGACCGCATCACCAGGCCGTGCGTTCGAACTGGCGCTGCGGATTCATCCCACCATCGACCGAGCCACAGAAGGAGTCCGCGGTGCACACCATCGTTCTGACGGCGCCCCTAGACGGCGTCATCCTGCCCCTTGAACAGGTCCCCGACCCGGTATTCTCCCAGAAGATGGTGGGGGATGGGATCTCGTTGGACCCGCTGAGCGAGGTCCTGCTCGCGCCCTGCCCGGGCACCGTGACCCAGGTCCATCGCGCCGGCCACGCCGTGACCCTCACCACCCCCGAGGGGATCGAGCTGATGATGCATATCGGCCTCGACACGGTGAACCTCAAAGGCGAGGGCTTCACCGCGAAGGTGAGCGAGGGCCAGACGGTGAGCCCGGGCGACCCGCTGATCGCCTTCGACGCCGATTTTCTGGCCACCCACGCCAAGAGTCTCCTGACCCAGATCGTGGTGACCAACGGTGAGCGGGTGGCCGCCTACCATCCGGCCTCGGGTCTCGTCCATGCCGGCGCCGACACCCTGTTGACCCTGGACCTGGCCGAGGGTGTCGGGGACGAGCAAGAGGTTGGCGGCAGGCGTGTGGTCTCCGAGGCGGTGCTGATCCCCAATCCCACCGGTCTGCACGCCCGACCGGCGGCGGTCCTGGCCAACCTCGCCAAGAAGTACAAGTCGAAGGTGCTGCTCCAGCGCGGGGACGACCAGGCCAACGCCAAGAGCGTGGTGTCCATCATGGGGATCGAGATCGCCCAGGGGGACAAGGTGGTGGTGGTGGCCGAGGGACCGGACGCCCAGGCGGCGGTGGATGCCCTGCTGCCCGAGCTGGCCGCGGGCCTGGGGGACGAGGGCAGTAAGCCGGCCCCCGCCCCCGCGACGACCGAGCCCGATCCGGCCAAGGCGCCGGCGCCCCGGCCCCACAACGACGACCCGAACCTGCTGCTCGGGGTGTCCGCGTCCCCGGGCCTGGGTGTCGGCAAGGTCTACCAGATGCGCCGGGAGGAGATCTCGGTCCCCGAGACCGGCGATGACGACCCACGCAAGGAGCGCCGCAAGCTCGAGGACGCGATGGAGCGCGGCAAGAACGAGCTCGAGCAGCTCCAGACCGAGCTCAAGGCCCAGGCCGACGCGAAGAAGGCCGCCATCTTCGCCGCCCACCAGGAGCTCCTCGACGACCCGGATCTGCTCGACATCGCCGAGAGCGCCATCGCCAAGGGCAAAGGTGCGGCCTTTGCCTGGAAACAGGCCTACAGCACCCACGCCGAGCGCCTGGCCAAGCTCAAGAACGAGATCATGGCAGGCCGCGCCGCGGACCTGCGCGACGTGGGCCGGCGCATCCTGGGCATCCTGATGGGTCAGCCGGTGGAAGAGCCAAGGCCGCCCGCCGGCTCCATCCTGATCGCCGAGGAGCTGGCGCCCTCCGACACCGCCAAGCTCAACCCGGCCGAGGTGCTGGGCTTCGCCACCGTGGGTGGCGGCGCGACCTCCCATGTGGCCATCCTGGCGCGGTCCCTGGACATCCCCGCGGTGGCGGGCATCGAGCCCCGCGCCCTGGAGCTGCCCGATGGGGCCGACGTGATCCTCGACGGCAGCAAGGGGCAACTGCGGATCAACCCGGATCCCGCCGAGATCGAGCGCATCACCCTCGCCAAGCAGCGCATGGCGGAGAAGAAGGCGACGGATCTCGCCTCGGCAATGGAGCCCGCCATCACCACCGACGGCCACCACGTGGAGGTTGCCGCCAACATCGGCGGCCTCGCGGACGCCGAGCAGGGGATGAGGCTGGGTGCCGACGGGGTGGGTCTGCTGCGTTCCGAGTTCCTCTATCTCGAGCGCACCAGCGCACCCAGCGAGGACGAGCAGACCCAGATCTATGCCGACATCGCCCGCGCCCTCAACGGCAAGCCGCTGATCATCCGCACCCTGGACGTGGGCGGAGACAAGCCCCTGACCTATCTGCCCATGCCGCGGGAGGAGAATCCCTTCCTCGGCATCCGCGGGGTGCGCATCGGGCTCGACCGCCCGGAGATCCTACGCACCCAGGTCCGCGCCATCCTGCGCGCGAGCAAGGGCAACCGGCTGAGGGTCATGTTCCCCATGATCGCGACCCTCGACGAGATCCGCTCGGTGAAGGGTCTGGTGGAGGAGGAGCGGGCCAAGGTTCCCGATGCCGATCCGGTGGAGTTGGGGATCATGGTGGAGGTGCCCTCGGCCGCGGTGATGGCCCGCCAGTTCGCCCGGGAGGTGGACTTCTTCTCCATCGGCACCAACGACCTCACCCAGTACACCCTGGCCATGGATCGCGGCCATCCCAAGCTCGCCGCCAAGGCGGACGCCATGAACCCCGCCGTGCTGCGACTCATCGCCAGCACCGTGGAGGGGGCGAGTGCCGAGGGCAAGTGGGTCGGCGTCTGCGGGGGTCTCGCGAGCGATCCCCAGGCGGTGCCGATCCTGGTGGGGCTCGGCGTCAAGGAGCTGTCGTGCAGCGTGCCCGCCATCCCGGCGGTCAAGGCCGAGGTCCGCGCCCGCTCCCTGGCCGACTGCCAGGCCTTGGCCCAACAGGCATTGGCCCAGGACACCGCCGCCGCGGTGCGTGCCCTTGTCCCCGTCGATTACTGAGGCGTCAGCCAGAGGAGACTGAATCATGAGCCTGAAAACCGCTTGGGACAGCACCTTCGGCGGCCTCCAGAAGATCGGCAAGGCACTCATGCTGCCGGTGTCGGTGCTTCCGGTGGCCGGCATCCTGCTTGGCGTCGGTGCCTCCATCGCCCGTGAGGCGCAGACCCCCTGGCTCGCCGAGGTCGGACGCATCATGTCCGCCTCGGGCGATGCCATCTTCATGATCCTGCCGCTCATCTTCGCCATCGGCGTGGTGCTCGGCTTCACCAAGAACGACGGTGTCGCCGCCATGGCGGCCACCGTCGGCTATTTCGTCCTGCTGGCGGCGCTCGGCGTCATCGGCATGATCTTCATCGGCTGGATGGCCCCCGCGGAGCCGCTCAAGCTGGTGGCGGAGGACGGCAAGGCCGTGCACGTCGAGTACGACGCGGGGAGGGAGCGCTTCCTCTGTCTCGATGCGGACGGACGAACCCTGGAGAAGCTCAGGGCGGACGAGCTCACTGACGGGAAACTGACCTGCGATGGGGTGGATGTACGCTTCGCCCTCAACGCGGGGGAAGGCGAGGAGGGTGCCCTTGCCCTCTATGACGCGGGCTCGGGCGAGATGGTGCCCTTCCCGGCGGCCAAGAGCCGCGCCGAGATCAAGAAGATCTTCGGCATCGAGTCCATCGACACGGGCGTCTTCGGCGGCATCCTGATCGGGCTGATCGCCGCCTTACTGTTCAATCGGTACTACCGCATTCAGCTCCCGCCCTACCTGGGCTTCTTCGCCGGCAAGCGCTTCGTGCCCATCGTGGTGTCCTTCGCGGCCATCGGCCTGGCCGCCGTGCTGGCGGTGATCTGGCCGCCCATCGGTGCGGCCATCCGCGACTTCGGAGACTGGGCGGCCTATGGCAACCCGGCCGCCGCGGTGACCATCTATGGCGTGGTGGAGCGCATGCTCCTGCCCTTCGGCCTGCACCACATCTGGAACGTGCCCTTCTTCTTCGAGGTCGGGACCTTTGTGAACCCGGAGACAGGCGAGACGGTGCACGGGGTGCTCAGCCGCTTCTTCGCGGGTGACTACGAGGCGGCCATCCTGGGCGGCGGCTTCGTGTTCAAGATGTTCGGCCTGCCCGCCGCGGCCTATGCCATCTACGTCACCGCCAAGCCGGAGAACAAGGCGCGGGTGGCGGGCATCATGGGCTCGGCGGCCCTGACCTCCTTCCTCACCGGCATCACCGAGCCCCTGGAGTTCTCCTTCCTGTTCGTCGCGCCCCTGCTCTATGTGGTCCATGCCCTGCTGGTGGGTGTCGCCTTCCTGACCACCTACCTGCTCGACGCACGCCTGGGTTATTCCTTCTCCCACGGCTTCATCGACTACGCCCTGTACTACGTCAACAACATCCGACCCTGGATCATCCTGATCCTGGGTCCGATCTTCGCGGTGATCTATTTCGTCGTCTTCCGCACGCTGATCCTGCGGTTCGACCTCAAGACACCCGGGCGTGAGGAGGAGACCGTCGAGGCCGCCAGCTTCAAGGACGTGATCGCCGACGACTTCGCCAAGGAGCTGGTCCTCGCCTTCGGCGGCAAGAGCAACATCAATGGGCTGGACGCCTGCATCACCCGTCTGCGCGTCGAGGTGGCGGACATCGGGAAGGCCAACCCGGACAAGCTCAAGGCCATGGGCGCGGCTGGTGTGGTGGTGGTCGGTAACAACATGCAGGCTATCTTCGGGCCCAAGTCCGACAACCTGAAGACGGACATGGAGGAGTATCTGGCCCAAGCCGGGCCTGAGGCCGAGCTGCCGGAGGGGGCCGCCGCGCCGCGGGTCCAGTACAAGGCGGATTCGTTGAAGCCCAGGGCACGGGACCCCTACGCGCCCAGACAAGGCGCGCGCCATCCTGGCGGGCCTGGGCGGCGCCGGGAACGTCCGCCAGGCGGAGGCCGCTGCCGAGACCCGGCTGCGGGTCACGGTCGCCGACCAGGCCCAGCTCGATGAGCCGGGGCTCAAGGCCGCCGGTGTCGAGGGCGTCCTGCGCCTGCCCGAGAACGTGCTGCACCTGCTGGTCGGGCTGAACGCGGACCAGTATGCGGCGGAGATGAAGGCGGCCATGTCTGGCTGATCCTGGCCTCGCCTGGGCCCTTAGGACCCGCGTCCGGGCAACCGGGCGCGGGTCTTTTGCGCTTGGGGCCCCCTTGGGCCGAGGTCGGGATGGGGCTATCCTGCGCCGCCGGGCGGTCCAATCGGCCCCACGCCTGACGTCCCGCCACCCCGAGCCCCTAGGAGTCCCAGATGAGCAAGATTCGAATCGCCGTGGCCGGTGCCGGTGGGCGCATGGGCCGCACCCTGGTGCAGGCGGTCACCGAGGCCGAGGGACTTACCCTGGGCGCCGCCACCGAGCGCGCCGGGTCGAGCCTGCTCGGGACCGACGCGGGTGAGCTGGCCGGGGTCGGACGCCTGGGCGTGACCCTCTCCCCCGACCTCGCGGCGCTCACGGACGATTTCGACGTCCTGATCGACTTCACCGCCCCCGCGGCGACCATGGGCCACCTGGCCCTGTGCCGAGCGGCGGGCAGGCGCATGGTGATCGGCACCACCGGACTCGATGAGTCTCAACGCGCGGCGATCGCAGACGCTGGCGGGGACATGGGCATCGTCTTCGCCCCTAACATGAGCGTGGGGGTCAACCTCTGTCTGAAGCTCCTGGACATCGCCGCCCGGGTGCTGGGCGACGAGGTGGACATCGAGATCATCGAGGCCCATCACCGCCACAAGGTGGACGCGCCCTCGGGCACGGCCCTGCGCATGGGAGAGGTGGTCGCGGCGGCCCTGGGAAGGGATCTCAAGGAGGTGGCGGTCTACGGCCGGGAGGGCCACACGGGCGCCCGCGATCGGCACACCATCGGCTTCGAGACCATCCGCGCCGGTGATGTGGTCGGCGAGCACACGGTGTGGTTCGCGGCCGAGGGTGAGCGGGTGGAGATCGCCCACAAGGCATCCAGCCGCATGACCTTTGCCCGGGGCGCCGCGCGTGCCGCCGCCTGGATCGCCGGGCGGGATCGGGGGCTCTATGACATGCAGGATGTGCTGGGACTCAGGGACGCGTAGGCCCTGACAGCGGGGGAGGCGGGGTCGGCGGGCGTCAGCTTTCGCAGGAGTAGCCGTGCGCGATCAGGCCTTCCTCGAGATGGTCGGAGACCATGGGGTGTGCCAAGAGATAGGCCGCCGCACGCACGGAGTGGTCCCCGATGGCGTCGTCCACGGCACCCTCCCAGTCCTCGATCTCGTAATCGCCGCGCCCCACCCACATGAGGGCGATCAGCTCGGCACGCTGGCGCTGGTTCATCTCGCCGATGGAGTCCACCAGCTCGGCCACGCTGTAGTCGCCGCTGTGATCGGCCAGGACCTGCATCGCCCAGTCCTCGGAGGGGCTCGACGGAGTCTCCGGGATCACCACCTCCTCCTTGGCCTGGAACTCCCGTGCCTTGGCGATGATGTAGCAGATGGAGTCCAAGGGGATGTGCAGCATCTGTGGTTGCCTCCTCGAAAAGTTGGGCGCTGCCCCGACGATCTTGGGACGCCACCCCGCCGGTGGGCGTGGTCCTCGCTGCCGGCCCCGGACCCGACCTCGCCTCCAGCGCGGATCGAGCGCGCCTGGCCAGTGTACTACGGGCACCCCGGGCACCGACCCGGTCGCAGGTCAAGAAAACCGAGACCGGTGGGTGGTATCTTTCGGCCGAACGTCCGGGGGCGTCACCCAACGGCCTGACCCCGGAACGGCGGCTGGGTATCCAGGCGCGCCCCATCCCTAACCCGAGAGGGATCACACAGCCATGAGACCGACGCGAGTCTTCCCCATCATCACGACGGCGATCCCGATGGCGATCCCGAAGGCGATGCTGGTTGCGCTGGGCAGCGCGGTGCTGGCCGCGAGCCTAGGCGGTTGCGCAACGGCCCCGGAGACCGGGCGCAGCCAGCTCATCATGATCGACACTGGCCAGGAGGCCCGCATGGGTCTACAGGCCTTCCAGCAGATCAAGTCCGAGACGCCCATCTCCCGCGATGCCAAGCAGAACGCCAAGCTGCAAGAGGTGGGTGGTCGGATCGCCCGGGTCGCCAAGCTGCCTAACGCGCGCTGGGAGTTCGTGCTGTTCGACGCCCCCGATGAGCCGAACGCCTTCGCCCTGCCAGGCGGCAAGGTCGGTATCTACACGGGTATCCTCCCCATCACCAAGAACGAGGCCGGGCTCGCCACCGTGATCGGCCACGAGGTCGCCCATGCGGCCGCCCGCCACGGCGCCGAGCGCATGTCCCAGGGGCTGGCGGTGCAGGCGGGCGGGACGGTGCTCTCCGCGGTGCTCGGCGCCCAGGGCGTGAGCGGCGTCAGCCGGGATCTCGCCATGCAGGCCTATGGGCTCGGCAGTCAGGTGGGCGTGCTGCTGCCTTATTCGAGGACCCAGGAGCTGGAGGCGGATCGCATCGGGCTGCTCTATATGGCGCGCGCCGGCTACGATCCCCGCGAGGCGATCGCCTTCTGGCAGCGCTTCAAGGCCTACAACGACAAACGCGGCGGCAAGGGTACGGAGTTCCTGAGCACCCATCCCCTCGACACCAGTCGCATCGCCCAGCTCCAGAAGGACATGCCACGGGCGATCCGGGAATACGAACGGGCCCGCGCCCGGCGCTGAACCCTTGCGCCGGCCAGCCCTGAAGCGGACAGGTCGGACCGGATCCCGATGAAGCCTCTCGCACCCATTGCGGCCCTCGGGGTCGGTGTGGTCCTGGTGGTCGGCCTGGCCCTATGGTGGGTCCGGGGGCCCGAGCAACTGCCTGCGGCGGGGTTGGGCTCGGTGCTCGCGCTGCTCCAGGGTTCCGATGCCGCGGGTTTCCCAACCCCGCCGGCGGACTGGTCGCCGAGTCTGCCCGCTGACCTCGCCGCACATCCCGGATTCCTCGGCGAGATCTGGACCGTCTCGGGCACCCTGAGCGACGACTCCGGGCGTCTGCTCGGCTTCCAGCTCGGCCTGGCACGCGTCGCCCTGAGCCCGGCGCCGGCGGAGCGGGCCTCCGCCTGGGCGACGAACCAGATCTACCGGGCCCACTTCACCCTCACGGTCCAGGGCGAGGCGCAGGCACGCTCGGCCGAGCGGCTGAGCCGCTCGGCCCTGGATCTGGCTGGCTCGCGGGCCGACCCGCCGCGGGTCTGGGTCCGCGACTGGTCCCTCGAGTCGGTTGCAGAGGGCGACGGGCTCGCCCTGATCGCCGAGGCCCCGGGTGCCCGGCTGGAGCTTGCACTGGAGCCCGAGCGGCCGGTGCTGTCCGGGGCCGCGCTCGAGCTCTTCCCGGCATCCGCCGACGCCCCGGCCTTCGTCTTCTACGTCCTGCCCCGACTGGCGGCCCGCGGATCACTGACCCTCGATGGCCGCGCCCTCGCGGTCACCGGGGTGGGCCTGCTGGACCACGGCTGGGGCAGCGTCCCGGGGCTCGCCGCGGATGGCGGCGGGCCGTCCCTCAGCCGCTTCGCGGTGCAGCTCGACGACGGACGCGACCTGCTCTGTCTGCTGCTGCAACGGGCGGACGGGACCGGCCGGCCCATCCCCAGCTGCGCCCTGGTGCTCGCGGACGGCCGCGTGCAGACCTTCCGGCGCCGTGAGCTGACCCTCACGCCCATGCGGGACTGGCGCAGCCCGGGCAGTGGAAGGGTCTACCCGGTGAACTGGGGGCTTGGGATCGAGCCCATCGCCCTACGGCTCGCACTCGAGCCCCTGACCGCCGATCAGGAGCTCAGCCCGTCGCTGCCCCTCTGGAACGGCGCCGTGACCGTCACGGGCACGGACGGCGCGGGTCCCAAGCCGGGAACCTCGATCAGCGGCAGCGGCCGAATCGAGGTGACCGCCACGCAACCGCCGGGCCGTCATGACCGCGACCAGTGACTCGAGCCATGCCCCTGTCATCATGAATCCCGTTCCTCCCAGGCACTTTCGTCCGGCGGCACGCGTCGCGTTGCTCCTGTTCGCGGGTTGGCTTGCGGGCTGGCTCACGGGCTGCGACTCGGGTGACCCGGTGACCCCGGGGACGACCTCGAAGGCAGAGGTCGGCAGCATCCCCGCATATCCCCAGCGTCCGGGCGATCCCGAGCGGGGCTACGACGCCCTGCTGAACCGGGCGGTGGTGACCTGCGGCCTGCCCTATCGCGCCTACCGCGCCGTTCGCGGCGGGGAGACCGATCCGGGGCCCCAGTTCCCCGGACGCACGGGGCGCAACGCTGAGCTGCCCTACCCGCTGACCGCCCACACCGCCCCCTCCGGGGTGGAGCTGGTCACCTCCAACTGCCTCGGCTGCCACGCGGCCGAGATCGATGGTCAACTGGTGATGGGGCTCGGCAACGCCTTCGCCGACCTGACGCGGGATCCTCTGCTGGCGGTGGAGTCGGCCGGGACCGCGGTGAAGGGCGAGGCCGAGACCGCGGAGTGGCGCCGCTGGGCCGATCGCATCGGGGCCATCGCCGACTACATGATGACGGACACCGTCGGCGTGAACTCCGCCAACAACCTCACCCTGGCCTTGATGGCCCACCGCGACCCCGAGACCCTGGCCTGGTCTGATACGCCCCTGATCGAGCCGCCGCCCGAGCGGCCCCTGCCGGTGGGGGTGCCGCCCTGGTGGAACATGCGGAAGAAGCACGCCATGTTCTACAACGGCGAGGGCAGGGGGGACCATGTCCGCTACATGATCCTGGCTTCCACCACCTGCACCGACAGCGTCGCAGAGGCGCGGGAGATCGATGACTGGTTCGTGGACGTGCGCGCCTATATCGCCTCCCTGACGCCTCCCGCGTATCCCCACCCCGTCGACGGGGGACGCACCGCCCTTGGCGAGCAGCTCTTCGAGGCCAACTGCAAGCGCTGTCACGGCACCTATGGCGAGGACGCACGCTATCCCAACAAGGTCATCGCCCTGGGCAAGGTCGGCACCGACCCCGAGCTTGCCCGCGCCGGATTCACCGAGGCCGACCGGTTCCTCGATTGGTTTGGGCGCTCCTTCTACGGCGAGCTGTCCGAGGCCGCCCCGGCCCTGGGCTATGTGGCGCCCCCCCTCGACGGGGTTTGGGCCACCGCGCCCTATCTGCACAATGACTCGGTCCCGACCCTGGCGGACCTCCTGAGCACCGCCGACCGGCCGCCCTTTTGGCGTTTCGCAAGGAACGACCGGGGCGATCCGGTCTACGATCCGGTGCGCGTGGGCTGGGCCTACGAGACACTGGATCACGGCAAGTCGGGGGCCATGAGCTGGGCCGAGCGCAACCAGATCTACGACACGACCCAGACCGGCTACGGCAACGGCGGACACGACTTCGCTGACGAGCTCACGCCCGACGAGCGCCTGGCGCTGATCGAATATCTGAAGACCCTGTGACGGTGGGCGGGTCTCCAAGGGCCGCCTCCCAGTCCCGCGCACCCAAACCCAAGATCCACGAACAGGAGCAGACCGAGATGCGAAATCGCGCCTTCATGACCGCCATTGCCGCCGCCCTGGCCGCGGGCCTCGCCGCCCCGCCGATCGCCGCCAGCGGTGAGCATGACCTGGAGCTGGTCGGCTGGATGACCCGGCTCCAGTATTTCACCCACAAGCTCGGGCTCTCGGTCTCCGCCGAGAACCGGGCCCTGCAGGGCTATTACATCCACGAGGTGGAGGAGGTCATCGAGAAGATCGAGGACATCGACGACATGGACGGCATCGAGATCGGCAAGCTGGCGAAGGTCAAGCTGGTGCCGGCCTTCGAGGCCCTGGAGGGCGCCGTCGAGGTCGGCGACCAGGCGCGGGTGAATGGCGCCTACGATGCACTGATCGCCGCCTGCAACGACTGTCACCGGGCAGCGAACCGGCCCTATCTGCACATCGAGCGGCGCACGGACAACCCCTACATGCAGGACTTCGCCGCGACGCCCTGATCCGGCACCCGGCGGACCGCCCCCCATGAGACGTCGTGACCTCATCAAGACCCTCGGTGTGCTGCCCGCCGCCGGGCACGTCCTGGCCGACGGCGGGGGCCAAGCTCCGGGCGGCGACACGGGGGTGCCGGCGACCCGTGCCACCTTTACCGTCGACCAATGGCTGACCATCGCCGCGGTCCAGGACCATCTGCTGCCGAGCGAGCCGGCTGATCCGGCAGCGGGCCCGGGGGCCCGAGAGGTGCGGGCGACGGCCTATCTGGACCGCACCCTGGCGGTGCCCGGGTTCGACGTCGAGGTCCGCGGATTCATCCTGAAGGGCATCGGCTGGCTCGATGCGCTCGCCGCCGAGCGTCATGCCACACCCTTCCCGACCCTCGCCCCCGGCACCCGCGAGGACCTCCTGCGGGAGATCGCCGCGACCGGGCCCGGCGAGCGCTGGCTCTCCAGCCTCATCACCTACATGCTCGAGGCCTTGCTCGCCGATCCGCTCTACGGCGGCAATCCCGGCGGCATCGGCTGGACCTGGCTCGGCCACGACCCGGGTCTTCCCCGTCCTACCCCGGCGAACATCCACGGCCGGCTGGGTCGCGGATGAGCGAGCCCGACTTCGATGTCTGCGTGATCGGCAGCGGTGCCGGCGGCGGCCCCGTGGCCCTGCGTCTGGCCGAGGCCGGCCATTCGGTGGTGGTGATCGAGAAGGGGCCCTGGCTCATGGAGGCCGATTTCGCGAAGGACGAGATCGCCTGCTGCCGGCGCAGCACCTACACCCCCAACCTCGCCGACGAGCGCCACGTGCTCGAGCAGCGAGACGGGGAGGGCGGCTGGAGCGCCGAGTCCACCTACGATTCGGGCTGGGACTTCTGGAACGGCAACTGCGTCGGTGGCGCCAGCAACTTCATGAGCGGCTACTTCCACCGCCTGAAGCCGGTGGACTTCCGCCTGCGCTCCGAGCTCGGGCCCGTTGCGGGCGCCAACCTCGCCGACTGGCCCATCGGCTACGAGCAACTGGAGCCCTACTACAGCCTGGTGGAGCGGCGCGTGGGGGTCTCGGGTCGGGTCGTCGCCCATCCTCACCAGGAGCCTCGATCCACCCCGGACTTCCCCTTCCCACCCACGGTCGAGCATCCCCTGGCGGGCCTCATCGATCGCGCCTGCGCCGGCCTCGGCTACGCCGCGCTGCCGGTGCCACGGGCGATCCTGCCCTTCCCAGCCCTCGGGCGCGGCGGTTGTGCCTACACCAATTACTGCGGCAGCTACGGCTGTCACACAGGGGCCAAGGGCAGCGCCCGCGCCGCCCTGCTCGACCAGGCGGTGCGCACCGGACCTTGTGAGGTGCGACCTCGCTGCCATGCCGCGCGACTGGTCAGCGGACCCGACGGGCGTGTCCACACCCTGGAGTATCTCGATGCCGGCGGCGAGCGGCGGCGGGTGTCGGCGCGAATCTTCGTGGTCGCCTGCCAGGCCATCGAGAGCGTCCGCCTGCTGCTCCTCTCGGCCGGGCCGCGCCATCCCGACGGGCTTGGCAACAACCGCGGCCAGGTGGGGCGCAACCTGCTCTTCTCGGCCGGCGGCTCCGGTAGCGGCACCATCCCCTATGCGGGTCTGGACGAGCCCCTCGCCGCCGCCCTCAAGGCCCGTGGCCTGTTCGTCAATCGCGCCCTGCAAGACTGGTATCTCTACACGGACCCGGCGAGCGGTCAGCGGCGCAAGGGCGGCACCATCGAATTCCTGCTGCGCCACGCCAACGCCATCGCGCGGGCCAACGCCCAGAAATGGGACGAGGCGGGCAACCTGGTGTGGGGTAAGCCGCTGAAGGACCGCATCCGCGGCTACTTCACCCGCGGCCAGCATGTCCGCTTCGAGGTCTTCTGCGACTGGACCCCGGTGGACGACTGCCGGGTGACCCTGGATCCGACCGAGCGCGACCGCTGGGGGCTGCCCGTCGCCCGGGTGCGTCTTGGGTACCATCCGCGCGACCTCGAGGTAGGCCGCTTCCTGGCTGCCAAGGGTGCGGAGGTGCTGACGGCGCTCGGCGCGGAGGATGTCACCTGGAGCGTGAGCGGCGCCCCGCCCCAGAACCTGGTGGCGGGCGGCTGCCGATTCGGGGCCGACCCCGCCGACTCCGTGCTCGACCCCGACTGCCGCGCCCACGACTGCGACAACCTCTACGTCACCGACGGCGGATTCATGCCCACCGGCGGCAGCGTTCCCTATACTTGGACCATCTACGCCAACGCCTTCCGGGTGGCCGACCACCTGGTGGAGCGCCTCGGCGGTGACCGATCCACATCCCCGGTCGGCGTCCAGGGTCGACCACAACAAGCCTAGGGCCGAAAAGTCCAGGTTGCGCCTGTGGGGATGCCCGCCTATACTTGCCGACTCTGATGCGGGGTGGAGCAGTCTGGCAGCTCGTCGGGCTCATAACCCGAAGGTCGTAGGTTCGAATCCTGCCCCCGCTACCAAACAGGCAAAGGGCCTGCCGAGACATCGGCAGGCCCTTTTTGTTTGGACGCCCCGCGGTTCAACCGAAACTGCAGTTGGACGCCCCTCAGACTCACTCACATGGTGAGCTTGCTAGAGCCAAGGAAATCGAGGCGCAACAGCACCTTGCATATGGCACGAAGCCGTCAACCGCCGTTTCTTGGTTCGAGTGCGGGTGCAGGCGGCGCCTGCGAATTCGGACCGTTTGGTACGAAGTCTAGGTTTTGCGGTCTGAAACGGCCCGGTCGGCTCAGCGGCGTGTTGTCTGGGTGCTGGTCGTCGAGAGGTTCAAGCCTGTCCGTGTGGTCCGTCCGCTCCCAGGTTTGGGACGGTCGGTTTCTATCCCCGATACACTCATGACCACCCGAGGCCATCCTTCCCTGGGCCGGCTGGCTTAGGCCGCCGCCGCGTAAACGCTCCGCCCCGCCCCGTAGTAGGCGTCGTAGATGTGCTGGAAGACTGCGGCGGTCTTTTCCTCGAACAGCTCTGGGCCGTAGGCGCGGGGTAGACCCGAGTCCAGGACCTTCTCGATGGTCACCCGTACCTCGGCGCGGGCCTGCTGCCGCTTGCGCCAGTCGAGCACCAGCTTGCCGGCCTTCAGCGTCGCCAGCAGCTCCCGGGCCGTGGCCTTGACCTTGTCGCGCTCCGTGTCGGTCAGGTCGATCTGGGGCTTGGTGAGCAAGTCGAAGAGTGCCAGCTCCTCCTCGTCCAGTTGCTCGCCGACGCCGCGGCGCTCTTCCTCGTTCAGGCTTTGGGCGAAGGCCACCAGCTGCTGGAAGAACGACTCGGCGTTGAGGCTGCCCGCGTTATAGGCATCGATCAGGGCCTGGAACGCCTCCAGATAGTCCATGCGGGTGCGGTTGACGCGCACCATGGCCATGAGCTTCTGCGCCACCTTTCCCTTGAGCTTCTCGTTCAAGGTGCGCTTGCGTCCACTCTTGAAGGTCTCGGCCAGCTGGTCGAAGTCGACGCCGCTCAGGTCGACCCAGCGCTCGTCGGGATCGTCGGTCTCTCGGATCAGGTAGCCCTCGGCGGCGATAGAGCGGTCGAGCAGGGACTCCACCTGCTGCATGACCTGGGAGATGTCCGCGGGAGGCGTCAGGGCGCGGATCTGGCCGGCGATGACCTGGACGGGTGCCACGGCTTCACCAAACTCCTGCGCCGCCGGATCGGGGAGCACGGCCTTGTAGAGGCGCTGCACCGTGTTGGCCAGATCGAGGTAGCGGCGCCTGACCTCCTCGGAGGCGACCAGCGCCTCCACCGCGTCGTCGAGCAGGCCGACCCGCTCGAAACCCTCGGCGGCCCGGATCGTTGCCAGGTCCACTTCCTGCTGCCGGCAGACTGCTTCGGTTTCGCCCAACGCCTGGCGCAGAGCTGCCACCAAGGCGGACTTGTCCTCGACGGGCTTGCCGTCGCCGCCCCCGCTTCCGGGCGCCCCGTAGATGGCCAGCGCCTTTTCCAGGCTGCGGAACACGCCCGCGTAGTCGACGATTAACCCGCTGACCTTGCCCAGGGTAGACCCGGTTGGCGCGGGCAATGGTCTGCATCAAGGTGTGGTTGCGCATGGGCTTGTCGAGATAGAGCGTCGAGCAGCTCGGCACGTCGAATCCGGTCATCCACATGGCGCACACGAAGACCAGCCGGAAGGGGTCATCGGGGTTTTTGAACTTGGTCTCCAGGTCCTCTTCGATCATGCGCTTGCGGTGGGGGCGGATGTCGAGCCCCCTGGCGGCCATCTCGGCGATCTCGTTCTGGCCCTGGGAGACCACCACCGCCATGTCCGTTTCCTTCAGGAAGGCGATGTGCCTCAAGATCTCGTTGCGTGCCGCGTCCTTCGCTGCCGCCAACTCGGACTCCGCCGCCGAGATCCGCTCGGCCCACACCCGCCGCACCTTGTCGTACATCCGGATTGCGGTGGCCTTGTCGATGCAGATCATCATCGCCTTGCCCTGGAAGCCCCGCCCAATGAAGTGCTCCACCAGATCCTTGGCCACCGCCTCCAGCCGGTCGTCGCGGGTGATCAGGTGGTACTCGCGGGCGAACTCGCGCTCCAGCTTCTTCTCTTGGGCCTCGTCTAGCTCCGCGGCCTCCAACAGCGCCTCCATGTCCGCGTTGAGGTCGTCGTTGACCAGTTGCAGTTCGGGGATGCGATTTTCGTAGTAGAGGGGCACCGTGGCGCCGTCTTCCACCGACTGGCGGAAGTCGTACACGCTGACATAGTCCCCGAACACCTGCCGGGTCCTCTCCTCCCCCACGATCAGGGGCGTGCCGGTGAAGGCCAGGAAGGAGGCATTGGGCAGGGCCGTGCGCATGTTCAGCGCCAGGGTGTCGTATTGGCTGCGGTGGGCCTCGTCGGTGATGACGATGATGTCGCGGCGCTCCGAGAGCACCGGGTGGGCCTCGCCCTTCTCGGTGCGGAACTTGTGGATCAGGGTGAAGACGTAGCGGTGGTCCTCGGTGAGGAGCTGGCGCAGGTGCTTGCTGCTCTCCGCCTGGGCGTGGCCCTCGGTCACCACCCCGGCCGAGGCGAAGTGCTTGTAGATCTGCCCGTCCAGCTCCTGGCGGTCGGTGACGATGACGAAGGTCCAGTTGCCCGGCACCTTCCGCAGCACCTTCTGGGCGAAGAACATCATCGAGACGCTCTTGCCGCTACCCTGGGTGTGCCAGAAGACGCCGAGCCGCCCGTCGCGGGCTCGGATGTCGGCCAGGGCCTCCATCGCGTTGTTCACGCCGAGGTACTGGTGGTTCTTGGCCGTGAGCTTGATCGTCCGCCCGGCCCATCCTGGAACACAAGAAATTATCCCGCGCAGGTACGCGATACACAGCTCTTCGATACCGTCCTCGATATGGAAAACGCCGACCCTGCGGTGTGGGCCGATAGCGCCTACTTTAGTGAGGAGACCGCGCAGGCGGTTGCCGAGGCGCTCCCCGGCTCAACGTACGTGGATCAACGACAGCACTGAGCGGGCTCGGCTCATCGCCACGTAGTGCTCCGCGAGCGCCCTGCCCTTGGCCGGCACCGGTAGGTCGAGCACGATGACCGCCTCGTTCTCTAGCCCCTTAAAGCTGTCGATCCCGGCAAAGCTGATTGCCTCCGGAGGAAACGAGTTGAGCGAGAATTCGTCCAGGCTGATCAGCCGGGATAGGACCTCGGGCGGCAGCAGGCGAGCCGCAGACTCGGCCAGGGGCTGCGGAGAAAGGATGGTCAGGTCCCGGTCGAGCAGGCCGCCGCGGTCGAGGATTCGCCCGATCTCCAAGGCCAGTAGGCGGGCGGCGTCCGCCTCATCCGAGGCGCGGTGCTCGACAACCTCCGGCCCGTCACCAGTGCCCCGCTCACCCATATCTGCGCCTAGTGAGAACTGGACGTGGCCAAGGATCTGTTGGGTGTTGCGACAGTTCTTGCGCAGCACGACCCGGGTCGTGGCGCACTGCGCAATCAACTCCAGGGCTTCAGGGTCCGGCTCGCCGAACAGCCCGGCCTGGTTGTTGAGATCGTGAAAAAAGCACCACCGCCCGTCTTCCAGGCCACCGACCAGGGCGGTGTCGAGTCCATCCAACAACGTCAGATCGAGGAGATCCTGGCCCTCGTCCACGATGAGCGCATCGAACCGCTCGATCCCCATGCGGCGGGCCGCGGTCGCCGCCCCGTCGGCGACCGCGACCGCGAGCCCCGGCACCATGAAACGGGCCTGAAGCCAGCGCCGCAGCCAGGATGAGCGACAGGCCAGTAGGACTTTCCGCCCCTGGGCCGTCCAGCGCCGGGCAAGCTCCATCGCAAGGAAGGTTTTTCCGGTGCCGGCGCCGCCAGCGCACAGCAATCGGTTGTTTTCCTCCGCCAGGTCTACTGCCCACATCTGGTCCTCGGTGAGGGCGACCCGATGCTCCTCCACCTCGCTCACCCTGACGTGGATGGCAACCGCCATCTCGAAGTCCGGCCGCAGAAAACGGATGAGGGCGTCGAGGTCCGCGTCCTCTGGCGGGGAATGCCTGCGCGTCTCACGGCGGCGCCAATAGGTGAACAGGCGCTCGAGCCAACCCTCGAGGTTGCGGGCGCTCCTTGCGTCCGCCAGCATCTCGGGGTCCCATTCGGCACCGGAGACGGTCCAGTCGCAGTCCGGAAAGACAACCCCGCAGCCGACGGTAAAGCGGTCGAGCAGGCGTCTGGACAGACCCTTCTCCAGTTTGCTGCGGAGCCCGTGGAGGGCTGACTCCGCCTGACGGAAAGGACCCTCGACGGAGCTGTGCCCAACGCCGAAGCGGTCCTGGTACCGCCACTCGCCGGCCTCGCAGCTCACCCCGCCCCCCTTGACCTCCAGCACGAAGATGCCGGGGCGACCGACGACGAGAAAGTCAATCTCACCGAACCGCTTGTAGTCGTGGTGGGTCAGGTTCAGGGAGTGGAAAGCGGTGAACCGCGAGCGCCCGTCGCCGTCAAAGGCCCGGCGAAGCTGGTCGAATACCCGGAGCTCCGCACGGCTCTCAGTGTGGTGGGGGCTGGCGGGAATCATGCGCACGATGACGGCCTCAACTGGACAGCTGGTTACGGATTTCGGCGTCGAGCTTGGCCGGCAACTCGTCCTCCGCCAGCCGCGCGAGGAGCGCCTCCATGTCCACGTCCGTGGTCACGGCCTTCACGTCCCCGTCCAGCAGCACATGGGCTCCGGCCCCATTGACCACCAGGCGGTACTCGCCCCGGCCCAGGCTGATCCTGGTATGCAGCAGGCCGCTCCACCCCATGTCCCGGGCGAGACGGAGCGCCGCCTCCCGCTGTCGGCGACTGAAGCCCTTGCCCTCGGCGCGAAGGTGCTCCCGCAGGGTCCTTGGGCGCGGCGGCGCCGGACCTAGATCGATGCCGCTGTCGGCCTCCGCGTGCGCCCGGACCGCCATGCGGTGCCACGCTGCTGGTGCGAGGCCGGGGCGACGCAACCCGAGGCGGCATGCTCATCCACCCGGCCCGGGCCCCGCACAGGGCGCCCGCCACGACACGGTCCATGCCGTTCAGCAGGGGGTGGCGGAAGTCGAGGAGGGCCTCGCAGTCGTCGCGCAGAAAGAACAGCATGAGCCCCCTGGCAAGCGGCCTCTGATGGCGCTCCAGCAGGCTGGTCACCGTGTCACCTCCGAGCCCAAGGATGCCCCTCAGGTCCGTACAAAGTCGTTCCAGTGCACCCTGCCACTTCTCATCCGGACGGCGGGCTTTGAGGGCCTCCAGGTGATCGAGCACGACCTGGTGGGGGTCCTGGGGCACGGATCCTCCGTCTCCCGTTCCCCGGGCAGAGACTACTGCCTCCAAGGTGGAGCGAAAGATGGCGGCCTGGGACTCATCACCCTCGCCAACGGGACGACCCGCGGCCCATGCCGCCACGGCGCGAGTCAGGGGGTCTGACACTCCATCCCCCTCCGCGGGCTCCAACAGCACCCGGGCGGCGTCGATCGCCTCCTCGCATGCATTGCCGAGCCAGAACAACATAGCGGCCGCGCCCCCGATCGCCGCCGCCGTCTCGACAGGCCGGTCGATTTCGGGGAGTGCCTCGGCGGCTGGCGGCCAGAGCGTGGTAGCGCTCCCGGCGAACAGACGAATGCGCACCTGGTGCTTGAAGTCGTCCAGGGGCACGGTCGCGTAGTCCGCCGCGTCCTCCCGGCAGAGGGCGCGCGCCTCCTTGGAGGGGAAGAGCAGTGCTGCGAGCCGTCCAGCCGGGAGGGGCGCGGGAACAAAGAGCACCGCCTCGTCCCCCGTGAGCCCCTCCGGAAAATCCAACTCCCGCACCGAACCATCCGCGGTCATCGCCCGCATGGGGCCCACGAGCCGGGACAGGTCCATCTGCGCAGCCACCACCCGCAGGTGGCGTCCCTCGCGCACGCACTCCTCGAGCGCTGCCCGAGGCGGCGGTCCGGCGAAGAGGGGGATCCAGCCGGGACAAGCGGCCAGTGGATCCCGGAAGTACTTACCGCCGAACCCGGTCGGCCCGGTGACGAGCCCCGCGGCCAGCATCAACATCAGGTTGAGCTGATTGGTCACGAGGTACCACTCGGCGGGGGCGACCGAGCGCTGCGGCGGCGGGTCGAAGAGGTCTTGGTCAGTCCGGGTCAAGTTCAACTCCAGCGTTCGAGGAGCCCAGTGTCCGCAGGCAGGATACGCTCGGCGGGGCAGTCGAGGTCGGCCCGGCGCAGCAGGATCACCCGCTCCCGGGCCCGGGACACCATCACGTAGAAGCGGCGGCGAAGGTCTTCGAGGTGCTCGGGTCGGTCGCCGTACACCCGGTAGCGGTGGATGTCCGCCAGCACCACGGTGTCGAACTCGAGGCCCTTTACGGACTGCGCGTTGAGGACGAAGATTCCGCCGACTGAGAGGCGGTGGTCGCCCTCCCGCTCGCCGCTGACGTAGGTAACCACGCGGGGCCGACCGTGGTCCAGGATCGCGGGCTGGTTCCTTAGAGCCTCCACCCAGGCATTCCGCGTCGCGTTGTCAGGGGTTACCACGCCGATCACCCGCTCCGGGTCGCGGTCGGCCGCCTTGAGCAGACGGTCCACAAGACCGGAGAAGTCGATACGGGTATCGGGGCCATAGGGGACCATGAGAGGGGTGCGGGTGGAGCGGGTATCAGGCGGCAGCTCGGGCCGAGGGCTCGCCGGGTCATCCGGCGCCAAGTGCCGGGCCAGCAGGCCCACCTGGTAGGGGTTGCGGTAGTTGATTTGGAGTTCGATGCGGTCGGCCGGCTCGATGGCGAGCAGATCTTCGATTTCCGAGAGCTTGCTGGTGCTGCTCGGTGATGCGCTGGTTCTGGTCCGCCACCACGTAAAAGTGCTCGAACCCGAGTCGGTGAGCGCCTCGTAGAAGTGGGGCGGCATGTCCTGCCCTTCGTCGATGATCAGAGGGGCGGGACCGCGTTCGGCGGGATCGCCTGCCTCGGCGATGCTGTCGACGTCTTTCCAGCGAAGGCCCAGCGGTTCGGTCCCTGGGCAGGGGGATTTACCATGCGTTCGCAGTCGCTTGAACCAGCCGGTCCATGGCACCGCGTTATGCCCGCCCGAGAGCTCCCGGGCGGTCTCCAGCAGCAGCCGGTTGTAGACCAGGAAGAGGTAGCCCCGGGCTCCGCTGGCACGGTGCAGCCGCCGCACCCGCAGCAGGGTCACTACGGTCTTTCCGGTCCCGGGTCCACCCACGACGAGGTGGCACCCCTCCAGGCAGCAGCCGGACCCTCTCCTGGTCCTTGTTGAGCTCGTGGATGTCGGGAAGTTGAAGGTTCGGGAGGCCTTGGGGAGCCACACCCCTATCCGGACGAAGGAGGAAAGGCGGGATGTCGCCCGCCTCATCCCCGCGCACGCAGACCCGGTCCAGCAGGGTGTTCTCGAAGCCGCAGCTCGGGTCCGGGACCAGCGGACAGGCGTGGCACGCGGCCCGATTAAGCGGCGCGGTCCCTGGCCGTCCTGTTCCGGGCAGACCGGGTCGAGGGAGCACCACTCGGAACGGGCCAGAGCCCCCGCGAGCACGGGCAGAAAGCGTTCGGGTTCGGCGATCTCGGCGATTCCGCCGAGCGAGCCCACGACGTCCGGCACCGCCACGTAGAGGAGGATGCCGGCCATGGGCGGCTCGCCGCCGCCGCAGTAGATCCGCTCCTTAATGGATGCAGCCGGGTAGCCCGCCAGTGTCTCCAGCTGACGGATCATGAGGTGCGCCAGGGTGTGCAGCAGGACGAAGCGAGGCGTGGGGCGGCGGTCTGGGTCGTTGAGGAAGCGGATCCCGGAGCGACCAAAGCGTTGCGCCAGGATCTCGACGCGGCGGATTAGGGCCGGCTGGGTCTCCCAGCGGGCAAGAGCGTCTTGCTCGAGGGTGAAGAAGATCCCCTCGCCGAAGAGTTCGACGGCGGGCCACCAGTCTGCGCTGTGATCGAGGTCCGGCGGCACGTCGCGGGCGGCGTCTCCCTTCGACTGGAGCTCGATAGCGGCCGCGTGGGGGTTCGCATGCTCCACGAAATTGGGCTTGATCCGGGCGAAACCGGTAAAGACAAGGATTTCCCGCAGCCGCGTGACGGCGACCAGGCTGTCAACCGCAGCAAGAACGGGGGCATGGGGTCCGCCTGAACCCGCCCTGGCGGCGAGGACGCGCCACCCGTCGGTCTTGGACCGGGGCACGAAATCCTCGTCGTCGCGCAGGTCGGGAAGGTCCGCCAACAGTGCCTCGTACTGGCTGTAAACAGGTCGTCCGGTGTCAGCGGCCGACCGTAGAGGGGCCAGCCCTTGCGGATTTCCGCCCAGGCCTCCTCGACCTCCTGCGGCCGGCAACGAAGCTCCGTGGCAAGACGGCGGATCTGACCCTGACGGGCGAGCCGGGTGCGGACCTTTTCCAGAGCGGCGAGCTGCTCGTGCCCGCAGTAGAGCCGGTCCAGGACACTGCCGCGGCGGACGCGGGGACTCTGGCGGCACCACGAGGCCGCTTCGGCTACTCGGGTAGTACAGCTTGGCATCGCTAACCTCCAGGATCTCCGCAGGCTTGGGCGAGGGGCTGCTTCGCTGGTGGCGTCCTCGCTCCCAGGGCTGGCGCATCGGGTCGCTCAGGTAGACGTGCCCGCGGGGATCGAATTCCGCAGGCTGCCTGCCGTCGCCATCGCATCGATTGCAGTACAGCTGCCACCTCTGAGGCGACCGCGGATCCCGTTTGAGGCGCAGGTAGGGTGTCTGCCAATCGGCTCGGCACTCCGGACTGGCGCTCCGGCCATGGGCGAGGTAGTGCCAGGGCACCTCGTCGAGCCCGCCCTCCATGTGGACGGCTACCCAAGGGACCTGCTGCAGGGCTGTATTGCATCCCTCGCATAGGGGCTTGGGCGCTGTTTCCTTTTCTTCCGAATCTTTTTGCCAAGGGCGATAGTGCATCAGGCCGCACCTCGGGCAGCGCGTCCAGCCGGGGGAAGCGCAGCGTCGGGATGCAGGTCCCGTCCGGCCTGCCGTTCTGCAGCAAACGCGCCGGCGGCGGCTGGCGCAGCTCGCCCGCGATGCCGAGGCGCGCCCGCAGGAGCTGCACGTAGTGGATCCGCTCCCCGGCGAACGCACCATCACGGTCCGTCCAGCGGCGGATATCCATCACCGTTAAAAGGTCGTCGTCCGCCCGGACCACTGCGCCGACCCCGCTGTAGCCCATCAGGTGAGACCAGCGGACGGCGACGAATTCCTTCACGGCAGCACCTTGAGCACCGCGGTATTCTCCACGTTGCGCATATTGTGCAGGGTCGGCCAGAGCCCCGTGACCCGGGCGTCGTGGGCGTAGAGCAGGCGCTGGTCCCGGCGGTCTCCGTCGCTGCCTTGGTAGACCAGGCGCTCCCGTTGCACCCGACAGCGCTTCGCGAGGTCGTCCCACTCCCCCACCAGCCGATCGAGGTGGGCCTCGACCGCCTCCACCGCCTCGGCCCGCTGCGGCCCCGCTCGGCGGCAGCGGAGCTTGAGCTCTTCGATGGCCTTGGCGACTTCCGGGCGGGCGGGGTCGAAGTCCCCCGCCGAATGGTTGGCCGAGAGCCCCGGAACCCCGTGGCGCATCAGGATCACCAGCGCCGCGTGCAAGGCCCGGATGCGGGCC
>CAVQQM010000028.1:0-84679 GCA_963714915.1 uncultured Gammaproteobacteria bacterium
GGGCTATGGTCTGGGTCAGGTGCTGCTGGTCATGGCCTTCACCCTGCCGCGGTATGCCTACGAGGTCCTGCCGATCGGCCACCTGATCGGCGCCCTGGTGGGGCTCGGCGCACTCGCCGGTCGCTCGGAGCTGGTGGCCGTCAGGGCCGCCGGGGTCTCGGTCGGTCGCATCGTCTTCGCCGGGTTGCTCGGGGGGCTGGTGCTGGCGGCGCTGGGGGTCGCGATCGGCGAGCTGCTGGCCCCGCCGGCGGAGCAGCGGGCCCAGGAGCTCAAGCGAACGGCCCTCTCGGGGGAGGCGACCCAGGGGACGCCCTATGGCCTATGGGCCATCGACGACGGGGCCTACGTGAACATCCGCGAGATACTCTCCGGCACCGAGATCAAGGACATCTTCATCTACCAGATCGACAGCGACGCGGGCACCCTGCGTGGCGACCCACGCCGAGAGGGCGCGCTACCGCGACGACGGCCAGTGGGTGCTGGAGGGGCTCTCGCGCAGCCGCGCAGGTCCCGACGGGGTCGCGGTGGAGCGCATGGACTCCTCCGTGTGGGCCTCCATGCTGGACCCGGGACTGCTCAAGGTGGTGGTGGTCGATCCGCGGGCGCTGCCGGCCTGGGGTCTGTGGAAGTACATCCGGTTCATGCGCACCAACGAGCAGGACGCCCGCAACTACGAGGTGGTGTTCTGGGGCAAGGTGGTCTACCCACTCCTGACCCTCTCCATGATCTTCGTCTCGGCGCCCATCCTGCTCGGCTCGGCCCGTAGCCGCGGTCTGGGGACGCGGATGCTGCTCGGGGTGATGGCGGGCATCGCCTACTACGTCCTGAGCCGGACCTTCACCTATCTCGCCCTGCTCTACGACTTCAGCCCCCTGGCGGCGGCCCTGGCCCCGCCGGTGATCTTCATCGTCGCGGCGATCCTGCTCCTGCGTCGGATCGGCTGATCGCGCGGGTCTATTCCGACGCGCGGATCACCCGGGTGCCCGACAGTCGATCGTGCCAGGCGCGCCGGTCGCGATCGATCAGGGACCACCAGAGACCCAGACCCAGGGGGAGCAGGGACGGGATGGCCCACAGGAAGCGCCGCCAGGCGGTGGCCGCGGTGAGGGCGCGCCCGTCCGCGCCAGTCACCCGGATCTTCCAGGCGCGCATCCCCAGGGTCTGACCGCCATGCGTCCAGGGGTACACGAAGAAGGCCCCGGCCACGCCGAGCAGATAGAGCCGTTCCAGCCACAGGTAGACGGCCTGGTCGTGCGGGAACGGGCCGCC
The DNA here is from genome assembly GCA_963714915.1 of uncultured Gammaproteobacteria bacterium. Lineage (GTDB taxonomy): Bacteria > Pseudomonadota > Gammaproteobacteria > Chromatiales > Chromatiaceae > Thiodictyon. The sequence goes on from CAVQQM010000028.1 coordinate 1,270, forward strand.
GGTGATGAGCTGGTAGGGGAGGATCAGCGCGAGCACCGCGAGCATGAGCACCCCGACCAGTAGCAGGGTGTCGTAGATCAGGGCGCCGAGCCGGCGGGGGAGTGATGCCGGGGTGGTCTCCGGCGCGGGTGTGTCCATGGGCCGATCCGGGTGGTCAAGTCGCGGGTGATCCCCCATTGTGCTGCCTGTGCAACCACTGGTCACCACCCGTGCGGGGCGACGACCGGCTCCCAGGCGCCGGATCCCCCGCCCTGGGTCGTGATCTCCCCTTTCCGATAGACTCTGCCCCGGTCCCACTGATCGCACCCGCCCTTGCTCACACTCCCGCGCACATCCGCCTTCTACCGTGCCCTACGCCGGGTGCCCATGCCGGTGACCGCCATGCTGGTGGCGCTGGTGGCCGGGCTCGCGGTCTGGGGTGTGCTCGATCAGGTCCAGAGCCGGCAGGTGGGCAAGATCTTTTCCCAGGAGTTGGAGAGCCAGCTGCACCTGCAGGCGCGCGAGAGCCTGATCCGGTTCGACCGCTATCTCGACACCTATGGCACCACCACCCGGCTGCTGGCCAATCATCGGCGTCTCGCCGAGTATCTGGAGCCGCTCTTCTGGTCGGAGAATACGGCCGTCGAGCCGGTGATCTACCAGGAGTTCCGGCCCTTCTGGTTGCCGGATTTCTTCGGCCGGGATGCCTTGCGGGCGCCGAGCCATGTCCTCCTGGTCGACACCAAGGGGCGCGTGCGCGAGGTCTTCCAGGCCGGGTCCGAGGCCCTACCCGAGGACCTGCGTTCGGTGGTCTCACCTCAGTTCCTGGATCCGAGCGCCGTGCGCCTGGTCCCCGTGCGGTTCGGCGAGCAGCTCTATCTGCTGATCAGCGACGCGGTGGAGGACTCGGGCGGCTATCCCATGGGCCATCTCGTGGTCCTGCTCGCCATCGACGATGCCTTCATGGCCGCCTCCCAGCGGGGCATCGATCCCAGCCGCGCGGCCGTGGCCCTGGTGGACGGGGACGATCAGCGCATCCTCGCGAGCCTCGATTCGGCGACCCTGATCCCCGGCACCTCGCTCGACCTCTGGACCGACGGCTATCTGGTGACCTCCCAGTCCCTGACCGGCTACGAGGGCACCGATACCAACCTGCTGTTCGCGACCTTCGTGCCCCAGACCATCGTCGAGCGGATGCAGCGACACGTGCGGATCTTCGAGCGTCGCCAGAGGTTCTACGCGGCCCTTGCCTTCATCCTGGTGTTCACCGGGGTCATCTATCTGGTCTCCGCCCGGCTCAACCAGGTGCTCAAGCGGATGACCCGCTTCTCCCAGCGGGCCCTGGGGATCGTCGAGCCCGGGTTCGCGCCGGGCGGGAACCAGCTCCTGCTGCTCGAGGAGTGGATCAAGCACTTCACCGAGCTGGTGCTCGCGGCCCGCGAGGAGATGAACCGCCGACATCAGGCGGAGATGCGGGAGAGCGAGGCGCTGAAGGCGGCCATGATGGAGGCCTCCCTGGACTCCATCGTGACCCTGGACCACGAGGGTCGCATCGTCGAGGTGAACCCGGCGGCCGAACGCGCCTTCGGTCTCAGCCGGGGCGACGCCATGGGGCTCTCCTTCGCCGAGCGGTTCCTGCCCGACGGATCGCGGGCCGCCTTCCTGCGGCTACTCGAGCGGGCCGGACACAGCGAGCTCGAGCCCCAGGGGCGCGGTGAGCTTGGGGCCCTGCGGGCGGACGGGCGCGAGTTTCCGGTGGAGATCTCCATCGTGCCCATCGGCAGCGACAGCGAGCGCTTCCACACCCTCTACATCCACGACGTCACCAGTCGCAAACAGGCCGAACGGGAGATCAAGAGCCTCGCGCGTTTCGTCGCCGAGAGCCCGAACCCCATCCTGCGGGTGACGGCCTCGGGCGTGGTCGCCTACGCCAACAACGCCAGCCAGCCGCTGCTGGCGGCCTGGGGCATCGAGCGGGGCGAGCCCCTGCCGCAGGAGTGGGCCGGCGAGGTGCTGGAGGCCATGGAGCGCGGCGAGCCGCGCGAGCGCGAGATCGATCTCGCGGGACAGGTGTTCGCGCTCCTCTTCGCCCCCATCCGGGACCTCGGCTACGCCAACATCTACGCCCGGGACATCACCGCGGTGCGCCGCGCCGAGCAGCAGTCGCGTCAGCACCAGGCGGAGCTGGTCCACGTGAGCCGCCTCAGCACCATGGGCGAGGTGGCCACGGGCATGGCCCACGAGCTCAACCAGCCACTCTCCGCCATCGTCAACTATGCCAACGGCTGCAGCCGGCGTATCCAGAACGGGGTCGGCGACAGCGCCGAGCTCCTGGGCGCACCTGGACCAGGTCAAGAGCCAGGCCCAGCGGGCGGGGGAGATCATCCGCCGGCTGCGCGCGCTGGTGGGCAAGCAGCCGCCGATTCGCACCGATGGGGATCTCAACGCCCTGGTGCGGGAGGTGTGCGGTTTCCTCGAGTTCGAGACCGACAAGCTGGGCATCCAGATCGCGCTGGAGCTCGATCCCGAGCCCATACCCGTGCACGTCGACCTGGTCCAGATCGAGCAGGTGCTGCTGAACCTGGTGCGCAACGGACTCGACGCCCTGGAGGACGTGCCCGAGGATCGTCGCTCCCTGACCATCCGCACCGGCTCGGACGGCGCGGAGCATGCCATGGTGAGCGTCGCGGACACCGGACCCGGCGTGGGCCGGGAGGCACTCCTCCAGCTCTTCGATCCCTTCTACACCACCAAACCCGGAGGGATGGGGATGGGGCTTGCGATCAGCCAGACCATCGTCGAGAACCACGACGGGCGGATCTGGGCCGAGTCCGAGCCCCACCGGGGCACCGTCTTTCACGTGATCCTGCCCCTGGCGCGGGTGCCAGTGCCCCTGATCGGATCCGGCGGGGACGAGGACGATGACCCGGATGGCGAGGACGCGCCGCCCGAGACCGCGCGTGAGGCAGCGCCTTCCGATCAGACCTAGGCACCCGAAATGAGTAGCGAACGATGAGCAACGAACCGACAGTCTTCGTGGTGGACGACGACCAGGCCATGCGCACCTCGCTCAAATGGCTGATCGAGTCCACCGGCATGCAGGTGCGCACCTTCGAGTCCGCCGACGCCTTCCTGACCACCTATTTCCCCGGCTGGGCGGGGTGCCTGTTGCTGGACGTGCGCATGCCCGGGATGAGCGGCCTCGAGCTCCAGCAGCACCTGGGCCGGGAGGGGCTCCAGATCCCGGTGATCATCATCACCGGTCACGGCGATGTGGGTATGGCGGTAAAGGCGATGAAGGCCGGCGCGGTGGACTTCATCGAGAAGCCCTTCAACGACGAGGACCTGCTCGGCGCCATCCGCAAGGCCCTGGCGGTCGATGAGCGCCGGCGGGTCTCCCAGGCGACGCGCGCGGAGATCGCCGCGCGGCTGGCCGAGCTGACACCGCGTGAGCACGAGGTCATGATCATGGTCACCGACGGCAAGTCCAACAAGGACATGGCGGCGGCGCTGGGGGTCAGCACCAAGACCGTGGAGGCCCATCGGGCGCGGGTGATGGAGAAGATGCGTGCCGAGTCGCTGGCCGAGCTGGTGCGCATGGCCTTGATCGCGGCGGGGGAGCCGAGCGCTTGAGCCCCGCGGTCGATCGCGCGGTGGGCCCGCCCCGGCGGGTGACCCTGGCCTGGGCCTTCTACGACTGGGCCAACTCCGCCTTCGCCACGGTGGTGATCGCGGGCTTCTTCCCGGTCTTCTTCAAACAGTTCTGGGCAGCCGACCTCCCGGCGGCGGAGAGCACCCGCTGGCTCGGCTATGCGAGCAGCCTGGCGAGCCTGATCCTGGTGTGCATGGCACCCGTCCTCGGGGCGCTCGCCGATCAGCTCGGGGCCAAGAAGCGTTTTCTGCTGGTGTTCACCGTCCTCGGCGTGCTCGCCACCGGTGGACTCTACTGGCTCGCGGCGGGGCACTGGGTGGGGGCGCTCGCCCTCTATCTGCTCGGTCTCCTGGGTTTCTTCGGCGCCAACATCTTCAACGACGCCCTGATCACCGACGTCTCGCGCCCGGATGACTACGAGCGCGTCTCCTCGCTGGCCTATGCGCTGGGGTACCTGGGCGGCGGCCTGTTGTTCGCACTCAACGTGACCATGGTGCTGACGCCCGAGACCTTCGGGTTCGCAGACAAGGGGGCGGCGGTGCAGGCGGCGTTCCTCGGTGTCGCCCTCTGGTGGGCCCTGTTCAGCCTGCCGCTGGTCTTGCTGGTGCCCGAGTCGAAAGGTGCCGGGCGCAAGACCCTCAGGGGAGCGGTGCGGGGGGCCTTCGCGGAGCTGGTGGTCACCTTCCGGCAGATCCGCCGCCTGCCGGACACCTTCCTGTTCCTGATCGCCTACTGGTTCTATATCGACGGGGTGGACACCATCGTCTTCATGGCGGTGGACTATGGCCTGTCCCTGGGGTTCCAGGACTCGAGCCTCATGGCGGCGCTCCTGATCACCCAGTTCGTGGGCTTCCCGGCCGCCCTGGTCTTCGGTCGGCTCGGGGCGCGCTGGGGTGCCAAGCCCGCCATCCTGCTCGCCATCGGCTGTTACGTGGTGGTGGTGCTGGCCGCCTCTCAGATGTCGCGGATCGAGCACTTCTATGTGCTCGCCGCGGCCATCGGGCTGGTGCAGGGGGGCATCCAGGCACTCTCGCGTGCCCTGTTCGCGAGCCTCATCCCTGCCGGGCAGACGGCGGAGCTCTTCGGCTTCTACAACATGGTGGGCAAGTTCGCGGCCATCCTGGGGCCCTTCCTGGTGGGAACGACTGCCGCACTCACCGGCGACCCGCGACTGTCCCTGCTGCCCATCCTGGCGCTATTCGTCATCGGCGCGGTTCTGCTGTGGCGCGTGGATGTCAGGCGAGGGCGCGATGCCGCGGCGACGGTGGTCGCCGAGGTGCCCCTGTCCGCGGCGCCCGCCGGATGACGGGGGCGCCGCGTCCGGGCGACGGGTCGGGCCGCCGGGCTAGGCGATGGCGACCTCGGCGGAGAGATAGACGTCCTGGATCGCGTTCAGGAGCTCGACGCCCTCCGCCATGGGTCTCTGGAACGCCTTGCGACCCGAGATCAGCCCCATGCCGCCGGCGCGCTTATTGATCACCGCCGTGCGCACGGCCTGATGCAGGTCGTCCTTGCCCGAGGGTCCGCCCGAATTGATCATGCCGACCCGCCCCATGTAGCAGTTCGCGACCTGATAGCGCACCCAATCGATGGGGTGGTGGGCGGAGAGCTCGTCGTAGACCCGGGGGTGGGTCTTGCCGAACCCGATGGCCGTAAAGCCGCCGTCGCGGGTGGCCTGTTTCTGCTTGACGATGTCGGCCTCGATAGTGACCGCCAGGTGATTGGCCTGTCCGGTGAGATCGGCCGCCTCATGGTAGTCGACGCCCTCGTGCTTGAAGGCCGAGTTGCGCAGGTAGGCCCAGAGCACGGTGACCATCCCGAGCTCATGGGCCTGGGCGAAGGCGTCGCTCACCTCCTGGATCTGGCGCCGCGACTCCGGCGATCCGAAATAGATCGTGGCGCCCACCGCCACGGCCCCCATGTCGAACGCCTGTTGCACCGACGCCCAGAGGGTCTGATCGTGGATGGTGGGGTAGGTGAGCATCTCATTGTGGTTGAGCTTCACCAGGAAGGGGATCTTGTGGGCATAGCGCCGGCCCACCGACCCAAGGACACCGAGGGTCGAGGCCACCGCGTTGCAGCCGCCCTCCATGGCGAGGCGGACAATATTCTCGGGATCGAAATAGATCGGGTTGGGCGCGAACGAGGCTCCACCCGAATGCTCGACGCCCTGGTCGACGGGCAGGATCGAGAGATAGCCCGTTCCGCCGAGGCGTCCGTGCCCGAGCAGGGTCTGGAAGGCGCGCAGCACCGTCGGCTTGCGGTCGGATTGTGTCATCACCCGATCGACGAAATCGGGGCCGGGCAGATGGAGCATGGAGGCGGGGATACCCGCGCAGGCGTGCCCGAGCAGATCCTCGGCCTCGTCGGCCAGCAGTCCAAAGATGTCTGTCATCGCGTTTCTCCAGTGGGATCAGGGCGCTGGGACGGCGGTGCCCCGGGGTTGATTGCGCCCCGGGGCGACGGCGTCGCCGTTGGAGAGGCTACCGGCCGAAGTGTCCATGCCGGACCCCGCGCATCAGTTCCGCGAAGGTCTCGGCATTGACCCGCACCAGATGCGCGTGGTCGCCAGACTCGAAATAGACCGAGGACAGGCTGCCGAGGGCGTCATCGAGATAGGTCTCCATCTGGTAGGCCTGGCCCAACGGCGGCACCGCCCCGGGTGCGCAGTCGGGGAATAGCGCGGCCAGGTCTGATTCCTCGTCGAGCTCGAACGGTCGCCCGGTCTCCCGCGTCAGGGCCTCCACATCCAGCCAGGTATCGCCGGGGATCACCGCCATGGCCGGTCCTCGGGCATCTCGGACCACCACCGCCTTGGCGATATGGTCGTCGCGCACCCGGGCGGCCTCCGCCGACTCATGGGTGGAGCCCGTGGGCTTGTGAGCAACCAGCTTGTAGGGTGCACCGTGCTCCCGGAGCACCTGTTCGACGCGTGTCGCGATGGTCATCGAGGGCCTCCTGAAGATGCCGACCGGGCGGAAGGACCTTGGCACAACACGGAGACGGTGGGGCATCGATGATCCGGACCCGGCCCGATCGGCCTGTCGTGGCGAAGGGACCCCTCCGGTCTCCATGGATAAAGGTGGTCCACCGCGGCCGGGTCGTCAAATGGGCGGGGGGCGTTGCAGATCAACGGCGTCGGGCACCTCTAGGGGCAGCTGACGGGTGGGGATGGTCTCAGGGCGGGCCGGTGCCCTCGGCCGCTTCCGCCTTGCGCAGCTCGTCCCGGAGCTCCAGCTCCTCGACCGTGAGTCGCCGCAGGCGGGCGGCGCGGGCGCCGCTCGGGTGCTCCTCGTACTCGGCCGCCGCCGTATCCAGCTCGGCCCGCAGGGTCTCGAGTCGGCGCAGCAGGGCGGGCCGTTTACGCAGCGCCTCGGAGGCCTCGAGGCGGTCTCGCTCGGCGCGGGCCTCCTGGAGGTCGCGGATGATCCCGGCGCGTCTCTGCTTGATCTCGCGCAGTCTGGTGCTGGCGGTGCGTATCCGCTCCGGGTCGTGGCTGGTCAATGCGAGCCTGAGCTCCGCCTCGGCATCGACGGTTGCCGCCTCTGCCGCGGCGAGGCTCTCCTCGAGCGCCCCGACCTCGGGCAAGGCATGGGCGAGGGCGCTCAAGCCGAGGCCGAGGACCAAGGCGAGGTGGACCGTACAGGCGTGGTTCAAGTTCGTCGGATCCGAGGCGAGGGCGGGAGTCGCGACCCTAACCGGGAGCCCCTGGACTGGCAAGGTCCCCAGGACGGCGACCTCACGGACGCCGCCGCCCCGGGCGGGCGACCGGGGCCGCGGTGAGCGGGTCCTCGGGCCAGGGATGCTTGGGATAGCGGCCGCGCAGCTCCTTGCGGACCTCGGCGTAGCCATTCGCCCAGAAGCCCGCGAGATCGCTGGTGATCTGCACGGGCCGTCCGGCTGGAGAGAGCAGGTGCAGGGTCACGGCGACCCGACCGGCGCACAGGGTCGGCGTCTCGCGGGTGCCGAACAGCTCCTGGATGGGCAGGGCGAGCACGGGTCGGGGCCCGGTCAGATAATCGAGGCGACGGCGGTTGCCCGCCGGGCTCGTGAGTGACTCGGGCGCGAGGGCATCGAGATGTGTCCGATGATCCCAGTCGAGGCGCGCCAGCAGAACCTCGGCGAGCGGCAGGGCGCGCACCTCGGCCAGGCCCCGCTTGCCCTCGATCCAGGGGGCCAGCCAGTCCTCCAAGGTATCCAGCAGGACCCGATCGGACAGGTCGGGCCAACCGCAGGCAGGATCGTGCGCTCGCACCAGGGCGACCCTCGCCTGGAGCTGGCGCGCGCGTTCGTCCCAGCCCAGGGCCGTCTCGGGCTGGCGACGGATGGCGGCGAGCAGGATCTCCCGGGTGCGCTCCGGGTCTCCCAGGGCCAGGGGCTGGGTGTCGAGCACCAGGGCGTCGAGGCGGGACTCCCGGCGGGCCACCACCGACTCGAGCCGATCGTCCCAGTCGGTGCGCTCGTCCGCGTGGATGCGCTCGCCGAGCACCTGACGCAGGCCAGACTCCGAGACCGGCAAGGCGAGCTGGATGCGTGCCTCGCGTCCGCGCCGCTCGAGGGTCGCCGCGACCAGATAGGGGCTGGCCCCGAGGGAGTCGCCCTCAGGCAGTACTGCCCCGAATCCGCTCGCGAGCAGATAGCGACCGCCCGGACCGCCCCGCGACTGGGCGATGCGATCCGGGTAGGCCAGGGCGAGCAGGGCACCAGGCTCGAGGGGCGTCCCGGGCCGGCTCGCCGCGGGGGGCGGTGCCGGCAGCAGGGCTCGCAGCCGGCGCGCCAGCCGGTCGATGGCGGTGAGGCGCGACGGGTCTGCGTCGCGGTCCTTGCGACCCTCGCGGTGGGCCTCCAGGGCGGCCAGCCTGAGTCCGATGTCGGTCTCCCGCGGCCCCCCTGTCTGGGCCTGCCAGGGGTCGCGCTCGGAGAGCAGGGCGGCGAGGTCCGCTGCGGTCCCGGCCGTCCCGGTCGCCTGTCCGGCGACCAGCATGGCGGCGAGCCGGGGATGGACGGGCAGCTCTCCGAGGCGGCGGCCGAGCGGCGTGAGGGCGCCGGCTGGGTCGAGTGCCCCCAGGGTGCCCAGGATCTCGACGGCCCGTTGCCAGTGACGGGCGGGCGGGGGATCGATCCAGGCCAGCGCGCGCGGGTCCCGCACCCCCCACAGGGCCAGCTCGAGTGCGAGGGGTACCAGGTCGGCATCGAGGATCTCCGGGCGACGGTGGGTCTCCCGACCGATCTCCTGGTCCCGCGTCCACAGACGCAGGCAGACCCCGGGGCCCGTGCGCCCGGCACGCCCCGCGCGCTGGTCGGCCGAGGCGAGGGGGATGGGCTCGGTGACCAGACGGGATAGTCCGGAGCCGGGATCGAACCTCGGCTTGCGGGCGAGCCCCGAGTCGACCACCGTGGTGACCCCCTCGATGGTGACGCTGGTCTCGGCGATGTCGGTCGCCAGCACGACCCGCCGTCGGCCGGTCTCCCGCGGGACCAGGGCGCGCTGCTGCTGCTCCATGGGCAGGCTGCCGTGGAGGGACAGGATGGCGATGGCCGGGTCCAGCCGCGAGGCCAGCCAGGCGCTGACCTGGGCGATCTCGGCGACGCCAGGCAGGAAGGCCAGGATGTCCCCGGAGGTCTCGGCGAGGGACTCCAGGATGGCCGCGGAGCAGGCGGCAATGGGGTCAGGGTGCGGGTGGCGTGCATAGCGGACCGCCACCGGGTGGCTGCGGCCCTCGGCACGGATCACCGGCGCACCACCCAGCAGCTCGGCCACGGGGCCGGCGTCCAGGGTGGCGGACATGGCGAGGATGCGGAGCTCCGGGCGCAGCGAGCCGGCCGCGTCCAGGGCGAGTGCCAGGCCGAGATCGGCCTGGAGACCGCGCTCGTGGAGCTCGTCGAAGATGAGCAGACCCACCCCCGAGAGCTCGGGGTCGGACTGGAGCCGGCGGGTGAGGATGCCTTCGGTGAGGACCTGGATCCGGGTCCGCGGGCCGATCCGGCGATCGAAGCGGATCTGGTAGCCCACCGTCTCCCCGATGTCCTCGCCGAGCAGGTCGGCCATCCGGGCCGCCGCCATGCGCGCCGCCGGACGCCGCGGCTCCAGCATCAGGATGGTCCCCCCGGCGAGCCATCCCGCGTCGGCGAGCAGCAGCGGAACCCGGGTCGTCTTGCCGGACCCGGGCGGCGCGCCGAGGACCGCGTGTCCGGCGGCCAGCGCCCGCTCGAGCTCGGGGAGGGCCGCGTCGACCGGGAGCGGCTCTCCGGGCGGTTGGCGGCTCAGGTCCCGGGCTGCTCGGTCTCGGCGGCGGCCTCTGACTCGGATGTATCGGCCTCGGGAGCCGACGGCGCCTTGGCCTTGGGAGGCGTGATCAGACCTTCCGCGAGCAGGACGCTCGCCTTCTCGTCGCCGTTGACCCAGCGCTTGTCCTTACCCTGCACGGCATAGCGGCCGGATTTCTTCTGGAAGAGGGTGTAGTCGGCGGTCTTCTTGATCTGCTGCATGGGGTTTCCTAGTGGTTGGATGATTGGGATCCATCTTCGCGGAGGAGGGACGCGAGCGCCGCCTCGGTCACGGGTTGCACCAGCACCGCGTGGAGCGGGAAGCGATCCGCGAGCCGCTGGACATAGGGCGCCTGGTCCTTGGTCACGAGCACCAGCACGCGGGCGTCGGGCGCGTAGCGCTGCAGGCTGCCGAGCAGTACGTCGAGGTTGCTCAGATTGGCCCCGGCATAGTTGTTGCCGAAGCCATAGAAGAACTCGGCCACGACCCAATCCGGGGGGCGCGTCTTGAGCGCCTGAACGGCCTTGCGCTGGGACGGGAGACGCAGCTCTTCGATCCCCAGCCGTCGGTAGAGTCCCGACAGGTTGGGATGACCCGGCGACTCGACGATGGAGTAGAGCAATGCCCGCGACACGCCGCGCCCTCGGCCCTGCCCTCAGGGCTTGTTCGGGTCGCCGCCGGTCTCGCCGTCGGCATCGTCCTGGAGACCGGGGGGTGGCAGCTCGCCGGGTCCCGGGACGCGGGTCTCGGCGGCGTCGCGAATGATCTGCACCCGGAAATCGGCGATCAAGGCGGCCATGGCGCCGAGGGCGGCGAGGACCGGGGCCATCAGGGTCAGGAGTCCGGCGATCCCAACCCCGATGTTCAGCGGGATCTCCACCAGGGCCTCGCCGCTGGGGCGGCGGACCACGATGCGGCGGACGTTGCCTTCCTGAATGAGGGCCTTGACCCGGTCGACGAGCTCCCCGCCGCGGACAGAGATCTCTTCGGTGATGGTTCGGTCGTGCTGATTGTCTGACATCCTTCGGCTCCGGGAGGGTTGAAGCTAGAAACGGCAGTTGACCGCTTCGTGCCATATGCAAGGTCTTGTGCAGCCGCGACTTCCTGTGTTCTGGCAGGCTCACCAAGTGGGTGAGGCCGCTACGCCCCCTTAAGCACGCCTCGCGCGGCGCCTGGGCTGCGTTGCAACTCGTTGCAATAGAACCACTGTTGCGCCTCGTTGCGCCTTGCCATACACCGCGCGGGACGGGCTCTGGGGGCGTCCAACTGCCGTTTCTAGGTCGAAGCGGCCGGACTGTAACCGGTTTGCCGGCCAGAGTCACCGCGCCCGCCAGGGCTCAAGGCCCCGCATCGGGCAGGTCACCGGCGACATAGAGCCAGCGTCCGTCGCGGCGCCGGAAGCGGCTGCGCTCGCGCAGACGATGGGCGCGGCCGCCAAGCTTGTAGCGGGCCACGAACTCGACCAAGCCCTGGGTGTCCTCCTGTCCGCCGTCCTCGGTGGCGAGCACCTCGAGCCCCAGCCAACGCACTTCGGGGTCGATCCCCATGTCCATCCGGCGGGTGGCGGGATGCCAGGTCTCACGCAGCCAGTGGGCATCACCCAGGGCATAGGCGGTATAGCGCGAGCGCATCAGGGCCTCCGCCGTCTCCGGCCAGGCGTGCCCGGCGAGATAGGGTCCGCAGCACGCGGCCAGGACCGCGCCCGATCCGCAGGGACAGGGTTCCTGCCCCTGCCTGCCGCTCACGTCCAGCACCATGTCAGCCCTCCCATAGGGGGCCTTCCTCCATCGCCGCGATCTGCTCGCGCAGGCCGAGCACATGATCCTGCCAGTAATGGACGGTGCCGAACCAGGGGAAGGCCATGGGGAATGCGGGGTCCTCCCAGCGGCTCGCGAGCCAGCCCGCATAGTGGATCTGACGTAGGGTGCGCAGGGCCTCGACGAGATGCAGCTCGCGGGGGTCGAAGTCGCGAAAATCCTCGTAGCCAGCGAGCAGATCGGAGAGCTGGCGGACCTGCTCGAGGCGGTCGCCCGAGAGTAGCATCCAGAGGTCCTGGACCGCTGGACCCATGCGGGCGTCGTCGAAATCCACGAAGTGCGGCCCGGCATCGGTCCACAGCAGATTGCCCCGGTGGCAGTCGCCGTGCAGGCGGATGATCGCCACGTCGCCGGCGCGCTCGAAGGACGCCTGCACCGCGACCAAGGCCTGGTCGACCACGCTCTCATAGGCCGGAAGCAGGTCGGAGGGGATCCAACCCTGCGCGAGCAGGAAATCCCTGGGCCGGATGCCGAAGGACTCGATGTCGAGGGTGGGGCGATGCTCGAAGGGTCGTGCTGCCCCCAGACAATGGATGCGCCCGATGAAGCGCCCGATGGATTCGAGCACCTGGGGCTGGTCGGTCTCCGGCGTACGCCCGCCGCGTCTGGGAGAGAGGGAGAAGCGGTAGCCGCGGTGGCTGTGCAGGGTGTTGCCCCCCGTCTCGAAGGGGGCGACAGCGGGGATCTCCTGATCCGCCAGGGCCTGTGTGAAGGCGTGCTCCTCGAGGATGGCGGCATCGCTCCACCGCCCGGGGCGGTAGAACTTGGCGATCACGGGCTCGGCCTCGTCGATCCCGACCTGGTAGACACGGTTCTCGTAGCTGTTGAGGGCCAGGAGGCGCCCGTCGGTCGGCAGGCCGATGGCGTCCACCGCGTCGAGGATCAGGTCCGGCGAGAGATCGGCATAGGGCCTGGGGTCGGGCTGGGTCATCGCGATAGTCTACTCGCACCAGGTCGCACCGGTACCTGTCTGGCTACAACGGCTCGAGGGGGCTCGCGGTGCCGCCGAGAGTGTCTCGGCGATAGGGCGGGCCTGTCCGCCCGTCGCGCGACCCCGCGCCGGCTTGTCCGCGGGGTTTGCCGCGGGGAGTGCGGCTCGGCATCATGCCAGCCCCGATCCTCGTGTCGTCCGTCGAAGTCTGCCATGCGCCCTGCATCCCGTCCCGCCCTGGCCCGCGTGATCGCGTCACTCGTCCTGCTCGCTTGGGTGCTGGGGCTGGGTTCTGCTCCGGTGCAGGCCGATGGGCTGCGCTTTTTCGCGGTGGGCGATCTGCCCTACGCCGAGTCCGAGGTAGCGCCCTTGGAGCGATTGCTGGCCGCGGCGGCCGCGGAGCGCCCCGACTTCCTAGTCCACGTGGGCGACATCAAGGGCGGCGGCGCGCCTTGCACGGATGACAACCTCGGCGATATCGCCGCGCTCTTCCGCGCCCAGCCGATCCCGGTCGTCTATACGCCGGGCGACAACGAGTGGACCGATTGTCATCGTCCGGCTGCCGGTGGCCACGACCCCTTGACGCGGCTCGCCCGGGTCCGAGAGACCTTCTTCTCCGAACCGGCGGTGCTGCGCATGGCCGAGCTGCGCGCCGAGTCACCGGTGCCGGGTTATCCGGAGACGGCCTACTTCGTCCGCGATCGGGTGCTCTTCGTGGTGCTCCATCTCGTGGGCAGCAACAATGGCGGGAGCACCGAGCGGCCGGAGGTGGACGCCGAGCGCGTGCGCCGAGACGCGGCCAACCGCGCCACCCTGGAGCAGGCCCTGGGGAGGACGCGGGCCGACGCCCTGGTCTTGATCCTGCACGCCAATCCCATCCTGGAGCGACGGCCCGGTCCGCCCGGCTTCCGCGACTTCAAGGAGCTCTTGGAGGCCACCCTCGAGACGTTTCCCGGCCCGATCCTGCTGCTCCACGGCGACACCCACAGATACCGCCACGACCGCCCGCTCGCGGGTCCCGGATGGCCCGAAGGGCCAGGGCGTCTGGTGCGGGTCGAGGTGCCTGGCGCGCCCCTGGTAGGGGGTGTCTGGATCGAGGTCGAGCCCGACTCGGCCGAGCCCTTCGCCGTTCAGCCGGTCTACGCGGTCACCCTCGATAGCCTCCACGTCGACTGAGAGGCCGCAGAGGGGCCGACCGCGCAACCCCAAGGGGCGCGTTCCGGGGCAACCTCGGACCGTCGATGCCGACGCGCCTGGCGCTCGCCACTCGGGCCCGGCGTCAATTGAGTTTGCCACCTGCCGCGACTACCATGCGCGTTTGTCTTTTTCGCGCGAGGTGGCGGAATGCCCGGCAGGACACTCTACGACAAGCTCTGGGATGAGCACGTCGTGCGCGTGGACGGGGACGGCACGGCCCTGCTCTACATCGATCGTCAACTGGTCCACGAGGTCACCTCGCCCCAGGCGTTCGAGGGCTTGCGCCTCGCCGGCCGGACCCCCTGGCGCGTCGCCGCCAACCTGGCGGTCCCCGACCACAACGTCCCCACCCTGAACCGGGCCGCCGGGATCGCCGACCCGATCTCGCGGCTCCAGGTCGAAACCCTCGGCAGTAACTGCCGGGAGTTCGGGATCACCGAGCTGGACATGGCGGACCCCCGCCAGGGGATCGTCCATGTGATCGGGCCGGAGCAGGGGTTCACCCTGCCCGGGACCACCGTGGTCTGCGGCGATTCACATACCTCCACCCACGGGGCATTCGGGGCCCTCGCCTTCGGTATCGGTACCTCCGAGGTGGAGCACGTGCTTGCCACCCAGTGCCTGCTGCAGCGCAAGTCGCGCTCCATGCTGGTCAGCGTGGACGGCGCGCTCGGCCGTGGCGTGACCGCTAAGGACATCGTGCTGGCCATCATCGGCGAGATCGGCACCGCGGGCGGCACCGGGCATGTGATCGAGTACGCCGGCGACGCTATCCGCGCCCTCAGCATGGAAGGGCGCATGACGGTGTGCAACATGTCTATCGAGGCCGGCGCGCGTGCCGGCATCATCGGTATCGACGAGAAGACCATCGATTACGTCCGCGGCCGGCCCATGGCGCCCCGGGGCGCGCTGTTCGAGCAGGCGGCGGCCTACTGGCTGAGCCTGAACTCGGACCCCGGCGCCGAGTACGACCGGGTGGTGCATATCGATGCGGCGAGCATCCGCCCGCAGGTGACCTGGGGCACCTCGCCGGAGATGGTGCTGCCGGTGGACGGCGTGGTGCCAGACCCCGACGAGATCGCCGACCCGGTCAAGTCCGGGAGCTACCGCCACGCGCTGGCCTACATGGGCCTTGCGCCCGGCACCGCGCTGGCGGAGGTCCCGCTGGACAAGGTCTTTATCGGCTCCTGCACCAATGGCCGTATCGAGGACCTGCGCGCGGCGGCCGAGGTGGCCAGGGGCCGCAAGGTGGCCCCTTCGATCAAGCTGGCAATGGTTGTGCCTGGCTCAGGCTTGGTGAAGGAGCAAGCGGAGGCCGAGGGGCTGGACAGGATCTTTCTCGATGCCGGCTTCGAGTGGCGCGAGCCCGGTTGTTCCATGTGCCTGGCCATGAACGCCGACCGGCTCGAGCCCGGCGAGCGCTGCGCATCGACGAGCAACCGCAACTTCGAGGGCCGCCAGGGGCAGGGGGGACGCACCCATCTGGTGAGCCCGGCCATGGCCGCCGCGGCGGCGATCCACGGCCATTTCGTCGACGTGCGGGAGGTCTGAGCCATGCCCATGAAGCCCTTCGAGAATTTCCGCGGCATCGTGCTGCCGCTCGACCGTGCCAACGTGGATACCGACGCCATCATCCCGAAGCAGTTCCTGAAGTCCATCCAGCGCACCGGTTTCGGTCCGAACCTGTTCGACGAGTGGCGCTACCTGGACCGCGGCGAGCCCGGGCAGGACTGTACCGGCCGGCCCCTGAACCCTGACTTCGTTCTGAACGATCCGAAGTACGCCGGGGCCAACATCCTGCTGACGCGGCACAACTTCGGTTGCGGCTCCTCCCGGGAGCACGCGCCCTGGGCGCTGGTGGACCACGGCTTCCGGGTGCTGATCGCGCCGAGCTTCGCCGACATCTTCCACCAGAACGCCGTCAAGAACGGGCTGCTGCCTATCGTGCTGGACGAGGAGACCGTCGATGCGCTGTTCGCGCTCGCCACCGCCGGCGACGAGCCGCTCACCATCGAGGTGGACCTGCACAACCTGAAGTTGGACGCCACCGGCCACGGCACCATCGAGGTGGACATCGATCCGTTCCATCACCGCTGCCTGATCCACGGCCTGGACGACATCGGCCTGACGCTGGAGCACGCGGACGAGATCGCGGCCTACGAGGAGCGCCGTCGCGCCGAGGCACCCTGGCTGTTCGCCTGACGCCGGTCGCGCGTGGAACGGCCGCGACTGTCCCGAGGGGACCGGGATGGGCTCGGCCTGATATCAATCGCTTCTCCGACAGCTCTGGAGACACACTGAGTGAGCAAGAAGATTCTGATTCTGCCCGGCGATGGCATCGGTCCCGAGATCGTCGCCGAGGCGGTCAAGGTCCTGGACGCCCTGGCCGCAGACGGTTCCCTGGAGCTCACCCTCGAGCACGGATTGGTGGGCGGTGCGGCCTATGACGCGGCGGGCGACCCGCTGCCGGCGGAGACCCTGGAGGCCGCCCGGGTGGCGGACGCGGTCCTGCTCGGCGCGGTCGGGGGCCCAAAGTGGGAGCCCCTGCATATCTCGAAGCGGCCGGAGAAGGGGCTGCTCGGTCTGCGTGCCGGGCTCGGGTTGTTCGCCAATCTGCGCCCGGCGATCCTCTATCCCCAGCTCGCGGGAGCCTCCACCCTCAAGCCCGAGGTGGTCTCCGGGCTCGACATCCTGATCGTGCGCGAGCTCACCGGAGGGATCTATTTCGGCCAGCCCCGGGGCATCGAGACCTTGCCATCGGGTGAACGGCGGGGCATCAACACCCTGGTCTACACGGAGTCGGAGGTCG
This sequence comes from uncultured Gammaproteobacteria bacterium, assembly GCA_963714915.1. Lineage (GTDB taxonomy): Bacteria > Pseudomonadota > Gammaproteobacteria > Chromatiales > Chromatiaceae > Thiodictyon. Next base: position 17,923 of record CAVQQM010000028.1, read on the forward strand.
AGCGTATCTGTCGCGTCGCCTTCGATCTCGCCCGAAAGCGCGCGAAACGTCTGTGCTCGGTCGACAAGGCCAACGTGCTCGAGTGCACGGAGATGTGGCGCGAGGTCGCGACTCGGGTCGGGGCCGATTATCCGGATGTTGCCCTCAGTCACATGTACGTGGACAACGCCGCGATGCAGCTGGTGCGTGCCCCCAAGCAGTTCGACGTGATGGTGACCACCAACATGTTCGGCGACATCCTTTCGGACTGCGCCGCCATGCTCACGGGCTCCATCGGTATGCTGCCCTCGGCGTCCTTGAACGCGGAGGGCAGGGGGATGTATGAGCCCATCCACGGCTCGGCCCCGGACATCGCCGGGAAGGGTGTGGCCAACCCCCTCGCCACCATCCTCTCGGTGGCGATGATGCTGCGCTACTCACTCGATGCGCCTGCGGCGGCCGACCGCATCGAGTCCGCGGTCTCGGCGGTGCTCGATCAGGGGCTGCGCACGGCGGATATCCTCTCCGAGGGAATGCGCCAGGTGGGCACGGCGGAGATGGGAGACGCGGTGGTCGCGGCGCTCGGCTGATTGCGACCCGGAAGGTTGCACGCCAGCCTCTCGGCGCGGTCGCCCAGTCATTTCTGTAGTAGTAGTTTATGTCATTGGTATAAGGTCATGAAGCGTATTGGTTTCGTTGGCTGGCGCGGCATGGTGGGATCGGTGCTCCTCGAGCGCATGCAGGCGGAAGGGGACTTCGCCCATATCCCCGAAGCGGTCTTTTTCACCACCGGACAGGCGGGGCAGCCCGGGCCCGACGTGGGTCAGGGTGCGCGGCCGTTGGTGAGCAACATGGACCTCGGCGCGCTCGCCGAGATGGACGCGATCGTTACCTGCCAGGGCGGCGACTACACCAAGGCCGTCTATCCCGAGCTGCGCGAGGCCGGTTGGCAGGGCTACTGGATCGATGCCGCCTCGGCCCTGCGGATGCAGCCCGGGGCCACCATCATCCTGGACCCGGTCAACCGGCCCGTGATCGACGCGGCCCTGGCGGCGGGGCGGCGCGACTTCATCGGTGGCAACTGCACGGTTAGCCTGATGCTGATGGCCATCGGTGGGCTGTTTCGCGAGGGGCTGGTGGAATGGGTCAGCGCCATGACCTATCAGGCGGCCTCCGGGGCGGGCGCGAAGAACATGCGCGAGCTGCTCGCCCAGATGGGCGTGCTGCGCGACACCGTCGCCGGGCCCCTCGCGGACCCGGCCTCGGCGATCCTGGAGATCGATCGCGCGGTGACCGAGGCCATGCGCTCGGCGGCCTTCCCCGTCGACAACTTCGGCGTGCCGCTCGCGGGCAGCCTGATCCCCTGGATCGATAGCCAGCTCGAGAATGGCCAGAGCCGCGAGGAATGGAAGGGCCAGGCGGAGACCAACAAGATCCTCGGTCGTGAGCAGGACCCGGTGCCAGTGGACGGGATCTGCGTGCGCATCGGTGCCATGCGTTGTCACAGCCAGGCGCTGACCATCAAGCTCAACCGGGATGTCTCCCTCGGCGAGGCGGAGTCGATCATCGCCTCGGCCAACGATTGGGTGCGGGTGATCCCCAACGAGCGCGAGGCCACCGTGCGCGGTCTCTCGCCGGCGGCGGTCACGGGCGGTCTGAGCATCCCGGTCGGGCGTCTGCGCAAGATGAACCTGGGCGACCGTTATCTGGCCGCCTTTACGGTGGGCGACCAGTTGCTGTGGGGCGCCGCCGAGCCCCTGCGTCGGATGCTGCGCATCCTGCTCACCGAACGCTGATCCCTGGCGGGACCGGGCACGCGGGCGTCCCGGCCGGCGGCTGGGATCGCTCGTGTGCGCTGGTGCGCAAGACCGCACGGCCTTCATGGTCTCGTCTGGGTGATTCCGCTATAGTGCGGCCGCACTCGGCGCGGCCTCCCCATTAGGGCGCGACCAGGCAGATCGCTCTTTACGAGTCGGTCAATACCCCATAACGAGAAGAGTTTCGGCACGGCGCACATTTCGCGCGGCGCGGGTGGGTTATAACCGCGCCAGAATGATCGCTGAGGGACGTGGATCGAGTCCGCGCCCTCTCGGCCCGGATTGGATGGCAACCGGGCCGTGCCTACCGCAGTCGTTGTTGGTGCCTGGTGCACGAGGGAGGAGGATGTCACGCAAATTGCCGCCCGCGCCCGTCCGGGCCCGGCTTCGCGCTTCGACCCTGGCGTCGGCTCTGGCCCTCGCGCTGGGCGCCGGTGATGCCCTGGCACTGGGTGTCGGCGGGCTGCGTGCCCAGTCGGCATTGAATCAGCCCTTCGTGGGCGAGATCGATCTACTGGACGTCCGGCCCGACGAGCTCGACACGGTCAAGGTCCGACTCGCGACGCCCGAAGACTTCGCCAAGGCCGGATCGGAGCGCTATCACTACCTCACCCAGCTGCGCTTCACCCCCCAGATCTCGCCGCGCGGCAACACCGTCATCCGTGTCTCCAGCCGGGAGCCCATCCGCGAGCCCTATATGGACTTTCTGGTCGAGGTCACCTGGCCTTCCGGCCGGCTGGTCAAGGGCTATACGGTCCTGCTGGATCCGCCCGGGACCACCAGTCAGCGCGCTGCCCCGATCCAGGCACCCGTCGCGTCACCTCGCGCCATCACCCCGGCACCCGCTCGTCCCAGCGCTCCTGCTCCCAGCGTGGCCCCAGCGGAGCGCACGGCCGCATCGCCTCCGCCGCCATCCGCGACCGCCGCAGCCGGCGGCTTTCCCAAACGCATCGGTCCGATCCGGCCGGGTACCGGCCTTTGGCGGCTCTCGCGCAACAACGCCCCCCAGGGGGCGACCATCGCCCAGACCGCGATGGCCCTGTATCGCAACAACCAGGGTGCCTTCATCCAAGGTGATATCAACCGGGTGAAGGTCGCGCAGGTGCTCACCATCCCGAGCGCCGCCGAGCTCTTTGCACTGACCCCGGATCAGGCGGAGCGCGAGCTCCAAGCCGCCATGCGCGGCGAGAAGGTCCGCGCCGCGCCCATCGCTGACACCAGCCCGGAGGCCGCGGGGGGCGAGTCACGGCTGAAGATCGCCGGTGCCGCCCGCGATTCAGAGGGGCCGGCCGCCGCGACGCCGGACGCCTCGGAGACCTCCGACAAGATAGAGGAAGAGCTGCTCCTGGTTCGTGAGACCAGCGAGACCGCCCGCCAGGAGACCCAGGAGCTGCGCAACCGCATCCGCGAGCTCGAGGGCCAGCTCAACGAGATCCAACAGGTCTTGACCCTGCGCAGCGCCGAGCTGGCCCGTATCCAGGGCGTCGGCGTCGGCGAGGCCGAGGGCGGAGGAGCCGGCGACCACCCTGGCCGAGGCGTCAGACGTCCGTCGACGAACCGGTGGCCGATGAGCCGGCACCCTTGCCCGCGGATCTGGAGGCGGCCCTTGCCGCTGCGGGCGGCCTGCCCGGGGCGGGGCTGGACACACTCGACGAGCTCGAGACCGAGCCTGAGCCCCTGCCCGAGGATACCTCCGGGTCATCCGAGCCGAGCCTGGCGATGAGCGAGGACCCGGCCGAGGCCCCGGCCCCGTCCGGCGAAGACCAGCTCGCAGCGAGCGACGGTCAGCCGACGCTCGAGGAGACCCAGGTTACCGTCGAGGCCGATGCTGGGTGAGGGCGGGGCTGCCCCCGAGGTTGCCCAGACACCGTCCCCCGAACCCGAGGTCGCCGTCGACGAGCCGGTCGGGTCCGCGCCGGGCGACGAGCCGCTCTGGAGGCAGCTCCTGATGCCCGTGGCGGGTGCCGCGGGTGTGACGGCGCTCGGCCTCGGGGCGTTCGGCTGGTTACGCGCCCGTCGTCGCCGCGAGGAGAGTCAGGAGTGGGAGGCCGACGAGGCCGTGGATCTACCCGCGCGCCGGCCGCCCGCGCCTCGAGCGGGTGCCGCGGCCGTCGGTCCGGTCGCTGCCATTCCGGCGGCCGTCTCACGGCGGGACGAGGATCAGGAGATTCGGGTCGAGTCGCCTGGGCGGGATGCGGTCGCGGTCGGCAAGGCCGAGCCCGGCACCGACGATGCCGACGTGATCTCCGAGGCGGATATCTATATCGCCTACGGACGCTATCGGGAGGCCGTCGATCTGTTGCGCGGTGAGCTCGATCGATCCCCGCAACAGGTCGAGGTCAAGTTGAAGCTGGCCGAGGCCTATTTCGGGGCGAAGAACTTCCCCGCCCTGAGCGAGCTGATGGACGATCTGCGCTCCAACAGCCGCGAGGAGGTCACCGCGGATCAGTGGCGGCGGCTCTCTGAGATGGCGTCCGGGGCACAGTCGGAGGGCTCGCTCGAGGCCAGCCGGCGCCTCGCCCCCGCGCGCACGACGTCCGCGCCCCCCGCCGAGCCGGGCTCGACCGGGGGGATCCGGAGCATTCGGTGGAGGAGTTCTTCTCCTTGGATGTCAGCGAGGCCATGGGGCCCTCGGTCGACTCTGTCCCCGCCGAGCATCTTCCAGGACTCGGACTCCTTCGCGGGCGAACCCGAGGCGCCGAAGTCGGCGGCCGCGCTTAAGGTCCCGTCCACGCCCTCTCGCGACGACGAGGCACCCCTGTCCCTGGACGACGAGCCCTTCCAGCGCCCGACCGGGTTGGGGGCGGCCTCCGAGGGCCTGGGTCTGGACACCCCGTCCATGTCCGACCTGGGGGTCGATTACTCCGGTGGGGCGTCCGATCTGGAGGTGACCATCGACGATCTGCGCACCGCGAGCGACCTGGATCTCGATTCATTCGTCGACTCCACCCGCACCAGCACCTTCGCCGATGAGCTCGACCTGGCCCGGGACGACCTGGGTGCCCCGGTCTCTCCAGACGGATCGCCGGGGGCGACCACGGAGAACGCGGAACGCGGGGAGACCCCCGGCCTGGATGGCCCGGAGGTCGCCCGCGGCGACCTTGGATCGAGCGATCTCCTGACCTCCCAGTGGCAGATGGATTCAGGGCTCTGGGACGAGACGGCGACCAAGCTCGACCTGGCGCGTGCCTATATCGAGATGGGCGACCAGGATTCCGCAAGAGGGATCCTCGAGGAGGTCGTCTCCGAGGGCAGTGACGAACAGCGCGGCGAGGCAAGCGAGCTGCTGCGCGGGCTGACCTGACCCCCATCGATGGCCCGAACGCCGCGGCCAGGGGATAGCGCCGACGCGGCGGGCGGGACGCTGCGCATCGCCCTCGGGGTCGAATACGACGGCAGCGCGTTCCGCGGCTGGCAGATCCAGCAGCCCGGCGTGCGCACGGTGCAGACCGTGTTGGAGGACGCGCTGTCCCGGGTCGCCGATCACCCCGTGCGGGTTCACTGCGCGGGACGCACGGACGCCGGGGTGCACGCCGAGGGGCAGGTGGTCCATTTCGACACCCCCGCCCGGCGCGGCGAGCGTGCCTGGGTCTTGGGCGCCAACGTCAACCTGCCTCCCGACTGTGCCGTGCGCTGGGCCTCGCCGGTGGTCGAATCATTCCACGCACGCTTCAGCGCCACCGCCCGCCACTACCGCTATCTCATCCTGACCCGACGCACCCGCTCCCCCCTGTGGCGCGATCGCGCCCTCTGGATCCATCACCCGTTGGACTTGCCAGCGATGCGGCAAGCCGCCGCGGCCCTCGTCGGCGAGCACGATTTCAGTAGCTTCCGGGCCGCGGGCTGCCAGGCGAAGAGCCCGGTGCGCCACGTCCACTATCTCGACCTCGAGGATCTCGGCGATCGCATCGCCCTGCGGGTTGGGGCCAACGGGTTTCTGCACCATATGGTCCGCAACATGGTCGGCGTCCTGGTCGCTATCGGGCGGGGCGACGCCCCGGTCGCCTGGGCGGGCGATCTCTTGGCGTCCCGCGACCGCACCCTGGGCGGCGTGACCGCACCCCCCGGGGGACTCTATCTCACGCGGGTGGACTATCCAGACCACTTCGACCTGTCCGAGGCCGGGGCCAACGGGTCCTTTCGGGTTTGATCGTCCCGCCCGAGGGGCGTGGGGGCGGCGGGCGCCCGGACCTGGCCTGCCTCCTCAACTGCCATCCAACGTTCACGATTATGCGAACCCGGGTTAAGATCTGCGGGCTTACGCGCACCCAAGACGTCGAGACCGCCGTGCACGCGGGCGCGGACGCCGTCGGACTGGTGTTCCACCCGGCCAGTCCGCGGTGCGTGACGGCCGAGCAGGCGCGGGTGCTCTGTGCGAGCCTGCCGCCCTTCGTCACGTCCGTCGGCCTGTTCGTGGACGCGCCGGCCGAGCAGGTCCGGGCCGTGCTCGAGCGCGTGCCCTTGGAGATGCTCCAGTTCCACGGCGACGAGTCCGCGGACTACTGCGCGGGATTCGGACGGCGCTGGATCAAGGCGATCCGCATGCGCCCTGGGCTGGACCTGCCTCGGACGGCGGATGACTACCGGGCCTCCGCGGGCATCCTTCTGGATGCCTATCAAGTGGGGGTTGCGGGCGGTACCGGTAAGACCTTCGACTGGGGGCGCATCCCTCCGGGAATTGGGCCGACCATCGTGCTCGCCGGCGGGCTCGACCCGAACAACGTGGCCGATGCCATTCGTGCCGTCCGTCCCTACGCCGTGGACGTGAGCGGCGGGGTCGAGTCGGCCAAGGGCGTCAAAGACGCGGACAAGATTGCTGCCTTCATGCAGGGGGTTTCGGATGGCGACAGCGCCTGAGCGGATTCACGACCAAGCACCCGCCGGGGCATCCGGGGGCTACCACTGGCCCGACAGCCACGGCCATTTCGGGCCCTACGGGGGCATGTTCGTGCCCGAGACCCTGATGCACCCCCTCGAAGAGCTCAGGGAGGCCTACGAGCGTTACCTCGTGGACCCCGAGTTCCTCGCCGAGCTCGACGCCGACCTGCGCGACTATGTGGGCAGACCCTCGCCCGTGTATCACGCCGAACGTTGGAGCCGTGAGCTCGGGGGCGCCCAGATCTTCTTGAAACGAGAGGACCTCAATCACACCGGCGCCCACAAGGTCAACAACACCATCGGCCAGGCGTTGCTCGCCCAGCGCATGGGCAAGACCCGCATCATCGCCGAGACCGGCGCGGGCCAGCACGGGGTGGCCAGCGCCACCGTGGCGGCGCGGCTGGGGCTCGAGTGCGTGGTCTACATGGGCGAGGTGGACGTCGCTCGCCAGGAGGCCAACGTCTATCGTATGCGCCTGCTGGGCGCCCAGGTGGTGGCGGTCAAGTCCGGTTCACGCACCCTGAAGGACGCCCTCAACGAGGCCATGCGCGACTGGGTGACCAACGTCGACAACACCTTCTACATCATCGGCACCGTGGCCGGACCGCACCCCTATCCCGCCATGGTCAGGGACTTCCAGGCGGTGATCGGGCGCGAGGCGCGTGTCCAGATGTTGGAGCGCACCGGGCGTCTCCCCGATTGTCTGCTCGCCTGCGTGGGCGGGGGCTCAAACGCCATTGGGCTCTTCCATCCCTTCATCGAGGACCGCGAGGTGGCCATCATCGGTGTCGAGGCCGCGGGCGACGGGCTCGAGACCGGGCGCCATGCCGCGCCCCTATGCGCCGGCAGGCCCGGGGTGCTGCACGGGAACCGCACCTATCTCATGGAGGACGCCAACGGCCAGATCATCGAGACCCATTCGGTCTCGGCGGGTCTGGATTACCCGGGGGTCGGCCCCGAGCATGCCTGGCTCAAGGACAGTGGGCGTGCCCGCTACGTGGCGGTGACCGACTCCGAGGCCCTCGCCGCATTCCATATCCTGACCCGGACCGAGGGCATCATCCCGGCCCTGGAGACCAGTCACGCCCTGGCCTACGCCGCCAAGCTTGCGCCGACCATGGGGCGTGACCAGAGCATCCTGGTGAACCTGTCGGGCCGGGGCGATAAGGACATGCACACCGTGGCCAGGCTCGAGGGATTGACGCTATGAGCCGCCTCGCCGCCCGTTTCGAGACCCTGCGCGAGCGGGGGCGTACCGCGCTGATCCCATTCGTGACCGCCGGCGATCCCGCCCGGGACACCACGGTGCCGTTGATGCACGCCATGGTGGCGGCGGGCGCCGACGTCATCGAGCTCGGGGTGCCGTTCTCCGATCCCATCGCCGATGGCCCGGTGATCCAACGGGCGACCGAGCGCGCCCTCGCGAATGGGGTCTCACTCACCGACGTTCTGGAGATGGTGCGGCAATTCCGGGCCAGCGACGGGGAGACACCCGTGGTCCTCATGGGCTATCTGAACCCCATCGAGGTCATGGGCTATCGCGCGTTCTCGTCCGCCGCGGACGCGGCCGGCGTGGACGGCGTGCTGGTCGTCGATGTGCCTCCCGAGGAGGGTCATGATCTGGTCGTCGCCCTGCGCGAGCACGCCCTGGACCTGGTCTATCTGCTTGCCCCCACCTCTACTGCGGGGCGCATCGCCCTCATCGGCCAGGTCGCCTCGGGATTCGTCTATTACGTCTCGGTCAAGGGTGTCACCGGGGCGGGGCACATGGACATGGACTCGGTCGCCGCGAAGGTGGCGGAGATCAAGGCGCGTATCCCCTTGCCGGTGGGGGTAGGGTTCGGGATCAAGGATGCTGAGACCGCCGCCCTGGTCGCCGCCCTGGCCGATGCGGTGATCGTCGGCAGCGCCATCGTCGGGCGGATCGAGTCGCTCGCGGAGACACCCGAGGCCATCGCCGGCGTCATAGGCGAGTATCTCGCCGGCCTGCGGGTCGCCATCGACCGCGTCGACGGCGCCGCTGATGCCACCGGAGGCCGCGTGTCATGAGCTGGTTCGAGAAGCTCATGCCGAGCCGCATCCGCACTGAGGCACGGCACAAACGGGCGGTCCCCGAGGGGATCTGGGCCAAGTGTCCCGGCTGCAACGCCATCCTCTATCGCGCCGAGCTCGAGCGTAACCAGGAGGTGTGCCCCAAGTGCAATCACCACGGGCGCATCAAGGCGCGCCGCCGGCTGGAATCCTTTCTCGATCCGGAGCCGCGCGAGGAGCTGGGGGCGGACACTGAGTCGATCGACCCGCTTAAGTTCAAGGACCTGAAGAAATACAAGGACCGTTTGGTCCAGGCCCAGAAACAATCGGGCGAGAAGGAGGCCTTGGTGGTGATCAGCGGCCGGCTCAAGGGGGCCCCGGTGGTGGCCGCCGCCTTCGAGTTCGAGTTCATGGCGGGGTCGATGGGGTCCGTGGTTGGGGAGCGGTTCGTGCGCGCCGTCCAGGGTGCCATCGATCAGCAGGCGCCCCTCGTGTGCTTCTCGACCAGCGGTGGGGCGCGCATGCAGGAGAGCCTGTTCTCGCTCATGCAGATGGCCAAGACCAGCGCGGCCCTCGGACGTCTGCGCGAGCAGGGCCTGCCCTTCATCTCGGTGATGACCGATCCGACCATGGGCGGCGTCTCCGCCAGCCTGGCCATGCTCGGCGACATCAACATCGCCGAGCCTGGCGCACTCATCGGCTTCGCCGGGCCGCGGGTCATCGAGCAAACCGTACGCGAGAAGCTCCCCGAGGGCTTCCAGCGCAGCGAGTTCCTGCTCGACAAGGGCGCGCTGGACATGATCCTCGACCGCCGTGACATGCGCGAGCGCATCAGCGAGCTCCTGGCCATCCTGCAACGTCGCCCGCGGCATTGAAGACCCTGGAGGATTGGCTGGCCTGGGCCGGGCGCCTCCACCCCAAGGGCATCGCGCTGGGCCTCGAGCGCGTCCGGGCGGTGTGGACAAGGCTCGGTTCGCCCGATCTCGGTTGCCCGGTGATCACCGTGGCCGGCACCAACGGGAAGGGGTCCTGTGTCGCCATGATCGGCGCCATGGCTCAGGCCGGCGGCTACCGGGTCGGGACCTACTCCTCGCCCCACCTGGTGCGCTACAACGAGCGGGTCGAGATCGCCGGCGTTCCGGCCAGTGATGCGGCCCTGTGCGATGCCTTCGAGCGCGTGGCCGCAGCGCGGGACGGGGTAGCCCTCACCTATTTCGAGCTGGGCACCCTGGCCGCCCTGGTCTTGTTCGCCGATGCCGGGCTCGACCTGGTCGTCCTCGAGGTGGGCTTGGGCGGGCGTCTCGACGCGGTGAACCTGATCGACCCGGATGTGGCCGTGGTCACCTCCATCGGCTGGGATCACATGGATTGGCTCGGGGATACCCTCGAGGCCATCGCCCTTGAGAAGGCCGGCATCTTCCGGCCCGGGCGGCCCGCGGTGATCGGCCAGCCGGATGCACCCCAGGCCCTGCGCGACGCCGCGCTCGCCGCGGGGGCCCCCGTCTGGCAGGTGGGACAGGAGATCGGTGTCGCCCCGGCCGACGGGGGCTGGATCTGGAGCGGGTCCGAGGGGGATCGTCTCGCCCTCCCGGCGCCCGCACTGCGCGGACGTTTCCAGCACCACAATGCCGCGGCGGCGGTTGCCGCCCTGCGCGCCCTGCGGGAGCGTCTTCCGGTCCCCGTCGCCGCGATCCGGGCCGGACTCGCCCGGGCGCGCCTGCCGGGCCGTTTCCAGGTGATCCCGGGCACGCCCACCTGGATCCTCGATGTCGCCCATAACGCCCAGGCGGGGGAGGCCCTTGCCGACAACCTGCGGGCCTTCCCTCGGCCGGGAAGGGTGCGCGCGGTGCTCGGGGTGCTGGCGGGCAAGGACCCGGTGACGCTCACGGCGCCCCTGGTCGACCTGGTCGATGATTGGGTGCTGACCCAGTCAGCGGACCCGCGCGCCCTCCCGGTCGGGGAGCTGGCCGCGCGTCTGGCCGTGGGTCCGGCCGACCTGCCCGACCCGGGCGCGGTGCACTGCACGGCGGGCGTGGGCGAGGCCCTCGCGTGGGTCGCCGCTGCCAGCGAGACAGGGGACCTCGCCCTGGTGTGCGGCTCCTTCACGACCGTCGGTGAGGCCCTGGAATGGCTGGAAGCCCGTCGGACTTAGGATGAAGCGGCTGCGGCTGCGGCAGCAGGCGCGCGGTCTGTTTCGCCACCAATCCTGGTTGCATCGCACCCAGGATCCGCCTCGAACCTGAATCGACCTGGCCTGCTCTTGTCACTCCCTCGCCCGGATCGCCAAATCCGACAGGCTGCTAGGCGGCGAAGGCCGGGCTGGTATACTGCGAGGCTGAACGAGGGCTCACCAGGCGACATCCGTACCGGCCTAGGTGCGGGGCGGGTCGTACACCAGAGGGTGGTCGGGGCATTATGCGAGAAGGTGCCAAACAACGCTTGATCGGGGCGGTGGTCATCGTCGCCTTGGCCGTCATCTTTGTCCCGATGCTCTTCGAGGACCCATCGGTCGGAGATCTCCCGCCCATTCCGGAGTCGATCCCGCCTGCGCCAGATCTGGCCCCGGACGGGCGCTCCGAGGTCTTCCTGGGCCCGGGGGACTCGGGTCTCGGGGGCCTGGACAGTGGCGACTTCACGGCCTCCCAGCCGCTCGAGCTACCCCCGGCGGGCGATCTCGAGCCGGCGGATCCTCGCCAGCCCGCCGCCCCTGAGTCGGGCAGCGAGCCCGGAGAGGCCGAGGACCTGCCCCCGGTCGCCCTGGCGCCCGCAGCGCCAACCGCCGTGCCAACGGCCCCGGAGCCGGCGAAGCCAGCGGGCACGGGCGGCATGCCCTCCTGGGTGATACAGGTCGCGAGTCTCGGGACGCCGGAGAGCGCGGGTGAGCTGGAGTCGCGCCTGCGCGAGGGCGGTTTCTCCGCCTTCGTCGAAAAGGCCGAGATCAATGGGAAGCTCTACTACCGGGTGCGTGTGGGTCCTGAGGCGGATCGCGCCAGCGTCGAGCGCACCGCCTCCCAACTGCGCGACCGACATCGGCTGGATACTCTGATCCAGAGCTACCCCTGACCCCCATGTCCGGGGTGGATCGAGCGGGCTGGCGCGGTTTGAGGTAGCCCGTCATGGGTTCCAAGTCACCGAGGTCGCCGCGACAGGGGGCGGGGTAGCCGAACCCTGACCGGAACACGAGAGGTCTCGAGGAGCGCGTCTTGAACTGGATTGATATCGCCTTTATCGCTGTCATCGTCGTGTCGGCCCTCATCGGGGTTGCCCGAGGTCTGGTGCGCGAGGTGCTCTCCCTCGTGGTCTGGGCCGCTGCCCTCGCGGTGGGCTGGTTCTTCCATCGGGAGGTGGCGGACCTGCTCACGGCCCAGATCGCCGAGCCCTCCGTGCGGCTCGGTGTCGCCTTTGTGGGCCTGGTCCTCGCCGTCCTGGTCCTCGGAGCCATCCTGGGGGCCCTGCTCAGTCTGGTGATCGACAAGGTGCGGCTCAGCGGGGTTGACCGGGGTCTGGGGCTCGCCTTCGGTGCCGCCCGCGGCGTCGTCCTCGTCGCCATGGCGGTCTTCCTGGCCAGCCTCACCCCCATGCCCGAGGAGGCCTGGTGGAAGGAGTCCCAGACCATCGGTCAGTTCCAGTCTGTCGCCGATTGGATGCTGAGTCTGGTGCCCCAGGAGGTCCAGGAGCAGCTCAAGCGCGTGTGACCTGGCGTCCGGGCGGCCGCCCTTGCGGCCCCCCGGCTTCTGGGTTAGCGTCCTCGGCCTGAACCCTCCCGCCCGGCAGCCGGCGGGCGCCCGAACGAGGTTTCCATGTGCGGGATCGTCGGAATCGTCGGCAAGAGCCCGGTCAATCAGTCCCTCTACGATGCCCTGCTGGTGCTCCAGCATCGGGGTCAGGACGCGGCAGGGATAGTCACCTGCGAGGGTGATCGGCTGCATCTTCGCAAGGACAATGGACTGGCGCGCGATGTCTTCCGAACCCGCAACATGATCCAGCTGCGGGGCAACGTCGGTATCGGCCACGTCCGTTATCCCACCGCGGGCGCGGCCAGCTCTGCCGAGGCGCAGCCCTTCTATGTCAACTCGCCGTACGGCATCGTGCTGGCCCACAACGGCAACCTGACCAATGCCGAGGACCTGAAGCGCGACCTCTATCTGGAAGACCTGCGGCACATCAATACCGAGTCCGACTCGGAGATCCTGCTCAACATATTTGCCCACGAGCTGCAGATCCAAGGGAAGCTCCGGATCGACGAGCAGGATGTCTTTCGCGCCGTGGCAGGTGTGCACCGACGCTGCCGCGGCGGCTATGCGGCGGTGGCGATGATCCCGGGCTTCGGCATCTTCGGCTTCCGCGATCCCCATGGGATCCGTCCCCTGGTCTATGGGCGGCGCGACACCGACGAAGGCACCGAGTACATGATCGCCTCGGAGTCGGTCGCCCTCGACACCCTGGGCTTCACCCTGATTGCGGACGTCGCCCCGGGCGAGTCGGTGTTCATCAGCGTCGGCGGGGAGCTGCACACCCGACAATGCGCCGTGGCGCCGGTGCTCTCGCCCTGCATCTTCGAGTTCGTCTATTTCGCGAGACCGGACTCCATCATCGATAACATCTCCGTGCACAAGGCACGCTCGCGCATGGGCAAGCGCCTGGCCGCGAAGATCCGCCGGGAGTGGGGCGAGCACGACATCGACGTGGTGATCCCCATCCCCGATACCAGCCGCACCGCGGCCCTCCAACTGGCCAACCAGTTGGGCGTGCCCTATACGGAAGGCTTCATCAAGAACCGCTATATCGGCCGGACCTTCATCATGCCCGGGCAGAAGGTGCGCAAGAAGTCTGTGCGCCAGAAGCTCAATGCCATCGACCTCGAGTTCAAGAGGAAGAACGTGCTGCTGGTGGACGACTCCATCGTCCGCGGCACGACATCCCAGCAGATCATCCAGATGGCGCGGGAGGCGGGCGCAAATCGGGTCTATTTCGCCTCCGCCGCGCCGCCGGTGCGCTTCCCCAACGTCTACGGCATCGACATGCCGTCCGCGAGCGAGCTGATCGCCCACGGCCGCAGCGAGGAGGAGATCGCAGCGCTGCTCGGGGCGGACCGGCTGATCTTCCAGGATCTGGACGATCTCATCCAGGCGGTCCAGAAGAAGGGCAAGAGCCGGGTCGAGCGCTTCGATTGCTCGGTCTTCGACGGCGACTACGTGACCGGCGACGTGACCCCCGCCTACCTGAAGCACTTGGAGGCCGAGCGCAACGACGGGGCCAAAGAGACTCGCTCACGCCATAGCGAGACCGTCATCGAGCTCCACAATGCACTCTGAAGGCTCCGGGCGTTCGCCGGACGACGGCCAGCCGGAGGTTGGGCTCGCCACCCGAGCCATCCGCACCGGGCAACACCGCACCGCCGAGGGCGAGCATTCAGAGCCCATCTTCGCGACCTCCAGCTTCGTCTTCGCCAGCGCGGCCGAGGCCGCGGCGCGCTTCGCCGGCGATGTACCGGGCAACATCTACTCCCGGTTCACCAATCCGACCGTACGCGTCTTCGAGGAGCGACTGGCGAGCCTGGAGGGCGGTGAGTCGTGCGTCGCCACCTCATCGGGCATGTCGGCGATCCTGGCCATGTGCCTGGGTCTGCTCGAAGCGGGCGATCATCTGGTCTGCTCGCGCAGTGTCTTCGGCAGCACCAGCATGCTGTTCAACAAGTATCTGCGGCGCTTCGGGGTCGAGACCAGCTACGTACCGTTGAGCGATCTCGCTGGGTGGGAGGCCGCCATGGGTCCCCGGACGCGGATCCTGTTCTGCGAGACCCCGTCCAATCCCCTCACCGAGATGGTGGACATCCGGGCCCTGGCCGAGCTCGCGCACCGCCGGGGCTGCGTGCTTGCGGTGGACAACTGTTTCTGCACCCCGGTCCTGCAGCGGCCTCTGGAACTGGGGGCGGACCTGGTGATCCACTCCGCAACCAAGTACCTCGACGGTCAGGGGCGCTGCCTGGGCGGGGCCGTGGTGGGCGACCGCAAGCTGGTGGGCGAGGAGGTGTTCGGTGTCCTGCGCACGGCGGGACCGACCATGAGCCCCTTCAATGCCTGGGTCTTCCTCAAGGGGCTCGAGACCCTGGAGATCAGGATGCAGGCCCATTCCCGCTCCGCGGCCCTGCTCGCCGACTGGCTTACGGAGCAGCCGGCCGTGGAGCACGTCCATTATCCCGGTCGGTCGGACCACCCCCAGCACGCCCTGGTCGGGACCCAGCAGTCGAGCGGGGGCGGTATCGTCGCCTTCGATGTGCGCGGTGGTCGAGAGGGGGCCTGGGCCGTGATCGACGGCACCCGGATGCTCTCCATCACCGCCAATCTCGGCGATGCCAAGACGACCATCACCCATCCGGCGACGACCACCCATGGCCGCCTCACTGCCGAGGAGCGTGCGGCCGCCGGGATCGGCGAGGGCTTGGTGCGCGTGGCGGTGGGGCTCGAGTCGCTGGCCGATATCCAGGCGGATCTTGCCCTCGGTCTAGCAGCCTGTCCGACGCATACCTGAGACTTGCGAGTATCCAGTAGCGAGTCGCGAGGATGACTCGGCTACCCAGTGACCCCAGCCCTTGAGGAAAGGGGAAGCTGACTGGCTGGTGGATGGGATGAATCGGCGACGGCAGCGGGCAGACGGTCCATTTCGGCCCGGATGCTCGTTGCGCGGCGGAACCCACTATGCGCCTCGAATCGGAACTAGACCGCAAGGCCCGATCCTGCCGCGAGGCATGGGATCGGCGCCATGCCTGTGGGGGTGGCCCCGGGGCGCCCGACCTGGTGCTGCGGGATCATGCTCACCTGCTGCCCACCTCGGGCTGCGTCCTCGATCTCGCCTGCGGGCTCGGCGGCAACGCCTTGTGGCTCGCCGAGCGGGGGCTCGAGGTCAGCGCGTGGGACCTTTCCCCGGTGGCCATCGAGCGTCTCCGGTCATCCGCGCTGTCCCTTGGACTGACCCTCGATGCGGTGGTCCGCGATGTGGTCGCCGATCCGCCGCCCGCCGCCCGCTTCGACCTGATCGTCGTGACCCACTTCCTGGAGCGTCTCCTGGCGCCCGCGATCGCGTCCGCCCTCAAGCCCGGCGGCTTGCTCTGCTACCAGACCTTCGTGCGGGAGTCCGTGAGCACCCGTGGTCCGGCTAACCCCGCCTACCGGCTCGCACCGAACGAGCTGTTGCACCTGTTCCCTGGGCTCAGGGTGTGCGTCTATCGGGACGAGGGGCGCGTCGGCGACCTTTCGCTCGGGCTACGCGATCTCGCCTTGTTGATCGCGCGCCGCGAGGCGGGCTTCGGGCCCGACTAACAGCGTCGGTGAGACGCCGATCCCGGCGCCCCCGCCCGTTGAGCGGGTCCGAATCGACCGACCGTGCGGCCTGGTTGGCAGGTGGCTCCTGCCATCGAACAAGGATCGGCGGATTGACCTGAGTCGGGGCACCGGGAGCGGACCTTGGGCCTTGATCCAAGGATGCCCCTTGGAACGCCCACGACCTTCCCACATTTCCTGTCGGGATAACCGAGTCTATCGAGGGTTTGACGATGCGGATGGATAAACTGACCTCCAAATTCCAGATGGCCCTGGCGGACGCCCAGAGCCTAGCGGTCGGACGGGATCATCAGTTCATCGAGCCCATCCACCTCATGACCGCGCTCCTGGATCAGGAGGGCGGCAGCGTGCGCCACCTGCTGGCCCAGGCGGACGTCAACGTCAATCGATTGCGCTCTGCCCTCGGCGAGGCCATCGATCGGCTGCCCACCGTTCAGGGGGCGGGTGGGGACGTGCATGTGGGCAACGACCTGGGCAGGCTGTTGAACCTGACCGACAAGCTCGCCCAACAGCGCAACGATCAGTACATCTCCTCGGAGCTATTCGCCCTCGCGGCCCTCGATGACAAGGGCGCCCTGGGCCACCTGCTGCGCGAGTCCGGGGCGAGCAAGGGCGCACTCGAGAAGGCCATCGAGTCCATGCGGGGCGGGGCCGCGGTCAACGACCCCAACGCCGAGGATCAGCGTCAGGCCCTGGAGAAATACACCATCGACATGACGGAGCGGGCCGAGCAGGGGAAGCTCGACCCTGTGATCGGGCGTGACGACGAGATCCGCCGCACCATCCAGGTCCTGGCCCGGCGCACCAAGAACAACCCGGTGCTGATCGGCGAGCCAGGCGTGGGCAAGACCGCCATCGTCGAGGGCCTGGCTCAGCGCATCGTCAATGGCGAGGTGCCCGAGGGGATCAAGACCAAGCGGCTCCTGTCGCTCGACATGGCCGGCCTGATCGCCGGGGCCAAGTTCCGCGGTGAGTTCGAGGAACGGCTGAAGGCCGTGCTGAACGACGTCGCCAAGCAGGAAGGCAACATCATCCTGTTCATCGACGAGCTCCACACCATGGTTGGCGCCGGCAAGGCCGAGGGCGCCATGGATGCCGGCAACATGCTCAAGCCCGCCCTGGCGCGGGGTGAGCTGCACTGCATCGGCGCCACCACGCTCGATGAGTACCGCAAGTACGTGGAGAAAGACGCCGCCCTGGAGCGCCGCTTCCAGAAGGTGCTGGTGGACGAGCCCAATGTGGAGGACAGCATCGCCATCCTGCGGGGCCTGAAGGAGCGCTATGAGGTCCACCACGCGGTGGAGATCACGGATCCCGCCATCGTCGCCGCGGCGACCCTGTCCCACCGCTACATCACCGACCGCCAGCTCCCGGACAAGGCCATCGACCTGATCGACGAGGCCGCCTCCCAGATCCGCATGGAGATCGACTCCATGCCCGAGGAGATGGACAAGCTCGACCGGCGCCTGATCCAGCTCAAGATCGAGCGCGAGGCCCTCAAGAAGGAATCGGACGAGGCATCCAAGCGTCGTCTATCTGATCTGGAGGAGCAGATCGGGCGGCTCGAGCGCGAGTTCGCCGACCTCGACGAGATCTGGAAGTCGGAGAAGGCGGCCGTTCAGGGCACCGCGCACATCAAGGAGGAGCTCGACCGGGCGCGGGTCGAGATGGAGACCGCCCGGCGTGCCGGAGACCTCGCACGGATGTCCGAGCTGGCCTACGGGCGGGTCCCGGAGTTGGAGCGTCAGCTTTCATCCGTTAGTGAGATGGAGCAGGGCGAGACCCGACTCCTGCGCAACAAGGTGACCGAGGAGGAGATCGCGGAGATCGTCTCCAAGTGGACCGGGATCCCGGTCTCCAGGATGCTGGAGGGCGAGCGCGACAAGCTGCTGCGCATGGAGCAGGAGCTGGGCCGGCGGGTGATCGGACAGGACGAGGCGGTGCGCGCGGTCAGCGACGCCATCCGCCGCTCGCGTGCCGGGCTGTCCGACCCGAATCGTCCCATCGGCTCCTTCCTGTTCCTCGGCCCGACCGGCGTGGGCAAGACCGAGCTCTGCAAGGCCCTGGCCGCCTTCCTCTTCGACACCGAGGAGGCGATGGTGCGCATCGACATGTCCGAGTTCATGGAGAAGCACTCGGTCGCCCGTCTGATCGGGGCGCCGCCCGGCTACGTGGGTTACGAGGAGGGCGGCTATCTCACCGAGGCCGTGCGTCGGCGGCCCTACAGCGTGATCCTCATGGACGAGGTGGAGAAGGCCCACCCGGACGTCTTCAACGTGCTGCTCCAGGTGCTCGACGACGGGCGGCTCACGGACGGGCAGGGGCGCACGGTCGACTTCAAGAACGCCGTCATCGTCATGACCAGCAACCTGGGCTCCGACGTGATTCAGCAAAAGGCGGGCGAGGCCAACTATGGCGCCATGAAGGACGCGGTCATGGAGATCGTCCGCCACGCCTTCCGCCCCGAGTTCATCAACCGCCTCGACGAGATCGTAGTCTTCCACCCCCTGGACGCCACCCAGATCCGCGCCATCGCCCGCATCCAGGTCGAGTATCTCCAGCGCCGCCTGGAGGAGCGAGACATGGGGCTCAGCCTCTCGGACGATGCCCTGGATCATCTTGGCGAGGCCGGTTTCGATCCGGTCTATGGTGCGCGACCGCTCAAGCGGGCCATCCGGGCCCAGTTGGAGAATCCACTGGCCCAGGCGATCCTCGCCGGGCGGTTTGGTCCTGGCGACCTGATCGAGGTGGGACTCAAGGATGGTGCCCTAGACTTCGAGCAGGTGGTCGTGGGCGAGCTCGTGGAGTGACCCGGCCCGGCCTTGCGCTAAACGAAACGAGGGCCTGGAGCGAGCGACCCTAGCTGCCTAGCTGCCGTCGGACCGGCCAGAGATGCCCTGGCCGTCGGGGCTCCCAAGCACTGTCTGGACTGGCTCGGAGGGCTTGACCACCCCGAGCCGCCGGGTGGCGTTGCGGGCAAGATGGGGGCTGAGCAGCCGGGGCGGCATGCGCAGCCAGTGTGAGCGCACATAGAGCAGCCAGCGCGCGAGGGGCGTGCCAAACCCGGGATCCGGGTCCAGCACGGACGCGACCAGCGTCCCCATGAGGCGGTCCACCGATCCGGCGGGACCGAACCGCTCCGCCGCCCGTGCCAGGACACCCGGGGGGACCGGGGTGCCGAGCAGGCGCGCGGCAAAGACCAGGGCATAGTGCAGGGGCCGCCCCAGCTCGATCTGGCCCGCACGCTCGAGGAGTCCGTCCCAGAATCCCCGGGTGTCGGCGAACTGGCGCAGCAACGCGTCAGTCCCACACTTGGTCCGGTCGCACCTGTTTCTCGCTGCGTACTTCTGGTCGCATCGACCCCTCGCATGTTCTTGGCATCGGCCGATCGTCGGGCGGTCGGCAGCAGGCTCGTCCATTCGAGCGCGCGCTCGGATGAGGTGGCTCGTGATCATTGCGGTGAATAGCGCTGGTCGTAGGTTCTGGGACTGGACTCCAGCGTCCAACTGGGCCGACGGGCTGGTCAAGCGGCGGCCGGTCGCACTGTCTCGCGCGAAGGTCGGCTCGGCGGGGGGGCCGTCAGCTCCTGGTCGCATCGACCCCTCGCGCGTTCGACCTTCGCTTCGCGCGATCGTCGGGCGGCTCGCACATCCGCTTCGCCCGATCTCGGGCGGTTCGCGCAACAGTCTCGTCGATTCAAGAGCGGGTCGATGAAGTGGCTCCTGATCCCATCCGGCGGTGCCGACCCTTGGGTATCGGAGGTTTCCGACAGCCATTCGGGAATCCGCCCCGTAGTGCACTGGCATTCAGGGGCCTAGGGTTTGATGCGTCACCCGGAAACCGGAAACACCTTCCACAGGAGGGAGAGCCCGATGGACATCCAATCACGCGTCGTACCATGTGTCCTTCTATTGGTCCTGGCCGTGCCCCCGAGCGTCCGTGCAGGAGACCTGCGCTCGATCGAGCTGCGCCGGTTGTTCGAGCCCACCCCGTCGGAGCTGCATGCCGAGGCCGCGGGCCGGGTCTACATCTACGAGGGTCTGCGGGATTCGGACATCGCCCGGGCCATGGAGAACGCGTTCGACCGGGTGGATCGGATGATGTTCATCCGCGTTCAACGCACCGAGCCGCCGGCGGTCAGCGGCGAGGGGCAGGGCGGCAAGGGCGACGAGACCCAGGCGGCACCAGCCTACTACACCATCGACGACGGCTGTTGAGCCCTGCGCGGTCCTTGCCGTCAGCCGGGATCTCCCATGCGGAACCCGCCAGGGACTGGAGAACACCCAAACCGAGAGGCCGCCGCGGCGTTTGGACTTGCGCGTGGCGGCGGCTTCTGCGTTCATCCGCGGCATTCCCCTCCCATGTCCCGATCCAGATGCACGGATGAACGATCTCTCTCTGGTAGCCGGCATCCACGCCGTGCGCAGTGCACTCAAGTTCGGACCCGAGTCTGTGGATGTCCTCTGGCTGGACCGCGCCCGCCGTGACCGGCGATTGGGCGAGTTGGCCGACCAGGCCCGCCGGGCGGGGATCCCGACCCGGCAGGTGAGCTCCGGGGAACTGGATCAGGCTGCCGAGGGTGTCAAGCATCAGGGGGCGGTGGCCTGGGTCCGCGCGCCGGTGGCACGCCCGGTGCGGGATCTGGATGCCCTGCTCGATACCATCGAGGGTCCCCCACTGCTCCTGATCCTCGACGAGGTCACGGATCCCCACAACCTCGGGGCCTGCCTGCGCACCGCCGATGCCGCGGGCGTCCATGCCCTGATCGCACCTAAGGACAACGCCGCCGGTCTGACCCCGATCGTCTGCAAGGTGGCCAGCGGCGCGGCGGAGTCGGTCCCCTACATCCAGGTGACCAACCTGGCCCGGACCCTGGATCAGCTCAAGGAGCGGGGCGTCTGGCTGGTCGGCACCGCCGGCGAGGCCGAGTCCGACCTGTTCTCGGCCGATCTCCGAGGTCCGATGGGGCTGGTGATGGGCGCGGAGGGGCGCGGTCTCAGACGCCTGACCCGCGAGCGCTGCGACCGCCTGGTGCGTCTGCCCATGTTGGGGCAGGTGGAGAGCCTCAACGTGTCCGTGGCGGCGGGGGTGTGTCTGTACGAGGCGCTGCGACAACGGCGGTGACCAGGGCCGCACCGGAGACCAGCCGCCACTGGACGTCCAGATCGTAGAGACGCAGCCCAAAGCTGTCGCGGTCGGGGTAGCGGTCCATGTAGCCGGGTCGGGGATCCTGAGAGATGACCTCGACGATGAGCGCGCGCAGCCGCCGTGCCCCGTCGGGGTCGGCGGCCGCGACCGCCCGCTCGGCCTGGGGACTCAGCCTGACCTCCAGGGGCCGCGCGGGGGGCTCGACGGCAAACCCTCCGGCCGCCTCTGGGATGGCATCCGCGTAAGGGACATAGGGTTTGACATCGAGCACGGGGGTCCCGTCGAGCAGATCGACCCCCCGCAGTCGCAGGCAGAGCCCTCCCGTGTCGCGCTCGAGACCCAGGTGCTCCACCGCCGAGATCCCGATCGGATTGGGTCGGTAGGGTGCGCGGCTCGCGAAGACGCCTACGCGCCCGCGCCCGCCCAGCCGCGGGGGGCGCACGGTCGGGTGCCAGCCCGCCTCCAGGCAATCGTCGTGGAAGACGAAGATCAGCCAGAGATGGGAGAAACCCTCGATCCCCTTGAAGGCCTCCTCGCGGGCGTACGCCGGGGCGAGCACCAGTCGCGCCTCGGCCGACGGCACGAGTCCGGGCTGGCGCGGGATGCCGAACTTGTCCGTATAGGGGGTTTGGATCCTGCCGATGGGCTCGAAGCTGAGGCGCATGGGTTCTCACTCGAGGTTGCTGGGCATCGGGGCGCCAATGCGGCACCGGACCGCCGCCCGCGGGGCGGAAGCACTGAACGCATCCCCGCTTCCCTAGTATGATGGGGGGGTGATCCATCCCGCATCCCGTGCGTCCGCACCTTGGCCGACATCGAT
Organism: uncultured Gammaproteobacteria bacterium; assembly: GCA_963714915.1. Lineage (GTDB taxonomy): Bacteria > Pseudomonadota > Gammaproteobacteria > Chromatiales > Chromatiaceae > Thiodictyon. The sequence goes on from CAVQQM010000028.1 coordinate 39,936, forward strand.
CCCGCCCCGGGCGCTGGAGCGGTGCCCGCCGGGCGAGCCCCTGTCTTGACCGAGCTGCTGTTCCTTCTACTGCCCGTGGCCGCCGCCTCCGGCTGGTGGCTGGCCCGCCGTGACGCATCGGCCGTGCGCGCGCCCGCGCCGGGGGCGGCCCCCGCCTTCTTCCGCGGCCTCAACTATCTCCTGGACGAACAGCCCGACAAGGCCATCGACGTCTTCCTGGAGCTCGCCCAGGTCGATAACGAGACCGTCGAGACGCACCTCGCCCTCGGCAGCCTCTTCCGACGGCGCGGTGAGGTCGATCGGGCGATCCGCATCCACCAGAATCTGATCGCCCGCGACACCCTGAGCCGCGAGCAGCGGGGCTTCGCCCTGTTCGAGCTGGGGCAGGACTATATGCGCGCCGGGCTGCTCGACCGCGCCGAGCTGCTCTTCCAGGAGGTGGTCGATCTGGGCATGCATCGGGAGCGGGCCTTGATCGGCCTGCGCGACATCTACCAGCAGGAGCGCGATTGGGTGAAGTGCCTGACGGTGGTGGAACGCCTCAAGCCCTTCACCGACAGGCCCGTCTCCAACGAGATTGCCCAGTACCACTGCGAGCTCGCGGAGGAGGCCCAGCGCGCCGGCGATACGGCCGTGGTCCGCAGGCATCTCGCCCGGGCCCAAGAGGCCGACCCGCGCTGCGTGCGCGCGACCATGCTCGAGGGCCGGATGGCCTCGGCGGCGGGCGATCGCGAGGCGGCCGCGGCCCTCTTCCTGCGGGTCGCCGATCAGGCCCCGGCCTTCGTACCCGAGATACTCCCGGAGCTGATCGAGGCCCTCGAGGGTCTCGGTCGCGATCCCATCCCGGTGCTCGAGTCACTCCTCGATCGTCACGCCTCGCCGCTCCTGGTGCTGGCCCTCGCCGGCCAGGTGGAGCGCGCGCGGGGGGTCGAAGCGGCGCTCCTGACGCTGACCGGGTATCTCGACAGGCACGCGGATCTGGCGGCCCTCGAGCGGCTGTTGGCCCTCGAGCGCGAGACTGGCACCGGCGAGGGTGCAGCGGGCGAGAGACAGCGGGTGGTCCACGAGGTGGTGCGCCATCTGCTCTCCCACGAGCCGGCCTATCGCTGTGACCATTGCGGGTTCGAGGCCCGGGGGCTGCATTGGCAGTGCCCGAGCTGCAAGCGCTGGGGCTCGGTCCAGCCGGTCCAGCCCGAGCTGATCACCAGCGCGGTTCCACTCGCGGGCCCGCGCCTCGCCGGCGGTCCGGGTGCGAGCGCGGCGCCGAGCGCCGGGCGGGAGGCGATTGTCCCGTGATCGATGGAACCCCCCCCCGCGATCCGGCGAGCCCCGCACCGCGGGTCATCGTCGCCCTGGATTTCGCGGACGAGGCCGACATGCTCGGCCTGGTGGATCGGCTCGAGCCCAGCCGTTGCCGCCTCAAGGTGGGCAAGGAGCTGTTCACCCGTCTCGGGCCCGATGCGGTGCGCCAGCTCCAGGCACGCGGCTTCGAGGTCTTCCTCGACCTCAAGTTCCACGACATCCCCAACACCGTGGCCGCGGCCTGCCTGGCGGCGGCAGATCTCGGGGTCTGGATGGTGAACGTCCATTGCTCGGGTGGGCCCCGGATGATCTCCGCCGCGCGCGCGGCACTGCGCGAGCATCCGGCACCGCCCTTGCTCATCGGCGTGACGGTCCTGACCAGCATGGATGCTGACGACCTTGACGCCATCGGCTGTCCGGGTGATCCACAGGGGCGCGTCGTGCGGCTCGCGACGCTCGGGCAAGGCGCGGGGCTGGATGGCGTGGTCTGCTCCCCCCGTGAGGCGGCGGCGGTGCGGGCCGCCTGCGGCGGGGATTTCGTCTTGGTGACCCCGGGTGTGCGTGCCCGTGATGCCGAGACCGGAGACCAGAAACGGGTGATGACCCCGCGTGAGGCCCTCGACGCCGGTGCCGACTACCTGGTGATCGGCCGCCCGGTGACCCGGGCCGCCGACCCGCTCGCGGCCCTCGCCGGTATCGAGGGGGAGCTATCCGGCGACTGAGCCCGCGGCCCCTGGGTCGGCTCGTTGCCCCCGTCTCAGAAAGATCGATCCTAGAGGGAGAATCCTATGGCAATCATCCGCAAAGCCGTTTTCCCGGTTGCCGGCCTCGGTACCCGATTCCTGCCGGCGACCAAGGCAAGCCCGAAGGAGATGCTGCCGATCGTCGACAAGCCGCTCATCCAATACGCGGCCGAGGAGGCCGAAGCGGCAGGCCTCGATCAGCTGGTGTTCATCACCGGGCGGAACAAGCGGTCCATCGAGGACCATTTCGACAAGGCCTACGAGCTCGAATCCGAGCTCGAGAGCGCCGGCAAGGCCAAGCTCCTGAACATCGTGCGCAACGTGCTCCCGGCGAGCGTGACCTGCGTCTATGTGCGCCAGGCCGAGGCGCTCGGGCTGGGACACGCCGTGCTGTGCGCGAAGTCCGTGGTCGGAAACGAGCCCTTCGCGGTGATCCTCGCGGATGACCTGATCCGCTGTCCCGGCAAGGGGGTGGTGGCACAGATGGCGGACGTCTACGAGCGCTTCGGTTGCAGCGTGCTGAGCGTCCAGGACGTCCCGCGCGAGGAGACCAACAAGTACGGCATCGTCAAGGTAGAGACGGGACCGTCGGGGGAGATGCGCGTCGTCTCCATCGTCGAGAAGCCGGCGCCCGCCGACGCGCCCTCCACGCTCGCCGTGGTGGGCCGCTATCTGCTCACCCCGCGTATCTTCGACAAGCTCGAGCAGACCGAACACGGCGCTGGCGGCGAGATCCAACTCACCGATGCCATCGCCGCCTTGCTCAAGGACGAGCCGGTGATCGCCTATCCCTTCGAGGGGAAGCGCTATGACTGCGGGAGCAAGCTCGGTTACCTACAGGCGACCGTAGAGTACGGTCTGGCCCACGAGGAGCTCGGCCAAGGCTTCTCCGCCTATCTGCGCGACTTCCGCGCCTGACGACGGGCCGCCGGTGCGGCGGCCTCGAGGCCACTACTTCTTGTAGTCGTCGTGGCAGGCCTTGCAGGTGCCGCGGGTCTCGTCGAGCTGGGCCTTCATGGCCGCCTCGTCGCCGCTCGCGGCGACCTCGGCAAGCTTGGCGGACTGGGTGCGTAGGTCCTCGAGCTTGGACTCGAAGTCGGCCCAGTTGAGCCAGATCTCGTCTTTGGCGTCGCTGTCCTCTGAGACCGAGTCGTCAGGGAATCCGGCGAGCATGTCGAGGCTCGCCGCCGCTGCCAGGTCCTTGGCAAACACCTGGAAGGTGGCGTCGTCGAACGGGATCTTCCCCTTGGCCATGGCCGCCATCTGCCCCGCGTTGAAGGAGTAGACCCCCATCACGGCCTGGCGGTATTCGATCGCGTCCTCGGTGGGACCGGCGAGGGCGACGGGTGCCCAAGCGAGCGTGAAGGGGATCAGGGCCGCCGCCCCGAGTCGTGACGCGAGTCTGGAAGAGGTCTGCATGGTTTCTTCTCCTTGAGGTGCGTTGGTCGATCTTGGTTTGCTGGGGAGATGGTATCGGACGCCCTGCTCTCCAAGGTCGTGCACCCACTCGGGCGGGGCAGGGCCCCCGTTCCTTCGTTGCGAGCGTTCGCGACCCGGCGCGCCCGGGGCCCGGTTCAGACAACCTCCATGACGTGTTCCGGGTCATCCGGCGGCCTGTCTGGGTTACCATTTTGTGCAGTGCAAAACGCCCCGTCGCCCCTCATCGATGACCCATCCCGAGCCCCGGATCCGCGAGATCCCCTACAACTACACCTCGTTCTCCGACAGGGAGATCGTCATTCGCTTCCTGGGGCAGGAGGCCTGGGCGCTGATCGAGGAATTGCGCGGCTCGCGCCGCACCGGGCGTTCGGCGCGGATGCTCTTCGAAGTGCTGGGGGACATGTGGGTCATCACCCGCAATCCTTATCTCCAAGACGACCTGTTGGAGAACCTGGAGCGCCGCGGGAAGCTGCTCGGCGCACTGGAGCATCGTCTCGATCAGTTCGAACAGCGCCTCAACGCAAACCCGAAGGCGGCCCGGCTGCTGGATGCGGCGCGCGCGGCGGTGGCCGGCTTCCGGTCGTGGTTCGAGACCGAGCGGACCGAGCGCGAACGCCTGCGTCGATCCCTGGCGGGGATCACCAGGCGCGACAACCTGGACTTCGGCGGTCTGGCCCGGGTGTCCCATGCCACCGACGCCACCGACTGGCGGGTGGAGCTGCCCTTCGTGGTCATATCACCCGACACCGAGGCCGAGGTCGCACCCATCGTGCGCGCCTGTATCGACCGCGGGCTCAGCCTGATCCCGCGCGGGGGCGGGACGGGCTACACAGGCTCCGCGGTGCCTTTGAGCCCCAGGACCGCGGTCATCAACACCGAGAAGCTGGAGTCCTTGTCCGCGGTCGAGCGGATCGCCCTGCCCGGTGTCCAGAGTCTGGTGCCGACGGTTCAGTGTGGTGCGGGGGTGGTCACCCGGCGGGTCTCGGACCTCGCGGATTCTGCCGGTCTGGCGTTTGCCGTCGATCCCACCTCCCAGGACGCCTCCTGCATCGGCGGGAACGTCGCCATGAACGCGGGGGGCAAGAAGGCGGTGCTCTGGGGGACGGCATTGGACAACCTGGCCTCCTGGCGCATGGTGACCCCCGACGCAGACTGGCTGCTGGTCGAGCGTCTCGATCACAACCTGGGCAAGATCCACGACCAGTCCGAGGTGCGCTTCCGGCTCAGCCGATTCGAGCCTGACGGCACCACCCCGAAGCACGCGCCCGAGACCCTGAGCATGCCGGGCAGCGTCTTTCGCAAGCTCGGGCTCGGCAAGGACGTGACGGACAAGTTCCTCGCGGGGCTCCCCGGTGTCCAGAAGGAGGGCTGTGACGGCATCATCACCTCGGCGCGCTTTGTGCTGCATCGGATGCCGGAGCACGTCCGCACCCTGTGTCTCGAGTTCTTCGGGACCGATCTGGATCTGGCCGTGCCCGCGATCGTCGAGGTCAAGGACTTCGTGGACGCGGCCCCGGGTGTCCAGATCGCGGGCCTCGAGCACCTCGACGAGCGTTACGTGCGCGCCGTCGATTACACCACCAAGGCCAATCGCCGGGAGCTGCCCAAGATGGTGCTCCTCGCCGATCTGGTGAGCGACGACGAGGCCGCGGTCGATGCGGCCGCGCGGCGGGTGGTGGAGCTGGCACAGGCGCGCGATGGCGAGGGCTTCATCGCCGTGAGCCCCGAGGCCCGCAAACGCTTCTGGCTGGACCGCGCCCGTACGGCGGCGATCTCGCGTCATACCAACGCCTTCAAGATCAACGAGGACGTGGTGATCCCCCTCGATCGCCTGGCCGACTATAGCCGCGGCATCGAGCGCATCAACATCGAGCAGTCGATCCGCAACAAGGACGCCATCATGGCCGCGGTGGTAGATCTGCTGGCGGGGCGCATCGAGGGCCGCGTCGACCAGAAGGCGGTCTACGACGACTCGGCGGAGGAGGGGGCCATACTGGACGCCAAGCGCGACGCCGCCCGCGAGGTGGTGCAGGGCGCGCGCCAGCGCTGGCAGGCGATCCTGAAGCATCTCGAGGCCCCCGCCGCGGATCGTCTCGATCTCCTGCGGGAGAAGGAGCGCGCCCGGGTGCGGCCAGGCGACACCCTGCTCGCCATGATGCTGAGGCGCGACCTGAGGCAGTCCTACACCCTGGAGGTCGGCGCGCGGCTGTGCGAAATCTTCGCCGGGCAGGATCACGCGGGCGTGCGCGAGCGGCTCGCCACCACCCACGCCCGTCTTCGGGATGGGCGGATCTTCGTCGCCCTGCACATGCACGCCGGTGACGGCAATGTGCACACCAACATCCCCGTGCACTCCGCCGACTATGAGATGCTCCAAGAGGCCGATCGGGTGGTCGACCGCATCATGGTGCTCGCCACCTCCCTGGGTGGCGTGATCTCCGGGGAGCACGGGATCGGTCTCACCAAGTTGCGCTATCTCGAGCGCGAGAAGCTCGAGGCATTCGTCGCCTACAAGGGGCGCGTCGACCCCGAGCAGCGCTTCAACCCCGGCAAGCTCATGCCGGGATCGGGTTTGGAGCGGGCCTACACGCCCTCGCTGCGGCTGGTGCAGCAGGAGGCCATCATCCTGGAGGAGACCGAGCTCGGCGCGCTCAACGACGATGTGAAGCACTGTCTGCGCTGCGGCAAGTGCAAACCCAAGTGCATGACCCACGTGCCCCGCGCGAATCTGCTCTATTCCCCCCGCAACAAGATCCTCGCCACCGGGTTGATCGTCGAGGCCTTCCTCTACGAGGAGCAGACCCGCCGCGGTCTCTCCCTGCGCCATATCGAGGAGATGAACGACGTCGCCGACCACTGCACCGTCTGTCACAAGTGCCTGAGTCCCTGCCCGGTGGACATCGACTTCGGCGACGTGACCATGCGCATGCGCCGAATCCTCTCGGCGCGGGGCCAGAAGCGTTTCAACCCGGGCGCCTGGGCCGCGATGCAGTTCCTGAACACCACCAGCCCTCGGACGATCCGCTTCCTGCGTCTCGGGCTTGCCAGGTGGGGCTTTGCCGGCATCAATCTGGGGCATGCCGCTGCCCGGACACTGGGGCTGACGCGCCCGCGTACCGAGCGGCCCGCGGCCACTACGGGCCGTCCCTCGCCGGCGGCACAGGTGGTCGATCTGGTGAGCCGGCCCATCCGGGTGGATCTGCCCAAGCGCACCTTCCGGCAGGTGCTGGCCCTGGAGGACAAGACCCGAGTGCCCATCCTGTGCGATCCCCAGATCAGCGCGGAGGACGCGGAGGCGGTCTTCTACTTTCCCGGCTGTGGCTCCGAACGCCTGTTCTCGGACGTCGGGCTCGCGACCATTGCCATGCTCTATGGCCAGGGCGCCCAGACGGTGCTGCCGCCGGGTTACCTGTGTTGTGGCTATCCCCAGCGGGCGGCGGGTCTCGATGCGCGCGGCAGGGCCATCACCGTGGAAAATCGCGTGCTCTTCCATCGGGTCGCCAATACCCTGAACTACTTGGATATTCGAACCGTTGTGGTGTCCTGCGGGACCTGCATGGATCAGCTCCTCAAATACGAGTTCGGTCAGATCTTCCCGGGCTGCCGCCTGTTGGATATCCACGAATGGCTGATGGAGCGGGGGGTGACCCTGGACGGGGTCCCGGGTGTGAAGTACCTCTACCACGACCCCTGTCACAGCCCCATGAAGACCCATGCGCCCCTGAAGGTGGCGGCCCGGCTCATGGGCCAGGAGGTCACGGCCTCCGATCGCTGTTGCGGCGAGGCGGGGACCCTGGGCACCGCCCGGCCGGACATTGCCAACCAGTTGCGGTTTCGCAAACAGGAGGAGCTCGTCGCGGGCATCCGCGCCCTGACCGGACGGGAGCGCGCCGCGGAGGGCGAGGTCAAGCTCCTCACGGCCTGCCCGGCGTGCCAACAGGGGCTCGCGAAGTATGCCGATGACACGGGCCTGAAGACGGACTATATCGTGGTGGAATTGGCGGAGCGGCTGCTTGGACAGGGCTGGCAGGACCGCTTTCTGAAGCGCGTGGCCGACGGGGGCATCGAGCGCGTCTTGTTATAGGCGGGGGCTGCACGATGGCGACCAAGGTGTACAACCTGCTGGCAGACCTGCCCGTGGCCGCCGAGGGAGAGGTCTTCGAGGACCTCTTGCGCCGCGGGCCGGTGCGCATCGAGCGGATACTTAGCATCGGGGAGCCCGATGACGTGCTCTACGACCAAGACCAGGACGAGTGGGTCCTGCTGCTCCAGGGTGATGCCCGGCTCTGGGTCGATGGCGAGGACCTGCGACTCGGCCCGGGTGACGCCGTCTTCATCCCCGCCCACACGCGCCATCGGGTGACCGCCACCACGCGGGATCCGCCCTGCATCTGGCTGGCGATCCATATCGATCGGCCCTGAGCCTGGCTCGCCCCGGCCGCGGGGCGCCGGCGGTATGGGGTGTGCCGCGGATGCTGGGCCGTTGACCCGGACAACGGCGCGTCGGGGTCACAGCCAACCGGTCGATCGGATCAGGATGACGGCGACCAGGATGCTCAGGAGCACCGCCCAGAGGCTGATGTAGGTGGCCATGGACTGGCGGGCGCGGTTGCGCTCGATCCAGGAACTGGGTTTGACCCCTTTGACCCAGAACACGATCTTGGCCGAGAGGGCGACACAGACCAGGTTGACGGCGAGGAGCAGGGCGGCGCCGGTCGCGAGATCCAGTCGTCCGGCGCCGATGGTCATCCCGAGCACGGCGGTTGGGGGCAGCAGGGCCACCGCCACCATCACCCCCACCAGGGTCGACGACAGCCCCGTCGTCAGAGACAACACGGCGGCGGCCCCCGAGGCCAGCGCGAGCGCGACGCCGTCGAGTCCGACCGTGGTGCGCGACGCGATCTCGCCGCTGTCGAGATTCACGGGCCAGATCAGGCCGATGGCGATGGACAAGGCCAAGGCCAGACCGAGACCGGCCAGATTGGTCCTGAGCGCGCTCCAAAGCAGGGTCTTGTCCCCCAACGAGGTCGCGAAGGCGAAGGCGATGTTGGGTCCGAGTAGGGGCGCGATCACCATGGCCCCGACCACCACCGCGACACTGTTCTCGGCGAGTCCGATCGCGGCGACCACCGTGGAGAGGACCACCAGCAGCAGAAAATTGCTGTCCAGCTCGGCGCCCTTGACGATCTCCTCGTAGAGCTCCTCGCGGGTCGCGGCGACCCGCTTGGAGCGCCGTTTGTCCTCCTCATCCGGCTTGGGCGCCGGGCGCGGCAGGACCGCGTCGATCGGGCTGATCACGATCCGGGCGCTGTCCTCGCCCTCAAAGAGATTCTGCAGCGAGTCCGTTAGGGCCTGGCGCGCCTCGTCCGGGACCAGCATCCTCACGCTCACCCGGCCCGAACCGTCCGGCTGGCCGGCCCAGGCGTCCAGGGCCCCATAGAACTTGCCCATGGCCAGCACGGTGTCCGCGTGCTTGATCGGTGCCACCACCTCCACCAGTCGCATGGATCGCCTCTCCTCGATCGCCGGTTGAACTGCCCCGCCTCGGGGCTGGTGTGGGGGCGCTCGACCCCTTCAGAACCCCAGGGCCACCAGGACCAGGAGCCAGATCAGGGCGAGGATTCCCATCCCGTTCCAGAACGCCTCGATGCGCCGTCGGCGGGCCCTCAGGCGTTGGATGGAAGTGCCCAGGGACGGGTCGCTGGCCAGGGCCGGGTCGAGATGGACCCGTTCGTGGCGCAGCCCGATGGTGTCGAGGGCGGCCACCGCGGCGACCGGGTCGATCCGGTAGCGATGGCTGTCGATATCGACCAGGCGGCGGCGCAGGGCGGTGTGCGCATGCATGGCCGCGGCATCGAGATCCTCGAAACGGACCACGCAGCGCACGCGCGGGGCATGGGGACCGGGCTCGCGGGAGTTGGCCGGGTCTGGCCGCCGCTCGCTGGCGATGATTCGCACCTGGTCCGGGTGCTCGGGATGTGTCTCGAGTGAGAGATAACCCTGGCGCATGGATGGGGAGGCTCGCACGGCGGGCGACTGCGGGGCAAGCCTCCCTGCACCCATCCGGGGTGCCGTCGGGTCTAATCGAACCAGGCGGCACCCCTGGGCGTTTAGACCGCCCCGTGTAGCCGCTCTGCCTCCCAGTTGCACTGGTCGATCAGGGCCTTGATCCACCTGCCGACCCGCACCCCGGCCTCGAGCTGAACGGTTTGGCCGCGGCTCCAGCGCCGGGCGGCCTCATCGGCGAAGAGCGGGAATCCTTGGCGGCAAAGCTCCCAGATGGCTTGTGATTGCTTGTAGGTCATCATCGCTGCGTCCTCGCTCATCCGTGAATCCCTTGTGAATGAGTCCCGAATGTCATTGGGCATGGAGCGCGCCAAGGCCGCGCGCCGGTTCATGTCCTCCCAAATGTAGCGAAAATCATACGCTGTCCGTGCGGTACGACTCCTGTCTTGCCTCTTTGGAATCATAGCTTGTGATCTGTGCTTGTCAGCGGTCGTCGCGCAGACATTCAATGTTGTATTTTTGTTACATTTCGCCGCCGCGGGCAGCCGGCTCGCGATGCGCCCCTGACCGGGAGATCCCCTCGGCCGTTCGACGCCTCATCGATCAGGGAGACCTGAGGTCAGGCTGGCTCTGGGGTCGGCCTCGGGGCGATGGGCTTGACCGTGTTGGGCAAGTGCTCGCGGATCACCTGCGCAAAGGCGTTGAGTGCGGCGATCCGGGGGAAGCTTCGGCGATAGACCAACGAGATCCGCCGGCTGGCCAGAGGGAGTTCGAGTGGACGGGCGATGATGCCGCTGTCGGTCATCCAGCCGCCGCGGATGGCCAGCGCGGGCACCAGGGTGCAGCCGAAGCCGGCGCCGACGAGCTGCAGCAACGTCTCCAGGCTAGCGGCCCGCAGATCGGCCATTTCGCCCTGACCGGGCCGCTCGGAGAGATGACACAGGTGCATCACCTGGTCGGTCAGGCAATGCCCGTCGGCGAGCAGCAGCAGATCGAGTGACTCCAGGTCGCGGGCGCTGATGTCGTCCTTGTCGTAGAGGGGGTGGCGGCGCGGGTGGGCCAGCCAGAAGGGCTCGTCGAACAGGGGCAGGGCGGCGAGGTCCGGCTCTTCAACCGGGGTCGCCAGCAAGGCGGCGTCGATCTCGTGGCGTTGCAGGCGTCCGATCAGGGACTCGGTGATCTCCTCGGACAGCACCAGCCGCAGATTCGGATAGGCGCGCTTGAGTGGCACCAGGACCAGTGGCATGAGATAGGGGCTCAGGGTCGGTATGGCCCCGATGCGCAGCGGCCCGGCCAGGGGATCCTGATGGGCCCGGGCGACCTGGTCGATGGCGTCGGCCTGCTCGAGCACCAATCGGGCGTGGGCGAGGATGGTCTCACCGACGGGCGTCACCTCGACCGAGCGGTTGGTGCGCTCGAAGATCGTGACCCCGAGCTCCTCCTCGAGCTTCTTGATCTGTCCGCTAAGGGTCGGCTGACTGACGAAGCAGCGTCCGGCGGCGCGCCCGAAATGGCGGGTCTCGGCGACCGCGACGATATATCTGAGGTCTCGAAGATTCACGCCCGTATAATAGCGGACTTCGATCTCCGGGCGGTCCCCCATGTGGGTTCCAGACCCGTCGGGCGCTTGCGTGTCGCCGTGTATGCCTCCAGGATCGGACTGGAGCTTACGGTCGCCGGGCAGGCCGTCGCGTCCGTGCCCGGGCACCCGCGACCGCCATCCGGGTCCTCCGCGCCGCGAGCCATGGCCGGTGGGTGCCGGGTCTCGACCTTCCGATCGAAACCGTCACATCCGGCCTCTATGTTTCATACCTGCGCCCACCGGCGCGCCCGACCTTGTCATCTGACCGAGGGGTTCCATCATGAGTAAGCTCGAGCAGCTGCGGACCATGACCACCGTCGTCGCCGACACGGGTGATTTCGAGGCCATCGCCGAGTACAAGCCTCAGGATGCCACCACCAATCCGTCCCTGATCTACAAGGCGGCGCAGATGCCGCAGTATCGCGAGCTGGTAGAGGACGCGGTGTTGTTCGGTCAGGAGAAGGGCTCCGGCGACGCCCAGGCCCAGGCCCTGTGGACCATGGACAAGCTCGCGGTGAACTTCGGTACCGAGATCCTGAAGATCGTCCCCGGCCGCGTCTCGACCGAGATCGACGCCCGGCTCTCCTTCGACACCGAGGCCACCATCCGGCGCGCCGAGGGGCTGGTCGAGCTCTATCAGGCGGTCGGCGTCGACCCGTCGAGCCAGGTCCTCTTCAAGGTCGCCTCCACCTGGGAGGGTATCCGCGCCGCCGAACGCCTCGAGGCCCGCGGACTGCATTGCAACCTCACCCTGTTGTTCGGCTTTCCCCAGGCGGTCGCCTGTGCCGACGCCGGTGTGACCCTGATCTCGCCGTTCGTCGGGCGCATCCTCGACTGGTACAAGAACGCCCAGAACGTGGCGGGCTACCCGGCGGACGAGGACCCCGGCGTCCTCTCGGTCACGCGTATCTTCAATTTCTACAAGCGCCATGGCTACGAGACCGTCGTCATGGGCGCGAGCTTCCGCAACAGCGAGGAGATCCTCGAGCTCGCCGGGTGTGACTACCTCACCATCTCGCCGGCCCTGCTCGGTGAGCTCGCGGCGAGCGAGGGCGACGTGCCCCGCAAGCTCGACCCCGAGGCTGCCATGGGCATGGACATCCCCAAGGTCAGCTTCGACGAGACGAGCTTCCGCTGGGAGCTCAACGAGGACGCCATGGCCACCGAGAAGCTCTCCGAGGGGATTCGGCTGTTCGCGGCGGATACCCGCAAGCTGGAGCAATTCGCCCACGACATCTGCCGCAACTGCTGAGGGCATCGGGGTAGCTTAGTCCCGGCCGCGGGCCTGGAACGGGCCCGTGCTACCATCCCGCGCCATGCTGACCTACCCCGACATCGACCCCATCGCCCTGGCTATCGGACCGCTGAAGGTCCACTGGTACGGGCTGATGTATCTGGTGGGGTTCGCCCTTGCCTGGGGGCTCGGGCGCTGGCGGGCCTCCCGGCCGGGCTCGCTCTTCAGCCCGACCATGGTCGATGACCTCATCTTCTATTGCATCCTCGGGGTCATCGCCGGCGGGCGTCTCGGCTACATGTTCTTCTACGGCTTCGATCAGATCCTCGCCAACCCACTGAATCTGTTCAAGGTCTGGGAAGGCGGGATGGCCTTCCACGGGGGGGTGCTCGGGGTGTGCGCCGCCCTGTGGTGGTTCGGGCGGCGGCATGGGCTGGGATTCTTCCAGGTGGCGGACTTCCTGGTGCCTCTGGTGCCGCCAGGGCTGTTTTTCGGCCGGCTCGGCAATTTCATCAACGGCGAGCTCTGGGGGCACCGAACCGCGGCCCCCTGGGGGATGCAGTTGCCCTGCGACCGATTCCCGCTCCAGTGCGCCGATCAGCCCGCTGGCACGCTCCTCAGTCCGGCGGTCCATGCCTCTCAGCTCTACGAGGCGCTGCTCGAGGGCCTGGTCCTGTTCCTCATCCTCTGGTTTTTCACCTCCAGACCGCGGCCCACCATGGCTGCCTCGGGACTCTTCCTGCTGCTCTACGGGATCTTCCGGTTCGCCGTGGAGCTCGTGCGCACGCCGGACGCCCATCTGGGTTATCTGGCGTTCGATTGGCTCACCATGGGCCAGATCCTCTCAACGCCCATGATCCTCTTCGGGGCGGCGCTGCTCGTCCTCGCCTACGGCCGACGGGCTGCTCGGTAGACGCCGACCAAACCCATCCAGGGCCCGGTTGGCTATCGAGGTGCCCTGGTAGAGATCGCGAGGAGGCTCTCGAAGACCGACTCCTTGCCGAGGAACATCCGGTTGGTCAGCTCGGCGCTGGCGATCGCCAGCATGCCCGGCAGGATCACGTTGGGGTTCGCGGTGAGCTCCAGCAATGCGATCAGGGCCGCCAGCGGCGCCCGCAAGGTGGCGCCCATCATGGCCGCCATGCCCACGGTCGCGTAGAAGCCCGGCGAGGCGTTGTCCCCCCAGGCGAGGGCCGCGAGGGCCAGACCGAAGGCGGAGCCGATCGCCCCGCCGATGAATAGGGTCGGACCGATGAGTCCACCCGGCACCCGGGCCCCGACCGAGACCGCGGTGGCGATCGTCTTGGTCAGGATCAGACCGAGGACCATCCAGAGCCCCACCTGGTCGCGCAGCAAGGCGTCCAGGGTGTCGTAGCTCACGCCCATGATCTGGGGGGTGGCCAGCGCCAGGAGCCCGGTGCACAGACCCGCGAGGCTGAAGGTCAGGGCGTTGGGGTAGGGCTTGGAGCGCTCGGCGACCCGCTCGCACAGCCCAATGAAGGCGGCGGCCACCAGCCCGGTGATGATCCCGAGCAGGATCACGCTGGGCAGCTCCCAGTGGGAGTGCAATGCGTGGGGGATCACCACGAACGCCGGCTCGTCGTTCACAATCAGCCGGCTGACCACCGCACCCACCACCGCGGCCACGATCACCGGGAGGATGCGCGAGACCTCGTAGCGCAGATGCAGCACCTCGATGACGAAGATCACCCCGGCCAGCGGCGTGTTGAAGACCGCCGCGATCGCCGCCGCTGCCCCGCAGGCGGCGAGGGTGTAGCCCTCCTCGGCGCTCGAGCGCATGCCCTGTCCGAGCAGATTGGCGCCGGCGGCGCCGATGTGCACGGCGGGCCCCTCGCGGTCTACCGAGTGTCCGGTGACGATGGCCAGGGTCGCCCCCCCGAACTGGGCGAGCAGGTTGCGCAGGGGCAGGCGGTCGCCGCCGGGGGTCTGTAATCGGGCGAGGACATGGATCACGCCTACCTGACGGTGCTCCGGGCGCAGCCGATCGAAGATCAGCCCCAGCAGGAGTCCGCCGGCGGTGGGCAGCAGGATCCGCCACGCGGGCGACAAGGACTCGAAGTCGCCCGGCACACCGGTGGGGAGCAACCACTCCTGGCCGAGGTCGAGGCCGTGTCTGAATCCGAGCACCAGGGCCGCCGCGATCCCTCCCCCGAGCAGCCCGAGCAGGTCAGGCGCAGCCACAGGACGCGTTGGCTGTTCATGGGCCGCGCGTGCCGATCCTGGCGCGGTCCTGGCGGCGAGGGCGAGATAGAGCCGGTGCAGGCGCTGGCTACTCATGGGCGGCGCGGTGCCGATCCTGGGCCCGTCCCGGCGGCGAGGGCGAGATAAAGCTGGTGCAGACGCTCGACCTGGGGTTCGAGCCCTTCCGGTGCGCCCGAGTTGTCGATCAGATCATCCGCCCGGGCCCGCCGCTCCGCGCCCGACAACTGGGTGGCGAGGATGCGCCTGATCTCCCCGGCGTCCAGGGCGCTGCGGCCCTGCACCCGCTCGATCTGGAGGGGCCGCGGGCAATCGACCACCAGGACCCGGTCCATCAACCGGTCCTGACCGGTCTCGAACAGGAGGGGGACCATCAGCAGGGCATAGGGGGCGGCGAGCCCATCGGCCCGGGCGAGCATCCGCGCCTGGATCTCGGGGTGGAGGATGGACTCGAGACGGGCCCGCGCGGATGGATCGAGGAACACCCGCGCCCTCAAGGCCGCGCGATCGAGGGCCCCCTCGGGGGTGAGGATGGTGGCGCCGAAGTCCTGGACGATCCGTTCCAGGGTCGCGCTTCCAGGCTCGGTGAGCTCCCGCGCGATGGCGTCCGCGTCGACGAGCCCGGCCCCGCGGGCGGCGAACAGGGTCCCGACGGTGGACTTGCCGCTGCCGATCCCACCGGTGAGCCCGACCCGATACACGCCCCTCAACCCAGGCCGGAGACCCGAAGGTAGGCCTGGTTGATCGCCTCGCCCCAGATCAGGCTGATCCAGCCCGCCGCAGCAAGGAAGGGCCCGAAGGGCAGGGGTCGCTCCCGTTGGTGACGGCCGCTGAAGATCAACGCGCTGCCGAGCACCGCGCCGGTGAGGGCCGAGAGGAGGATGATCTGGGGCAGGTACTGCCAACCGAGCCAGGCACCGAAGAGCGCGAAGAGTTTGAAGTCGCCATAGCCCATGCCCTCCTTGCCCGTGATGAGCCGGAAGACCTGGAAGACCAGCCACAGGCTGAGATAGCCGGCGAGGGCCCCGATGATGGCGTCATGGCTGTCGGCGAAGACCGGGAACAGGCTCATGGCGAGCCCGGCCCAGAGCAGGGGCAGGGTGATGTCGTCGGGCAGCAGTTGGGTGTCGTAGTCGATGAAGGCCAGGGCGATCAGGCCCCAGGTGAGCACCAGTCCGGCGAGGCCCTGCCAGCTGGGCCCAAAGTGCAGGATCACCACCAGGGACAGGAGTGCGGTCAGTCCCTCCACGAGTGGATAACGGGCGCTGATCCCTGTCTTGCAGGCGGAGCAGCGGCCCCGCAGTAGGATCCAGCTCAGGATCGGGATGTTCTCCCAGGGCCGGATCCGATGGCCGCAGGCGGGGCAGGTCGAGCCCGGGGTGACCAGATTGAGCTTGGGCTCCGTGGCCGCGGGGGCGGGGGTGCCCGCCACCTCGGCGCAGTCCCGCCGCCAGTCGGCCTCGAGCATCCGCGGCAGGCGCAGGATGACGACGTTGATGAAGCTCCCCAGGATGAGGCCGAGGGCAATGGTGGCCCCGTAGGTCAGGGCAGGGCTCTGGATGAAGACATCGACCAGCTGCATCGGCGACCCCGGTTGGTGAGGATTGATGGCGGGTGATCCGCGGGCATCCGATCGCCCCGTTCCCTGGCCGGCCCAGGACGGACGAGACGCGCGCCTCGAGCCGGCGCCCCGCGCCCGCGTGGCCGCTCGGCCCCTGGCGGCGCCCCTAAACGACGGCGGCGAGCTTGAAGATCGGCAGATACATGGCGACCACCAGGCTGCCCACCAGTCCGCCGATCACCACCATGATCAAGGGCTCGAGCAGGCTGCTGAGACTGTCCACGGCGTTGTCGACCTGCTCCTCGTAGAAATCGGCGACCTTGGCGAGCATCTCGTCGAGGGCGCCCGACTCCTCGCCGATGGCGGTCATCTGGATCACCATGTGGGGAAACAGGTTGCGCTGACGCATTGAGAGCTGCAACGACTGACCGGTCGCCACCTCCTCACGCATCTTCAGCACCGCATCCTCGTAGACGACGTTGCCCGTCGCCCCGGCCACGGATTCGAGTGCCTCCACCAGGGGCACGCCGGCGGCGAACATGGTAGAGAGGGTCCGCGCGAAGCGTGCCAGTGCCGCCTTGTTGAGGATGCCGCCGATGACCGGGATCTTCAGGCTCGCCCGGTCGACCATGTCGCGGAACTTGCGCGAGCGCTTGAACAGGTTGCCGATCCCCCAGATGCCGGCGCCCACGGCGATGAGCACCGCCCACCACCATTCCCGCAGCACATCGGACATGCCGATGACCAGCAGGGTAAAGGCCGGGAGGTCCGCCCCGAAGCTGCTGAACAGCTCCTTGAACTGGGGGATCACGAACATCAGGATCACCACGGTCACGATGATCGCGACCACGATGACCGCGGCGGGATAGAAGAGCGCCTTCTTGATCTTGCCCTTGATGGACTCGGTCTTTTCCTTGTAGGTGGCGATCTTGTCGAGCAGGATGTCGAGGACGCCCGCCTGCTCGCCGGCGGCCACCAGGTTGCAGAAGAGATCGTCGAAATAGAGCGGGTGCTTCGCCAGGGCCTCGGCCATGGCGGTTCCGCTCTCGATGTCCTGCTTGATGGAGAGGATGAGGTCCTGCATGGCGGGGTTCTCATGTCCCCGCCCGACGATCTCGAAGGACTGCACCAGGGGTACGCCGGCAGTCATCATGGTCGCGAGCTGGCGGCTGAAGATGGCGATATCGGCGCTGCCGATGGACTTCCTGCCCCCGCCCAACAGGGGCCGGGCGCGTTTCTTGACCTTGGTGGCGTTGACCCCCTGGCGGCGGAGCTCTGCCCGCACCATGGTCATGCTGGCCGCGCGGGTCTCGCCCTTGACCCGGGCCCCGCGTCTGTCTACGCCCTCCCAGGCGAAGACATGGGACTTTTCCGCCTTGGGCGCCGGCTTCGTGGGCCGCCGGGTGATGGGCTTCTTCGCAGCTGCAAGTGCCATGGCGATCAGTCCTTGGTGACTCGGTTGAGCTCTTCGAGGCTGGTGATGCCCGCCTTGACCTTGCGCAGACCCGAGCGACGCAGGTCAGCGACGCCCTCGCGTTTGGCCTGCTCGGCGAGCTGGATGGCGTTGCCCCCCTCCATGATGAGCCGGCCGATCTCCTCCGAGACCTTCATCACCTGAAAGATTCCCGACCCGGCCCCGGTATCCATTGTTGCAGCGGTCGCAACCCACGGGGCGGTAGATGGTGATGCCGACGTCGATCTCCGCGTCGGTGAAGCCCTCCTCGCGCAGGGCCTCCCGCGGGACATCCTCGGGCTCCTTGCAGTGGGGGCACAGCCGCCTGGCCAGGCGCTGGGCCATGATGAGCAGGATGGACGAGGCGATGTTGAAGGCCGGCACGCCCATGTTGGCCAGGCGGGTCAGGGATTGGGGGGCGTCATTGGTGTGCAGGGTGGAGAGCACCAGGTGACCCGTCTGGGCGGCCTTGACGGCGATCTCGGCGGTCTCGAGGTCGCGGATCTCACCCACCATCACGATATCCGGATCCTGACGCAGGAAGGAGCGCAGGGCCGCCGCGAAGGTCAGCCCGGTCTTGGGGTTCATGTTGACCTGGTTGATGCCAGGCACCTGGATCTCGACCGGGTCCTCGACCGTGGAGATGTTGATCTCCGGCTTGTTCAGGATGTTCAGGGCGCTGTAGAGGGAGACCGTCTTGCCAGACCCCGTCGGACCCGTCACCAGGATCATCCCGTAGGGCTTACCGATGGCCTCCAGGAAGAGGTCGCGCTGCTCGGGCTCGAAGCCCAGGTTCTCGATGCCCACCTGGGCGGACGAGGAGTCGAGGATACGCAGCACCACCTTCTCGCCGTACAGGGTGGGCAGGGTGTTGACGCGAAAGTCGATGTCCCGGGAGCGGCTGAGCTTCAGCTTGATCCGGCCGTCCTGGGGGACGCGCCGCTCGGCGATGTTCATGCGCGACATGACCTTGAGCCGCGCCACCAGACGGTTGGCGATGTTGACGGGCGGGTTGGCCACCTCCCGCAGCAGGCCATCCTGACGGAAGCGTACGCGGAAGTATTTCTCGTAGGGCTCGAAATGGATGTCGGAGGCGCCGGTGGTGATGGCGTCCACCAGGATTTTGTTGACGTAGCGCACCACGGGTGCGTCGTCCACGTTGAGATCGGCGTCGTCCTTGGCCTCCTCGTCGCTGGCGATGTCCAGGTTGTCCAGGTCCGTGTCCATGAGGTCGTTCATGGTCGTGTCCTGGGCGTCGATGGCGGTCTCGATCGCCTTCGCGAGCTTGTCCTCCTCGACCAGTACGGCGTCCGTGGCGAGCCCCGTGTTGAAGCGGATCTCCTCGAGGGCCTGGTCGTTGGTGGGATCCGAGAGCGCGAGGAACAGGCGATTGCCGCGCCTGTGCAGGGGTAGGGCGCGATGCTTGCGGATCAGCTTCTCGTCGACCAGGCTCAGGGGCAGGTCGGCCAGATCGACCGCGCCGAGATCCAGCAGCGGCACGCCGAACTCATGGGAGGCCGCGATGGCGATGCGGCGGCTGTCGAGGATCTTCTGCTCGACCAGATATTGGACGAACGGTTGGCGGTGGCGCAGGGCCTCGGTGTTCGCGGTGGCCGCCTGGTCCTCGGTGAGCAGGCGATCGCGCACCAGTCTCCAGGCGAGGCCCGAGGGCTTCATGGGGGTTAAGTTGGTTGCCATGGCACGCCCTGACCGTTGGTTCGACTCGCTCCGCCGCCCGAGCGTTCTGGCATACACCCGGCGCGGGGTGTCCGCGTCCCGACCGGCGGCTCGATCCTCTGCCGGAACTTAGCCGATCCAGGCGGGTGAAAACCTGGCCTCCATCAACCTTTGTGCATGCTGCAAAGCAACTTGCACCCGCCGGCGGTCCTGGGGGTCTAGCGGTTCACGGTGAAGGCGAGCCGGACATTGCTCGCGACCAGACCGTTGTCCTTCTGCTCGCTCTCGTTCACATAGAACTCGAGGATGGTCTCCCGGTTGGAGAGCAGCTCCTCGTTGACCTCGTCGGCCAGCTCATGGACATGGCAGAAGGCGCTCATGTAGGGCGAGCCCGGGTCCCTTGGGTCCATGTCCCAGAGGTTCGGTGAGATGTCGTTCATCACGCGCAGGAAGCCGTAGCCCTTGTCCGCGATCCATTTGGTGCAGACCCCGCGCACGCACGAACCGGGCTTGCCCCATTCGTTGCGCGGCTCGTAGGAGATGGGCACCAGGTCCGGGATCAGGAAACCCGAGTAGAAGGCGTCGACCTCCTGTTGCAACTGGCGGGAGACGTTCTTGAAGCCGATCAGCTCGACCCGGCAGCCCTTGTTCTGCAGGGCCCGCACGACCTGGATGAAGTCCCCGTCGCCCGTGACCAGGAGCACCTGGTCCAGCTTGTCGGCCTGGAGCATGGCGTCCACCGCCATGTCGAGATCCGCGTTGGCCTTGGTGGTGACGATGCCGTTCTCGTCCGTATAACGGCGCACGGTCTTGGCCGTGATCTTCCAGCCGAAGTCGCGGACCATCTGCTGGTAGGCGCGCGTCTTCTTCCGGTACTCGAGGTCGTCGCGGGCGCGCTCCTCGTCGAAGGCCATGTAGGTATTGAGTCGCTGCAGGATGCTGTCGCCCCTGGCCGCGAAACGGCGCAGGACGTCGTAGCGCATCTGGTAGCCGCCGTTGTAGCGGACGTTCTCGGCGTCGACGAAGACGCCCACGCGGGAATTGGGGTTCAAGCAGGCCTCGTGGTGGGTGGTCGCGCGGAGCCCTCGCGGTCGCCCGACTCGGGGTCCGATGGGCCGCGCGGCCCCGGCGCGAGGAGGGACCCCCGGGTGCCGACCTGGGCAACCCGGGGGCTCCGCCGCGCCGCGGCGGCGGTTGCGGGAGTCGCCTACTTGACGGCGCGATTCTCGATCAGGTCGTTGACCACGGTCGGGTCGGCGAGGGTCGAGGTATCACCCAGGGTGTCGATCTCGTTGGCCGCGATCTTGCGCAGGATGCGCCGCATGATCTTGCCCGAGCGGGTCTTGGGCAGGCTCGGCGCCCACTGGATGATGTCGACGATCGCGATCGGTCCGATCTCGCCGCGCACCAGGGTGACCAGCTCCTTCTTGAGGGCGTCGGTCCCCTCGATCCCGGCCATCGGGGTCACATAGGCATAGATGCCCTGGCCCTTGAGGTCGTGGGGATAGCCAACCACCGCCGCCTCGGCCACATGGGGGTGCAGCACCAGGGCGGACTCGATCTCGGCGGTGCCGAGACGGTGCCCGGAGACGTTCAGCACGTCGTCGATGCGACCGGTGATCCAGTAGTACCCGTCCTTGTCGCGACGGGCGCCGTCACCGGTGAAGTAGGTGCCGGGGTATTGCTTGAAATAGGTGTCGACATAGCGCTGATGGTCGCCGAACACGGTGCGCATCTGCGCCGGCCAGGGCCGGGTGATGACCAGCGCCCCCTCGCCTGCACCCTCGATCGGGGTGCCGTTGGCCGGGTCCACCAGCTGCGGGACCACGCCGAAGAAGGGGCGGGTCGCGGAGCCGGGTTTCAGCGGCGTCGCGCCGGGCAGGGGGGTGATCAGGTGGCCGCCGGTCTCGGTCTGCCACCAGGTGTCCACGATCGGGCAGCGCTCGTCGCCGACCACGCGGTGATACCACTCCCAGGCCTCGGGGTTGATGGGCTCGCCCACGGATCCGAGGATGCGCAGTGACGCGCGAGAGGTCGCCTTCACCGGCTCCTCGCCGGCCCGCATGAGCGAGCGGATGGCGGTGGGCGCCGTATAGAAGATGTTGACCTGGTGCTTGTCGACCACGCTCCAGAATCGGGACATGTCCGGGTAGTTGGGGATGCCCTCGAACATCAGCGAGGTGGCACCGTTCGCCAGCGGGCCGTAGACGATATAGGTGTGGCCGGTGACCCAGCCCACGTCCGCCGTGCACCAGTAGATCTCACCTTCCTGGTAGTCGAAGGTGTACTTGTGGGTCATGGCGGCGAAGACGAGGTAGCCGCCCGTGGTGTGCAGCGCGCCCTTGGGCTTTCCGGTCGAGCCGGAGGTGTAGAGGATGAACAGGGGGTCCTCGGCGTCGACCTGCTCCGGCTCGCACACCGGGTCGGCGGCCGCCATCTCCTCGTGGTACCAGACGTCGCGCCCGTCCTTCCAGGCGACGTTGCCGCCCGTGCGGCGAACGACGATCGCCGTGTGCACATTCGGGCACTCATCGAGGGCGGTGTCGGCGTTCTTCTTCAGGGGGACGTGACGGCCGCCGCGCACGCTCTCATCCGAGGTGATGACCACGCGGCAGTCGGAGTCCAGGATGCGGTCGCGCAGGCTGTCGGGGGAGAAGCCGCCGAACACGATGGAATGCACGGCCCCGATGCGCGTGCAGGCGAGCATGGCGACCGCGGCCTCGGGGATCATGGGGAGATAGATGCACACCCGGTCGCCCTTGTTGACCCCCTTGGCCTTGAGGACGTTGGCGAACTTGTTGACCTCGGCGTGCAGCTCCCGATAGGTGATCTTGCGGTCTTCCTCGGGGTTGTCCGACTCCCAGATGATCGCGACCTGGTCGCCGCGGGTCTCGAGATGGCGATCGAGACAGTTGTAGGAGACGTTGAGCTTGCCGCCCTTGAACCAGTCGACGTGCAGGTTGTCGGCGTCGTAGCTCCAGTCGGACACCGTCTCCCAGGGCTTGAACCAGGTGACGAACTGGTTGGCGGCGTCCGCCCAGAAGCCGTCCGGGTCGTCGACCGAGCGTTGGTACATCTGGGCATACTGCTCGGCGTTCACATGGGCCTTGGCGGCGATGGCCGCGGGAACATCGTAGATCTTGTCATCCGACATGGGATGGGTCTCCTCTGCTGGGGTGGTGTCTCGGTTTGGAGCCTGAGGCGATCTCGGTCAGATCACGCGCCACCTGGGCTCTCGTCGCGCCGGCGGCCGCACGGCCTGGTCATGCTCCTGCCGTCGCTCCTCGAAGTCGAGCGCAAATCCGGCGCCATCTGGTTGGTGATTCTTCGGCAATCGCCTAAGTGTTGGTTTTATCGATCCCAATCTCCGGCTCGCGGGGCCTGCTGATACTAAACGCTCGCGCTGAGGGTTGCCAGGGAATGGGGGCCTCGCGGGGGGCCGGAGCCCCGGTGAGGGCCATGGGCTGCCCGGCCCACCTCAAGTCAGGAAGTCCGACAAGCGCAGACCCTTGCCGCCGTCGCGATGGGCCGCCTGGGCCAGGAACAGCTCCGCGGCCGCGAGGGCGTCGGATAGCGCATTGTGTGCGCCGTAGCGGGGCAGGTTGTAGCGGTCGCCGAGGGCGTGCAGGCGCAGATCGGAGCCCTTGAAGGCGATCTGCCGCCGCTCGAGGGTGCGCCTGGCGAGCACCTGGGTGTCGGCCACCCGCACCGGGAGGCCCGCGCCCCACAGGCGCCGGCAGGCGTTGCCAAGGAAGCCGCACTCGATGACGGCGTGATGAGCGATCAGCACCCGCCCCTTCAGGGCCGTGAGCAGCTCGGCGAGCACGTCCTCCAGCTCCAGCCCACCCGCCGCCTGGTCATCGGTGATCTGGTGGATCACCGCGCTGGCCTCGGGGATCGAGCGATCGATCCGCACCACCCGGTGGCGGGCGCTCGCCAGATCGATGCGCTGTCCGGTCAGGGCGACATAGCCCACCGAGAGGATCAGATCCCGCCGCAGGTCGAGCCCCGTGGTCTCCAGGTCGATGGCGAGATACTCGGCGGAGCGATAGTCCTGCCGCGGGCTCGGTAGGGGCTCCGACAGGAAATCCCGCAGCGCCCCCGGCGGGGCGCCGCGCAGCGCCCAGCGCCGTCGCCAGTCTGTGAGGATCCGCATCCGCGTGCCTCAGGCGAAACGCCCTGCCTGGTAACGCTGGCCCAGGGATTCCTGCATGGTGTTGATCAGGATGAAGGCGTCCTTCAGGTGTCCACGCTCCAGGGGCGAGAGGTCGTCCGGCGACAGGAAGTTGTCCGCCTGGTTGCCGGCGCGCAACTGCTCGGCCTGGTGGCGGATTCGCAGGGTGCCGATGAACTCCGCGGCATCGATTAGGTTGGCGCTGCCCTCCTTGCTCAGCGCGCCGTGCTCTGCCGCCACCTCGAGGCGCTCGAGGGTGTTGATCTCGTCGATCCCGGCGGACAGGGCATAGACGCGTGCCAGGTCGATGATGGGGACGGTGCCGCGATGCTTGATGTCGAAGGTATGGTCGTGGTCGCCGCCGTGGATCAGCACGAAGTTGCGGAAGAACCCCAATGGCGGGCGATGCTTCAGCGCATTCGCCGCCATGTAGGCGATAAAGATCCGGTTGGATCGCGACAGCTCGAGGACCTGCTCGCGGAGCTCCCCGCACAGCCCCTCCGGGTCGTGGATCGCGCGCAGGTCGAAGAACACGCTGGCCAGCATCAGGGCCATGGGCTCTGGGCGCTGGATCCAGGTGTTGAAGTATTTCTTCCACATCCGCAGCGGCTGGCGCCACTTGGGGTTCTTGGCCATGACGTCGCCCGGGCAGTAGACATAGCCGCAGGCGTTGAGCCCGTCGTTGACGAAGGTGGCGAGGGCCGCGAAATAGGCGTCGTCCTCCGGCTTCATGTGGTCGGCGATCAGCAGCGCGTTGTCCTGGTCGGAGTGGGAGGACTGCTCGCGCCGTGCCTGTGAGCCCCCCGCCATCCAGGCGTAAGGGACCGGCGGACTGCCCAGCTCCTGCTCGCCGAGCTCCAGCAGCCTCAGGGTGATGGCGTCGGTGATCGCGCTCACCGCCTGTCCGACCTGGTCGGCGGTCGCCCCACCGTTGACCAGGTTCACCTGGAGCTCGCCCACCTTGGCGCTGATCTGGACCAGGGTGTCGATCCCCTGGGCCTTGTGGACGTCACCCACCAGGTAGACGGCGTTGGCGCTCTGGAAACGGGTGAGATCGGTGGTGGTCAGGATCCCCGCCACGCGGGCCCCGTCGAGCACCGGGAGGTGGTGCACGTTCAATCGGGTCATGGTGATCAATGCCTGGAACCCGAGGGTGCTCGAATCCACCGTGTGTAGGTGCTCGGTCATGATCTCGTGCACCGGGCGGTCGGTGGGCAGCCCCGCCGCGACGCAGCGGCTGCGCAGATCGCGGTCGGTGATCATGCCCTTGAGCTGGCCGTCCTCCATGATGAGCAGGGAAGACACCCGGTGCTCCGACATGATCTCGGCGGCGGCGCGAATGCTGGTTCCCGGGGTGGCGGTGATGGGCTCACGTCGCACCAGGTCGCCCACCTGGACGGTCATGAGCGCCGAGCCCGTCGTGGGCGTATCCGTCATGTTGTCCAGGGCGCGGCGCAGTCGGTTGGTGACGGATTGCTCGAAGTGCTCCGCGAAGGTCGCATGGCGCTCGCGCAGCTCCTGGAGCTCCGAGCAAGGCAGCAGATAGACCAGGGTGTCCTCCGCCGTGTTGCCCTGGAACTGGGTCTCCGGGCCGGCGGGCCTGCAGGGCATGACGCACAGGTCGCCCTCGGCGAGCTTGCCGATGAGCTCTCCCTGGGGGTTGCGCAGATCGATGGCACCGCGGCGCACGATATAGAGATAGGCCTGGTCGGCGTCCGTGGGCGGGAAGGGTGTCCCGCGGCGGAAGTAGCGCACCGACAGGCGCTTGGGAAGTCGTTCTAAGGTGTCAGCGGGGAGCTGGTCGAAGGGCGGTTGATTGGCCAGGAACTCTTGGATCTCGAGCAGTTCGACGTCCATCGGTCTCCCCGTGGTGGGTACAACGAGACCCCGAACCTTACACCAGCGCGGGGTGCGAGGTGAGGGGGCATGGCATCAAAAAGCCCCGCGCTGAGGCGGGGCTTGGAGTCTTGGCCCGTCCGTGGGCCAGAGGGTGTCAGCCGATCAATGACCGGTGGCAGTGCCCGCGCCCTTGGGCACGCGGATGTCCTCGACCAGGTGCTGGATGTGCTCCGGCGGGGCCTTGGTGGCATGGGAGACCGCGTAGGCGACCGCGAAATTGACCATCGCACCCACGGCGCCGATGGCCTCGGGGGAGATCCCGAGGACCCAGTTGTCCGGCGTGTTGGCCGCCATCTCAGTCCCTGGGATGAAGAACCAGCCCTTGAACCAGAAGATGTAGACCAGGGTGAAGGTCAGACCCGAGAGCATCCCGGCGATGGCCCCCGGAGCGTTGGCGCGCTTGTCGAAGATGCCCATCATCAAGGCGGGGAAGATTGACGACGCCGCCAGTCCGAACGCCAGTGCCACCACCTGGGCCGCGAATCCTGGTGGATTGATACCCAGATAACCCGCCACCACGATGGCGCCCGCCATGGCGATTCGCCCGGCCATGAGCTCGTTCTTTTCCGAGATATTCGGCGTCATCATGCCCTTCATCAGGTCGTGGGAGATGGCCGAGGAGATGGCCAGGAGCAGACCGGCCGCGGTGGACAGTGCAGCGGCCAGACCGCCAGCGGCGACCAGCGCGATCACCCAATTGGGCAGCTTCGCGATCTCCGGGTTGGCGAGGACCATGATGTCGTTGTCGATCTTGGTCATCTCGTTGCCCTTCCAGCCGAAGGACTCGGCCTTGGCGGCGAACTCCGGATTCTTGTCGTTGTAATACTGGAGGCGGCCGTCGTTGTTCTTGTCCTCCCACTCGAGCAGGCCGGTGGTCCGCCAGCGGTTCATCCACTCGGGCAGATTGGCGATCTCGATGTTGGCGGTCGCCTCACCCACCGGGCCGGTCTGGATGGTGTCGGTCAGGTTCAAGCGGGCCATGGCGCCGACCGCGGGGGCGGTGGTGTAGAGGATGGCGATGAACACCAATGCCCAGCCCGCGGAGAAACGGGCGTCCCTGACGGTGGGAACGGTGAAGAAGCGGATGATGACGTGGGGCAGGCCCGCGGTGCCGATCATCAGGGACAGGGTGAGCAGGAACATGTTCAGCGTCGAGTCCTTCTGAGCCGTGTACGCCCCGAAGCCCAGATCGGTGACCACCTGGTCCAGCTTGTCGAGCATCGACACGCCGCTGGCGACGCCGTCTCGCATGTACTCGCTGCCAAGACCGATCTGCGGCAGGGGGTTCCCGGTGAGCTGCAGGGAGATGAAGACCGCCGGGATGGTGTAGGCCAGGATCAGGACGCAGTACTGGGCGATCTGGGTGTAGGTGATGCCCTTCATGCCGCCGAGCACCGCGTAGAAGAACACGATGATCATGCCGATGATGACGCCGGTCTCGAAGCCGACCTCCAGGAAGCGGGAGAAGGCCACGCCGACGCCCTTCATCTGGCCGATAACGTAGGTGATGGACGCCACGATCAGACAGATCACGGCCACCAGGCGGGCGGTCTTGGAGTAGAAGCGGTCGCCGATGAACTCCGGCACCGTGAACTTGCCGAACTTTCGCAGGTAGGGTGCGAGCAGCAGCGCCAGCAGCACATAGCCGCCGGTCCAGCCCATCAGGTAGACGGAGGCGTCAAAGCCCTTGAAGGCGATCAGGCCGGCCATGGAGATGAAGGAGGCTGCCGACATCCAGTCGGCCGCGGTCGCCATGCCGTTGGCGACGGGGTGCACGCCGCCGCCGGCGACATAGAACTCGCCGGTGGAGCCGGCGCGAGCCCAGAAGGCGATGCCGATGTACAGGGCAAAGGTGGCCCCGACAACGACGTAGGTCCAGATTTGTAAGGATGACATGTGCTGTGGGCTCCCGTTTTAGCCTTCGTGTACGTCGAATTTCCGGTCGAGCCGATTCATCGCGAAGGCGTACACGAAGATCAGGACCAGGAAGGTGTAGATCGAGCCCTGCTGGGCGAACCAGAACCCGAGCTTGTAGCCGCCGAGATTGATGGCGTTGAGCGGATCGACCAAGAGGATGCCGAATCCGAACGAGACTACGAACCAGATGATCAGCAGGATCATGAGCAGACGTAAGTTCGCCTTCCAATAGGCAGAACGGTTCTCGGGTGTCATGTGGGGTATCGCTCCCTAAGTTGCGGATATGGGTATGACGGGGCGATGACCAGACGCGCGCCGAAACTCGGGTCTCGACGGCGAGACAGGCAGTCAAACGACGACCAAGGCCCCCTCAGTGCTCTCTCTTCTTCTCTTCCGCCGCCGACCTGGCTGGCACCCGGTCGCGCTGGCAGCGGAACGCACCCATTGTCCGGGCGCGCTTTCAGCCCTGTCAACGACCGCGGCCGATGTCTTCGATCGTGCTTACGCGGGCGTCGGGTCGCTGCACCGGGGGCCGGACCCGGCCCGGGGGCGGATCTGGACCCGCTGAGATCAGCGCAGGACTCATCAAAGTGTCTTATGCGGCAATGATATCTGTCAATGTGGTGACGGGGGCAGGGGTCAATTCAATGGATTGCTAGCAGCCGGCCGGAGTCCAGGGCCACGCCCAGGCGGGCACTCGGGGCTCGCGGGGTTTTGCCAAGGCCGATGGCCTCTCTTACCATGGCGGGCTTGCCCTTCATTGAGACGGACGCGTGGGAGCCCGATCAGCGATGAGATATATCAGCACCCGCGGGGGCATCGCCCCGGTCGGCTTCGCGGAGGCGGTGATGATGGGGCTCGCCACCGACGGCGGCCTCCTCGTGCCCGAGGAGATTCCCCACGTCGATGCGGCGACCCTGCGCGGCTGGGCCGACCTCAGCTTCCAGGATCTGGCGCTCGAGGTCCTCACCCCTTACGTCGGCGACGAGATCCCGCGGGCGGACCTCCAGGCCCTGATCGAGCGCTCCTACGCCGGATTCACCCATCCGGAGGTGACGCCCGTGATCGAGGTCGGCGGGCTGCGGGTGCTCGAGCTCTTCCACGGTCCCACGGCCGCCTTCAAGGATGTCGCCCTCCAACTCTTGG
The DNA here is from genome assembly GCA_963714915.1 of uncultured Gammaproteobacteria bacterium. Lineage (GTDB taxonomy): Bacteria > Pseudomonadota > Gammaproteobacteria > Chromatiales > Chromatiaceae > Thiodictyon. The sequence goes on from CAVQQM010000028.1 coordinate 68,290, forward strand.
GCAACCTGTTTGAGTATCTGCTCGCCCGTGACGGCGGGCGCCTCAACATCCTCGGCGCCACCTCGGGGGACACGGGCTCCGCGGCCATCTATGGGGTGCGCGGCAAGGCGGGCATCCAGATCTTCATCCTTCACCCCAAGGGACGGGTCTCGCCGATCCAGGAACGGCAGATGACCACGGTGCTGGATGCCAACGTCCACAACGTGGCGGTGCGCGGCACCTTCGACGACGCCCAGCGGATCGTCAAGGCACTCTTCCAGGACCTCCCGTTCAAGTCCGAATACAGCCTCGGCGCGGTCAACTCCATCAACTGGGCGCGGATCCTGGCCCAGACCGTGTATTACTTCTACGCCTGGGGCCGGTTGAGCGGTGGCGACCCCGGGTTCCGGGCGAGCTTCTCGGTGCCCACCGGAAACTTCGGCGATGTCTTCGCGGGCTACCTGGCCCGGGCCATGGGTCTGCCCATGGAGCGGCTGCTGATCGCCACCAATCGCAACGACATCCTCACCCGGTTCGTCCATTCCGGGGAGTACGCCTCCGGCGAGGTCTTCCACACCCTGAGCCCCGCCATGGACATCCAGATGGCCTCGAACTTCGAGCGTTATCTCTATTTCCTGTATGACCGCGACCCCGCGGCCGTGCGTGCGCTCCTGGCCGATCTGGCCGAGACCGGCGGCCTGCGGGTGGATGGGGAGCGGCTCGCGCGGGTAAAGGCCGAGCTCGAGGCCGTCGCGGTCAGCGACGCGGAGACCCTGGAGCAGATCCGCGCGACCTTCGCCGAGAGCGGCTACATCCTCTGTCCGCACACCGCGGTCGGGGTGCGTGCCGCCCGCGGCCGTCCGGAGACCGTGTGTCTGGCCACCGCCCATCCGGCCAAGTTCGTGGAGGCGGTCCGCGAGGCCATCGGAGAGGACCCGCCGCCGCCGCCCTCCCTGCGCGGACTGATGGACAAGGAGTCCCGGTGTGAGGAGCTCGATGCCACGGCGGAGGCGATCAGCACCCACATCCGCGAGACCCTGGCCCAAGCGGGGGAGGGCCCATGACGCCTCCGTGCCCGCAGCCGCGACGCCGCGAGGTGGGTCCATGAGCCCGCCCGGTCGCAGCGTGCTGATCATGGACACGACGCTCCGCGACGGGGAGCAGACCCAGGGCGTGTCCTTCTCCCCGGATGAGAAGGCCAACATCGCCAAGGCCTTGCTGGAGCTGGTGCGGGTGGACCGCATCGAGGTGGCCTCGGCGCGGGTCTCCGCGGGCGAGCTCGATGCGGTCGCCCACATCATCGACTGGGCGGATGGGCTCGGTCTCGCCGAGCGGGTCGAGGTGCTGGGTTTCGTCGATGGCGGGCGAAGCATCGACTGGATCCGCAGTGCCGGCGGGCGGGTGCTCAACCTGCTCGCGAAAGGCAGCGAGAAGCACTGTCGCGGCCAGCTCGGCAAGGGCCTCGAGGAGCATGCCGGCGACGTGGCCGAGACGATCGCCCGCGCGCGCGGGTCAGGGCTTGCCGTCAACCTCTATCTGGAGGACTGGTCGAACGGCTACCGCGACAGCCCGGCCTATGTCTACGGCCTCGTCGAGCGGCTGGCCGGGAGCGGGGTGGGCCATTTCATGCTGCCCGACACCCTCGGCGTGATGACCCCAGAGTCCGTGTTCTGCGCCGTGACCGACATGATCCGCCGCTTCCCGGGGCTCAGGTTCGACTTCCACCCCCACAACGACTATGGACTCGCCACGGCGAACGTCCTGGCGGCGGCGAACGCCGGTGCCGCCGCCGTGCATTGCACGGTGAATTGTCTGGGCGAGCGGGCCGGAAATGCCTCACTCGCGGAGGTCGCCGTCAACCTGCGCGACCAGCTCGGGCTCGAGATCGGGATCGACGAGAGCCATCTCGCCCGGGTCAGCGAGCTGGTGGAGTATTTCTCCGGCAAACGCATCGCCGACAACGCCCCCATCGTCGGGGCCGATGTCTTCACCCAGACGGCGGGCATCCATGCCGATGGGGATAGGAAGGGCTCTCTCTATCACACGCGACTGTCTCCCGAGCGCTTCGCGCGCCGCCGCAAGTACGCCCTGGGCAAGCTGGCGGGCAAGGCGTCCCTGGCAAAGAACCTCGAGCGGCTCGACATCAGCCTCTCCGAGGAGAACCAGCGGCGGGTGCTGGCGCGCATCGTCGAGCTGGGCGACTCCAAGAAGAGCATCACCCTGGAGGATCTGCCCTTCATCATCGCCGAGGTCCTGGAGAGCAAGGACTACGATCACGCGGAGCTCCTGGCCTGCACCGTCTCGTCGAGCCTGGATCTGGAATCCACCGCCAGCATCAAGCTGCGGCTCGGCGACGCGGTCTTCACGGCCGCCGGGAGCGGGAACGGCGGGTTCGACGCCTTCAACCATGCCCTGGCGAAGGTGGTGAAGCGTCAGGGGCTGGCCCTGCCCGGCCTCACGGATTACGAGATCCGCATCCCCAAGGGCGGGCGCACCGACGCCCTCACGGAGTGCACCATCACCTGGGCCACCGACCGGGGCGAGCTCAAGACCCGCGGCGTGCACGCCAATCAGGTCTTCGCGGCCATCTCGGCCACGGTGCGGATGCTCAATATCCTCTTGCACCAGGCCCTTGCCGGAGATCACGGGGACGCGGCCGGTGTCCCCTCCGAGGCCGAGCCAGTTCCCGCCGCCTGAATCCCGCCGATGGGCCCGCCCCGTGCACCGGGGCTCAGGCCTCAGGCCTTGCGCGGGATGTGCTGGTCGTAGCGCTCCATCAGATAGCCCAGGCAGTCCTGCCTGATCACCGCCTGGTTGCGGGTCAGCATGGACGGCATGACGCGCTGGCGCAGGCGCACCTCCCCGTGCTCGATCTCGAAATAGCGCTCGCTCACGTCGGCCCCGTGCTCGTCCCTGACCTCGAGCGGCAGGATGTCCCGGGGTGCCCCGCCGTTGACCCGTCCGAAGGGCGTCCCTGCGGGCAGCTCGCGGAAGTTGTAGTGCTCGATCTGTGGGTCGAGGAGCAGGGCGGCCTCGTCGGGGGGGAAGCCGAAGCTCAGGTGCTCTGGGACCTGCACCCGCGCGACCGTGTGGAAGAGGTCGAGGTCCTGGGGCGGGATGGGGTGGTCGGGGATCTCGGAGAGGTGCAGGGCGGCGTCGATCAGCTCCCGGGCGTGGGATACCCCTGCCGCCTCGCCCACGCGACCGCATTCCACCGTGATGGACGGACATAGACCGGCCAGGGCCATGGACTGCACACCGGTGGGGCGCAGGAAATAGACCACGGTGCGGCTGAACAGGGTGGCCAGGTGCAGGAAGCGGTTGTCGAGCCGGTTGACGCAGGCGTAGTGGGGGTTGGAGCCCGTGTTGTTGTGCAGGTCGATGCTGGCGAAGACCCCTCGCCCGGCCATGATCCGCACCACCTCGGCCATCAGCTCCTGCTCGCGGCTGGGCGGTAGCTCGCTGCCTGGCCAGACCCGGTTGTAGTCCGGCTGACCAGGCAGATGACGCACCCGGCTCGCCGCCGCCGAGACGTTGCCGATGAAGAGGCTCAGACGCCTGGGTAGGCGCGGCTCACCGAAACGTGAGACGCGGGCGGCGAGGAGCTCACGCAGCGCGTCCCAGCCGACCGTCTCGTTGCCGTGCATGAGCACGCAGACGAAGAGCGCCGGGTCCCGTGCGCCGGGCAGATGGATGAGGGTCGGGGCGCCCAGCACGGACTCCAGTCCGGCGCTGTCACGATCCAGCAGTCCAGGCGGTAGATGATCAAGCTCTCGCAGCATAGGGTTGTCTCCGAAGGGTACTGCTCCTGCGCGCCATGTAGGTGAGGAAACGCCCTGCCGAGACGTTTCCATCGATTACTGTTCCCGGCCCTCGGCCCTCGGCCCTCGGCCCTTGGCGCTCGGCCCTGTCCTACTCCAGATCCCACTCGTGGACCGGCCGTCCCGAGCGCTGGCGCTCCAGGTACGCCCTGACCAGGCCCTGCATGTCCGGGCCGTGGCGCTCCACCCAGGTGCGTTGCCAGCGTGCGCCCGTGCGGCGCGTCTCGGTCCTCGCGGTGAGGATCCCCAGCCAATGGTCGCTCTCGGCCTGATCGATCCCCAGGGCGGCGAGTCCTCGTCGCGCGCGCGGCAGCAGATCCTCCGTGAGGATGGTGCGGACCGGGTGGATGTGCCCGTCGAGCCACTGGATCTCGGCCTCGAGCCCCTCGCGGGCGCAGGTGTAGAAGCCCGCGCGGGCCTGGAGGAAGGGGAGCACCCGCTCGGCGTCCGGGGTCGAGCGCAGCAGCTCGGTGAGGGCGCCGAAATAGAGGGCGGCGTTGGCGATACAGTCCGGCACCGAGGGTCCGGAGGGCAGCACCCGGTGCTCGATCCGCAGGTGCGGCCGCCCCCTGTCGTCGAAGCCGATCAGTGGGCGGTTCCAGCGCCAGATGGTGCCGTTGTGCAGGCGCAGGTGGGGCAGCCGCTCTCGGGGCTCGTCGAGGATCTGGGGCATCAGGATCGGATAGCGCTCCAGATTCGCCCGGAAGGTCTCCATGATGGAGTCGGCCGCATAGCGGAACCCGAAGTTGACCCGCTCCTGGAGGACCACGCCCCCCACGGAGACCGCCTGCTCGAAGAGCGGGATGCGCGTCTCTTCCCACAGCTCGCGGCCAAACAGATAAGGCGCATTCCCGCCCAGCGCCACCATGGGGGCAGAGAGGATCTTCGAGAGGTTGTAGGCCCGGGCGGCGTCTCGAGGCGCGACCTTGAGATGGATCTGAAACGACGTGGCCGCCGCTTCCAGCATCACGTCGTGCCACTCCAGCACCAGGCGGTCGCGGCCCTGGATGTCGAGGGTCAGGGGCCGCTCGTGGCGCAAGGCGAGGATGCGGTCGTTGAGTGCGCGGTAGCGTTCGCGCGGCGTCATATGGGCCACGCTGAGATCACTCGGGGCGACGGTCGGCAGGATGCCGATCAGGACCAGACAGGTCCCGAGTCCGGCCGCGGCGGCGTTGCATCGGGCGAGGGTGTCCGTCAGCTCGGCGGCGAGCCGCGACAGGGCATCGCCGTGCAGGGGCGCCGGGGTGCCGTTGATCTCCGCGTTGAAGGTGGCGAGCTCGGGGACCACCAGGGGGTCGTTCAGGCGGCCGAGCAGGGCCTCCACCTGTCCAGACGGCGCCATGTCCCTGCCCACCAGCCAGGCCTCGAGCTCGAAGCCGCCGGTGGGCTCGTCGAACTCCAGGGCCCCGTCGGCGATCCACTGCCCGAGGAGCGCGGTTTCCTCGCGCAGGCGCTCGCCGAAGGCCTGGAACTGGGCCTCGGTGAAGGTGGAGCTGGCGATGTCCTGACCCATGGTGTGCTGGCCCTGCGTCTTGGGCCCGGGAGCGCCGGGCTCAGCTCGATCGGGACGTCCCCATGGTGCTGCCGGGGTGCGGGGTGATGCGGTCAGACCGGCGCATCTGCGTCGCCGTTGCCCCCGTCGAGCAGCCAGCGATCGATCTCGGCGAGTCGCTCGGGGGTCCCGATATCGTACCAGTGGCCGGCGTGCAGTTGGCCACTCACCCGGTCCTGTGCCATGGCCGAGCGCAGCAGCGGGGCGAGCGGGAAGGCGCCGGGGAGACAGCCCGCGAAGAGGTCCGGATGGTAGACCCCGACCCCGCTGAAGGTGTATCGCGGCTCACCCTCGGTCCGCACCCTCCCGTCGAGAAGCGCGAAGTCCCCGCGGGGGTTGTGGGGAGGGTTGGGCACCAGGACCAGATGGGCGAGGTCGCCCGGAGCGAGACCGAGGTCGGTGAGGGGGATGTCCGTCCAGATGTCCCCGTTGATCACCAGGAAGGGATCCGGGCCGAGCAGGGGCAGGGCGCGGAAGATCCCGCCGCCGGTCTCGAGTGCCTCGCCCTCGGGCGAGTAGCGGATGCTGACGCCCAGATCCGAGCCGTCCCCGAGCCCCGCCTCGATCTGGTGTCCGAGGTGGGCGTGGTTGATCACCAAAGATCGCACGCCGGCCGCCGCGAGACGCTCGATATGGTGCACGATCAATGGCTTGCCGCCGGCCAGCAACATGGGCTTGGGCACCCGATCCGTCAGCGGGCGCATGCGATTCCCGCGGCCGGCGGCCAGGATCATGGCTCTCATGGCATGTCTGCTCCCGGCGAGGGTACGGGGATCGAGCCCCTGGCCGATCCGTCGAGACCGGCCCTGGTGAGTGGTGCGCGGAGGGGGACTCGAACCCCCACACCTTGCGGTACTGGAACCTAAATCCAGCGCGTCTACCAATTCCGCCATCCGCGCGCGCCGTCATTCTATACCGTGTCCGGCGAGGCCGAGACCCGGAACGAGAAACGGCGCCCGAGGGCGCCATTTCAGATCACGGACCCGCCGGAGCGGGCCCGCGGGGTGACAGCAGCCGTCAGGGCTTGACTGTGGTCAGCCCGGCCGTGAGCCAATCCTGCATGCCGCCGCGGTACCACTTGAGCTTGTGCGCCGGGTACCCGTAATCCACCAGGGTCTTGAGGTTGGCGGTGGACTGGGGGCACCAGATGCCGTTGCAGAAGAGCACCAGGGTCTTGGCCTCGTTGAAGTCCCAGGTGCCGTCGCCCTTGTCCTCGGCGCCGAACTCGTCGGCGAGGATGTGCTTGAGCCCCTCGGCCTCGGCCGGGGTCTCGAAGGTGCCGGCGGTGTCGATGTTGATGGTGTTCCAGGGGATGTTCACCGAGCCCGGGATGGTGCCGCGGGTGGCCCAGTCGGGGGTGCGTGAGTCGATCACCAGGAATGAATCGTCTCCTTGTGCGATGCGATGCAGATACTCCAGCATCTCGAGCTCGCCGATCGTCTCGACGCCGGGGGCCGCGATCATGGGCTGGATGCAGAAGGGCGGGCAGCCGCGGTCGGTCTTGCGGAAGGCCTCGGGAATCTGCGCATCGGGGTCGTGGCCGCGCTGAATGATGACCGTCTCGCCGTTATGCAGCACCTCCACGGTCTCGACCATGGGGGCGATCTTGTTGTCGGCGGCGAAGGCCGGGGCCACGAGCGCTGGGCTCGCGATCAGGGCGGCGGCGAGCAGGACGGGTGTTCTCATGATGTTTGAATCCTCTGCGGGGAATGACGTTGGGGCGAACGGGTCCGGCTAGATACACCCGGTCCGAGGTTCGGACACGGGTGACCAGGGGTTACTTCTTGGTCATGAAGCTCGGGAAGGTGGCATTTTTCTCGGCCATCGCCTGCTCGTACCCGAGCTCGCCCTGGCGCTTCGCCTGACCGGCCAGAGAGATCGCCTTCTCGTACTCGCCGGCCTTCACCGCGTCTTCCGCCTGCTTGATCATCTTCCCGGTGTCACGCCATTCACCGCCCACGGATGCGGCCTTCTTGCGCGCCGCCTGCGCGTCCGCGATCGCCTTCTCCGCCAGGGCCTTCTCCTCGCCGGCACCGGACGTAGTACTGGTCTTCTCCGACACGGCGAACTCATCCTGCTTCTTCGCCTGGTTGGCGATCTGGATGGCCTTCGTGTACTGGCGAGAGGGGATCAGATCCTCTGCCTGCTTGATCAGCGCCGCCGTATCCTCGGAGGCGGTACCCGCGGCGACCGCCTCTTCGTGGGCGGCCTTGGCCGCGGCGATGGCGGCCTCGGCCTCGGACCGATGGGCGGCCCAGACCGAGGTCACGGGGACGGCGGCAAGCAGGGCCGCGATCAGCATCCCCTTAAAGAATTTGGACGTCTTCATCTGTTGTCTGCTCCTCTCATGCTCCGGGAGGGGCCGCGCCGGTTCCGGCGCGGCCTAGGGTTATGGGGTCTTATGGGGCCTACTTGCGGGCGCCGGGGCCGTTCAGCTCCTGGCCGTTGTTCACGTAGGTATAGAAGTACTCGAGGTTGCGGTACTCCTCACCCTGGGGCTCGAAGGCCGCGGCGCGCACCTGCTCATTACAGCCTTTGAAGCGGCGGTGCAGGGTGCCCATCTCGCCCCATTTGGAGCGGTAGACCGGCCAGTGGGTGGTGTGGCCGAGCGCCGGGCTCAGGATCTCGGTACGCAGGGTGGTCCCGGAGTTGCCGGCGTGACAGCCGGCGCAGGAGAAGTTGAACTGGCCACGGCGGGCGAAATAGAACTGCTTGCCCTTCTCATAGGCCTCGAGCGCCCGCGGGTCGTCCGCGGGGATCTCCACATTGGTGATCTGTCCGCGAGACTCGAAGGCGATGAAGGCGAGCAGATCGGCGATGGGTCCCTTGAGGTACTTCAGAGGGTCTTCGCCATTCGCCTGGCGACACTCGTTGATGGCAACGGGCAGGGTCATGACCATGCCCTTCTCCTTATCCCAATGGGGAAATTTCCCGCCCACGGCAGGACCATCAGGGAAGCAATCGGCATAGGTCTTGCCGTTGGCGAAGGGGGTCTCCCACATGGTGCGGCCGTCCTCGATGGCGGCCTCATAGGGCGGGAACTCTTCGATGGCCTCCCAGTTCTCCCGCCCGACCGGGTCGATTGCGTAGACCCCGTTCTTGAACTCCTCCGCGGGGACGTTGGGGAAGCGCTCCTCGAAGTAGCCCTGGAAGGTGGCCTGGTCGTCCTGGGGGGTGGCCACGACCAGCGGGGCGGCCAGGGCGCCGACCAGTCCGGCGACGGTCAGCGCGGCGATGCTCTTGTTCATATACATGCCTCTGGTGGTAGGTCGGTCAGAGCGACCAGATGTATTCGACGACGTTCACAAACTCCTCGTCTGTGAGGATGCCGTGCTTGCCGAACGGGGGCATGACGACCTCGGGATTCTTGACGGTGGCGTCCCAGATCTGCATGGCGAGATCCTGCTTGGACGGATAGCGTGTCTGCATGGCGACCAGGGCTGGACCGATGGCGCCAGGGCTCTCGCCGCCGGGGATGAGGTGGCAGGCCAGGCAGTTGCCCTTGCCGCGGTCGTAGGCGACCACCTTGCCGGCCTCGGCGTCGCCGTTGAGGTCATAGCTCGGCATCTCGGCCCAGGCGCTTGCCGCCAGGGTGCTCAGGGCGGCGAACATGACTCCGCGCGCCCAGGGCGCGCTAGAGACGCGTCGGGTTGGTTTGACAGCTTGCATGTCGGGACCTCCAGATTGGGGTAGTTCGGTTATTGCCTCGGTGGCCCCTGGGGACCAGGCAGAGGTCGGGAGTTGCTCCCGGACCTGCCTCGTTCTTGTTTTCTTCCGCTAGATCGCGCACCCGGGGGCGGGACGGCGTGCTGGGCCTATCGGCCCTGCGGCTCCTGCAGCCGTCAAGCGCTGGCGCCGCATCCTAGCACGCCACGCGATCGGATGTGCTTCCAGTCGGGTGCCACTCCAGGCCTCTGCCGGTCTCCTCGGGTTGTGCCGATGCGAGCCCTTTCGACAGCGATCAATGGGGGGAGTTGCAGCCAGTGGCGCGGATGGGGCGCCGACCGCGCGGTGTGCGGTCATCACCTGCTCGGGTTGCCTGCAGACCATCCCTGCCCGGGCGGGTGAGACCGCGCACCTGAGCGCCCGCCGCGCATCTGTACTGCGCGATAACGCCGCGGGCGCCGCGGACGACGAGCATCCAGGATGCCATCGGGTGCGTGCGCCAACAATTGCGACATGTGCCCAAGGAGATTAGGGTTTTCCCCTAGGCGAGTCGCCGTGATGGCCGGGCACGCGGGGCTCATCCTCGGTGGGGATAGCCAGCATCATGCGCATGAGCTCCGAGAGTGAGCGCGCCTCCATCTTCTCCATGACCTTGGCGCGATGGGCTTCGACGGTAGACTGGCTGATCTGTAGGTCCGCCGCGATCACCTTGTTGCGCTTGCCTGCCACCACTTGATCGAGGATATCGCGCTCCCGGGGGGTCAGACGGGTGAGCCGCTCCTGGATGTCGGCGAGCCGAGAGGCGAGCCCCCGGTTCCTGGCGTCCTGCGCGAAGGCACGATGGACGGCATCGAGCAGGGTCTGGTCGTGAAACGGCTTCTCGATGAAGTCGACCGCGCCCGCCTTGACCGCGCGCACGGCCATGGGGACGTCACCATGACCGGTGACCACGATCACCGGGGGATGGATCGGGGCCTCCGCGAGGCGCTCCTGGAGCTCGAGCCCGCTGATGCCGCGCATCCGCACGTCCAGTACCAGACAACCCGGCAGGTCGGGGTCGAACTGGTCGAGATAGGCCTGGGCGGACTCGAAGCTCCGGGAGCCTAGTCCCACGGAGTCCATCAACAGCTCGATGGCCTCCCGGACCTCGCGGTCGTCGTCGACGATGAACACCGTGGGCTCAGGGACTGGCTGGGACATCCTGGGATTCCAAGGGTAGGGTGAAGCGGAAGGTGGTCCCGACGCCGGGATCTGTCTCGACGCGCAGCTCCGAGCCGTGGGTCTCGACGATGCCGGCACTGATCGAGAGCCCAAGTCCCAGTCCTTGGGGCTTGCTGGTGACGAACGGCTGGAACACGCTCTCGGCGATGTCCGGGGGCAAGCCTGGGCCGGTGTCGCTCACGCTGAGCTCGATGCGCCCCGGGCCGTCCGGGCGTGCCGCGAGGGTCAGCCGCTTCGGAGCGTCGCGGCCGGTCATGGCCTCGATGGCATTTCGCGCGAGGTTCAGCAGTACCTGCTCGATCTGTATCTCCTGGGCATGGACCCACACCGGCCCGGGGGGCTGCTCGACGATCAGCTGGATGCCGGCCAATTGGGCGTCCCTGCGCAGCAGCCCGGTGACCGTGTCCAGCATGGTCGCCAGCGAGGTGGCGCGCATCTCCGGGGGCTCCTTGCGCACGAAGCGGCGGATCTGGCGGATCACCTCCCCCGCGCGCTCCGCCTGGGCGGAGATGCGCTCCATCACGTCGCTGCACTGCTCCCTGCTGTTGCGACCGCCCTCGAGCATGCGCACGCAGGCGCGCGCATTGGTGGCGATTGCGGTGAGGGGTTGATTCAGCTCGTGGGCGATGCCCGAGGCCATCTCGCCCAGGGTGCTGAGCCGTGCCACATGGGCGAGCTCGGCCTGGTGCTCGCGGACCCGCTCTTCGGCCTGCTTGCGCTCGGTGACATCACGGAAGACGACCACGGTGCCGGTGGTGAGGCCCTGGTCGTCGCGGATGGGGGTGGAGCTGTACTCCACCGGGAAGCTGGTGCCGTCCTTGCGCCAGAACACGTCGTCGTCGATGAACCGCGGCTGGTTGTCGCGGAAGGTGGCATAGACCGGGCAGTCATCGGCTGCGTGCTGGCGCCCGTCCGCATGGGTGTGGTGGAGGATGTCGTGCTGGCTGGCGCCGATCAGCTCCTCGGCGCGCCAGCCGGTCAGCTCGAGCAGGGGACGGTTGACGAAGGTGGTGCGCCCCGACAGGTCCACCCCGTAGATCCCCTCCGCCACCGAGTTGAGGATCAGCTCCTGCTGCTGCTCGAGCCGGGCCTTGGCTCGGGCGAGACGTTGGTTGAGCCGGGTGACTCGGGTGGTCAGCAGGGCCATCACCAGGAGTGCCGCGACGCCTGAGACCAGGGCCTGCCAGTAGCGCGCGATGGCCTCCTCGAGGGTGAAAGGGGCGGGCCGGTCGTAAGGCGGCAGGCGCAGTCGGCGCAGCAGCTCATGCACCGGCTGGTAGTCGAGGGGCACCGTCCAGCCCGCATAGGCGCCGGCCCGGGCCGCGGGGTGCGTCGGCGGCATGCCGAGCAAGGCGATGGCGACCCGCTGGGCCAGCTCGTCCGCGGTGTGACGCAGCTTGCTGAAGGGCCATTCGGGGAACAGAGGGGTGCTGCGCACGAACGGGAAATCCGGGTCGATCTGCGCGTTCAGGATGCGGAAGTCGTCAATGCGGATGGCACCCTCCGCCTGCATCTTCTCGAGGATGTCGGTGCGCACCGTGCCCGCGTCCTGGTGCCCCGCGGCCACCGACAGGACCACGGCGTCGTGGGTGCCGGCGAAGGTGAGACGCGCCAGGTCCCGGCGCGGCTGGATCCCCGCGGACGCCAGCTCCCCCCAGGCCATCTGGAAGCCCCCCAACGAGTCCGGGTCGACCGCCGCCAGCGAATGGCCCCGCAGGTCTTGGAGACGGGTGAGATCGGCGCGATCCGCGCGCGTGAAGATCACCCCGCCGAAGACATTGCGCTCGGCCTCGCCGATCCGGTTGCGCATGGTTGCGATGCGCGAGACGCGATAACGCACCTCGAGGTTGACGTAGATCCCGGGGTTGACCAGCACGAAGTCCACTCGCGCGTCGCGCACGGCCGCGTCCACCGCGGAGAAATCCAGTGGTTGGATGCGAAACCGGTATCCGGGCAGGGCGCTGCTCAGGTAGGACGCGGTCGGCGACCACATGCGGGAGGTGATCGCGTCGCCCCGGTGGCTGAGCACCCCGATCACGATCTCGCGCTCCGCGGCGGCATCGGCCCCGGCGGCGAGGGGGCCCGCCAGGCTCGCCCCCAGCAAGGAGACCGCCAGTACCCAAGGGGTGAGGATCCGGCGGATCCCGGCCAGGCCGCGCTCGAAGGGGTTGGACGCTATCAAGACGATGTGGTCGTTGTTGTTGTGATCTGGCCGCTGCCGCCCGCTTGCCGCTGGGGCCTTCCCAGGCGGGAGGCCATCCGGGCTCCCTCCCGGGGCGCTCCTTGGGGGCTCTCCCCCGGGGCTCACAGGGCTCGCGGGATGCCACCTTGGCATAAACCCGAATCGCGGGCACCACATCCCGGGATGGTCAGGGCCGGAGTTTACCGGGCATACTAGTCGGGATATACCACCCTGCGGCGCAACGCCGCTCCCTTGCCGAGCCCACTCAAAACCCTGTTGGAGGATGATAACGATGTCCCTATCGCGTCGTGAATTCATGCGTCTGGTCGGCCTCGCCGGCGCCGCGGGCATGCTGCCGAGCTCCGTCTTCGCCGCCATGCGCCAACCGAGCGATCTTTACGAGGTGCCGAAGTTCGGCAACGTGACCCTACTGCACATCACGGATACCCACGCCCAGCTCAACCCCATCTGGTTCCGCGAGCCCAACGTCAACATCGGCCTTGGCGATGCCTTCGGTCGCGCCCCCCATATTGTCGGCGACGCCTTCCTCAAGCACTTCGGGGTCGAGCCCGGCGGCATCGAGGCCCACGCCTTCACCTTCCTGAACTTCGACGAGGCGGCCCAGAAGTTCGGCTCCGTCGGCGGCTTCGCACACTTGAAGACCCTGGTGGACCGCATCCGCAGCGAGCGCGGCGACGGCAACAGCCTGCTGCTCGACGGCGGCGACACCTGGCAGGGCTCGGGCACCGCCTACTGGACCCGCGGCATGGACATGGTCGGCGCCTGTAACCTGCTCGGCGTCGACGTGATGACCGGGCACTGGGAGTTCACCTACCTCGACGAGGAGGTGATCAAGAACATCGGCGAGTTCAAGGGCGACTTCGTGGCCCAGAACGTCAAGGTGCGCGAGGAGGCCCTGTTCGATTATCGCTTCGCCGACTTCAGCGGCTTCAACGAGGACTCGGGTCTTGCCTTCCAGCCTTACGTGGTCAAGGAGGTCGGCGGCGTGAAGGTCGCAGTCATCGGCCAGGCCTTCCCCTACACCCCCATCGCCAACCCCCAGCGCTTCATACCGGACTGGACCTTCGGCATCGAGGACGGGCGGATGCAGGAGATGGTCGACCAGGTGCGCGAGGAGGAGAAGCCGGACCTGGTGGTGGTCATCTCCCACAACGGCATGGACGTGGACCTCAAGATGGCCTCGCGGGTGACCGGGATCGACGTCATCTTCGGCGGACACACCCACGACGGCATGCCGGCCCCCACGGTGGTCGAGAACGCCAGCGGCAAGACCCTGGTGACCAATGCCGGCTCCAACGGCAAGTTCCTGGGCGTCATGGACCTCGACGTGAAGGACGGCAAGCTGCGCGACTTCCGCTACCGCCTGCTCCCGGTGTTCTCGAACCTGATCGAGCCCAACGCGGAGATGACCAAGTACATCACCGATGTGCGCGCACCCTATCTGGCCGACCTCACCGAGAAGCTGGCGGTCGCCGAGCAGACCCTGTTCCGGCGCGGCAACTTCAACGGGACCTTCGACCAGGTGATCTGCGATGCCCTGATGAAGGTGGGCGACGCCCAGATCAGCCTCTCGCCCGGATTCCGCTGGGGCACCACCGTGCTGCCCGGTCAGACCATCACCATGGACAACGTGATGGACCAGACCTGTATCACCTATCCCGAGACCTATCGCCGGGAGATGACCGGGACGGACATCAAGATCATCCTCGAGGACGTCTGCGACAACCTCTTCAACCCCGATCCCTACATCCAGCAGGGCGGAGACATGGTCCGGGTCGGCGGCCTGGATTATGTCTGCGATCCCAAGGAGACCATCGGCAACCGCATCACCGATATGCAGCTCAACGACGGCACCAAGATCGAGGCGGACAAGACCTATGTGGTCGCGGGCTGGGCGACCGTGAGTAGCCAGGCACCCGGCGCACCCATCTGGGAGGTGGTCGCCGAGTACCTGCGCGACGTCAAGACAGTGAAGATCGACAAGCTCAACACGCCCAAGCTCAAGAACGTGGCCGACAACCCGGGGCTGGCGGATTACCCCGGCGTCGGCTGATCACCTGGCGCCCCCCCGGGGCACGCTGACCCTCCGGTCGCGCGAGCCGGCTGTTCCGACCTGAGAGCGCGCCGCCCGTCGTCGGGCGGCGCGCCCCGTTGTCCCATCTCTGAGCAGCGAGCCGGCGCCCGTCCGTGCGCCGGCTGTGCCGCACGCGCATCGTCCCGGGGTTCGCACACCGGGCCCATCGTGACACAATTGAACCTCCGCTCGTCGGGGATCGGCCCCTGGCCGCCCCCCATCTTTCGGGTTCGCCCCGCCACAATTCGAGGAAATCGCATGCCTCAGCGTGTCAAGACCACGCTGGCGGCCGCCTGTTTGGCGCTGCTGGCCTTCGCAACCCTGGTCCCCCACGGGGCCGCCGCCGAGGAGGCCGCGCCGCCGCCCGAGCCGGTGACGACCAGCGACCCCGAGCTCCCACTGGAGGATCTGGTCGCCTTGCTCAGGCCCTTGACGAAGGACGAGCTCCTGGTCGAGGCGGATGGCTGGCAGTCCCTGGTCCAGGAGAAGGCGCGGGAGATCGCCCAGGAGGAGCTCCTGGTCCAGCGTCGTAATCGGGAGATCGCCGCGGCCAAGGAGGTCCAGGCCAAGGCCGAGGAGGCCAGGCAAGAGCTCGAGGAGGTCGAGCGTAGCGCGTCGGAGATCCAGGCCACGGGCCCCGGGGCGGCAGTCGGGGAGGCCCAAGAGGCGGCCGAGAAGGCCAAGGAAGCGATGGCCGAGGCGCAGGAGAGCATCGCCGAGGTTGAGGATGCGGCCAAAGCCCGCGAGGAGGCCGAGGACGCGTCGGCGACGGGCGGAGAGTCAGCGCTCGAGGAGACGGCCCGGGCGGCGGACGAGGCCGAGGTGGCGGTGGATCGGGTCAAGGACTCCGCCGACGTGGCAGAGGCGGCCGACACGGGGGGCGCCGAGTCCGTGAAAGACGCGGCTGGCAAGCTGCGGGAGGCCAGCGACGAGGCCCAGGCCGCAAGCGCAAAGGTCGGCGAGCAGGCGGGCAAGGCGGCGGCTGCGGTCGCGGAGGACGTCAGCGACACAACGCGCGCCGTGGAATCCGCGGCGGGTGCGATCGCGTCGGCCAAGGAGCAGGCGGAGGAGGCCAAGGTCGACGTGCTTGAGTCGGTCAATGCGCTGAGGGAAGAGCGCACCCAGCTCATCGATCGGCTGAAGGCCGTGCTGGACGAGCTCGAGACCAAGACCGATCCCGAGGACACGGAGACCCTGGCGGCGGTCAAGGACTATCGGCTCTACGCCACGTCGGTGGCGGGGATCCGGGTCGACCTCAAGGACACCACCTCGGCCTGGGTCGCCATCAGGGGTTGGCTCACCTCCGAGGAGGGGGGGCTGCGCTGGGCGAAGAACATCGGCATGTTCCTGGCGATCCTGATTGTCGCCTGGCTGCTCTCCAAGCTCTTCAGCCGCGGGGTGCACCGTGCCCTGCGCGCCTCGGGCAAGGCGTCTCAGCTGCTGGAGCACTTCCTGGTCGGGGCGGTGCGTTGGGTGGTGATGATCGGCGGTTTCCTCATGGCCCTCTCGGCGCTCGAGATCACCATCGGTCCGCTGCTCGCCTTGGTCGGCGCCGCCGGCTTCGTCGTGGCCTTCGCCCTGCAGGACTCGCTGAGCAACTTCGCCAGCGGTTTGATGATCCTGTTCTTCCGGCCTTTCGACGTGGGCGATGCCGTCGAGGCAGGCGGGGTCTCCGGGACCGTGCAGTCGCTGAACCTGGTCTCCACCACCATCAAGACCTTCGACAACCAGGAGATGGTGATCCCGAACAACAAGATCTGGAACGACGTCATCACCAACATCACCGGCGTCGACACGCGACGGGTCGACATGGAGTTCGGGATCGGCTACTCCGACGACATGGATCGGGCCCAGGCCATCCTCGAGGAGATCGT
>CAVQQM010000029.1:0-27385 GCA_963714915.1 uncultured Gammaproteobacteria bacterium
AGCGTAACCGGACCGGTGCCGCGCTTGGTACGGGGCTTCAATTCAGCTCAGGAGGTCGGTGCGCGGTACCGGGTCCGAGTTTACGCACTTGTTAGAGCCGTCCTAGCCAGTACTGAGGCCGCCGCCGGTGGTGTGCTACTGCCAATACCTGAACGGAACCTGCGTTCTCTCGGTACAAAATGGCAAAAGGAAATCTTTTCATTCGCATGCGTCTGACGTCTGGGTGCTTTTCCACGGGATTTCGGTGTGGAGCTTCGCAGATTGTTTCAATTACTCTTTCAAACTCTGTCAGATAGGTCGCCCCAAGCCCTGGGCGTTTCGACTCGTAATAGGCTATTGCTTCCAAATATTCCGCCTCAGCGGCAGGGTGAAAGAAATAGCTCATCTGAGTAGAGACATCGCCTTCCGCCTTACTTCTTCCGCAGGAATTGCCTCAACGAGTCCTTCATCTAGTTCGCGCGCTCTACGATCTGCCTCTACGAGCCAATCCTCGGCGATTTCCGCCTCGGTTGGGGTGTCTAGGCTCAGCAAAAGCTTTTGAGCAAGTTCTGCCCTTTCTTCCTCTGAAAGGTGTAGGGCTTCGCGCTCAATCTCGTGTAGGTTCATGCCGGTTCCCCGAGTACGTACTGATATTTGGCTCTAACGCCAAGATAAGACGACCCGCGCGCGGCACCAAACTCAAGATCCAGCACGACGCTGGCCGCGCGGGGTCGGCTTGAGCGCCGTGTTAGCGCCTTTTGGCATCAAAGCAGTTTCTTGAATTGCTCTACGGTCAAGCCAGCATCCCTAACGATTCCGCCGAGCGTAAAAGCATCAACAGGATTCCCCCTTGGAATGGTAAGGATTCGCACGCCGTCAGACATGATGATGTGCTTGCTTTCCCGGACAACTCGGAACCCTGCCTTCTGTAAAGCCCGAACCGCATCGCGATGATTGACACCTGGAATTTTCGGCATCCTTACGCGGCCACTTCGACTTCCCGCATTTCTGTCTCTTCCGTTGCGGCCAATTCTGCCGAAACAGCAACGTATTCATTTATTGCATCCGCAATGTTTTCTAAAGCTTCCTGTTCTGTCTTCCCCTGTGACCAGCATCCAGGTAGACCTGGGCAGGAAACGCTAAAGCCTTCATCTGTTTTTCGGAGAGCGACTTTGTATTTCATGGGTCACCTAAGACGGTTTGATGGAAAACTCTTCTCTTGGCGCTAACGTCGCACCTAAGCCGGCCTATACTGCGCCATGAAAAGGCTGAATGAAAGCACTGAGCTGTGTGCGCAGTATGGGGTGGGCTTGAGGGGCGTGTTAGCCTCAGTTCACTTGAATTTCGCGACAGCCTTTTCATGATCACTTTGCAGCTTTTCTGCCAGTGATCTTCTTGAATGCAACACTTCTACTGTATTAAACTCTACGGTGTTCGATTCTTCAGTAAAATTGAATGATACGATACCGTAGTTATCGTCGGTATCATTATCCACCAATATTAGGTTTTCAGTTTCATGCCGGCCGGATACAAAGATCTTTTTTCCATACAGGGGATCTTTTATCTTTAGTGATTTTGATACAGCATCTATCCATTCGTCAGTGCTTTCTAATGGCATCATCGTCCATGGATACTTAAACTGTATTGTGATTTTCTCTTCATTCATTTTGATTTTCATACCTTCTTCGAATGCATACGACGAGCGGCCGGTTCTGAGGCTAACGCCAAGGCTCAGCGGCGCGCGCCTTTGGCGCGTCCGCTGTAGCCGCATGTTAGCCCCGTATTTCTGCAATAAACTGCTTCTTAGAAGTATTTACCTTCACCCCGGATAAGTAGAAATTTCCACTGCCAACAAGCCAAAACACTTTGTCTACTGCATAAGGTAGGACATTAATTCTGTCACAATATGCTTCTACATCTCTGAATATACGATAGTTGTTTTTTGATTTTGTTATACCTAGACCCTGCGCTATCTCATTTATATGTGTATCTGGTTTTATAAATTCTGGCGATACGTTCTCTTTGAGAAAATCACAAGCAAGGGCAAACCCAAAACCAAATACTTCCTTGGACAACAAGAGTGGCAATGCAAGCTTTGACTGTTCGTTGGTCAAGAACCCATCAACGAACTTTTGAAACTCCTCCAAGCTTTTATATGCAGCCATGAATTCCGCTATGGAGGCAATTGCTTTGCAATAAACCACCCAATAGCTTTTGTTATTTGACTTAATCATCCTACCTGGCGGTTTATACCCACTCTCAATAATTGCATCGAAGATATTCTCCCAGCCATCATATTCTTTATTGACCTTTGCATGCTCGAACTTGAAGAGAACATTTGATAGCTTTTCTATATCGCCGATGCTATTTGGCATCCCTTGCCTATTCTGCGCGTGGAGAAGGAAAGCCTTGAAAAGCTCTTTGATGGTCTTGGGTTTTCTGAGCCCATTCATTTATGTGAGCTTCCAACATATCCTCCGACACTGAGTCAAAGGACAGCAGATAATTCTTGGCCTTTTTGTAATACTCTATTTCATCCACAGGTGTTTCCTTAAGGGGGCTAACGGCTAAGCATCTATACGTCGTGCGCGCGCGATGAGCTTCAGTCCTGGCACGGCGTCCGCTGCGCACGACTTATAGATGTCGTTGGACTAATCCGATCCCGCCACGGTGCCGCCGGCGGGCACGGACGCGGGCTACCTTAGAGAAGGGGGATTGTATGCGTTGAGCGCGGACCGACGGGGGTGGCGGAGAGGCGTGCGAGCGGGCGAAGGGGGATCGGCGAGGCGGAACGGGTGCATCCGAGCGGCTCCTGAAGCTGGTGGATGGGCCTGCGATCAAGATGTCCAGGGGCGAGGATAGCCAGTTTCTGACTGCGAGGCGAGCGCGAGCGCAGGCCGCGCGCGGCCTGTGCGCGGGAGACGCCGTTCGGGACCGCGAGGCGGTCGCCGGGGTCTCTATTCGCGCTGGCGGGTCGCGCCCCTCGGCGGCTGTGGCAACGCGCGCCGCGGTGCGAGCTGCCCCGTCACGCGCAGCCGCCCGTTACGGCACAGCGGGCAGGGCCGCGCCTCCGTGCCGGCTTCGGCCTCACTTCCGGGCGTCCGCTTGGGCGGGCGCGCCGCCAGCGCCGTGCGGATCTGCGCCAGGCGGCGCGCGCGGCAGCGGTTGGCCAGAAACCCGAAGTGGCGCACCCGCATGAATCCCTTGGGCAGCACATGCAGGAGGAAACGGCGAATCAGTTCCTCCCCGGCCAGGGTCATGACCTTGCGCCGGTCACCATCGCGGTAGTCCTTGTAGGCCAGGTCCACGGCCTCGCCGTCGAAGCCGAGCAGGCGGGTATCGCTCAAGGCGATACGGTGGCTGTAGCGGCCCAGATAGTCCACCACCGTCTCGGCGCGGGCGAGGGCCGGTTTGGAGTAGACCACCCACTCCCGGGTCATCAGGGCGTCGAGCACGCGCTTGACCTCCGCCGGCCCCTTCAGGCGGGGCAGCGCGCCGGCCTCGAAGGCGCCGCGCAGGCGGCTGACGAACCCGCCGCGGAAGCGCCGCGACAGGGCCCGCACTGGAAAGAGGTACGTGCTCGTGGCCGGGTGCCAGCTTCCGTCCGCCCCGAGCGCCCCGCCCGGCACCAGGCAATGCAGATGGACATGGCGCACCAGGGTCTGCCCCCAGGTGTGGAGCATCGCCGTCATGCCGAGCTGGCCGTCCAGGCGCTTGGGGTCGCCCCCGAAGGCCGAGAGGGTGGCCCAGACCGTCTCGAACAGCAGGGAATACATCTCCTGGGGATGGACCTCCACCCAGCCGTTAAGAATGTCCGGCAGGGTGAACACCAGGTGATGGTAGGTCACCGGCAGCACCGCCGCCCGCTGGCGCTCGCACCAGTCGAGCGAGGCCCGGCGTTGGCAGCGCGGGCAGTGGCGGTCGCGGCACGAATGGTAGGCTGGCACCTCGACCCCGCAGGCGTCGCAGGCCAAGTGCAGTCCGCCCAGCGCCGCGGTGCGGCAATCCAGGATGTGCCGACAGACCTGCCACTGACGCGGCGAAAGCCGATGGGTGTCGGCATGGCCGTCCAGACAGGCGGCCATCACCGCTTGCAGGGAGGGCTCAAGCATCGGACCCCTCCAGCTGGGCGATGAGGTCGAGCGCCCCCTCGCCCTCGCGGGCCGAGGGCAGCCAATGGACATAGCGCAGGGTCGTCTGAATGCTGCTGTGTCCCATCAGGCGCTGCAGGCGCTCGACATTGAGCCCCGCGGCCAGTTGGTGGGTCGCGTAGGCGTGGCGCAGGGCATGGATGCCGCCGGGCTTGGTGACCCCGGCCTGGCGCTTGGCACGGGTGTAGGCCTTCTGTAAGGCGGTGGGCGAGAGCGCCTCGCCGCAGCGCCCGGCGAAGAGCCAGTGATGGGGGCGATACAGCCGCCAGTGGGCGCGCAAGGCGTCCAACAGGGTCGGCGAGAGCGGCACCAGCCGATCCTTGGCCCCCTTGCCCTGCTCCACGCGCAGGAGCTTGCGCTCCCCGTCGATGTCACCAACCCGCAAGGCGAGCACCTCCGAGAGCCGCAGCCCACAGCCGTAGCACACCGTGAGCATGGTGCGATAGCGCGGGCTGTCGCAGGCCGCCAGGATGGCCGCCACCTCCCCCCGGGTCAGCAGCGCCGGAATGCGCTGCGGCCGCTTGGGCAGCGTCACCTCCAGGTCGACCGCCGGCCACGCCAGGACCTGGAGGTAAAGGAAACGGATGCCGTTGTAGGCCAACCGAACGCTCGCCGGGGCGAGCTGGCGCTCGACCGTCAGGTGCTCGAAATAGCGCGCCAGATCGGCCCTGCTCAGGG
The DNA here is from genome assembly GCA_963714915.1 of uncultured Gammaproteobacteria bacterium. Classification (GTDB taxonomy): domain Bacteria; phylum Pseudomonadota; class Gammaproteobacteria; order Chromatiales; family Chromatiaceae; genus Thiodictyon. Next base: position 4,809 of record CAVQQM010000029.1, read on the forward strand.
TATCGGGCGAGCGGCGGGTGAAGCGTGCCAGGCCGGTGACGGCGGCCAGATAGCTCTCATGGGTTCGCGGTGAGAAGCCATGCATGTGCATGGCCTTGATCATGCGTTCGCGCAGCGGCGTCATCGTCGGGCTCTCCGAAAACGACCCCAATTGGGTCGATCGGAGTCTGGACGACGGCGCAGACAGGCGCAGCAAAACGGCGCGTCCGGGCTGCCTTCCTATTGGCCCTTCATTCCGCAATCCAATGCGGGTTCGCAATGGCCTCGCATAGGCCCCGCGGAGCGGATTAGTTCAACTGTTACTTCACAGATCTGCCTAGTCCGGTTAGCACAGATTCTCCGTTTCCGGTACTAGACAGAATCCGCCTAGTCACTAGACTGTTACACGACGTTCACGACGACCGCGGGGCCTAGGATCCCTCGCGCTCCCGTGTAACGGTCTGGAGGCTAGCCCATGCGCGATACCCCGTCAACGCGTGAGGAAAAGGTCCGCGCCTTCTGGGCCAGGTTCGCGGAAAGGGTCCAGAAATCAGGCATCAAGGCACCATTCGACCGCTGGGTCGTGAGGCGTGCCGAGCAGTACGTTGAATCCCTTGGGCGAGTCCAGGCTCGCGGACCAAAGGCCCGCGGACGTGGACGCCTACCTGTCTGAGCTGGGGCGCAATCCCGCGGTAAAGGGCTGGCAGGTTCGCCAGGCGGCGGATGCTATACGGATGCTCCACGAGATGGCCGGGGCGGACTGGCTCGCCGAGGTGGACTGGGCCCACTGGGCGGCATCGGCGCGGGAGCTGGGGCGGGACCATCCGACCGTGGCCCGGGACTACGGGGAGTCCTTCACGCCCGGCGCAGGAGATGGAACGTGATGCCTTGCCATTTGCGCTGGTGCGCGAGGCCCACGGAGCGCTGCTCGGCCGGGTGAGCGCCCTGGCGCGGGTGAAGGGGCTCGCCATCCGTACCGAGCAGACCTACCTGCATTGGATCATGCGCTTCATCGGCTTCCACCAGAACCGCGACCCGGAGGGACTGGGGGTGGAGGATGTGAGTGCGTTCCTGGAGCACCTAGCGATCGCGCGGCGGGTCTCGGCCAGCACCCAGAACCTGGCGCTCAATGCCCTGGTCTTTCTGTATCGCGAGGTCTTCAGGCGCGAGGGTTTGGACTTCGGCGACTTCGCCCGCGCCCGACGGCCGAAACGGCTGCCGACGGTGCTCACCCATGCAGAGGTGGAGGCGCTGCTCAGGCAGTTGTCGGGCACCCAGGGGCTGATGGCCTCGCTGATGGTATCTGTACTGGGCACCGGGATGCGGCTCATGGAGTGCGTGCGCCTGCGGGTGCAGGACCTCGACTTCGGCTATGGGCAGATCACGGTGCGCAACGGTAAGGGCGGCAAGGATCGGGTGGTGCCACTGCCGGAACGACTGGTTCCGGAGCTGCGGGCCCATCTTGAGCGGGTGCGCGATCTCCACCAGGGCGACCTGAAGGAGGGCCTGGGGGAGGTTTATCTGCCGGACGCCCTTGCGCGCAAGATGCCGCATGCGTCGAAGGACTGGCGCTGGCAGTACGTCTTCCCGAGCGGGCGCGTTTCGGCGGACCCGCGTAGCGGCGTGCTGCGGCGCCACCACCTGCACGAGACGGGGCTTCAGAAGGCGGTGAACGGGGCGGCGCGGGCGGCCGGGATCGAGAAGCGCGTCGGCACCCATACGCTGCGCCATTCATTCGCCACCCATCTGCTCCAGGCGGGCTATGACATCCGCACCGTGCAGGAGCTCTTGGGTCATTCGGACGTGTCCACCACCATGATCTATACGCACGTGCTCAATCGGGGTGGGAAGGGGGTGCAGAGTCCTCTGGATGCCCTGGCGAGACGCTGATCAGATTCATCTAGGGATCGTCTCTCCTGCGCTGCAGCTAAAGGAGACGCCTGAAAAGCAGCGTCTTCCGCGGCTTGCAACAGCGCGGCATCCCAACGGGCCGGCATGGCCCCCAAGACGGAACCGGCGCATCAGGCAGCGCAGGGCCCCGCGGCCCTCAGAGGACCGCGACCGGATAAGACCCCAGGACCTTGAACAGCAGGGCCTCCCGCTTGAGATGCTCCAGCGCGCTCGCGACGGCGGGTTCGTCGCGGTGACCGAGGATGTCGACGAAGAAGACATAGTCCCAGATGCCACGCCGCGAGGGCCGGGACTCGATCCGGCTCATGCTGATCTGATGCGCCGCGAGCGGGGTCAGCAGGGCATGGAGTCCGCCGGACTCGTTACGGCACGCGAGCAACAGGCTGGTCTTGTCCTGGCCGCTCGGTGGGGCGTCGTGGGCGCCGACCACCAGGAAGCGGGTGGTGTTGCCTGGCTCGTCCTCGATGCGCTCGGCCAGGACCCGCAGGTCGTAGATCTCCGCGGCCTGGACGCCCGCCACCGCGGCGGCCCCGGGCTCGGCGCTCGCGAGTCGCGCGGCCTCGGCGTTGCTGCCCACGGCCACCCGCTCGGCCTGGGGCAGATGGCGATCGAGCCAGCCCCGACATTGGGCGAGTGATTGCTGGTGGGAGTAGACGCAGCGCACGGCCGCCAGATCGGCCTCCCGGCTCATCAGGTGATGGTGGATACGCAGGCTCACCTCGCCCGCGATCGCCAGGGTCGAGGTCATGAACATGTCGAGGGTGTGGCTCACCACGCCCTCGGTGGAGTTCTCCACCGGCACCACCCCGTAGTCACAGGAGCCCGACTCGACCTCGCGGAAGATGTCGCCGATGCTGGCGAAGGCGGTGGTGCGCACCGAGTGGCCGAAGTGCTTGATGGCGGCGGCCTGGGTGAAGGTGCCCTCGGGGCCCAGGTAGGCGGCATCGATGGGCCGCTCCAGGGCCAGGCAGGCCGACATGATCTCCCGGAACAGCCGCGCGGCCTCCTCGTCGGCGAGTGGCCCGGGGTTGCGGTCCTTGATGGTGCGCAGGATCGCCGCCTCGCGCTCGGGACGATAGAAGCGGGCGCCGCCCTCCCCCGTCGCGTCGGTCGCGGCCTTGATGCGTCCGACCTCCTGGGCGCAGCGGGCGCGCTCGCTGATCAGACGCAGGATCTCCTGGTCGATGGCGTCGATGCGCCCGCGGATCCCCTCCAGCCCATCGCCTTTGCTCATGGCGGACCCGCGGATCAGCCGCCCAGACAGCGCACGGACAGCACCCCGGGGATGGCCCGGATCTTGGCGACGGTGTCCTCCGGGCAAGGCCGGTCGACGTCGATCAGGGTGACCGCGACATCGCCCCGGGAGCGGTTGAGCATGTCCAGGATATTGAGCTTGGCCTCGGCGAGATCGGTGGAGATCTGACCCACCATGTTGGGGACGTTGCTGTTGACGATGGCCATCCGGAAGCCGCCGTTCCGCGGCAGCTCGATCTCGGGGAAGTTCACCGAGTTGAGCACCGTGCCGTCCTCCAGATAGTCGCGGACCTGGTCTGCGACCATCACGGCGCAGTTGTCCTCCGCCTCCTTGGTGGAGGCCCCGAGATGGGGCAGGGTCACCACCCGCGGGTGGTCCTTCAGCAGGTTGCTCGGGAAGTCGCAGCAATAGGCATAGAGATGACCCTGATCCAGGGCCGTCACCACGGCGTCGTCGTCGAGGATGCCGTCGCGCGAGAAGTTGAGCAGCACGGCCCCTTTCTTCATGGTCTTGATGCGCTCGGCGTTGATCATGTGCCGGGTGTCGTCGGTGAGGGGCACATGGAAGGTGACGAAGTCGGAGCGCGAGAGCAGGTCGTCGATGGACAGGGCCGCCTCGACATCGCTCTCCAACTGCCAGGCGCGCTTGACCGTGATGGTGGGATCGTAGCCGATCACCCGCATGCCGAGCGCCCGGGCGGCATTGGCCACCTTCACGCCGATGGCGCCGAGCCCGATCACGCCAAGGGTGCGGCCGGGCAGCTCGAAGCCGACGAACTGCTTCTTGCCCGACTCCACCGCCTTGCCGATCTCGCCGTCAGATCCCGCGAGACCGCGTGCGAACTGCCAGGCGGCACCCAGGTTGCGGGCGGTGATCAGCATGCCGGCGATCACCAGCTCCTTCACCGCGTTGGCGTTGGCACCGGGCGCGTTGAACACGGCGACCCCGCGCGCGGTCATGGCCGGCACCGGGATGTTGTTGGTCCCGGCACCGGCGCGGCCGATGGCCTTCAAGGTGTCGGGGATCTCCATGTCGTGCATCTTGGCCGAGCGCACCAGGATGGCGTCGGGATGGGCGATCTCGGAGGCGACCTCGTAGCGGTCGCGGGGGAGCCGGTCGAGCCCGGCGACAGAGATATTGTTGAGGGTCTGGATCTTGAACATGGGTTCACTCCGTAGGGCGGATGCCCGAAGGGTGATCCGCCGCTGTGCCGGCTACCGAGATGGCGGAACCGCCTGCGGCGTTCCGCCCTACGCTGTTGCTAGCCCCGCGTCCGCTCGAACTCCTTCATGAAGGCGACCAGCGCCTGCACCCCCGCCTCGGGCATGGCGTTGTAGATGCTCGCACGCATCCCGCCCACCGAGCGATGGCCCTTGAGCGTCGTCAGGCCCTCGGCCTTGGCCTCCTTGAGGAAGGTCTCGTCCAGCCCGGGATCGGCCAGGGTGAAGGGGACGTTCATCCAGGAGCGCGAATCGGGCGCCACCGGGTTGCCGTAGAAACCGGAGGCATCGATGGTGCCGTAGAGCAGCTCGGCCTTGCGCGCGTTGGTCTCGGCCATCACCGCGAGCCCGCCCAGGCCCTTGAGCCACTGGAAGACCAGACCGGCGAGATACCAGGCATAGGTGGGCGGGGTGTTGTACATCGACCCGTTGTCGGCATGGGTCTTGTAATCGAGCATGGTGGGGGTCCCCGCCAGGGGCTGGCCCATCAGGTCCTCACGCAGGATCACGATGGTCAGGCCCGCCGGGCCGATGTTCTTCTGGGCGCCCGCATAGATCAGCCCGAAGCGCTCGATCTCGATGGGCCGGGAGAGGATGGTGGAGGACATATCCGCCACCAGCGGCTTGCCGTTGGTCTCGGGCACATAGGGAAACTCCACACCCTCGATGGTCTCGTTGGGGGTGTAGTGCACATAGGCCGCGGCGCCATCGAGCGCCAGCTCGTCCTGGGCCGGGGCGCGGTTGAAGCGCTCGGACTCGGTGTTGGCGGCCACGTTGACGGCACCGAACCGGCGCGCCTCCGCGATCGCCTTCTTGGACCAGGAGCCGGTGTTGAGATAGTCCGCCCCCTCGGACCCGCGCAGCAGGTTCATGGGGACCATGGCGAACTGGGTCGAGGCCCCGCCCTGGAGGAACAGGACCTTGTAGCCGTCCGGGACCGCCAGCAGCTCGCGCAGATCGGCCTCGGCCTGGTCGGCAATCGACATGAACTCCTTGCCTCGGTGGCTCATCTCAGCCACGCACATGCCGCTCCCGCGCCAGTCGAGCATCTCCTCTCTGGCCTGCTCGAGCACCGGCTCGGGCAGCATGGCGGGGCCGGCGCTGAAATTGAAGACGCGGGGCATGGGGTTCTCCGGGGCGATTCGATTTTGGGTTGCGGACGTGGGTTGGTGATCTGCCGGTTCGGTCGTGGTCGGCTGACGCGCGAGCGCCCGGGGCGGGTCAGTCGTCGGCGCCGGACGGATCCGGAGACGCATCCGGAGCGGCATCGGGGGTGTCGCCGTCCGGGTCACCCTCGCCGTCGTCCCCGCCTGCCTCGCCCGCATCTCCTTCAAGGGCGACGATGCGCTCGACGTGACGCAGGCTCTCGCCCTCCCCGAGGCTGATCAGCTTCACCCCCTGGGCGTCGCGACCCACCACGGGGATCTGGTCCACCGAGGTGCGGATGAGGGTGCCGCCCTCGGTGATGAGCATGATCTCGTCTCCGGGGCGCACCAGCACGGCGCCCACCTGGGCCCCGTTGCGCTCGGAGGTACGGATGGCGATCACCCCCTTGGTGCCGCGGCCCTTGGTGGGGAAGCCCTCGATGGCCGTGCGCTTGCCGTAACCGCGCTCGGTCACGCTGAGCACGCTGCCGGGCTCTGCCACCAGCAGGGCGATCACCTGCTGGCCCTCCTCGAGGCTGACGCCCCGCACCCCGTGGGCGGTGCGGCCCATGGCGCGCACGTGCGACTCGTTGAAGCGCACCGCCTTGCCCGCGGAGGTGAAGAGCATCAGGTCCTGCTTGCCGTCGGTGATGGCGACCCCGACCAGGTGCTCGTCCTCGTGCAGGTCCACCGCGATGATGCCGCGAGACAGTGGCCGCGAGAAGTCCTGGAGCGGGGTCTTCTTGACCGTGCCCTTGCTGGTGGCCATGAAGACGAAGTTGCCCGCCTCGTAGGCGGGCACCGGCAGCACGGCGTTCACGCGCTCCCCGGCCTCCAGGGGCAGCAGGTTCACCATGGGCCGCCCGCGGGCGCCGCGCCCGGATTGAGGCAGCTCGTAGACCTTGAGCCAGTAGACCCGCCCGCGGCTCGAGAAGCACAGCACGGTGTCGCGGGAGTTGGCCACGAAGATGCGGTCGATGAAGTCCTCCTCCTTGAGGGAGGACGCGCTCTTGCCCTTGCCGCCGCGCTTCTGGGCCTGGTACTCGCTGATGGGCTGGGCCTTCACATAGCCCTGATGGGAGAGGGTCACCACCACGTCCTCGGGGACGATCAGGTCCTCCAGCGTCAGGTCGGCATGGTCGATCTGGATCTCGGTGCGGCGGGCATCGCCGAACTGATCGCGGATGGCGGTCAGCTCGTCGCGGATCACCTCCATCAGGCGGTCGGGGTCGGAGAGGATCAGCAGCAGCTCGGCAATGCGATCGAGGATCTCCCCGAACTCCTTGAGGATCTTCTCCTGCTCCAGGCCCGTGAGCCGGTGCAGTTGCAGGTCCAGGATGGCCTTGGCCTGACGCTCGGAGAGCCGGTAGCCGTCCTCGCCCAGGCCCAGCCCGGCGGCGAGATCGTCGGGGCGGGTCTGCTCGGCGCCCGCGCGCTCCAGCATCCCGGTCACCGCACCGGGCGGCCAGGCCCTGGTCATCAGGCCCTCGCGGGCCTCCGCCGGGCTCGCCGAGCCCCGGATCAGGGCGATCACCTCGTCCAGGTTGGCGAGCGCGATGGCGTAGCCTTCCAGGACATGGGCCCGGTCGCGGGCCTTGCGCAGCTCGTAGAGCGTCCTGCGGGTCACCACGTCGCGGCGGTGACGCAGGAAGTACTCGAGCATCTGCTTGAGGTTCAGGGTGCGCGGCTGGCCGTCCACCAGGGCGACCATGTTGATGCCGAACACGCTCTGCATCTGGGTGTGCTGATAGAGGTTGTTCAGCAGCACCTCGCCATAGGTGTCGCGCTTGAGCTCGATGACGATGCGCATCCCGTCCTTATCGGACTCGTCACGCAACCCATCGGTGGCGATCCCCTCGATCTTCTTCTCCCTCACCAGCTCGGCGATACGCTCCAAGAGGCGCGCCTTGTTGACCTGGTAGGGGATCTCGGTGACGACGATGGCCTCACGGCCGCTGCGCTTCTGGGTCTCGAACTTGGTGCGGGCCCGCATCACACAGCGGCCGCGGCCGGTGCGGTAGCCCTCGCGGATACCGCGCACCCCGTTGATGAGTCCGGCGGTGGGGAAATCGGGCCCGGGTACGATCTCCATCAGCTCATCGATGGAGATCAGGGGGTTCTCGATGATGGCGAGACAGGCGTTCACCACCTCGGTGAGGTTGTGGGGCGGGATGTTGGTGGCCATGCCCACCGCGATCCCCGAGGAGCCATTGACCAGCAGGTTCGGGAAGCGCGCCGGAAGGACTGTCGGCTCATGCTCGCTGTTGTCGTAGTTGGCCTGGAAATCGACCGTCTCCTTGTCCAGATCGTCGAGCAAGGCATCGGCGATGCGCGTCATGCGCACCTCGGTGTAGCGCATGGCGGCCGGGGGGTCGCCGTCCACCGAGCCGAAGTTGCCCTGGCCGTCGACCAGCAGATAGCGCAGCGAGAACGGCTGGGCCATACGCACCATGGTGTCGTAGATGGCCGAGTCCCCGTGGGGGTGGTACTTACCCATCACGTCACCGACCACGCGCGCCGACTTGCGGTGCGCCCGGTTCCAGACGTTGCCCTGCTCGCTCATGGAGAAGAGCACCCGCCGGTGCACGGGCTTGAGCCCGTCGCGCACGTCGGGCAGCGCCCGGCCGACGATGACGCTCATCGCATAGTCGAGATACGACGTGCGCATCTCGTCTTCGAGGTTGATGGGTAGGACTTCTCGGGCGAAATCGGGCATGGGGAGCTGGGCTTACCTGGGCGTGCGGGGGCCCTTCATCGGCGGGCGGATGGCCCGCCACAGAGGCGTCCCGGGGGCGATGCAAAAAGACGCGAGAGTTTAACACGGCGCGGGGACCAAGCCCCAGGTGTGGGTTGCCCTCGCGGCCGCGGGCGGCCCGTCTCTGCTATCTTGCCCAGCCGAACCGAGACTTCATCCGCCGCCAACACGAGGTGCCCCGAATGACCCCTCTCGAGCGCGTCGAGATCCTCTACCTGGAGCTCGTGGAGCACTACCACGAGGCGCGCGACGCCGAGCTGCGTGCCGCGGCCAAGCTGCTCCTGGTGGCCATCGCCGAGTTCAAGCGTCACGGTGGCAACGACTGGCAGCGACTGCTCGATGAGTATGTCCGCATCGCCAAGACCGAACCGACACGCTTCGAGCGCATGGTCCAGGGGAACCGGACCAATGCGGCCCGGCCCCACGGGGACGACGAGCTCCTGTGCTGAGCACCCTCCGAGCGGCCCGGTCTCGCCCCGCGGGCCGGTGCTTCCGGGGCCGCCACGCCCATAAAGCCGCTTGTAAAATAGATAAAATTCGCTAATATAAGCGCTAGCTAATATTTAACCGGGAACACCCATGCGCCATCTCAATCTCGCGGCCGGCCTCGCGGCGCTGCTGATACTGGAGCCCGCCCTCGCCGCCGATCCCTCCGACTCAGCATCCGCGGCCGGGCTGGCCACCGCCCCGGTGGAGCTCCGCACCATCCCCCGCGAGTACCGGCTCGACGGCGTCGTCGAAGCGGTGAACCGCACCACGATCTCCGCGCAGACCTCGGGTCAGGTGGAGGAGATCCTCTACGACGTGGACGACTATGTGCAGAAGGACGCCGTCATCGGCCGTCTCAAGGACACCGAGCACCGCGCGGGCGTCGCCCAGGCCGCGGCCGACCTGAAATCCGCCACCGCCCGGCTCCAGCAGGCCCAGGACGAGCACGCCCGGGTCCAGGGGCTGTACGCGAACAAGAACGTCTCCGATTCGGCCATGGACCAGGCCACCGCCGACCTCGCCTCCGCCCAGGCGGGGCTGGAGGCGGCCACGGCCCGTCTCGAGCAGGCCCAGGAGCAGCTCGAATACACCCAGGTCCGCGCCCCCTACTCGGGGATCGTGACCCATCGCCACATGGAGGTGGGCGAGATCGCGAGCCCCGGACAGCCGGTGATGAGCGGGATCTCACTCGATGAGCTGCGGGTGATCGTGGACGTGCCCCAGAGCGTGATCCCGGCCGTGCGCAACGGCGGCGTGGCCCGGGTCTATGTGCCGGAGGGCGGGGTGATCGAGACCCATGACATCACTGTCTTCCCCTTCGCGGACATGGGCTCGAACACCTTCAAGGTGCGCGTCGACCTGCCCCCCGAGACCCGCGCCCTCTTCCCCGGGATGTATGTGAAGACCGGCTTCGTGGTCGGCGAGCGCGAGGAGCTCACGGTCCCGGCGCCGGCGGTGGCCTACCGCTCGGAGGTGACCGCGGTCTATGTGGTGAACGACGAGGGCCATGTGCACTTCCGCCAGGTGCGTCTGGGCCGGGCACTGGACGATGCCTTCGTGGTGCTCGCCGGCCTGAGCGAGGGCGAGCAGGTGGCATTGGACCCGATCGCCGCCGGCGTGGTGCTCAAGGGGCAACAGCCCGCCCGGCACCTGGCCGAGTCGGAGCCCGGTCATGACTGATCCAGCGGTCACGGACCAGGCCGGGGGTCCGCGCCCCGCGCTCGGGCTCTCGGGCCGGATCGCCGAGCGCTTCCAGAACACCGAGATCACGCCCCTGCTGGCCCTGGTTGGCCTGCTGCTCGGGCTGTTCGCCATCCTGGTGACGCCCCGCGAGGAGGAGCCCCAGATCAACGTCACCTTCGCCGACGTCTTCATCCCCTTCCCGGGGGCCTCGGCGAGCGAGATCGAGCACCTGGTGGCCATCCCCGCCGAGCAGGTGCTCTCGGAGATCAAGGGCATCGACCATGTCTACTCGGTCTCGCGCCCGGGACTGGCGGTGATCACCGTCCAGTACGAGGTGGGCGAGGAGCGCACCGACGCCGTGGTGCGCCTGTTCAGCAAGGTGCTCTCGAACCAGGACTGGCTGCCCCAGAACCTTGGCGTCGGCGCCCCCATCGTCAAACCCAAGGGCATCGACGACGTGCCCATCATCACCGCGACCCTGTGGTCGAAGGACTCGGACAAGGGGGCCTTCGAGCTGGGCCAGGTGGCACACGCGATCGAGCAGGAGATCAAGCGGGTGCCGGGGACCCGTGATGTCTATACCGTCGGCTCACCGGATCAGGCCGTGCGGGTGCTGCTGCAACCCCAGGCGCTCGCCGGCTACGGCATCGATCTCACCGACCTGCGCCGTTCCCTGCAGGCCGGTAACGTGATCGCCGACAACCTGACGGTGACCGCGGACAACCAGGAGGTCCTGGTCCAGGCGGGGACCTTCCTCACCGCGCCCGAGCAGATCGGCGACCTGGTGGTCGGCCTGCATGCGGGTCGGCCGGTCTATCTCCGCGACGTGGCGACCATCGAGCGCGGGCCCGAGCAGCCCGAGAGCTACGTCTGGATGGGCGCGGGGCCCGGCGCTCACTACAACGGGATCGAGCTGCAGGGCACCACCCCGGCGGTGACCATCGCCGTGGCCAAGCAGGAGGGCGTGAACGCGGTACAGGTGGCCGAGCGCGTGATCCAGCGCCTCGACCAGCTGCACGGCACCTTCATCCCCGAGGGGGTGGAGGTGACCGTGACCCGCAACTACGGGGCCACCGCCGACACCAAGGCCAAGAAGCTCATCAGCAAGCTGAGCTTCGCCACCCTCTCGGTGATCCTCTTGGTGTGGCTCGCCATCGGCTGGCGGGAGGCGATCATCGTCGGCGCGGCGGTGATCGTGACCCTGGCGCTCACCCTGTTCGCCTCCTGGGCCTGGGGATTCACCCTCAACCGGGTGTCCCTGTTCGCCCTGATCTTCTCCATCGGCATCCTGGTGGACGACGCCATCGTGGTGGTGGAGAACATCCACCGGCACATGGCCCTCTCCCGCGCGCGGCTCCTCGATCTGATGCCCACGGCCGTCGACGAGGTGGGGGGGCCGACCATCCTCGCCACCTTCACGGTCATCGCGGCCCTGCTGCCCATGGCCTTCGTGAGCGGGCTCATGGGGCCCTACATGAGCCCCATCCCCATCAACGCCTCCATGGGGATGTTGATCTCGCTGGTGGTGGCCTTCGTCTTTACCCCCTGGATGACCCAGTTCCTGCTGGGCCGCCGCCGCGACCGGGAGCTCGCCGAGGACGGCCAGGGGCACGGGCACGAGGAAGGCAGCCCCGTCCTCGAGCGGATCTTCGCCACCCTCATCGGCCCCTTCACCCTGGGCGCCAAGGGCATCCTCAACCGCTGGCTGCTGCTCGGCGGCATCCTGCTCCTGATCGCGGGCTCGGTGATGCTGGCGGTCAACCAGAACGTCATCCTCAAGATGCTGCCCTTCGACAACAAGAGCGAGTTCCAGGTGGTGCTCGACATGCCCGAGGGGACCAGCCTCGAGCAGACCGCCCGGGTGCTCTCGGAGATGGGCGAGTATCTACAGACGGTCCCCGAGGTCACCGATTTCCAGGCCTATGCCGGCACCGCCACGCCCATCAACTTCAACGGGCTGGTGCGCCAGTACTACCTGAGAGAAGGGGCGCATCTGGGCGACATCCAGGTGAACCTGGTGGACAAGCACCACCGCGACGACCAGAGCCACGCCATCGCCCGGCGCATGCGCGGGCCGCTCCAGGAGATCGCCAGCCGCTACGACGGCAACGCCAAGGTCGTTGAGATCCCGCCGGGTCCCCCGGTGCTCTCACCCCTGGTGGGCGAGGTCTACGGCCTGGACTACGGCGGCCAGATCAAGGTCGCCAAGCAGGTGCGCGAGATCTTCGCCGGCACCGCCGACATCGTCGACGTGGACGACTCGGTGGAATACCCCTCGGCGAAGCTCGTCATCGAGGTGGACCGCGCCAAGGCGGCGCGGCTCGGGGTGCCCCAGAGCGACGTGGCACGGGCGCTCGCGACCGTGCTCGACGGCGAGGACATGACCTATCTGCACGGGGCAAACGTCAAGTACGCCGTACCCATCCGCGTTGAGTACAGCGAGGCCGACAAGGCGGACCTGGAGCAGGTGCTGAGCTTCCGGGTGCGCTCCCTGGGCGGGGCCATGGTGCCACTCTCGGAGATCGTCACCGTGGTGCCCACCGAACGCACCCACAGCATCTATCACAAGGACTTGCTGCCGGTGGTCTATGTCACCGGCGACATGGCCGGCGAGACCGACAGCCCGCTCTACGGGCTGGCCGAGATCTCCGGGCGCCTCACCGATGAGCTGGGGCTCGAGCAGTGGTTCATGCAGCAGCCCGCCAACCCCTACGAGTACAGCCTCAAATGGGACGGCGAGTGGCAGGTGACCTACGAGACCTTCCGCGACATGGGGATCGCCTACGCCGTCGGCCTGATCCTGATCTATCTGCTGGTCGTGGCCCAGTTCCGCAGCTATCTGGTGCCCCTGGTGATCATGGCGCCTATCCCGCTCACTATCATCGGCATCATGCCCGGCCACGCCCTCCTGGGGGCCCAGTTCACGGCCACTTCCATGATCGGGATGATCGCGCTCGCGGGCATCATCGTGCGCAACTCCATCCTGCTGGTGGACTTCATCAACCAGGAGGTACGCGGCGGCAAGTCCCTCGAGCAGGCGGTGATCGACTCCGCCGTGGTGCGCGCCAAGCCCATCGCCCTGACCGCCCTGGCGGCCATGGCGGGCGCGGTGTTCATCCTCGACGACCCGATCTTCTCGGGCCTGGCCGTATCCCTGCTGTTCGGCCTCTTCGTCTCCACCGTGCTCACCCTGGTGGTGATCCCGGTGGTCTACTACGGCGTGATGCGCAAGCGCGTGGAGTGGATCCGCACGGCGACCGGATGATCCGCTGACGGGACGGGCCCGCCCTGGCTCGGGCGGGCCGTGCCGTGATCAGGGCGACCCGGCGGCCTGGATGCCCTGGATGAACGCGACGAAGGCCTCTCGTTGGCTCGCGACCAGCTCGGCCGGGCCGTGGAGCTGGGGGTAGAGGTTGCCCTCGGGCGTCTCCACCACGGCGGCGAGCAACATGCGGTCGGGGAGGGTCTCCGCACCGGGTCCGGCACCCACGCCGCGGGCATAACTCCCGCGCAGCTCCACCAGGGTCGCCGGCATGGGCGACTCCACGGGCCCCATCACCGGCGTGACCGGACTCCCATCGGGATTGCTGAACTGGGCGGTCCAGCGCTCGACATTGGCCTCCAGGGATCCCCCCTGGCCCGGCCCGAAGTAGAAGACGACGAACTGGGCGCCCTCGCCCTCGGCCTCGCCTGGGACACCGAGCTGGAGCACGCGCATGTTGCTGCTCGGCGTGTCCTGGGTCCAGGCCGAGGGGACCTCGGATGTCAGCCCCTGGAAGCGCACCGCCTGACCAGCGGCGCAGTTGACACTCGCCCCGAGGAGCAGGACGAGCGTGAGGATGGAATAGGGTGACATGGAGGCCCTCCGGTTGGTTTGGGCCTGGAAGCCTACCCCGCCGCGGCCCGGTTGGCGATGGCCCCGGCGCCCATGTGCGGCGGCAAGGGCGACCTGAGGGGCTGAGCCCGCTCGACGGGCGGCAGCGCCGCGACCGGAGGCATACGCGGCCTGAGCCGCGTCTCGAGCCCGGCCGTCATGAACGCAAGGGCCGCGCGCCGCTGAAGACCCGTATCAAATTCCAACGCCGCGATCTCGGCCAGATAGGGGCGCACCGGCCCGTAATAGTCGGTCTCGGGGCCGATGGGGGTGAACTGAAAGCCCATGCGCCGGAGCATGACGTGCAGACTGCGCTCCATCGCGACCACCCAGTGGGTGATCCCGCGGCGCTTGCTCTCCTGGTAGATCAGCCGAAAGACCTGGGGGAGCATCTCCGGCACCTGGCAGGGTGAGGCGGGGGTCCTGGCCCCGCCGACGCAGGACCGCCCGGCACGCGGCGGTCCGCCCAAGACGCCATCCTCGCGGCGCCTGCGATACCCGTGGGCAACCGCGAGGCGCGAGATCTCCGCGTAGCGCGGACCCAGCGGGTCGCCCGGGTCGGCGAGAAAACGATAGCGGGACTCGAGCTCGCAATGACGCAGCAGCGGGAGCCCGAGGGGACCGTTCAAGACCAGACGCGCCGTCCCCGCCGGTTGGCCGCTGGAATGGCTGGCGAGGAAATGGAGAGCATGGGGATCGTAGACGTCGCTCTCTTCCTGGTCGGGATAGTCCTCGGGTCTGAGAAAACCCCTCTCGACGCAGAACACCTCAAAGCGGACCCGATAACCCCGGCGCAGCGCGTCGGAATCGGACACGCGGCAGGCCGTGAAATGGCTCCTGGCACTCGGCGCGGGGACACCGCGCCCCCTCCGCATTGGGATCGGGTGGTCAATTCGGTTCACAGAGGATACTCCCGGGCCGCAAAGGCGGCGTCGCCTCTCGAGGGTGGATCGCCGTCTCCCTATTGATCGAGCCCAGGCCCAATATCCGGGGCCTTGTATCCAGGATCGAGCCGCCCTGTGCCGCCGCTTCAATCCACGCAGCGTTGAGGGTAAGCCCCAGCGCCGAGGGGCGCTTGACGAACGGCGCCACTGACCTTGACCCGCCACGCCAATCGTCGGATGAGAGCCCCGCTCATCCGCGCATGGTTTCGCGGACGCTGCTCGGCGATTCGCCAGTCCAGCGCTTGAAGGCGCGAGAGAAGGCGGACGCCTCGGAGAAGCCGAGCAGATAGGTGATGTCGGCCAGTGAGCACCCGGGGTCGGCGATGTACTGTTCGGCGAGCTCCCGGCGCACGATCTCCAACAAGCGCTTGAAGCTGGTGCCCTCGTTCGTGAGCCGTCGCTGGAGTGTCCGCGGACTCATGATCAGGTCCCGCGCGATCTCCTCCGCGCCGGGTGTCCCGCTGGGCAATCGATCCAGGATCGCGTGCTTGACCCGCGAAACGGTCTCCTGGGCGCTGAGCTCGCTGCAGTAGGCCGCCAAAACGGC
This sequence comes from uncultured Gammaproteobacteria bacterium, assembly GCA_963714915.1. Taxonomy (GTDB): domain Bacteria; phylum Pseudomonadota; class Gammaproteobacteria; order Chromatiales; family Chromatiaceae; genus Thiodictyon. Next base: position 20,110 of record CAVQQM010000029.1, read on the forward strand.
GTCGTTGGCCTTGGCGAGCTCGCGGTTGCGCGCCGGGAGCGGACGTTCCGCGTCCTCGCGCGAGAAGGTGAGGCGGGGGGCCGGTGCATCGAACTGCACGGGACAGCGGAAGAGCCCGAAATAAGGACCAGTGGCAGCGGGTGCGGGGTGGGTGAAGCACACCTCGACGGGGTCGAGGCCCTGACCGAAGGCGTACCGGCAGATGCCCAGGATCACGGCCCAGCGTGCGTCCTCCAGCTCGGGGACATCGGGGAAGTCGGAGGAGGCAATGCGATAGGTCAGGCTCAGCCGGTGGGGGTGGGGGCCGGGGTCTTCGGTGAACACGATGACCGGGTTGACAACTGCATGGTACCGCTCGAGCCGTGCGATCGCGGTGCGCAGGTTGTCGCTGGCCAGGAAGGCGTAGCCGAGGGCATGGAAATCCGTCGGACGCCACGCCTCCGCCGCCTGGAGGCCGAAGGCTGGATCGGAGATCAGCCGGGCGGCCGCACTCCAGACGGCGCCACCGTCTCGGGCACCGTAGCGCGCGCGAGGCTCCGAGAGGGCGGATGGATTCAGTCCCGCCGCGAGGAACACCGGCGCGGGGTCGACGCCGTTGCGCTCGAGGATGCGCCATAGGATTCGGGTGGCGGAGGCGAGCAGGGTGGGCATGGCTGATCTGGAGCTCCTACGAGACAACCGATGACCCGACAACGGCGGGGGCCAGTAACGGTACGGGAGATGGACTCGAGGTGTACAGGGGGGAAGCCCGCAAAGCCGCCTCGGTACCGGGGCCTCAGTTAGAATGGGCCCATTTTCACCCCCCGGAGCCTCGTCCATGGAGACCTTTCGCGGAACCACCATCCTCTCGGTGCGCCGGCATGGACGGGTGGTGATCGGTGGCGACGGCCAGGTGTCGCTGGGCCAGACGGTCATGAAGGGCAACGCCCGCAAGGTGCGCAGGCTCTACAAGGACAAGGTGCTTGCCGGGTTCGCCGGCGCGACCGCCGACGCCTTCACCCTCTTCGAGCGTTTCGAGGGCAAGCTGGAGAAGCACCAGGGCCACCTGGTCCGCTCGGCGGTGGAGCTGGCGAAGGACTGGCGCACCGACCGCATGCTGCGGCGCCTGGAGGCGCTCTTGTGCATCGCCGACGCGACCACCTCTCTAATGATCTCCGGCACGGGCGACGTGGTCGAGCCCGAGCAGGATCTGATGGCCATCGGCTCGGGCGGTGCCTTCGCCCAGTCGGCTGCCCGCGCCCTGCTCGAGAACACCGATCTGTCGGCCCGGGAGATCGTCGAGCGTGCCCTCCACATCGCCGCCGACATCTGCGTCTATACCAACCACAACCTGGTGCTCGAGGAGCTGGAGATCGGCGCCTGACCCCGGGCGCGGTCTATTTTGCCGCGGGTAGGCCCAGCGCCGCCATCGTCGGCGGCCCAAGGTGGCATCCCGACTTGCGCCGCCCATCCAGCACCCGCACCTCCTGAAAGACACTCATCCCGCCGCACCGGGCAGCCATCCATCGACTGGACTCCAAGACCCGCATGTCCCCCAATTCGGAAATCACCCCCCAGGCCATCGTCGCCGAGCTGGATAAGCATATCGTCGGTCAGGATGACGCCAAGCGCGCGGTGGCCATCGCCCTGCGCAACCGTTGGCGGCGTATGCAGATCGACGAGCCCCTGCGCTCGGAGATCACGCCCAAGAACATCCTCATGATCGGGCCCACGGGCGTGGGCAAGACCGAGATCGCGCGGCGCCTGGCGCGCCTGGCGAACGCCCCATTCATCAAGGTGGAGGCGACCAAGTTCACCGAGGTGGGCTACGTCGGCCGGGACGTGGAGTCCATGATCCGCGACCTCGCCGACGTCGCGGTGAAGATGTCCCGCGAGGACGAGATGGCCAGGCTGGGCGATCAGGCCGAGGCGGCGGCCGAGGAGCGCATCCTCGATGCCCTGCTTCCGCCCCCCTCGAGCTTCGAGGAGGAGAGCCGAACCCCGGCGCCGAGCGCGACCCGCGAGAAGTTCCGCGACAAGCTGCGCGCCGGGGATCTGGACGACCGCGAGATCGAGATTCAGGTCTCCGCCTCCCCCCTGGGGGTGGAGATCATGGCCCCTCCGGGCATGGAGGAGATGACCAGCCAACTCCAGGGGCTCTTCAAGAACCTCGGCCAGGGCCGCACCAAGCGGCGCAAGCTGCGCATCCGCGATGCCCGCAAGGTGCTGCGCGACGAGGAGGCGGCCAAGCGGGTCAACGAGGAGGAGCTCAAGCTGCGGGCGATCGAGAACGTCGAGCAGAACGGCATCGTCTTCCTCGATGAGATCGACAAGGTGACCCGCCGCGGCGAGGGGATGAGCGGCGCCGATGTCTCCCGCGAGGGGGTCCAGCGCGACCTGCTGCCACTGGTGGAGGGCAGCACCGTGTCCACGAAGCACGGGACCGTACGCACCGACCACATCCTGTTCATCGCCTCTGGGGCCTTCCATCTCGCCCGCCCATCTGACCTGATCCCCGAGCTTCAGGGCCGACTGCCGATCCGGGTGGAGCTGAAGGCGCTCACCAGCGAGGACTTCGTGCGCATCCTCACCGAGCCCGACGCCTCCCTGACCGATCAGTACAAGGCCCTGCTTGCCACCGAAGGGGTGGGCCTCGAGTTCACGGAGGACGGCATCCGGCGCATCGCCGAGGTCGCCTGGCAGGTGAACGAGCGCACCGAGAACATCGGTGCCCGGCGCCTGCACACGGTGCTGGAGCGCCTGCTCGAGGACGTCTCCTACAATGCCGCCGAGCTCGACCGGGTAACGGTCACCGTCACCGCCGCTTACGTGGACAAGAACCTCTCCGAGTTGGCGGCGGACGACGACCTGTCGCGCTATATCCTCTAGCGTGGCGACTGTCCGACCTCGAGGGGCAAGCGGCCCGTGATCCGTGCGCATCGCGCGAGCAGGCGGGTGCGGCGATGTTCCCGATCCGGGCCGGGCGGCAGTCCGTCCACCAGGGCCAGCGCAGCCTGCGGGTCACGGGCACGATGCTCGAGATAGCGCGCGAGCGCGGCGCGCGCATCGAGGTCGCCCGCGGACTCGAGCCGCTCCCAGATCTCGACCGCCCTCGCCCAGTCCCCGAGACGGCGATACAACCGCGCCAGGTCGTGGAGCCCGCGGGCGTCGAGCCGCCGCCGCTCGCGCGCGAGCAGGGCGAGGGCGCGCCGCGGGTCTCCCCGGGCGGCGTGGGCCGCCGCCACCGCCCGCACGTCGGCTCCCCAGGCGGCAGGATCGCCGTAGACGTCGTCCAGGACCGGCAGCAAGGCAGCGAGCGACAATAGATCGAGCCGATTGTGGCGCATCACCCGGGCGAGCGGCTCCGTCTCGCCACCCCGCAGCCACCCGAGCCAGGCGCGCGGCGCCTCCGCCCCGGGCAGGTCGTCACTGCGCCTGAGCCCGAGCAGCCGCGTCTCTGCGGTGACCAGCCGGCAGTCCGGCCAGGCGCGCGCGAAGGCACGCCGGGTGGGCGCGAGCAGGTCCAGGTGCGCGAGCCCGGAAAAGGGATCCGCCCGCGCGCCCAGGCGTAGGCGCGCGACCAGCAGGGGGACATCGAAACCGCGGCCGTTGTAGGTGACCAGCCGGACCGGGGGAGCCAGCTCGGCCACGACCCGCCCCAGATACGCCGGTTCCGCGTCGAGCCGGGTGAGCAGGATCTGACGCAGCAGCCAGCCGCGCGGGGTCTGCCTCAAGAGCCCGGTGAGGAAGGCCCAGGTCCCGGTGCCACCCGAGAGTCCGCTGGTCTCGGTATCGAGACCCAGCCAGGGGGCGACCGCGGCACCGGGAGCGCGGACCTCCGGCAAGGACAGCGCGGCGAGGTCTCCGATCGCTCCAAGCGGGCGGCGACCATGGCGAAGGCGCGGGTCGATCCAGCGCTCGACGAGCAGCACCCCTGGCGCGAGCCGCTCCGCGCCCAGGGTCTCGGCGAGCCGCCCTTCGTCTGGCGCGCCCCGGCGCGATCCAGCCGCGGCCGTCCCGAGACCTGCCCCGGCCCTGAGACGACCGATCCGATCCGCCAGGCTCGGCCGACCCGGTTCCGGATCAACACCGGGGGCGTCGGGCGGGACCGTCCCGCCCCGCAGCCGGCGCAGCCGGGCCTCAAGGGCCGTCGGCAAGGGACGCACCGATCTTCGGCTGGCAGCGCTCCGACCGGCCGACACCGGACGCGGCCTGGTCTGCCCCGGCTAGCAGATCCAGCACCGCGAGCGCCGCCTGGCGCGGGGTGACGCTCCGCTCGCCGTCCCCCGGCAGCACCGGCCCCACGCAGGCCGGGCAGCCGGCGTTGCACCCGCAGGCGGCGACCAGATCCAATGCGTCCCGGACCAGTGCATCGGCGGCATCGAAGAGCGGCGCCGAGAGCCCGATCCCACCCGGGTAGTTGTCGTAGAGGAAGAGGGTGGGCTCGAAGCGGGCGACGCAGCCGCTGTCGAGCGGACCATTGTCCGGCCCGCGGATCTGACCCCGCCCGTCCGCCCCGGTCACCGCGAACCAGGTCCCCTGACCGTCGCCGACCGCCCGCCCGAGATCGCGGATCTCGGCCATGGAGCGCAGGGCCGCCACGTGGTGCAGGGCATAGGCGGCGCCGAGGAAGCCCTCGATGGCCTGCTGGCGGTCGGGCAGCAGGGACTCCAGGGCCGCCGGGTCCGCCTGCCACCAGACGGCGGTGGTATGCAGCTCCTGATCCGGCAGGTCGATGTTGCCGTAGCCGATGTTGTCGTGGCTGTAGTAACGGATCTTCTTGTAGCCGGGGAAGCGGCGCACCAGATGGACCTCGCCGTTCGCCACCGCGGCCTGGGCCTGACCGTCCCCGGCGGTCTGGCGCGCCTCGAAACGATCGAGGATCTTGAGCCGGGTGTAGTCGATGGCGTCGGTGTAATAGTCGGCCCGGGTGCGGGTGACGAAGGCCTTGCGCCCGGTCCAGTCCAGTCGCTCCACCTGATAGGGCTGGGACTGGATCATGTAGATGGCGCCCGGGTAGAGGGTGGACGGGGCGCTGGTCCAGTCCACCTCGGCGATGATGGTCTGGGCGCCGCCGGTGGTGTCGATGACCACGAAGTTGCCCTCCGCCACCGAGCGCAGCGACACGGCGTTGGCGGGATAGCTGTCCGCCACCCAGAACCACTGGTCCCCCTGGCGCTGGAGGACCCCCTCGTCGCGCAGGTAGCCGAGCATCTCTCCCAGATCCCCGTCCGCATCTGGACCGCCGAAGGTCTCGCCGTCCCGAAAGGGCAGCTCGAAGGCGGCGCAGCGCACGTGATCGAGCAGGATCAGGAGCTGGTCCGGATGGATGCGGGCCTGCTCCGGGGAGGCACCGAAGAAGAACTCGGGGTGGCGCATCAGATATTGATCGAGCGGGTCGCTGGTGGCCACCAGCACCCCGAGGCTCGGGCGCTGGCGCCGTCCGGCCCGCCCCAGCCGCTGCCAGGTGGCGGCGACCGTGCCCGGGTAGCCGTTGAGGATCGCCACGTCCAGGGCGCCGATGTCCACCCCCAGCTCCAGGGCGGAGGTGCTCGACCACCAGGTCCACCCGCCCGGCGCGCATGGCCTGCTCGGCGGCCCGCCGCTCGCTCGGCAGATAGCCGCCCCGGTAGGCCAGCACCCGCGGCGGGCGGCGCGGGTCGCGGTCGAAGACATCCTTCAGGTACTTGGTGATGACCTCCACCATGAGCCGGGAGCGGGCGAAGCAGATGGTCTTGAGGCCCGACTTGGCCGCCATCCGGGCAATGCGGGTGGTCTGGGAACGGGCGGAGGCGCGGATGCCGAGATCCGGGTTGATCACCGGCGGATTCCACAGCAGCAGGTGCCGCTCGCCCTGGGGCGCACCGCTCTTGGTGATGGCCGTGACCGGCTCACCGCACAGCCGCGAGGCCAGCTCGGACGGGTTGGCGATGGTGGCGGAGGTGAAGATGAAGGTGGGTGAGACCCCGTAGAAGCGGCAGATGCGACGCAGCCGCCGAAAGACATTGGCCACATGAGAGCCGAACACCCCCCGGTAGCTGTGCAGCTCGTCCACCACAACGTACGCGAGCCCCTCGAAGAACTGGGCCCATTTGGTGTGATGGGGCAGGATCGCCTGGTGGAGCATGTCCGGGTTGCTGACCACGATGTCGCCGCGGGTGCGCACCGCCTTGCGGGCGTCGCCCGGGGTGTCGCCGTCGAAGGTATAGGCACGCACCCCAAGGTCGGCGGCGCGATTGAGCTCGGTCAGCTCCGCCACCTGATCCTGGGCCAGTGCCTTGGTGGGAAAGAGATAGAGTGCCTTGACCCCGGAGCTGAGCACCGCGTCCAGCACCGGCAGGTTGTAGCAGAGTGTCTTGCCCGACGCGGTGGGGGTGGCGACGACCAGGTGCCGACCGGAGCGCGCCAGATCGAACGACTCGCGCTGATGGCTGTAGAGACCGCCGACCCCACGTGAGATCAGGGCCGCACGTAGCCGCGGGTCCAGATCGGGAGGGAGCTCGCAGAGCCGGGCCGGGGTGGCGGCCTGGGTCAGGGACCCGGCGATTCGGCCCGGGTAGCGCCCGACCAGCCGGCCTCGCAGGCGATCGACCGACAGGTCAGGGGTGGACCCCACATTGGCGGCCTCCGAATTGGCGCTTGGTGCGGCAAGGCTCGACATGGCGCGGATCCCCGGTGCGATGTTCCGGCGATTCTCCGCCACCCGGTGGCTCAAAACCTGAGCCCGCGACGACCAAAGACCCCGCATCTGGCACCACGCCGCCGCGAGCACATCCGAGTCGCGCCCCACGGGCTTGCCCGAGTCACGTCGGTCTCTCGTCGTGGCAGGCGCGAGGTCGCTGACCGGTCTGTGGATCCTCGCGACTCGCCAATCGCAACCCGGCAGGTCGACCCCGATCCCCAGGTCCCCTGCTCGGCCGCGCCTACCCGTTCCGATCCTGCTGCCAGCACCCAGGACCGGGGCCCCTGTACAATGCGCCATCCTTGCGAGACGAATCGGAGACCTGAGTATCAATGGCGCGCTATCACGTGTATGGGATCGGCAATGCCCTGGTGGATATGGAGTACGAGGTGGGGCTTGCGGACCTCGAGACCCTCGGCATCGACAAGGGGGTGATGACCCTGGTGGACGAGCCCAAGCAGCTCGAGGTCATGCTCCATCTCGCCGATCACCATCACCAGCGGGGCTCGGGCGGCTCCGCCGCCAACACCGTGATCGGGCTCAGCCAGTTCGGCGGCCGGGGGTTCTATTCCTGCAAGGTGGCCGACGATGAGCTCGGCCACTTCTATATGCGCG
>CAVQQM010000030.1:0-31255 GCA_963714915.1 uncultured Gammaproteobacteria bacterium
TGTCTCCTTGGTTCGGGTGCAAGTTTGGCCGTCGAGACGCCCCACCGTTGGGTAATCTGGCCACTGAGGTTGTGACATGTTCACACTCTTCGTGGGAGGGAGACGGCGCGGCCGACCGCCAACCGCCCCGTCCCAGGGCGAGGCGGGGCGGCCCGCGTGACCGGTCTCTCGGCGTCTGTTCAGGCCGGGCCGCTAGAATCCCGGTGGGGTTCCGGGCGCCGGAGCCCGGACCGCGAGGGGGACATCAGGCGATGCAGTGTCCGAAATGCGGGGCCGGCCAGCCGGCAGAGAACGCGATCTGCGAGCGCTGCGGGATCGTCTTCGAGAAGTACTACAAGTATCACCCCCGCCCCGGCGACGCCCCGGCCCCGACTCCGACCCGGACCCGTGCGGCCAACTTCGCCCCTCGTCCCGCGCCGGGGCGCTCGGCCCTCGCGGACCTGGTGCTGCCGGAGACCCAGCGCGGCGGCCAGGTGGCGCTCGCCGGCCGCGCCTTGCTCTGGGTCGTGCTCGCGGGTTGGGGCCTGACGCTCATGCTCTCCTCGGTGGAGAGCAACGCGGCCGGGGAGTCCTTCCTGCACCTGATCAACCTCCCCTTCCACGAGTTCGGCCACCTGCTGTTCCGGCCCTTCGGTCAGTACATGGCCTCGCTGGGGGGGACGCTCGGCCAACTGCTGATGCCTGCCATCTGCTTCGGCGTGCTGCTGGTGCAGACCCGCGACCCCTTCGGCGCCTCGGCGGCCCTGTGGTGGTTCGGCGAGAACTTCCTCGACATCGCCCCCTACATCAACGACGCCCGCGCTGGCGTGCTGCCCCTCCTCGGCGGCAACACCGGCCACTCGGCCCCCTATGGCTTCCACGACTGGGAGTACCTGCTGGGCGAGACCGGCCTGCTGCATCTGGATCACACCCTGGCACGCACGAGCCATCTGCTGGGCAGCCTGATCATGCTGCTGGCCCTGGGCTGGGGCGCGTGGCTCCTGTGGCGCCACTACCGGCAGCTCGGTCGGGCCGACTGACGCGAACGGGACGCCCCGCACGGCCGGCGGCACAGCATCCGTTCCCGCGGCCAAACGGCTGTCAGCGAGACGGGGGTGAGGGCCCTCCCAGGGGAGAAGCCACTTCAAGCAGGGTGATTCAGCACCCCGATTGCCGGGGCGGGAACCGCCCGGGAGGATTTGAGACGGCGGCCGCGCGGCGCGGACCGCATTCGAGCGCGGAGGCACGCCTCCCCCCACCCCATGAGGGAGGGAGGCGCGACCGGTGTCAGAAACCGATCATCTCGGCATGGAAACCGCGACTGCGCACGGAATGGACAATGCTGCTGGGGCGCACCTGCTCCGGATCGAAATCGACGAGCATCAGGTGCCGTGCCCGCTCGTGCATGCAGGCACTCAGCACCCCGGGTTCCGACCCCATGGATTCCTCCAGCTGGTGGACGGAATCGTCGTCGAGATGCTCGTCGATGTGGATCACGATGTCGGCATTGTGCATAACCGCTTCCTCTCGGTATGGGCGAAACGACCAGCTTGGCCGCCCTTAAGAGATAGCTCACGCCGGCCGAAGATCCACGCGTAAAACTCAGGGTTATAGTCGGAATACCGACGCCGTCCCCGTGGGAAGGCGTCGGACGGGCTCGCCCCGCTGCCGCGCTCAGCGTCGCACCAGATACCGCCCCGCGCTCACGCAGCCCAGGGGAATCACGACCAGGGTCAGCAGGGTCGAGACCAGCACCCCGAACAGCAGCGAGATCGCCATGCCCTGGAAGATGGGATCGGTGAGGATCACGCTCGAGCCGGCCACCAGCGCCAGGGCGGTGATGAGGATCGGGCGGGTGCGTGCCTTGCAGGCATTGATCACGGCCTCGGTGACCGTGCGGCCCGCGGCGACCTCCTGGATCGAGAAGTCGACCAGCAGGATGGAGTTGCGCACGATGATGCCGGCCAGGGCGATGAAGCCGATCATGGAGGTCGCGGTGAAGTCCGCCCCCATGATCCAGTGGCCCGGAACGATCCCGAGCAGGGTCAGCGGGATGGGGGCCATGATCACGGCCGGGGTGACGAAGTTGCCGAACTCGGCCACCACCAGCATGTAGATCAGCACCAGGGCGACGCCGAAGGCCAGCCCCATGTCCCGGAAGGTCTCGTAGGTGACCGTCCACTCCCCGCCCCACTCGAAGCCGCTCTTCCCGTTGTCCGGCGGGGCGCCGGTGAAGAAGGTGCCAGAGATTGTCTGTCCGTCGGGCGTCACGTAGTCCTCGAGCAGCGTCTCCATTTCGAGCATCGGGTACAGCGGCGCGCCGAGCTTGCCGACCGCGTCGCCCGACCACGTACTCCACGGGCCGCAGGTCCTTGTGGTAGACGATGTGGTCCGCGGGCGCCTCCACGAAACGCCCCACCTCGGCCAGGGGCACGGTGCCGCCGCCGGCCGCGGGGATGGGCAGGTCGGCCAGGCGCGAGAGGTTGGCGCGTACGGCCAGCGGCACCTCCAGGGCGACGTAGGTCGGCTCGAGCAGGCTGCCGCGCTTCACGTCACCCGCCTTGAACCCGCCGAGTGCCATGTCGAGGTTGCGGATCACGGTGTCCACCGAGATCCCGAGTCGCACGGCCTTCTCGGTGTCCACCTCGAAGCGCAGCAGGCTGTGGGGCTGCTGCATGTAGTTGTCGACGTCGGCGAGGCTGTCCACCTGCTCGAAAAGGGCCGTCATGTCCGCCGCCACCTGACGGCGGGTGTCGCCGTCGGGTCCATAGATCTCGGCCACGACGGCCTGGAGCACGGGCGGCCCCGGCGGCATCTCGACGACGGTGATGCGCGCGCCCGCGTCCCGGGCCAAGGGGGTGAGCAGCTCGCGGGCCTGGAGCGCGATCTCGTGGCTGGTGCGGTCGCGCGCGTGCTTGTCCGTAAGCTGCACCTGGATCTCGCCCTGCCAGGGCCGCTGGCGCAGGTAGTAGTGGCGCACCATGCCGTTGAAGTCGAAGGGCTTGGCGGTCCCCGCGTAGGTCTGGATGGCAACCACCTCGGGGAGCTCGCGCAAGGTCTCCGCGAGCAGGCGGGCGGTGTTCACCGTGCGCCCGAGCGCCGTGCCCTCGGGCATGTCGAGCACGACGCTGAACTCTGGCTTGTTGTCGAAGGGCAGCATCTTGAAGGCGACGCCCTTGAAGTAGAACAGCGACACCGACAGGAAGAAGGCGCCGATCAGGCCGAACAGGAACATGTAGCCGAGGCTCTTGTGCTCGATCAGCGGCAGCAGCAGGCGGCGGAACAGCCCGTCGAGCTTGTGCTCGGTGTCTCGGTGCTCCTTGTCGCCGGCCCGCTTGAGCGCGGCCAGGCTCGGCTTGATGCGCATGGCGAGCCAGGGCGTGAAGGCGAAGGCGGCGAAGAGCGAGAACAGCATGGCCGCCGAGCCCAGTGCCGGGATCGGCTCCATGTAGGGGCCCATGAGACCGGAGACGAAGCCCATCGGCAGCAGGGCCGCGACCACGGTGAAGGTGGCGATGATGGTGGGGTTGCCGACCTCGGCGACGGCCGCGACGGCGGTGTCGGTGTCCGTGTCGCCCTTCATCAACCAGCGGCGATAGATGTTCTCGACCACCACTATGGCGTCGTCCACCAGGATGCCGATGGAGAAGATGAGTGCGAACAGGCTCACCCGGTCGATGGTGTAGCCCATGATCCAGGCGGAGAAGACGGTCATGAGAAGCACCACCGGGATGACCAGGGTGACCACGATGGCCGGCTTGATCCCCAGCGCCAGCAGCACCAGCACGGTGACCGCGCCGGTGGCCACGAACAGCTTGAAGATCAGCTCGTTGACCTTGTCGTTGGCGGTGGCGCCGTAGTTGCGCGTCACCTCCAGGCGCACGTTGTCGGGGATCAACTGGCCTTTGAGCCGCTCGGCCTTCTCGAGGATGGCATTCGCAACCGTGACCCCGTTGCTGCCCTCTTTCTTGGCCAAGGCGACGGTCACCGCGGGCATGCCGTCGGCCTGCGCCTCACCCGGGTAGGCCGGCCCCGTGAAATAGCTCACCTGCTGGTGGTACTCCTCCGGCAGCAGGGCCACCCGCGCCACATCGCGCACATAGACCGGAGCGCCCTGGTGGCTGCCGATCATCAGGCCCTCGACGTCGGAGGCGTTCTGGAGGAAGGCGCCCGCGTAGACGGTGAGATCGCGCTCGTTGGACTCCACCGAGCCGGTGCGACGCTCGGCGTTGGCGGTCTGGATGGTGCCGGCGATCTGCTCCAGGGTCACCCCGAAGCCCGCGAGGCGCTGGGGCTCCACCTCGACGCGGATCTGCTCGGCGCGCCCGCCCACCAGGAAGCCCTGACCGACATCGGGGATCTGGGACAGGCTCTGCAGGAGCTTGGCGCCCAGGGCGCGCAGGGCGGCGTCATCGATCACGTCCGACCACAGGGTGAGGGTGACCGCCGGCACGTCGTCGATCCCCTTGGGCCGCACCAGCGGAGTGAGGGCGCCGGGCGGCAGGACATGCGGGTTGGCCTGGAGCTTGTCGTGCACCTTGACGATGGACGGCCCCATCTGCTCGCCCACCTCGAACTGGACCGTGATGATCCCCTGACCCTGCTCGCTCGCCGAGTAGACGTGCTTCACCCCGGGCAGCTCCGAGAGCAGCCGTTCCAGCGGCTCCACCGCCAGGCTGCCCACCTGCTCGGTAGAGGCGCCGGGGAACTGGACGAAGACGTCGATCATGGGAACCGAGATCTGCGGGTCCTCCTGGCGCGGGGTGGCCATGAGCCCGAGCAGACCCATGCCCAGCATGGCGAAGAACAGCAGGGGTGAGAGGGGCGAGTGGATGAAGGTCTTGGCGGTCCATCCGGCGAGGCCCAGGCCGTGGCCATGGGGCTGATCCGGGGCGGAAGGGGTGACGTCGGACATGGTTGGGCCTCGGGGTCCCTAGGTGGTTGCGCTAGGCATGAAGGGGCAAGCGGGAGCGGCAACCGGCGCACGGATGCCCGCCCGAATCAGCGGCCGGGCTCGACACCCGGACCGATGGCGCGCGAACGGCAGACGGCGCCGCCGGGGTCAGTCCTGGGCGGGCGGACGCGGCAGGATGCGCTCGCCGCCCCGCAGCCCGGTGAGCACGGAGACCGAGTCGCCGAATTGCTCGCCGAGGCGCAGCAGATGCAGCCGGGGCTGCCCCTGCGCGTCCAGCACATAGACCATGGGCAGACCGCCGCGATAGACCAGGGCAGAGACCGGGATCACCGGGAAGGCCCCCTGGGTCGACATGGGCTGGGGCACCAGCACCTCGGCGTACATGCCGGCCTTGGCGGGGGCCCCAGGCTGCACGTCGAGCTTGATGCGCACGGTGTGGCGGGTCGGGTCCGCCATGGGAAAGACCTGGGCGACCCGCGCCATGACGACCGTCTGGCCAGGGTCGTCGAGCTTGACCCGGGTCTCGAACCCCGGCCGCAGGGACGCGGCCAGGCGCGTGGGCACGTCCACCTGCACCTGTAGGCTGCCCATATCGGCGAACGACAGGAGCGGCTGGCCGGGCTGCACGGTGTCGCCCTTGTTCACGTGCTTGGCGGTGATATAGCCGTCGAAGGGGGCGATGCTCTTCACATCCCGGAGCTTGGCGTCGATCTCGCGCAGCTGGGCCTGGGCCGCCGCGAGCGCACCGCGTGCCTGCTCGATCTGAGTGCCGTACTGATGCAGGGTCGCATCGCGCTGGACCCCGGTGGGCTTGTTGTCCCCGAAGAAGGGCATGGGCATCATCTGGCTCATCATGTTGCCCTGGGTCGGCGTCGGGTCCTTGCGCTCGCGGTGATATTGGACCTCGGCGTTGCGATAGGCGGACTCGGCATTGGCGATCTGGGCGATGGCGGCCTGACGTTTGGCGCGCAGCTCCGAGGCGTCCACCTCGGCGAGCACCGCGCCGGCCCGGAAGAAGTCGCCCTCGGCGCCGGCGATGGACTCCACGTTGCCGGGCATCTGGGCGGTGAAGGTGATCTCCTGGTTGGGCACCACGGTACCGCCGATGGTGGTGTTTCCGCCCACCTCCCGGCGCTCGACCACCAGGGTCTCGGGCATGGACCCGGGCGGCGGCGGGATCACCTCGGCGGCGGACGGGGGCATCGACGCGGGCCGCTCCTGGGCCACCGACTGGCCCGATCCGGGCGCGAGCCACTGAAAGACGGCAACGACGGCGCCGAGCACCGCGACGCCGAGCATCTGGCGAGCGAAGGATGTGTTCATCGTCCTCGGGATCTCGTTCTTGGGAGGCGCCCTGACCCGCCCGCACGGCGGCGCGGGGGCGAGCGAAACAGCCGCTAAGGTTAGCACAGGCACCACCAGACGGGCCGACCCGGTCTGCCAGGGCAGGCCCACACCGGCCTCGCGAGCGCGGGATCTCCGCGCCGAATCGCCGCGGTTCAGCGAGGACCCGATCAGATCATCTTGCGCAGCTCGTACTCCAGGATGCCCTCGGCCCCGGCCGCGCGCAGGCGCGGGATCAGGGCCCGCACGGCACCCGTGTCGATGATGGTCTCCACCGCCAGCCACTCGCGATCGTAGAGGTGGCTCACGGTCGGGGCATGCAGGCTGGGCAGCAGGGCCACGATCTCGTCGAGCCACTCCGCGCGGCAGTTCAGCTTCAGCGCCACCTTGTGACGTGCCGCTAGCGCCGCCTGGAGCATGAGCGCGATCTGCTCGATCTTGGCGCGCCGCGCTGGATCGGCCAGGGCGGCGGGATTGGCGATGAGCCGGGTGTCGGTGTAGAGCAGGTCCGCCACGATCCGCAGACCATGGGCGCGGATGGTGCTGCCGGTCTCGGTGATCTCCACCGCGGCGTCCACCAAGCCCTCCACCACCTTGGCCTCGGTCGCGCCCCAGCTGAACTCCACGCTCGCCTCGACCCCGCGCTCGGCCAGATAGCGCCGCGTGAAGCCCGTGAGCTCGGTAGCGACCTTGCGGCCCTGGAGATCGGCAACCGAGCGGATATCCGAATCCTCCCGAACCAGCAGGACCCAGCGACTCGGTTGGTTGGAGCTCTTCGAATAGGCCAGGGTGCAGATCTGCTCCACCGCCGACTCGGTCTGGGTCTCCAGGATCCAGTCGAGCCCGGTGAGCCCCAGATCCAGGGTCCCGTTGGCCACATAGGGGGCCATCTCCTGGGCGCGCACGAGGGCGCAGGCCAGCTCCGGGTCGTCCACGTCCGGATAGTAGTTGCGCGAGCGCGGGCTGATCGTCCAGCCCGCCTGCCTGAACAGCGCGATGGTGGCCTCCTCGAGGCTGCCCTTGGGGATGCCGAGCTTGAGTTTGGTCATGATCTCGTCCGGGTCTCTGGGGATGCGAGGCAACATTATGGGCTTGTGGGATAACCCGTCGCGCGGCAAGGAGCTCCGGTGGCACTCGCCCAGGGGTCGTCGCGGCCACTTCAGTCGGTCCGCCCTATACTCTCCGCAATCCATCCGACCCGAGACCGACTCCATGGCCGTGCAGCCCAAGCCCTTCTACCGCTTCGACGACTGGCTGGAGGCAGAACGCGCGGCCCTGGACAGCCGCGCCGAGTACGTCCGTGGCGAGGTGTTCGCCATGACCGGGGCGAGCGAGGCCCACAACCTGATCGTGACCAACGTCACCCGCGAGCTCAGCACCCAGTTCAAGGGACGCCCGTGTCGGCTATACGCCAGCGACCTCAAGCTGCGTGTCGACACCGCCGATGCGGGTCTCTACCCGGACCTGATGGCCCTGTGCGGAGAGCGCGAGTTCTACGGCGATCGGCGCGACGTCATCCAGAACCCGGACCTGATCGTGGAGGTCTTGTCAGACTCCACCGAGGCCTACACCCGTGGGGACAAGTTCGCCATCTACCGCCAGATCCCAAGCCTGAAGGAGTGCCTGTTGATCTCCCAGCACCAGGTGCGCGCCGAGCTCTTCGCCCGCCAACCGGACCATCGCTGGCTGCTCTCGGACTACAGCGGGCTCGGCGATACCGTCCCGCTGGAGTCTATCGGCTGCACCCTGGCCCTCGCCGAGGTCTATGACAAGGTAGACCTGATGCCGCGCTGACATGGCCGGCACCGGCACGACAGGTCGGTGCGCGCTAACCAGCGCCGGACACCCCGTTGATACAGGCTCGCGCGGGCTTGCCCCGACCCCGGACAGGCAGGCCCGTACCCGAGCCAGACTGTGCGAGTTGCCCCGGCGCTCCCTCGCCTGGACAGCAAAGGCATTGAATCAGCGCTAACCTCGACGGTTCGCTCCATGCCCTGGCCGGTTCGGTGCCCGGTGCGGAGCCCAAGAGGCCTTTCCAGCAGGGTCATGGCAGTCGAGGCGGCTGGTGGATCATCGACGAGCCCGCGCTCCGATTCAGGCGCGGCGCGCACATTCCCCTTTGACCGCGACAGTCGCGTGACCGTCAAGGCCGCGTCCGCCGCACCCTGCGCCGCCGTCGCGACCCCGCTCGCCCACCCTACGGCCGGCTGAGGAGGGGCTTTAGTCGTTTCGTTCTCCGGCTACAATTCATAAGCTAATTCGCAAATACCGATAACCAGCCGGACCCTCGCCATGTCCACCCCTGAGCCGTCCTCGTCCCCGTCCCACGTACTCACCCCGGCACTGCGCCGATTGCTCGCCCTGGTGCTGGTGCTGTTCGGGCTGCTGTCCGTCAACTCGATCTATCTGGTCGGCATCACCGCCGCCGAGTCCCTGACTGGCCGCACCCTCCAGACGCCGGGCTATCTCTACATGTTCCTGGCCCACCTGGGGCTCGGGCTCCTGATCGCCGTTCCGGCATTGGTCTTCGGGGCCCTGCATCTGCGCCGCGCCCGCCACCGGCCGAACCGCTACGCGGTGCGGGCGGGGATGGCCCTCTATCTGGTCGTGGTGCTGCTGATCCTGTCCGGGCTCCTGCTCACGCGCTTCGAAGGCCTCGAGATCGACGACGCAGGGGTGCGGGCCGTGGCCTACTGGGTCCATGTCCTGACCCCGCTCGCGGCCATCTGGCTGTTCGTGCTGCACCGGTTGGCCGGACCGTCATTGCACTGGCACTCGGGGCTCGCCTGGTCCGCTGGCGCGCTGGCGCTGGGTGCGGGCGCGTTGGCTCTGCACCTGGCGACCCTAGCCCCGGAAGCCGGATGGGTGCGCTACTTCGAGCCGGCGCTGGCCCAGCAGCCCGCGTCCGAGAAGCTCTCCATCGCCCGACTCGACTCGGACGCGGTCTGCGCCGAGTGTCACCAGGACATCGCGGAACGGCATCAAGCCAGCATGCATCGGCTTAGCTCATTCAACAATCCGGCCTATCGGGCGAGCATCGACGAGACCCGTCGGGTGCTCCTGGCGCGGGACGGCAATGTCGCCGCGGCCCGGCTGTGCGCGAGCTGCCACGACCCGGTGCCGCTCTACTCCGGGCGCTTCGACGACCCCGCCTACGACCCGGACTCGGACCCGGGCAGCCGGGCCGGCATCACCTGCATGACCTGCCACGCGATCGACGCCATCGGCAGTCCCCGGGGCAACGCCGACTATCGGCTCGCCGACCCACCCCCCTACCCCTTCGACGGCAGCGAGAACGCGCTCCTCAAGACCTTGAACCGACAGCTCATCCGCGCCAAGCCCGAACTGCACAAGCAGAGCCTGCTGAAACCCCTGCACAAGTCCGCGGAGTTCTGCTCCACCTGCCACAAGGTGCACCTGCCGGAGGCCCTGAACCATTACCGCTGGCTGCGCGGCCAGAACCACTACGACAGCTTCCTGATGAGCGGGGTCTCCGGTCACCGCGTGGACAGTTTCTACTATCCGCCCCAGGCGAAGTCCGGGTGCGCCGACTGCCACATGCCGCTCCAAGCCTCCGACGATCCCGCGGCCCGAGCAGCCCCGGACGGTGGCGGACGTGCCGTCCACGATCATCTGTTCGCGGCCGCGAACACCGCCGTGCCCGTCATGATGGGTCAGGAGGAGGACGGCAACGAGGCGCGTCTGGACCTGCTCGCCCAGGCGGCCCGCATCGACCTCTTCGGCATCAAGGAGGACGGGGCCATCGACGGCAAGCTGCACGCCCCACTGCGCCCCGCGGTGCCCACCCTGGAGCCCGGCAAGCGCTATCTGCTGGAGCTGGTCGTGCGCACCACCGGCATGGGGCACCAGCTCACCCAGGGCACCGTCGACTCCAACGAGCTATGGCTGGACCTGACGCTCAAGGACGGCGAGCGGCTCATCGGGCGCTCGGGCGGACTCGACGCGGAGCGCGACACCGACCCCTGGAGCTATTTCATCAACGCCTATCTGCTGGACCGCGAGGGCAACCGGATCGAGCGGCGCAATGTCCAGGACATCGCCGTGGCGCTCTATGACCACCAGATCCCGCCAGGTGCCGCCGCGGTCGTCCATTACGCCTTCGAGGTGCCAAAGGACACGAAAGGACCCATCACCGTCGACGCGGCGCTGCGCTACCGCAAGTTCGACACCCGCTTCCTGCGTTACGTCGAGGGGGATGGCTTTCAAGGCCAACCGACTGCCCATCGCCACGCTCGCGACGGACCGGGTGGAGCTTCCGGTGACCGGGAGCGCAACCCCGCCCGATCCGGGCTCGGCCGTCCAGATCGCCGACTGGGAGCGCTGGAACGACTACGGCATCGGCCTGCTGCGGGAGGCCGGCGAGACGGGCAAGCAGGGCGAGCTGCGCCAGGCCGGCGATGCCTTCGCCGAGGTCGAGGGCCTGGGGCGCGCCGACGGGCCGCTGAACCTGGCACGGGTCCGATTCCGCGAGGGCGACCTCGACGCCGCCGCCGACGCATTGAGACGGGCGGAGCAGATGGACCCCCCGGCCCCGGCCTGGACCCTGGCCTGGTACTCCGCCCTGGTCAAGCGCGAGCTGGGTGACCTGGACGGGGCCATCGCCGACCTGGACAACCTGGCGGAGACGCGCTTCGCCGAGGCCCGCGCCCGCGGTTTCGACTTCTCCGCTGACTACCGCATGCTGACCGAGCTCGGCCGGACCCTTTACGAGCGCTCCCGCCAGGAGCGCGGCGACGCGCGCCAACAGGCCCGCATGGAACTGCTCGACCGGGCCAGGCAGCGTCTCGAGCAGGTACTCGCGGTGGATCCCGAGTACGCCGCCGCTCACTACAACCTGAGCCTGATCCTTGCCGATCTGGGCAAGCGCGAGGAGGCGGAACGCCATCGGGCACTCCACAACCTCTATCGCACGGACGACAACATCGCCGAGCGCGCCATCACCCGCCACCGGGCGGCGAACCCCGCGGCCAACCATGCAGCCGAGGCGGTGGCCATCTACGACCTGCAACGTCCCGGGGCCTACGGACTGGCCTCGGAGCCCGACTCGACCCTGGCGGTTCGGTAGGCGCATCGCGGAGGACCAACCATGAACGCCCCAGAATCCAGACCCCTCTCCCGCGGCGAGGCCCGAATCCGCCGCGCATTCGTCGTCTCGGTGGTCGTCGTCGTGATTGCCGCCGTGGCCGGACTTGCCCTCTATTGGCTCAAGCACCCGCCCGCCGAGCAGGGGCCGGTGGAGACCGCCCAGGTGGAGGCGCCCGCCCTGCCCCAGCCCCCTCCGAATCAGCCTCCGCCGGTCGTCTTCACGGACGTCACCGAGTCCGCTGGCATCGGCTTCGTCCATGTCAACGGGGCCTACGGGGAGCGGCTGATGCCGGAGACCATCGGCAGTGGCGCCGCCTTCTTCGACTACGACCGGGACGGCGACCAGGATCTGCTCCTGGTCAACTCGCGCTATTGGGAGGGCCACGCCAAGGAGGGACCGACACCCACCCAGGCACTCTACGCCAACGACGGGCAGGGCCGATTCACCGACGTGACCGAGGCCGCCGGGCTGGCGCTCAGCTTCTACGGCATGGGCGTGGCGGTCGGCGATTATGACGGGGACGGCTGGGACGACCTCTATCTCACCAGCCTCAATACCAACCACCTGCTGCGCAACGCAGAGGGGCGCTTCGAGGACGTCACCGCCGGGGCCGGTGTCGGCGGCGACCCGGACACCTGGAGCAGCAGCGCCGCCTTCTTCGACTACGACCGGGACGGGGACCTGGACCTGTTCGTGGTCAACTACGTGCGCTGGTCCCGCACCATCGATCTCGAGATCGACTTCCGGCTCACGGGTCTCGGGCGGGCCTACGGGGCCCCGGTGAACTTCATCGGCACCCAGAACCGGCTTTACCGCAACGAGGGCCAGGGGCGCTTCACGGACGTCTCCGCAGCCGCCGGGATCGAGGTGACCGACCCGGTCTCCGGGCGTCCGGCCGGCAAGGGGCTCGGGGTCGTGCCACTCGACTACGACGGGGACGGATGGACCGATCTGGCGGTGGCCAACGACACCGTGCGCAACTTCCTCTACCGCAACCGGGGGGACGGTACCTTCGAGGAGGTCGGCGTCTTCGAGGGGATCGCGTACGACCGCAACGGCAAGTCATCGAGCTCCATGGGCATCGACGCCGCCCACTACCGCAACGACCCGGAAGTCGGAATCGCCGTGGGCAAGTTCGCCAACGAGATGTCCTCGCTCTTCGTCACCGCCGAGACCCGCACCCCCTTCGTCGACGAAGGGGTGATCGAGGGGTTGGGCCCGGCCTCCCGCATCCCCCTGACCTTCGGCGTCGTGTTCCTGGACTATGACCTGGACGGCCGCCAGGACCTGCTCCTCGCGAACGGCCACCTGGAGCACGAGATCAACAAGGTCCAGCAGAGCCAGACCTACGCCCAGCCACCCCAGCTCTTCTGGAACTGCGGGGACGCCTGCCCCGGGCGCTTCGTCCCCGTGACCCAGGGTGGCGACCTGACGGCCCCCCTGGTAGGACGTGGCATCGCCACCGCGGACATCGACGCCGATGGGGACCAGGACATCCTGATCACCCAGAACGGCCGCCGGCCTGTGCTGCTGCGCAACGACCAGAACACCGGCCATCATTGGCTGAGGGTCCAGCTGGCGGGGCGTGCGCCCAATCCGGAAGCCATTGGGGCGCGTATCAGCCTGAGCGCGGGGGGCATCACCCAGGTGAGGGAGCTGTTCCCTGCCCGTGGCTATCTGTCGTCCGTGGAGATGCCTCTCACCTTCGGGCTGGGCACGGCGGACCGGTTGGATTCACTTGTCATCCGATGGCCCGACGGGCAGGAGCAGACAGTCGCAACCGAGGGCGTCGATCGGCTGATGATCATCGAGGAACCCGCGGAGGCAACGCCATGAGCCGCGGTCGCTCGCTTGCCCGCTATCTCGCCCTGGCGTTGCTCGCTCTCATGACCGCGTCGGCGGGTCGGGTCGGCGCGGACGAGCCGACGCCCGACGCGGTCGCATCGCCGCCCGCACCCTGGGACCAGCGCCTGGTGCCTGTCCCCGAGTCGGACGTCTCGGGCGCCGAGCCCCGGATGCAGCAGGCCATCGCCGACGCCCGCGCCGAGGTCGCCCGACTGCTCGGGGCCGCCGACAGCGACCCCGTAAAGCTCGCCCAAGCCTACGGGCGACTCGGTGCCCTGTTGGTGCTGCGGGAGGTGGAGGCCCCAGCGGACGCGGCCTTTCGCAATGCGCGGACCCTGGAGCCGGACGCCTTTCGCTGGCCTTACTATGCCGGCTACCTGGCCATGATGACTGGAAACGACGAGCGGGCCCTGGAGCTCTTCGAGGCCGCCCGGGTGCTGGATCCGGACTACCCGACCCTGTATCTGCGGCTCGGAAAGGTCCATCTGGACCGCAGTGAGCTCCCAGAGGCGAGCGCGAATTTCGAGCGCATCGCCGCTGTCCAGGGCCTGGAGGCCGCCGCCCATTTCTACCTGGGCCAGATCGCTAACCTGGAGCGCCGCTACCAGGACGCCGTCGCACACCTGACGAAGACGCTGGAGAAGGATCCCGCGGCAACCGAGGCCCAGTGGCCCCTGGCTCAGGCCTATCGGGCCCTGGGGCAGGACGACCTGGCGCGGGAGCACATGGCGTTAGTGGAGCCGCGCACGCCCCCCGCCAAAGACCCGCTCCTGGAACAGCTCCAGGGGGCGGCCGAGCAGTCCGTGCCCGCCTTCGAGCGGGCGATCTACGCGGTCGACAAGCGCGACTACAGGACCGCGGCCGCTGAGTTCGCGGCCGGTTTGGAGGTGGCCCCCAAGAACCGAGCGGCGCGGGTGAGCTATGCCCGGGTCCTCTATCTCTCCGGTGACCGCGATGCGGCCGAGGCCGAGCTGGACCGAGTCCTTGCCGCGGAACCGGAGCAGATCCTCGCCCTGTTTCTGAAAGCGGCTCTCGCCCAGCAGGACGGGGACCGCGAGCGGGCCGCGGCGCTCTACCGGCGGGTGCTGGAACTGGAGCCGAGCCACCCGGGAGCGCTCTATTACCTCGCCAATCTGGATTTCGAAGACGGCCGCTGGGCCGAGGCCGCGATCGGTTACCGGCGCACGCTCGCCGCCGAAGGCGCCCCGGCCCCGGCCAGCCTGCTCGCCCTCGTCGCTGAGCACCACGCCGGCGCCGACGAAGCGAGATCCGCCGAGGGCATCGTCGCCCTGATAAACGCACGACCTGACGACCCATCCCTTCGCTATGCCCAGATCCGGCTGCTCGTACTCGCCAAGGATCCCGCGCTGAGAGACGCCAAACGGGCACTCGAGCTCGCCCAGCTACTCAGCTTCCAGCAACCAAGTCCGCAGGCCCTGCGCACCCTGGCCCTCGCCCACGCCGGCGCGGGCGATTTCGCAACGGCCACCGCCACTCAGTCCCAGGCGATCCTCATGGCCGGGGGCTGGCTACCCCCGGCGATGCGGGAGCTGATGGATCGGGAGCGTGCGGCCTACAGGGACGAACGGCTCGAGGGCGAGCCTTGGCCAGCCGGGGATCCGTTGATCTCCCCTCCGCCGTTCGATCCCACGGGACCCTTCCGCGACTACCCGGCGGCGGTGCCCTACTGAGCACCCGAGGGGACCCACAGGCGCCTTCTCGGAAACGACAAAGGGCCGGCGGATGCCGACCCTTTGAGGGGCTACCCAGACGGGGACCCTAGGTCCCCATCCGGGCGCCGATACAGCTACTTGTCGCTGGTCGAGGCGGGGGCAGCGGGCGCGGCCACCGCGGGTGCATAGGAGTACGGATAACCGTAGCCATAGCCACCCCAGCCGGGATAACCACCCCAGCCGCCATATGGGTTGCCATAGCCGCCCCAGCCCGGATAGCCACCCCAGCCGTAACCGGGATAGCCACCCCAGCCATAGCCTGGGTAGCCACCCCAAGGGCCACCACCCCAAGGACCACCGTACCAGGGACCACCGCCCCAGGAGCCCCAGAAGGCATTCGCGGGCATGGACGCGGCAGCGGCCAAGCCAGCGGCGGCAGCAAGAACCAACAGTTTCTTCATGGTTTCCTCCTCGTCAAAAGTCGGACGAGCTACTCACGTGGGCCCAACCCCACTATATCAGCATATACCGAAGTTGCTTCGGAATCAGCTCTTGGATTGCCGGTCATCGCGTAGCCCGACCGGTGCAAATCTACGACATGCCACGCGGTCGCGCCAGCGCCGCAACCATTGGCCTAGGTGCTCCAGGGCGGCCTCTAGATTGGCCTCCGCGCCCGGCGTGAGCCCCGTACCCATTTCGAACGCATAGCCGCGGATGGCGAGAAGACGGCACTCCGGCAGCGGCCCGCCCAGGGTCCGGGCATGGACGGCGAGGAGCCCGCCAGGGCTCAGGGCATGGGTGGTGAACCCATATGTCGGCTCGGCCACGACCGGCCGGAAGTCGAACGGCTCGGCTCCGGAGACCGCCGCGTCGACGAAGACCACCCAGGCCCGCCCAGCGAGGTCGAGCACATACTCGATCTGGAGCTGATAGTCCCAGAAGGTCTCGATCCCACTGTCCCGGGGCAGGGCGAGGCGCTCGAGCAGCAAGGGCCCGAGCGCGTCGTCCCCCCGGGCGGGGTTGCCGCAGGCTAGGATCAGGCCAGGCGCCTCGGGCGCCTCCACTCAGCCCCCGCCCTCCCGCGAGAGGGTCCCGTCGGGATGGCGGACCAGCCGATCGAGCCGCACCCCCTCGGCGTCCTCAAGGTCCACGAGCAGGGGCATGCGCCCGACCGCGTGGGTGGCGCAGGAGAGACAGGGATCATAGGCGCGGATCGCCACCTCGATGGTGTTGAGCAGCGGCTCGGTGAGCTCGCGACCGTCGAGGTGCTCGGCGGCCACCTGGCGGATGGCGGTGTTCATCGCCTGGTTGTTGTTGGTGGTCGAGACGATGAGGTTGGCGCGGGTGACCAGACCGTCGTCGTCGATCTCGTAGTGATGGAACAGGGTGCCGCGGGGGGCCTCCAGCACGCCGATCCCCTTGGGCCGCATCTCCCCCCGCAGGCGTAGCTCGCCGCCCAGCAGGTCCGGGTCGGTGAGCAGGTCACGGATGGCCTCGGCGCAATACAGGAGCTCGATGAGCCGCGCCCAGTGGGTCGCGAGCGCCGCCTGCAGCGGTCGACCCTCGCCGGCGGCAGCGAAGTCCTGGCGCTCCTGCTCGGCGAGCGGGGTGTCGAAGCGGTCGCAGTTGTTCACCCGCGCCAGGGGTCCGACGCGATACCAGCCACGTTCGGGCCCCAGATCGGCGAGGAAGGGAAACTTCATGTAGCTCCAGGGCTTGATCTCCTCATGGACCACGCCCTCGTAGTCACGGGTGTCGTGATGGTCGAGCAGGGTGTTTCCCTCGGCGTCGCGTGCCCGCAGCCCCCCGTGATAGAGCTCGAAGGCGCCGTCCGGACGAACCAGGCTCAGGGTGTTGGCATCCACCGCGCCGAAGCGATAGTGATAGTCGGGGTTGGTGAGAAAGACCCGCTTGATGAGCTGTACCGAGGCCTCGGCCCACTCGAGGATCTGGCCGATCTCTGCCTGAAGCGCATCGCGCTCCTCGACGCTCAGACACTTGTTCACGCCGCCGGGCAAAGCGCCGGTGCCGTGAATGCGCTTGCCCGAGGTGACACGGATGACCTCTTGTCCAAACTTGCGGAGCAGGACGCCACGGGTGGCGATCTCCGGGTGCTCCCGGATCACGCCCACGATGTTCCGATGGGCCACGGGATCGTCGAATCCGAACAGCAGATCCGGCGAGGAGAGATGGAAGAAATGCAGGGCATGGGACTGGAGGGTCTGCCCCAGGTGCATCAGCCGGCGCATCTTCTCCGCGGTGGGCGTGAGGACGTCGACACCGATGAGCTGGTCGCAGGCCTTGGCGGCCGCCAGATGGTGGCTGACCGGGCAGATCCCGCACAGCCGCTGCACCAGCACGGGCAGCTCCCAGTAGGGGCGACCCTGGATGAACTTCTCGAACCCCCGGAACTCGACGATGTGCAGCCGCGCCTGGCGCACGTGGTTGTCCTCGTCCAGCAGCAGGGTGACCTTGCCGTGGCCCTCGACCCGGGTCAGGGGCTCGATGCAGACCCGCTTCAGGGTCTCCGGGTGGCGAGCGGTTTCCAGTGCGCTGCTCATGTCAGGGTCTCCGTGGCGATTCGGTGTCTGGGCAGGTTGGCCGGGGCACCCTCAGTCGTAGTGGATCTGGGTGTAGGGGAACGCGATCGGCGCTCCCGACAGCAGCTCGGTGAGGAAGGTCCAGATGGCGTCCGCGCTCGGCGGGCAACCGGGCAGGAAGTAATCCACCTTCACCACCTCGTGGATGGGGTGGACCTGGTTGAGGAGCAGGGGGATCTCAAGATCGTCCGGTATGCCCGGGTTGTGGACCCCGACCCCGCCGACATAGGACTCCTCGAGACATTCGGCCAGGCTGAATTGGTTGCGCATGGCCGGGATCCCGCCGTTCACCGCGCAGGCGCCGACCGCGACCAGGGTCTTGCAGCGCCGGCGGAACTCCTGGAGGACCTCGACATTCTCAGCGTTCGCCACACCCCCCTCGATCAGCCCCAGGTCGCAATCCCCCAGCTCCTTGATGTCGGTCAGCGGGGTGCGGTCGAACTCGACGAGGTCGACCAGCTCGAGGATGCGCTCGTCGATGTCGAGCAGGGACATGTGGCAGCCGAAGCAGCCGCACAGGGACGCGGTGGCGACGCGAATCTTTCCGGCCATGTCAGTCCCCCTCCCCCGCCTGCGCCAGGTTGGCCTGGCGGTCCCCCACGGTGCTGATCGGCTCGCGATCGTAGAACCGTTGCCCGACCGGCGTCTCGTACCCGGTGTGCTTGGGCAGGATGGCCCCCGTGGGGCAGACATGGGCCGCCCTGTCGGTCACCTCGAAACGCGAGTCGCCAAGCAGCCCGCTCTCGGAGTCGATCACCAGATGGCTCTCCAGACCGCGCCCGCTGATGGCGAAGACCCGCTTGCCGTCGTGGTCGCGGCTGGCGCGCACGCAGAGCTCGCAGAGGATGCAGCGATTGAAATCGATCACCGCATCCGGGTGGGAGGCATCCACCGGCCGACGCGGGAAGAAATGGGTGAAATGGGGCGCCAGCATCCCCGTGTAATAGGCGACCGCCTGCAACTGGCAGTTTCCGCTCGCCTCGCAGGCGGGGCACACGTGGTTCCCCTCCACGAACAGCATCTGGAGGATCGAGCGGCGCAGGGATTGGATCGGCTCGCTCTCGGAGGTGACCACCATCCCCTCGGCCGCCGGCGCCGTGCAGGCCGAGACCTGCCGCCCGCCCGCGTCCACCACGCACACCCGGCAGCTCCCGTGGGGGGCGTAGTCCGGGTTGTGGCACAGATGGGGGATGTAGACACCCGCGGCCAGGGCCGCGTCCATGATGGTCTGGCCGGGCGTGAAGGGGATGGCGCGCCCATCGAGGGTGAAGGATCTGCTCATGGCCGCTCCTCCTCGAGCTCATGGAGATGGGCCCCCGCATCGTCCCGGCCGGTGATGGCGCGGGCCTCCGAGAGGGCCGCGTCCAGGTCGAACGAGGGACTGTAGTCGTGGTGCAGCAGGCGCCGCCGATAGACCTCCGGGAACTTGTCGAGGGTGTTCAGGACATGGTTGGGCGCGGTGTGCCCCAGCCCGCAGTAGCTCCCCTGACGCATCACCTTGCCGATGGCGCGCATCTCGTCCAGATCGTAAGGGGAGGCGCGGCCCGCCGCGACCTTCTCCACCAGGTCCCTGAGCAGCGCGCCGCCCACCCGGCAGGGGGTGCAGAAGCCGCATGACTCATGGGCGAAGAAGGCGGCGAAGTTGCGCACCATGTCGAGCAGGTCCCGCCCGGGACCGAAGATCATGAAGGCCCCCGCTGTGGGGAGATCCTCGTAGGCGATGATCCGGTCGAACTCCGCCGGCGCCAGGGTGGTGCCCGCGGCACCCGAGATCTGGACCGCCTGGGCCTGCTCCCCGCCGCAGTCCCTGAGCACCTGATGGACCGGGGTCCCGAAAGGATACTCATAGATCCCGGGACGCGCGCAGTCCCCGCTGACAGAGAGGATCTTGCTCCCGGCGGACTTCTCGGTGCCCTCCCCGCGCAGCCAGTAGCCGCCCCACTGCACCACGCGCGCGGCGGCCATGAAGGTCTCGACGTTGTTGACCACGGTCGGGCGGTCGTTGAAGCCGCTGGTGACCGGGAAGGGCGGACGCTTGCGGGTCACGCCGCGCTTGCCCTCCAGGGACTCGATGAGGGCCGATTCCTCGCCGCAGATATAGGCACCGGCACCGAGGTGGATGACGATGTCGAAGTCGAATCCCTCGCGGCCGAGGATCGCCCGCCCCAGGAGCCCCTGCGCCCGGCGTCGCGCGAGCACGGCCTCCAGGTGCGGCAGCAGATAGCGGTACTCCCCGCGCAGATAGAGAAAGCCCCGGCGGGCCCCGACCACCCCGGCGCAGATGGTCATGCCCTCGAAGACGAGGTCCGTGTAGCGGGTGAGCAGCACCCGATCCTTGAAGGTGCCGGGCTCGCCCTCGTCGGCGTTGCAGACCACGAAGCGCTCGATGCTGGGATCGCCCTGCTCGGCCTCCCGGCAGAAGCGCCACTTGAGCGCCGTGGTGAAGCCGGCGCCGCCGCGTCCGCGCAGCCCCGACCGCTCCACCTCGGCGAGGGCCGCCTCGGGTCCCTTCTCGAGCAGTGCGCGCAAGGAGGCGCCATCGGTGACGGGGTTGGTGAGCAGCAGGCCGGGCCGGTGGATGTTATCGGAGACGCGGAACAGCTCGCCGGGCCAGCGCTCCAGCGGCACCCCCTCCTCCACCAGGTCCGCCACCCGATCGATCCGCCTGGGATCCATCGCCGTCAGCGCGATCCCGTTGACCAGCACCGCCGGCCCCTGATCGCACATCCCGGTGCAGGAGGTGAAGCCGAGACTCACCCGTCGGTCCGCCCGGGTCTCACCGATCCCGACCCCGAGACGCTCAGAGAGCAGGCCCGCGAGCCGCTGATTGCCGAGCATGCGGTCGGTGATGTTGTCGGAGAACAGGATGTCGAAGTCGCCCCGCGGGCAATCGTGCAGGAAGGCGTAGAAGGCGATGGCCGCTCGGATCTGGGTGCGGGTGACGTCGAGTGACTCGGCGAGCTGCTCGACGGCGGGCGTCGGGATCCAGCCGAAGCGGTGCTGGACCGCAATCAGGTGCTGGAGCAGGTTGCGGGGGTCCTGCCCATGCAGGGCCAGGGTCTCGACCACGAAGGCGTGGGTATCCGGGACTGGATAGACCCGCTCGTCGGCTGCACGCGACTGCCCCATGATCGCCTCCTCGCTGGTTGGATGTGCCGACCGCCAGGACCGCCCCCGTCACGGGCGAGGCGACGGATAAGAAAAGCCCCCAGAGTATACAGGGCAAATCCAGCGGGTTCGTACAGGGCGAGGGTGATCTATCGGGATGGTCCTTGCCGGGGATCAGGTGCGCCCCATCTTTTCGGCCGCGGGGACGGTCGGACCGACAGACGAGTTTACATAACGTTCATCTTTCGGGGCCTTGACGTATCCGACAGGCGGATCTACTTTACATAACGCAGGCGCTCACCCGAGGCCTGCAAGGTACGGCGGTTCGCAAGAACGCCTTTCACATATTGCTCTTCTAGAGGGTATGACCATGACGACCATCGACTTCTCTCCCCTGTTCCGCTCCATGATCGGCTTCGATCGGCTCTCCAACGCCTTGGAAACGGCCTATCGCACCGAGCCAGGCGGCTATCCCCCCTACAACATCGAGGTCAGCGGTGAGAACGACTACCGCATCACCATGGCCGTGGCCGGCTTCGCCGAGTCCGACCTGAGCCTCGAGGTTAAGGAGAACATCCTGACCGTCTCGGGAACCCGCCGCGAGGACAGCGACAAGGACGAGACCCGGTTCCTCTACCGCGGCATCGCCAACCGTAGCTTCGAGCGCAAGTTCCAGCTTGCCGACTATGTGCGGGTGGTGGATGCACGGATGGAGAACGGCCTGCTGCACGTCGACCTGCGCCGCGAGATCCCGGAGGCCATGAAGCCCCGCAAGATCGAGATCCGCGGAACCGGGACCGAGGAACAGCGGGTGATCGAGTCAACCGCCGAGAAGCACGCCGCATAAGGGCGTCCGCTCTGGCGTAACGGAAAGGGCCAGGCAATCGCCTGGCCCTCTTGCTTTTGGGGGCAGGCCGTTGCGCCCTGCCCCGCCGCTTCCGGCGGGTGACCCGCCCGAGTGGCTACTTCTTCGGGGTCACGCCATCCACGGTTACCTCGACTCGGCGGTTCGGCTGGAGACATTCGATCAGGGCTGCCCGGCTGCCGGCGCCAGCACAATCGGCCTCGGTCACCTTGAGCTGGCTCTCACCCAAGCCACGGGTGTTGATGCGGTCGCTCGGCACACCCTCGGTGACCAGCTGGTTGCTGACTGTATTCGCGCGGCGGTCTGACAGATCCTGATTGTAGGACTCGGAGCCGAGCGGATCCGTGTGCCCGTCCACCTGGACCCCGGTGAAATTGACCTCGTCGAGCTCACGGGCGAGGTTGTCGATCGTGGCGACCCCCTGGGGCTTGAGCTGATCCTGATCGAAGCCGAACAGGGCGTCCGCGGAGAGCTCGTACTTGCGGGTCACCGGCTTGGCACGCGCACCGATCGGGATGTAGACGCCGGCGGTCACCATCCAATCGCCGAAACTGCCGTTGTCGCGCAGATCGCCGGAGTTGGCGTCGTAGCGGTAGCGACCATCGACCCGGAAGGAGATGTCTTCGGTGATCGGGACCAGGACGCCCGCTCCCGCCTCGGCCATGAAGCTCCATGAGCTGCCACTCTCGCAGCCGCCGGCGGCGTTGAGGGCGGTGCGATCGCAGTCGAAGTCGTCATTGATCGCGCCGAGACCCGCGAGCAGGAAGGGCTGCACCCCATGGCGGCGGTAGAAGAACAGGCCGTCGACCGCGATGTCACCGATCTTGAAATCGCCGTCCCCCTGGAAGCCACGCTCGAGGAAGGTGTTGTAGCGATCCTCGATCTCCTCGCGACTGAGATCCCGCAAATTCTCGGACGACAGGTCGGTGTAGGTGCCGCGCAGCTCGATGTTGAGCCATTCGTTGATGGGCTTGCCGACCCCGAAACCGAAACCGGCCCCGTCGCTGGTGCCCCGGTCCGTGTCCGCCCAGGTATAGGTCGCGAACGGGATCATGTACCAGCGATCGTCGAAACTGGGCAGGGAACCGTAGGTCTCGTCTCCCATGGACTGAGCCAAGAGCGGGCCGGAGGCCATAAGGCAGGCTGATAGGGCGGCTAGGCGAGCGATCTTCATCGTCGGGGACCTCATGTCGGTAGACTGATACAGTCACGGTTGGTCACGCAGACCATTGCGGGACCATCAGTGAACAAAATAGCACATGTAGGCAGAATGCCAAATCCCCCTTTTGCATCGGAGACATGGCTGCGGAAATCTCATATCGTCTAGATCGTATCGCGGATGATACGATGCCCCGACGCAACAATCGCTGTCGCAAGTCCGCGGAACAAGGGCACCGCACGCTCTCAGAAACCTGATGCGGCGCCCCCGACCGGAGGGGTATTCGTCGTGCTCAGGGCGGCCTGCTCCGGGCCACGCATCCCATCCCCGCCCGCGTCAAGCCTTTCGCCTAATCGACGCGACCCTTACACTGCCGGGTCCGGGCCAATCCCCTGGCCGATTGGGGTCTTTATTCCGCAGTACGTGACCGGATCCGAATGATCAAGCTTCGCACCTACGTCTTCATCGACTCGCTTCAGCCCCAGTTGGCGGTCTATCTGGCCTCGGTCTCCCAAGGCTTCCTCCCGGTCCCAGGCGACGCCTGTCTGTGGCTGGAGGTCTCCCCCGGCATGGCCATCCATCGCCTCACGGACGTCGCCCTCAAGGCGACCCGGGTGCGGCTCGGTCAGCAGGTGGTGGAGCGGGCCTTCGGCTCCATGGTCATCCACCATCGCGACCAATCGGACGTGCTCGAGGCGGGCCGCACCGTGCTCGGTCAATTGCGTATCGAGGAGCATGCCCGCCAGAAGTGCCGCGTGGCCTGGAGCGAGACCATCCGCGCGGTGACCCCAGACCACGCCGTGCTGATCAACCGCATGGACCGGCGCGGCTCCATGATCAAGCCGGGACAGAGCGTCTTCTTCCTGGAGGTCGAGCCCGCGGGCTACGTGGTCTATGCCGCCAACGAGGCGGAGAAGGCCGCCAGCATCACCCTCATCGACGCCCGCGCGGTGGGCGCCTTCGGACGCCTGACCCTGGCCGGGAGCGAGGCCGATATCGACGAGGCCGCGGCGGCGGCCGTCCACTCTGTCCGCGCGCTCTCCGGAGCGGAGTACGAGACCCAACCCCACCATCACTGACGACCCATGCACCGCGACGATCTGCTCATCCTGCTCGAACGCTACCGCACCCCGTTCATGGAGGAGGCGGCGATGGTGGAGCGCACCCGCCGTTTCGTCAGGGCCCACGTCAATTGTTTCGATCGCAATCCCGGCCCCGAGCCCGGCCATGTGACGGCGTCCTCCTGGGTGGTGAACCCGGCCCGCAGCCATGTGCTGATGCTGCACCACAGGAAGCTCGACCGCTGGCTGCAACCGGGCGGACACGCCGACGGACTCACCGACGTCCTCCACGCGGCCCTGAAGGAGACCGAGGAGGAGACCGGCGCCGAGCCGGGGCAGATCCGAATCCTTAGCCCCGAGATCTTCGACGTGGACATCCACGTGATCTACCCGACCGCCAAGGACGTCCGCCACGAGCATTTCGACATCCGCTTCCTGCTCGAGATCGACGACGCGGCCCCCCTGCCCGGGAACCATGAGTCCTACGACCTGGGCTGGGTACCCCTAGAGGATGTCCCACGCTTCAACAACGATCTATCGATCTACCGGATGGTGAAGAAGACCCGCAACCTGGCGAGACCTTGATCCGGGGCCTTGCCCGGCCAGCCGCTCGCGACCTGCGGCGGACTCGAGCCATTTTTCCGTCGCCAACTGAGACGCGCTTCCGCCATTGAGGCCAAGCGAAGACGCGAAACCCCCCGAAGAAGTCCTGGTAAAGCTATAATGCCGCGCAACATTCCGGGGGGAAACCAATGGCACAGGCGACACGGCACGGCCACCTGACCTTCAGCGACCATGTGGAGCGCGTGCTCCGAGAGGGGGCCATGTGGACCCTCATGTGCGTCGCCCTCTATCTGGTGCTCTCACTCGCGAGCTATGCCCCGGACGACCCGGGCTGGTCCTATGTGGGCGAGACCGCCGAGGTGACCAACGCCGGCGGTCCTATGGGGGCCTGGTTCGCTGACGTCACCCTCTATCTCTTCGGCTGGTTCGCCTATCTCCTGCCGCTCATGGTCGCCTTCAGCGCGTGGGTGGTCTTCCGTGGTCGCGATACCCAGGCCCGCCCGCGCAGTTGGCTGCTCGCCATGCGCTGGCTCGGCTTCCTCATCACCCTGGCCGCGGGCTGCGGCTATGCGACCCTGCACTTCCCCGAGATCGGCTACCAGTTGCCCAACGGCACCGGCGGGGGCCTGGGGCAGATCACCGCCGCCTGGATGCTCGAGCGCTTCAGCGCGTCGGGGACCGAGGTCCTCCTGGCCGGGGCCTTTCTGCTCGGTTTCACCCTGTTTTCGGGGATCTCCTGGCTCGCCCTGCTGCACACCATCGGTGATGGCGCCTTGCAGGGGCTGCGGGCCCTCGCGCGCGCCTTGCGCGCACGTAGCGAGCCGCTCGCGGCCGCGAACGAGGGTCTGCTCCCGGCGGAGCTGAACCTGATCGAGGCCGACGAGTCGCCCGTCACCGCCAGCCGCGGAGGCCCGCGAGCACGCGGGGGCGCTCGCACGGGGATCCCCGAGGCCTTGTTCGACACCGGCGCCGCGCCCACTGCCGGCGCGTCGTCGCCGTCCATGGACCCGCCCGAGGACGACGACGAGATCCAGGTTCCCGGCGGCACGGCACGCACCGAACCGTCCGAGCCGGTCCTGACCCTCGCCGACATCCTCAAGGGCCAACGCTCGGTGCCCCAGGAGGCCCCGCGGGTCAAGAAGGTCCGCCGCACCGCGCCCGTGCCTGCCAACCAGATGCCGCTCCCGCAGATCGGCGGTGTGGGCGGGCGTCCGCCCCTCGAGCTGCTGGACGCAGCGCGCAAGACCGGCCGTGCCTACTCGGACGTCCAGATCGAGGACCTCTCCCGCGACCTGGAGATCAAGCTCTCCGACTTCGGGGTGAAGGTCGAGGTGGTCGGGGTCTACCCAGGCCCGGTGGTGACCCTGTTCGAGCTCCAGTTGGCCCCTGGCACCAAGGTGAGCAAGATCACCGGCCTGGCCAAGGACCTGGCGCGGGCGCTCTCCACGGTCAGCGTGCGGGTGGTGGAGGTGATTCCTGGCAAATCGGTGATCGGTATCGAGATCCCGAACCAGGAGCGCGAGACCGTCTTCCTGAGCGAGATCCTCGGGTCGGATGCCTACAAGGACGCCAAGGCGCCGCTCACCATCGCCCTCGGGACCAACATCTCGGGTCTGCCGGTGGTGGCCGACCTGGCCCGCATGCCCCATGCACTGATCGCCGGCACCACCGGCTCGGGCAAGTCGGTGGCCATCAACGCCGTGATCCTGAGCCTGGTCTACAAGTCGGGCCCCGAGGACGTGCGCCTCATCATGGTCGACCCCAAGATGCTCGAGCTCTCGGTCTACGAGGGCATCCCGCACCTGCTGACCCCGGTGGTCACCGACATGAAGGAGGCCGCCAACGCCCTGCGCTGGTGCGTCGCCGAGATGGAGCGCCGCTACCGCATGATGGCCGCCCTGGGGGTGCGCAACATCGGCGGCTACAACCGCAAGGTCGCGGAGGCGGAGGCCGCGGGCGAGCCCCTGAAGGACCCGCTGCTGGCCATCGAGTTTGCCGGGGCCGAGGGCGTCGAGGTCCCCAACCTGGTCCACCTGCCCTACATCGTGGTCATCATCGACGAGCTCGCCGACATGATGATGGTGGTGGGCAAGAAGGTCGAGGAGCTGATCGCCCGCCTGGCCCAGAAGGCGCGCGCCTCCGGCATCCATCTGCTGCTCGCCACCCAGCGGCCGTCGGTGGACGTGCTGACCGGGCTCATCAAGGCGAACATCCCAACCCGGATCTCCTTCCAGGTGAGCTCGCGGATCGATTCGCGCACGGTCCTCGACCAGATGGGCGCCGAGCAGCTCCTCGGTCACGGCGACATGCTCTATCTGCCGCCGGGCGGCAATATCCCCCAGCGGGTGCACGGCGCCTTCGTCGATGACCACGAGGTGCATCATGTGGCGGAGTTCCTCAAGGCCCAGGGCGCCCCGGACTATATCGACTCCATCCTGAACGAGGCCGGGGACCCCCTGCCGGGCATCGACCCCGAGCCGCGTGGCGACACCGAGGACACGGATCCGCTCTTCGACGAGGCGGTGCAGATCGTTGTGGAAAGCCGCCGCGCCTCTATCTCCGGGGTGCAACGCCGATTGAAGATCGGCTACAACCGGGCCGCGCGCATGATCGAGGAGATGGAGCGCATCGGCATCGTCGGCCCCGCGGAGACCAATGGAAACCGCGAGGTGCTGGCACCACCACCCCCCGAGGACTGATCACACCATGCCCCTGTTCGCCCCCGCGGCCCAGCGCCGCACCAGGAGTCGACGCATCGCCGCCGCCCTGACTGTCCTGCTGGCCCTGATCGCGACCCCCTTGCTCGCCGCCCAGGATGGCAAGGATCGGGTCGACGGCTACCTCAGCGGACTCACCAGCCTGAAATCCGACTTCACCCAGGTGACCTTCAACGCCGACCGCACCTCCATGCTGGAGGCCAAGGGGACCTTCTATCTCCAGCGCCCCGGGCGCTTCCGCTGGGAGTACGACACCCCCAATCGCCAGGTGATCGTCGCCGACGGCAACCGGGTCTATCTGCACGACCTGGATCTCGAGCAGGTCTCCCATCAGAGCCAGAACAAGGCCCTGCGCGGCACCCCGGCCCTGCTGCTGGCCGACGGCGGTCCCATCGATGCGCACTTTGAGGCCCGAGCCATCGAGAGCCGGGACGGACGCGACTGGGTGGAGCTGATCCCCAAGGCGTCCGACACAGACGTGGTGAAGATCGAGCTCGGCTTCGGCGGTGGCGAGCTCGACAGTATGATCATGGAGGACAGCTTCGGTCAGATGACCCGGCTCAACTTCACCGCCACCCAGCGCAATCCGAGCCTCGACCCAGGGCTCTTCAAGGTCGACCAGCGGGCGGTGGATGACTTCCTGTCGTTCGATTGAGACACGCCTCGGCACGGGTTCGGACCGGGGCGGGTGTTGACCCGGCGCGCCGGGTCTGGGCGCCCTCCGGGGGCCGGTCACGGCCTGGCAGCGCGGAGGGCCGAGGACCGTGGCTAGCCCGACCCAGAACGCTCCCCTGGCGGACCGGATGCGTCCCGCCGATCTCGACGAGTGCTTCGGTCAGGGCCATCTGATCGGCCCAGGGACCCCCCTGCGCAGCGCCATCGAGAGCGGCCGGCTGCACTCGATGATCCTCTGGGGACCCCCGGGGACCGGTAAGACCACCCTGGCGCGGCTGGTGGCGACCCGCTCGGGAGCGCACTTCCTCAACCTCTCCGCCGTGCTCGCCGGGGTCAAGGACATCCGCGAGGCGGTCGCGGTGGCGCGCAACGTGCGCAAGGTCGAGGACCGCGCGACCGTGCTCTTCATCGACGAGGTCCATCGCTTCAACAAGGGCCAGCAGGACGCCTTCCTGCCCCACGTGGAGGACGGCACCCTGACCTTCGTCGGGGCCACCACCGAGAACCCCTCCTTCGAGCTGAACAACGCCCTGCTCTCCCGGGCGCGGGTCTATGTGCTGAAGCCACTCAGCACCGAGGCGATCCGGGGCATCCTCATGCGCGCCGTTGGCGACCCGACGCGCGGGCTGGGGTCGCGGGAGCTGCGGGTCACGGAGGAGTCCGAGCAGCTCTTGGCCGAGTCGGCCGACGGCGACGCCCGCCGGGCCTTGAACCTGCTCGAGCTCGCCGCCTTCCTGACGCGCGACGGCGAGATCACCCCGCACATCGTCGCCGAGGTGGTGGCCGGTCAGGTGCGCCGTTTCGACAAGGCCGGCGACGCCTACCATGATCAGGTCTCGGCCCTGCACAAATCCATCCGTGGCTCCGCCCCCGATGCCGCCCTCTACTGGCTCGCCCGGCTGATCGACGGCGGCTGCGACCCGCTCTATCTCGCCCGCCGGCTGGTGCGCATGGCGAGCGAGGACATCGGCAACGCCGACCCCCGCGCACTCGATCTGGCCCTGAACGCCTGGAGCGCCCAGGAGCGCCTCGGGTCGCCCGAGGGGGAGCTGGCGCTCGCCCAGGCGGCCGTCTATCTCGCCTGCGCAGCCAAGAGCAACGCCGTCTATACGGCCTGGGGGGAGGCGCTGGAGGACGCTCGCAAACAGGGCTCGCTGGATGTCCCGATGCATCTGCGCAACGCCCCGACACGGCTCATGAAGGAGCTCGGGCACGGACACGGCTACCGCTACGCCCACGACGAGCCGGACGCCTACGCCGCCGGCGAGACCTATCTGCCCGAGGGGCTGGCCGCTCGGCGCTACTATCGTCCCAGCGAACGCGGTCTCGAGGGCCGTATCGGGGAGAAGCTCGAGCGGCTGCGCGCACTCGATCGGGCCGCTCGGTCAGCGGGCCGCCGGAGGTCCTGATCGGCGGCGGCTGTTGCTTGGTCATCTCACCGTAACCGGCCGTCAATAAACTGGCATCCCCTTCAGGTGTCGGGAAGGCCCGAGCCCCTGCCACCCGGACCCCGAGATCGAGATACCAAGGAGCCAGCGTCATGGCCACCATCCTCGTCGTCGACGATGAACCGGATATCCGCGAGGTGATCCGCTTCGCCCTCGAGAGCGCAGACTTTCAGGTGCTGGAGGCGAGCCACGCGGACGAGGCCCGCAAGCTCCTGGCGAGCGACAGCCCGGATCTGATCCTGCTCGACTGGATGTTGCCGGGCCGCTCGGGGCTGGAGCTGGCCCAGCAGCTCAAACAGAGCCCCAAGACCCGCGACCTGCCGATCATCATGGTGAGCGCGCGTGGCGAGGAGGAGGATCGCGTCAAGGGCCTCGACACGGGGGCCGACGACTACATCACCAAGCCCTTCTCGCCGCGCGAGATGATCGCCCGGGTCAACGCCGTGCTCAGGCGCTCGCGAGCGGACGACCTGGCCGATGCCATCGAGGTCGCCGGGCTGCACATGGACAACATCGGCCATCGCGTGAGCGCCAATGGCCGCCAGGTGGAGATCGCACCGACGGAATACCGGCTGTTGCACTTCTTCATGACCCACGCCGACCGCGCCTTCAGCCGCTCCCAACTGCTCGATCAGGTGTGGGGCGATCAGGTCTACGTGGAGGAGCGCACGGTAGACGTGCACGTGCGACGGCTGCGCAAGGCCCTGGAGCCCTCGGGGCACGATCGACTCCTGCAGACGGTGCGCGGGGTTGGCTATCGTTTCTCCGAGAAGATCTGACCCGGATCAGGCCAGCGGGACTCGCCATTGCAACGCCTGTTCACCCAAACCCGCCGCAACGCGGCGCGTGCCATCCCCTCCGGCGTCTGGCTCGAGATCAATGTCCTGCTGATCCCGATCGGGGTGGGACTGGCGCTGGCCTGGCTCGGGGTCAGCTTCGCCTGGATCTGGCCCCTGCTGCTCGGACCCTATCTCGTCCGGCATCTCTACCATCTCTGGCGCATCACCCGACTGATCCGCCGCCAGCACCGGCTGGTCCCGCCCTTCCCTTCCGGGTTGTGGGGCGAGGTCTACCGCAGCATCGCCCAGTACCAGCAGCGCAACCGCAAGCGGCGCAAGCGCCAGATCCGTTTCACCCGCCGCTTCCGCGAGGCCGCCAACGCCGTGCCGGACGCCCTGGTCATCCTCGGCAAACAGCAGCGTGTCGAGTGGGCGAACCCGGCTGCGGCCAATCTGCTCGGCATCCACTGGCCGAATGACGACGGGCGGCCGATCTCGGAGCTGCTCACCTACCCCGACCTCGAGACCTTCATCGAGACCGGCGACTATCAACGCCCGCTGGACATCGTCCCCGAGCACAATCGCCTGGTCATGCTCTCACTGCGCATCACCCCCTTCGGCGAGCGCAAGCGCCAACGCCTGCTGGTGGGCCGGGACATCACCAAGATCTATCACCTCAACATGATCCGGCGCGACTTCGTGGCCAACGCCTCCCATGAGCTGCGCACCCCCTTGACGGTGATCGCCGGGGTCGTGGAGAACCTCGCCCTCAGCCCGGCGACGCCCAAGAACCACCGCCGGCCCCTGTCACTGATGCAGCACCAGACCGAGCGCATGCGCTCCATCATCGAGGACCTGCTGACCCTGTCGCGCCTGGAGATGGATGAGGAACCGACCGACGCCTCGCCGGTGGACGTGCCCCAGGAGCTGGAGCTGATCCTGCACGAGGCGAGCGCCCTGAGCGGGGGCGGGCACGGCTTCGAGACCGAGATCGACGACGGGCTGCTGCTTCTCGGCAACCCCGCGGAGCTGCGCAGCGCCTTCGCCAACCTGGTGCACAACGCGGTGCGCCACACCCCGGATGGGACGCGGGTGCGTATCGTCTGGGGGGCGGGCCAGGAAGGCCCGGAGTTCAGGGTCGAGGACAACGGCGGGGGCATCGCCGACGAGCACCTGCCCCGCCTCACCGAGCGCTTCTATCGGGTGGATGGTGCCCGCTCGCGGGCCTCGGGCGGCACCGGCCTGGGGCTCGCCATCGTCAAGCATGTGCTGAACCGCCATCGCGCACGGCTCTCCATCGAGAGCACCCTGGGCGAGGGCAGCCGCTTCATCTGCCGATTCCCCGACGATCTGACCGTGGCCCGCCCGCGATCAGAACCCGCCGCGACCGAGCCCGTCGTCTCGATGGTCAAATGA
>CAVQQM010000031.1:0-80000 GCA_963714915.1 uncultured Gammaproteobacteria bacterium
CGCCGGCTCACCAGCTCGCTCACGGGCTTGGCCAAGGCCTCGGCCTCCATCGCCGAGGGCGACTATGCAGTCGACCTGCCCGAGGACCAGGGGGGTGAGGTGGGCACCCTGGTGCGGGCCTTCCGTCACATGGCCGATCGGGTCGCCGACCGCGAGGAGGCACTGGCGGGCTCAACCGGGGCCTCGAGCGCCGGGTGGCCGAGCGCACCGCCCAGCTCGAGCGGCAGCACGCCCTGCAGGGTCTGATCCTCGAGCACATCGCCGACGGCGTGGTGGTCGCGGATCCCGACGGCCACTTCCTGCTGTGGAATGCCAAGGCGGCGCAGATCGTCGGCTCGGGACCCAAGGCGGTCCCGCCGGATGCCTGGCCCGGGCATTTCGGCATCTTTCGCGACGAGGGCGAGGAGCCGGTCCCCCCGGGGGAGCTGCCCCTGGTCCGGGCGATGCGCGGCGAGACCATCGACAATGTCGAGCTCTATCTGCGCAACCCCGAAGGCGGTGAA
Organism: uncultured Gammaproteobacteria bacterium; assembly: GCA_963714915.1. Lineage (GTDB taxonomy): Bacteria > Pseudomonadota > Gammaproteobacteria > Chromatiales > Chromatiaceae > Thiodictyon. Next base: position 504 of record CAVQQM010000031.1, read on the forward strand.
GGCCGCTGGGTCCAGGTGACCGCCCGGCCCTTGCGTGGCGGCAAGGGCGAGGTCGCCGGCGGGGTCGCGGTCCTGGTGGATGTGAGCGAGCAGAAACGCCTGCGCCGGCTGGTCGAGGCGGACCGGGCGGAGCTGGCCCGCGTCGGGCGGCTGGCACTGGGCGCGGGCATCGCCTCGTCCGCCGCCCATGAGCTCAGCCAGCCCATCGCCGCGCTCAGCAACTATGCCGCGGCCGCCGCGCGCCTCGACCAACAGGGTCGCCTCGGGGCGGACCAGTGCCGCGACATGCTCACCCGCATCGAGGCCCTGGCCCGGGAGGCGGGCGAGGTCCTCAACCGCTTGCGCGCCCTCATCCGCCGCCGCCGCCAGACCCCGGGCCCCGTCGACGTGAACGCCGTCGCCGAGGCCTGCCTGGACCTCATGGGCGAGCGCATCCGCCGCCAGGGCGTGCGGATCACTCGCGGCTACGGCCGCGACCTGCCGATGCCCATCTGCGACGCGGTGGAGCTGACACACGTGATGATCCAGCTGGTCGCGAATGCCCTCGAGGCGATGACCGACCCGGCCCGCGGCGAGCCCTCACTGTCCATCGAGACGGGTTACGATCCGCATATGGGACTGATCCATATCGAGGTAGGCGATTCGGGGCCGGGCATCGATCCGGGGCAGGCCGAGGTCCTGTTCGAGCCCTGGCAGACCGAGAAGCCGGACGCCCTGGGCATCGGCCTGTACGTCGCCCGGTCCATCCTGGAGCAGCGTCGTGGCGCCATCCGCATCGGCACGAGCGCCGCCGGCGGGGCGCTGTTCCGGGTCGAGCTGCCGGCCGGGCCAGAGGTGCTCAGGTGAAGGTCCAACCACTCGTCCATGTCGTCGACGACAACCCGGAGATGCGCGACTCCCTCCGCACGCTCTTGGAGTCGGTGGCGATCGAGGCGGTGACCTACGAGAGCGCGGACGCCTTCCTGGCATCCCAAACGATCGCGCCGGGCCGCCCGGCGGTGGTGCTGCTCGACGTGCGCATGCCGGGGATGAGCGGCATGACCCTGCTCGAGCGCCTGCGCACGGAGCACGCGAGCCTACCGGTGATCATGATCACCGGTCACGGCGACATCGACATGGCCGTGCGGGCCATGAAGCTCGGGGCCGTCGACTTCGTGACCAAGCCCTTCGGCGCCCAGGCCCTGCTGGATCGGATCCAGGACGCCCTGCGCCGGCCCGCGCCGATCGACGAGCCCCCCCAGGGCGGCGATGAGGCGGACACCCGCCTGGCGACCCTCACCCAGCGCGAACGGGAGATCTTCGATCGCATCGTCTCCGGCCAGGCCAATAAGGTGATCGCCCTCGAACTGGGCATCAGCGTGCGCACCGTGGAGTCCCACCGCGCGAGCATCATGGAGAAGACCAAGGCCAACAGCCTCGTCGATCTGGTGCTGCTGTCGGTCGCCCTCAAAGACGAGGCCGGCGAATGACCGGAACCGTGGGGCGCTCGTCGTGGGGGAGATGGATGGACCATCGCGCAGGTCAGTGTCCCGTATCACCGCCGCTTCCCCCGGCCAGCCCTTGCAGCCCGGCCGTAACGCGCACCTGCCTGCTCCCTCCCCACGGTCCCGATTCCCCGTGCAGGACTGAGCTACAGCAAGGTTGCGCAAGCGCATTGCATGGATCACTCGCCAAGGATGTAGGCTAGGTCAATCTCTACGCTGTCGAAGGGCGGAATGCGGACGCGGGTCTGTTCGGCCGTCGTTTGGACGATGCTGACGATGACCCGGGAGCCGTCGCCACCCAGCCGGTGAGCATCAGGGAGAAACGCACCTCACGCCCAGATCAGCCAGTAGAACCGCACCAGTTCATCCTCGACGCCAGCCGGCGGAGAGGACCAGGGTGTCTTTGCGCTCGTGCCCGGGGGAGACGATCTCGCACACCCAGTCCGGCGTGAGCCCGACCATGCAGCCGTGCCGCGGGAAGGCATGCGGTCAGGCCACCCGGGAGCTGCTGACCGAACGACACGATTGCTCCAACTTCTGCTCGGGCCGCAAGACGCTCGACACCTGGCTCCAGAGACGCGCCTTGCGCAATCAAGCGACCGGCGCCTCGCGGACCTTCGTCGCCTGCGAATCCGGGCGGGTGATCGCCTACTACGCCTTGGCATCCAGTGCCGTGGCCATGGAGCTGGCCACCGAACGGCTACGGCGCAACATGCCCGACCCGATCCCGGTCGTCGTGCTCGCGCGTCTGGCCGTCGATGGCTCCCACCAAGGCCAGGGACTCGGCCGAGCCTTGCTCAACGACGCGGGCCGGCGCGTGTTGAGCGCCGCGGATGCCATCGGGATTCGGGGTTTGCTCGTACATGCCCTGGATGAGGAGGCCAGGGTCTTTTATCAGCACCTCGGCTTCGACCCCTGTCCGCTGGATCCGATGACACTCATGATCACCCTGGCCGACCTGAGGGCCTGTCTGTAGGGCCAATGGACGGGCTCGCTGGTCGCCCGCAGTCACGAGCGCAACGGCAGACTCCGGGTTCGATCGGACAACCGCCTCGCGGTCTGTCGAACTTGGCGCGGAGCGGCTGCATCAGCAGAAGGGCAGTCCATTTCGAGCCGGATCAGTAGGCTCCCCGCGCTGACTCGACCCGCGCCATCCCCGCCGGCCGGCGAGATCATCGACCGTAGTCCTCGGCCAGCCGCCGCGGGTCCGCGCCCAGGGCATAGGCGAGGCGCAACCGCCACATCAAGAGCACCGTCCGCCCGATGCCCCGCTGTTCCCAGCGCCGGCTGGAAACGATCAGCGGCGTGCGCAGGCACAGGGGGCGCTGGCGACGGCGCAGCAGCCTCGACAGGGCGATGTCCTCCATCAGCGGGATCTGGGGGAAGCCGCCCACGGCGTCGTAGGCCGCGCGGGCGACGAATACCCCCTGGTCGCCGGTGGCGATGCCGGTGAGCCGAGAGCGCGCGTTCATCATGCGCTCGATCATCCGCAAGGCAGGTGCCGCGCCGGACAGCCGCACGTCGAACCGGCCCCAGACCGTCGGCGCTCGGCAGGCTCCCAGCAGGGCCTCCAGGGCCGGCGGCGGCACCTGGATGTCGGCGTGCAGGAACCACAGCCAATCACCTCCGGCCACGCGCGCGCCGGCGTCCATTTGACAGGCACGCCCGCGCGGCGCCTCCAGCACCCGGTCGGCCAGCGGGACGGCAAGGTCCTGTGTCCCATCGCGGCTGCCGCCGTCCACCAGGATCAACTCGTGTCCCAGCGCCCGCAGGGGAGCGAGGTCGGCCAGGGTCTGGGCGATGATCGCCGCCTCGTTCAGGGTGGGTACGACAACGGAGATACGCGGCCTGGACTCCGCCCCCGTCTCGGTAGACCTGACCGTTGGGAGCGTCGCGTCGCGCGGAGCGAGGATTTGCTGGACCGGCCCCTCCAGCTCCGCGTCCAAGGCCTCGATCCGTCCGGGCAGATCCTCCGGCGGGAACTTGGCGGCCCCGGCGATATGGCCCTGCTCACCGACGGGCTCGGCGACCGGCAGCATCGACCCGCGGCGCAGCCGTGCCACCAGGCGCGGCAGGAAGGCCACGGCTGCGAGCAGGGCAAGCGCAATCAGGCCCTTCTGGATCACGCCCTCGCCGCCCGCCACCGCCTCGCGCCCGGCGAAGCCCAGGTAGGTGTAGGCCATCGCCCCGGGCAGCATGAACACCAGGGTCGCGAGCAGGTAGGACAGGAAGGGGATGCGGGTGAGTCCGAGCGCATAGTTCAGCAGATTGAACGGGAACAGCGGCACCAGCCGGGTGAAGGCGACGAATCGCCAGCCCTCGGCTTCCACCCCCTGGACCAGCCGCGCCAGCAGACCCTTGGCGCGGGCCTGCACCCAGTCCCCCGCCAGATAGCGGGCGATCAGGAAGGCGAGGGCCGCGCCGAGGGTCGCGCCGACCAGGTTGTAGAGGGTGCCCCACAGGGGGCCGAACAGGGCGCCGCCGGCCAGGGTCAGCACCGATCCGGGCAGGAAGAGCACCGTAGCCGCCGCGTAGATGCCGATGAAGAGGAGCGGCCCGGCGGCACCGGCCCCGCTCACCCAGGTGGTCAGTGCGGCTGCGTCGAGGCGGTCGCGATAGATCAGGGCCAAGGCCACCGCAACCGCCAGTAGAATCGTCCCCAGCGCACGGGCCAGGGCGCGATTCACCGCAGCTCCCCTGCGGTCCCTCCAGTGGTCTCCCCGGCGGTCGTCTCCGCGGAAGCGGGCGCCGTGTCGGCCCATCGGCGCCGGTTGATGGCGTAATCGGTGACGGCGCCCCGGAACGGCAGGGACAGCATGCCCGGCAGCTGGTCCACCTCGCGGGGATCGCGGTGGTCGCGGATGCCGATGGTCATGTCCTCATGACCAGCGCGGGGCTGATCCCGGTAGGTGCCGAAGAGGCGGTCCCAGATGGAGAGGTTGAAGCCGAAGTTGGAATTGGTCTCGTCGTCCTCCACGGAGTGGTGCACCCGGTGCATGTCCGGGGTCACCAGCACCCAGCGCAGGCGCCGGTCGAGCCCTAGAGGCAGGCGAACGTTGGCGTGGTTGAACATGGCGGTGGCATTGAGCAGCACCTCGAAGATCACCACCGCCGCCACCGGCGGACCGATGACCAGGATGGCCGCGAACTTGATCAGCATGGAGAGCAGGATCTCCAGGGGATGGAAGCGCGCCCCGGTGGTCAGGTCGTAGTCCAGGTCGGCGTGGTGGACCCGGTGCAGGCGCCAGAGTGCCGGTACGGCATGCACCATCACGTGTTGTAGCCAGATGACGAAGTCCAGCGCCACCACCGCCAGCACCAGGCCGAGCAGAGGCGGAAGCGGGTAGATGGCGAGCAGCCCCATGCCCCGCTCCGCGGCGAAGGCCGCCACGCCCACCGCCGCGGCCGGGAAGATGAGCCGCAGCACCAGGGTGTTCAGCACCACCAGACCCAGGTTGTTGCCCCAGCGCATCGCCTTGGAGACCGTCAGCACCCGGCGCGGGGCGGCGAGCTCCCAGAGGGCCATGACGGCGAAGATGCCGATGAATGCGCCGAGGCGGATAGTCGCCTCGTGGGTCTGGACCAGACTCTCCACTGGGGTCTCCGGGATCAGGATTGGATAGCCGAATGCTCGCACATCTTGAGCAGATGCTGATCAACTGCCATCCAGGCGTCGGGTCAGCCCTCGAGTGGTCGACTGCCGCGGTTCGGGTGCGTTCTGTCGGTGGAGGCCGGCGCGCGCCGCCAGCGAGGCGACTCGCCAACTGGCAAGCAGTCTTCCGGAGTCGTGGCGGGACAGATGAATAAGGGCCGCCCCAGCGGTTGCGCTGACGACGCAGCGCCCCTTAAACACGTTCGTGCGACGGAAAAAGACAAGGGGCTAGGCCGATACGGCCTAACCCCTTGTTGTATTTGGCTCCCCGGGACGGGCTCGAACCGCCGACCTAGTGATTAACAGTCACCCGCTCTACCGACTGAGCTACCGGGGAAGAACGCGAGCCGGAAAAGATACGCGGCACCCTAGCCCAGGTCAAGCTGCTGAGTTGTCTCAGGGGCAGGTTTCGGGGCAACTGTAGGCGTTCGGGTCGCTGCACATGACGTAGCTGCGGCCGACTCGGTTGACGACGCACCAGACGAATTCGGGTCGCGTCCTTGGGATCGCAGATCCGCACTGTCCCATTGCGTACCCTCGCGCGGATCCATCACTGTCGAACTACGAACCAAGCGCCGCCCCGCGGAATCGGCCTGAAGTCCTTGCCATTCCTTCGCGTCCACGCGCCTCAAGACCTCGACGCCGCCATTGACCCGAGTGACCGCCACAATGTATCCGGCACTCCAAACAGACGGGTTCTGATCGACGCAGCTAGCGCCATCGGGACTTGGGCAGATGGTCACCGGAACGCCGCGAGTGACCGCCTCCGAGCGCGCCAACTGAAGGTGCGCGATCAGCCCGTTCGCGGCGGCCGTGATGCGATTGTGGGCGGTCAGACTCTGGAACCCGGTCACCGTGAGGGTGAGCAGGATGGCGATAACGGAGAGGGTCACCATCAGCTCGATGAGGGTGACGCCTCGCGGATCGAGAGCGAGCCGGCACGCCCATGGCGGTTTCCGCGTTCTTCCGATGCTGCGGCAAGTCTAGACCCTGAGCGGGACCATCCGCCGGCCCCCGGGCCAGGGCCGACGCAGTCGTGGGCATGGGGAGGCCGCGCCGCGGCCCCCTCCTCGGTTGGTCCTCAGCCCACCGCCCCGGCGATGCGGTCAAGGGCCTGCTCGAGGTTGCTCATGCTGGTGGCGATGGAGATGCGCACATGGCCGGCGAGCCCGAAGGCCGTTCCCGGCACCAGGGCCACCCCGGCGCGCTCGAGCAGGTACTCCGCCAGCTCCAGGTCGTTGTTGACCCCCGGCAGCTGCTCGATGGCCTGCTGGAAGCGCGGGAAGACGTAGAAGGTGCCGTCGGTGGGCAGGCACTCGACGCCAGGGATCTGGTTGAGGCGCCCCACCACGTAGTCGTGGCGCTCCTTGAAGGCCTTGAGCATGGTGCCGATGCAGTCCTGCGGCCCCTCGAGTGCGGCCTGGGCCGCGACCTGGGAGATGGAGGTGGGGTTGGAGGTGCTCTGGGACTGGACCTTGGTCATGGCCTTGATGACCTCGGCGGGTCCGCCCGCGTAGCCGATGCGCCAGCCGGTCATGGAGTAGGCCTTGGAGACGCCGTTCAGCACCAGGGTGCGTGGCGCGAGATCGGGGCAGACGTTCAGGATGTTGACGAAGGGCTCCGGGCTCCAGCGGATGTGCTCGTACATGTCGTCGGTGGCGATCAGGGCACGCGGGAACTCGCGCAGCACCTCGCCCAGGGCGGCGAGCTCGTCGGCACTGTAGGCCATGCCGGTGGGATTGCTGGGACTGTTGATGACCACCAGCTTGGTCTTGTCGTTGAGCGCGGCCTTGAGCTGCGCCGGGCTGATCTTGAACCGCTGATCGGCACCCGCGTGCACCAGCACCGGGGCGCCACCGGCAAGCAGCGCCATGTCGGGATAGGAGACCCAGTAGGGCGCCGGGATCACCACCTCGTCGCCGGGGTCGAGCACCGCCTGGGCGAGGTTGAAAAAGCTCTGCTTGCCGCCGCAGGAGACCAGGATCTGCCCCGGAGCGAAGTCGAAACCGTTCTCGCGCTTGAACTTGGCCGCCACGGCGGCAACCAGGCTCGGCATCCCGCCCACGGCGGTGTACTTGGTGAAGCCCTTGTTGATGGCCTCGATGGCGGCCGCCTTGATGTGGTCCGGGGTGTCGAAGTCGGGCTCACCCGCGCCCAACCCTATGACATCCTTGCCCTCGGCCTTGAGGGCCTTGGCGCGGGCGTCGACGGCAAGGGTGGCGGACGGCTTGACGGCCTGTACGCGGGCGGCGAGCTTGATGGTCATCGCGGGGGTCTCGGGCTCTCGTGAGGGTTGGGTGGAATTGCGCGGCGCGCCTCCCAATACTATCGGATCGGCGCATCACGGGCATCCGCCCGTCGATCCCGCCGCCCGCCGCACCCAGGCCGACGCCCGGCCGACCTCGAGGTCCCCCATGTCCAACCCGCCTTCGCGCCCCTTCGAGCTGGTCTCGAAATTCTCGCCGGCCGGCGATCAGCCCGAGGCGATCCGCCGTCTCAGCGAGGGCCTGCGCGATGGGGAGGCGGCCATGACGCTCCTCGGGGTGACCGGCTCGGGCAAGACCTTCACCATCGCCAACGTGATCGCGGAGATCCAGCGCCCGGCCCTGATCCTCGCCCCCAACAAGACCCTGGCCGCCCAGCTCTACGGCGAGATGCGGGAGTTCTTCCCCCACAACGCCGTGGAGTATTTCGTCTCCTACTACGACTACTACCAGCCCGAGGCCTATGTCCCGGCCACCGACACCTACATCGAGAAGGACGCCTCCATCAACGAGCACATCGAGCAGATGCGCCTCTCGGCGACCAAGGCCCTGCTCGAACGACCGGACGTCATCATCGTCGCGACCGTGTCGTCCATCTATGGCCTGGGCGATCCGGACGCCTATCTGAAGATGGTCCTGCATCTCAACCGCGGCGACCTCATCGACCAGCGCGGCATCCTGCGCCGCCTGGCGGAGCTGCAATACCGGCGAAACGAGATCGAGCTCTCCCGCGGCACCTACCGGGTGCGCGGCGACGTGATCGACATCTATCCGGCGGAGTCCGACGACGAGGCCCTGCGGGTCGAGCTCTTCGACGACGAGATCGAGGCCCTGTCGGTCTTCGACCCCCTCACCGGCGAGGTCCTGCGCAAGGTGCCGCGCTACACCGTCTTCCCCAAGACCCATTACGCGACCCCGCGGGAGACCATCCTGGGCGCGGTCGAGCACATCAAGCTGGAGCTGAAGGACCGGCTCACCTGGCTGCGGGACAACGACAAGCTGGTCGAGGCCCAGCGGTTGGAGCAGCGCACCCTGTTCGACATCGAGATGATGGTCGAGGTGGGCTATTGCTCCGGCATCGAGAACTACAGCCGTTATCTCTCCGGTCGCGGACCCGGTGAGCCGCCTCCGACCCTCTACGACTATCTGCCCGACGACGCCATGGTGGTCATCGACGAGAGCCATGTCACCGTGCCCCAGCTCGGCGGCATGTATCGGGGCGACCGCTCGCGCAAGGAGAACCTGGTGGAATACGGCTTCCGGCTGCCCTCGGCGCTGGACAACCGGCCGCTCAGGTTCGAGGAGTTCCAGGGGCGTCAGCCCCAGACCATCTATGTCTCGGCCACCCCCCGCCGGCACGAGATGGAGCACTCCGGGGCCGTGGTGGAGCAGGTGGTGCGCCCCACCGGTCTCGTCGATCCGGAGGTGGAGGTGCGCCCGGCGCTCACCCAGGTGGACGACCTGCTCTCCGAGATCGGACTGCGGGTGGCGGTGCACGAGCGGGTGCTGGTGACCACGCTGACCAAGCGCATGGCCGAGGACCTCACGGAATATCTCAACGAGCACGGGGTCAAGGTGCGCTACCTGCACTCGGACATCGACACCGTGGAGCGGGTGGAGATCATCCGGGATCTGCGCCTCGGCGAGTTCGACGTGCTGGTGGGCATCAACCTGCTGCGCGAGGGGCTGGACATGCCCGAGGTGTCGCTGGTGGCCATCCTCGATGCGGACAAGGAGGGCTTCCTGCGCTCCGAGGATTCGCTGATCCAGACCATCGGAAGGGCCGCCCGCAACGCCAACGGCAAGGCCATCCTGTATGCGGATCGGATCACCGGCTCCATGCGCCGCGCGATGGACGAGACGGAGCGGCGTCGCACCAAGCAGACCGCCTTCAACCTGGCGCACGGGATCACCCCCCAGACCATCAAGAAGGCGGTCGCGGACATCATGGAAGGCGCGCTACCCGGCGCCCCCAAGAGCGCCCGCGCCTATGCCCGGGTTGCGGAGGAGATCGCCGAGTACGCCAACCTCACCCCCCAGCAGATGGCCCGCAAGGTCAAGGCCCTGGAGAAGGAGATGTACCAGCACGCCAAGGACCTGGAGTTCGAGAAGGCGGCCGCCGTGCGCGACCGCATCAAGGAGCTACAGGGCAAGGGGTTGGCGGCCTGACTGGCTGCTCCCCAGCCTCGCCCGCCGGGACCTGACATCTCGCGGCGAAACTCGGCGACAGAACCAACACCTGGGTCCACCGTACCCGTGCGCGGGTTGGCCTGGCGCCATCAGCGGGCGACCCATCTTCAGCCGCGGCGGCGCTCGGCCGCCTGGGCCAGCTCCCGCAGCATGGGCTCGGTGTCGGCCCAGCCGACGCAGGCATCGGTGACGCTCTGCCCGTAGACCAGACCGGTGGCGGTGTCGAGGTTCTGGCGCCCGGCCACCAGGTTGCTCTCGATCATCACCCCCATGATGCGCCGGTCGCCGCGGGCGATCTGACCCGCCACGTCCTGGCAGACCTGGACCTGCTTCTCCGGCTTCTTGCGGCTGTTGGCGTGGCTGAAGTCGATCATGATCTTCGGCACCAGGCCCGATTCCTCGATCTGCTCGGCGGCGATGTTGACGCTCTCGGTGTCGTAGTTGGGCCGGTGTCCACCGCGCAGGATGATGTGGGTGTCGGCGTTGCCCGAGGTGGAGAAGATCGCCGAGTTGCCGTCCTTGGTCAGCGACATGAAGACATGGGGCCGGGCGGCGGCGTGGATGGCGTCGATGGCCACCTTCACATCCCCGTCGGTGGCGTTCTTGAAGCCCACCGGGCAGGAGAGACCGGAGGCGAGCTCGCGGTGGCCCTGACTCTCGGTGGTGCGGGCACCGATCGCCCCCCAGCTCACCAGGTCGGCGATGTACTGGGGGCTGATCAGATCGAGGAACTCGGTGCCCGCGGGCATGCCCATCTCGGCGAGGTCGAGCAGCAGCTTCCTCGCCAGGCACAGCCCCTTGTTGATCTCGAAGCTGCCGTCGAGGTTGGGATCGTTGATGAGACCCTTCCAACCCACGGTGGTCCGCGGCTTCTCGAAATAGACCCGCATCACGATCATCAGGTCGTCGGCGAGGGCCTCGCGCAGGGGCTTGAGCCGCTCGGCATACTCCAGCGCCGCGTTCGGGTCGTGCACCGAGCAGGGACCGACCACCACCAGCAGCCGGTCGTCCTCGCCGTGGAGGATGCGCTGGATGGCGCGCCGGGCATCGAAGACGGTGTTGGATGCCGCCTCGCTCAAGGGATATTCCTGATGAAGCGCGTTGGGTGAGCGCACCTCGGTGATGCCACGGATGCGCAGGTCGTCGGTCTGATGTTGCATGGCTGCCGGGAGGGAATTGCCGGAAAACCGGGCAGTATAGACTACGCCGCCCGTCCCGGACCGGGCCGCCGCGCCAAGAACCCGCGCGAGCTGTCCTGGATCAGGGGGCCATCCAGGCCAATATGACCGGGATCACCCCGGCGCTGGCCAAATTGCCCCAGATCACGATCGAGGCCACCAATGCGGGCTCCTGGGCGTAGCGCTCGGCGATCATGTAGTTCAGCACCGCCGGCGGCAGCACGGCGAACAGGAGCAACAGTTGGGCCTGGGCCCCGGTGAGACCGAGCCAGGGGAGCACCGCCAGGGCCACCGCGAGCCCCGAGAGCGGCCGCAGCAGGGCCCCGAGCAGGCCGATCCGCCAGTGCTCCAGATTGGCGTCCTTGAGCCGCACCCCCAGCGCGAACAGCATCAGGGGAATGGCCACCTGGCCGAGCATCTCCACGGCCACCGCCAGTGGCCCCGGCACGCGCAGACCGAGCAGCGCCACCGCGAGTCCGGCCAGGGTGGCCTGGATCATGGGGATGCGCAGCAGTGCGAGCAGGCTCGCCCGGCGGTCGAGCATGCGCACGCCGAGGGTGAAATGGAGCAGGTTCTCCAGCAGGAAGAGCACCACCGCCGCGGGCAACATGGACTCGCCGAAGGCGAGCAAGGCGAGCGGCAGACCCATGTTGCCCGAGTTGACGAACATCATCGGCGGCACCAGGGTCCGCCAGTCGATCCCCATGGCCCGGGCCACCCCCCAGGCGATCAGCCCCGACAGCAGGACCACCAGCGCCCCGCCCAGGGCAAGGGCCCCGTAATCCAGGAGCCGGAACTCCTCCCCCGACATGGCGTGGAAGATCAGCGCCGGGATGAAGACCTCCAGATTGACCCGGTTCGCCGCCCCCATATCCGGCGCGTGTCGGCGGGCATAGAGAAAGCCCACCAGCACCAGGACGAAGACCGGGAGTACGACTGAGAGTACGTTCACGCTCGCTGGGGAACCTTACGCGATGGGATCAGGCGGCGGGACCAGGGCGCGGGCCGCGATCGACCACGGCTCGGTCAGGGGACGCGCGGGGCGTTGATGCACTCCGCCGAGGGGCCGTGACGCCCGTGGCGCACGCGCATCACCCCGGCGGCAGATGACCGCGGTGGGTGACGGGGATGGGCCGCGACGGTACAGTCTAAGGCACCATCCCTCGAGACCCACGGCATGAGAAACTCGAGACCCACGGCATGAGAAAGAAGATCTACAGCGGCATCCACAACGAGCCCCGGGGTGGGATGACCCCTACCGCCAATATCATCCGCGACGCCTGGGTGTTCGGACTGCTCCCCGAGGAGCAGACCTGCGAGGGCTGGACCAGCCAGCGTATCGAGGAGCTCTACGACCGCGTGCACACCGCCTGGCAGCCCTACGGGCACCTGGCCTCGCGCCTGCCGCCCGAGCTGGCCGAGCGCCACGCCCGCATCTACGGTGCGGCGATAAAGCGGGCCCGGACCGAGGGCTGGAACCCCGAGCTTGACGACGAGATCTGACCGGCTCCCCCGAGCATCGCGCGCTACGGCCCAGAGCGATCCACGAACGCCTTGAATCGGCAGTTCGACGGGGCCAATTCCCAGACCATCCGCGGACCCGTGAGGGCCCGCGTCGCAACCAGCAGCCGCCCCGATGAGCAAATTGATCTCCTGGCGCGACGACTGGTCGCTCGGCATCGACACCCTGGACCGGGATCACCGCGCACTCATGGAGCGGCTGATCGACATCTATCTGCGTCATTGCCCCCAGACCGGCCGGGGGAGTCTATCCGAAGGCGGCGGACGCGGCCCCTCGGGACCTACCCTGCTCGACGAGCTTGGCCTGCTCCGGTCCGAGACCGACGCCCATTTCCGGCGTGAGGAGCGCTTCATGACCACCATCGGTTTCGCAGGGGTCTCGGCCCACGCGGCCGAGCACGCCCGCCTCACCGACGAGTTCGACGCCTTGCTCGAGACCTGGCGGGCAGCGGGCGTGCGCAGCTTCGACGACCGGGCACTGGACCGGGTGCGTCAACCCTTGCTGGGGCACATCCTCACGGCCGATCGCGCATTCGCCGATGTCTATCACCGGCTTTGCCAAGACGGCCGGGAGCCCGCCAAGGGATGACGGGACAGGCGCGATGCGGCCCGGGATCGTCCGGTTTTTCCAGGCCAAGGGTCGAGGGATACGGCGTTTGCCCGCCGCGCGTTTGGGGTATACGTGGGAGTTGCGAGTATCCAGTGGCGAGTTGCGAGGATTCCTCGACGAGCTAGGGAGACGCTGATTTCTTGCGTTTCCCGTCCGGGCCAGGGACAACCCGCTTGATTAATGCCTGGACGGCATTTGATCCGCATCTCCCTTGGGACTTAGCCCTGGACAAGTCGAAAGGCTGACGTGGCTCGGATAGATGACGGTGCGCGCACCCGGCGGGAGACGCGGGCCGTTCCGAGCAGCCCGCCGTGGGAGGCGGCGGGCCACACCGCACGAGGATCACAATAGGGCTCGCCCAACGGGCCCCACCACCGAGAGAGGCCCCGCATGCACAGCATCATCCGCGCCCTGGCCACCGGGCTCGCCCTCACCTGCCTGTGGGCCGGCGCTGCCCACGCAGCAAGCACCGGCCCCGCCGAGCTCAACCCCGGGATGCAGAACCCCGGGTATCAGGAGAAACCCGACTGGTTCAAGAGCTCCTTCCTCGACATTCGCGAGGACGTCGCGGACGCGGCCCAGGCCGACAAGCGCGTCGTGCTCTATTTCTACCAGGACGGCTGCCCCTATTGCGCCAAGCTGCTCCAGGAGGGACTCGCCGATCAGGGCATCAGCAAGCTGGCGCGCGAGCACTTCGACTGGATCGCCATCAACATGTGGGGCGACCGGGAGGTGACGGGATTCTCGGGCGAGCCCACCACCGAGAAACAGCTCGCCGCGGATCTCAAGGTGCAGTTCACCCCGACCCTGCTGCTGCTCGACGAGGGCGGCAAGGTCATCCTGCGGATCAACGGCTACTTTCCGCCCCACAGCCTGGAGGCGGCGCTCGCCTACGTGGCCGAGCGGCGCGAGCAGGTCGGGGAGACCTACACCGACTTCGCCGCCGCACGCAATCCCACCCAGGCCAAGGGCAAGCTCCACACAGAGGGTGGTTTCCTCCCATCGCCCCTGCGACTCGCGGAGAATCGCGACCTCTCCATGCGGCCCCTGGTGGTGATGTTCGAGCAGCCCGTGTGCAAGGACTGCGACGAGCTGCACGATGACATCCTGCGCCGGGAGCCGGTCGCCTATTCACTCAGCGCATTCGACGCGGCCATCGTCGACACCTTCTCGAAGGACCCCGTGCAGACCCCGGACGGCCGGGAGATCCCCGCCCGGGACTGGGCCGCCCAGCTCGGGATCAGCTACACGCCCAGCCTGGTCTTCTTCGACCCGGCCGGACAGGAGATCTTCCGCACCGAGGGCTACTTCAAGTCCTTCCACATCCACGGGGCCCTCGACTACGTCGCGACCGGGGCCTACATCCACGAGCCGAGCTTCCAGCGCTGGCTCTCCGCGCGCCGGGACGCCCTGGCCAAACGGGGCTTCGAGGTCGATCTGATGGATTGAGCCGCCGGCGATGACGTTGCTTGCCAAACGCTCCGGCTCAGGCTGCGGCAGGTCCGACGACAGATCCTGCGAACAGCGGCCGGCAGACGCCGGCCGCGGTGGGACGTTCCTCAGACGGTCACGCCAACGGTGCGCTGGATCTCCAGGGCGACCGCGCCGTCGATACCCGTCTTCTTGGCCAGGTCGTTGAGATAGGCCTTCTCCTGGGGGGTGTCCACCTCGACCGCGAGCAGGGATGCCGCATAGATCTGTGCCGCCACCTCCTTGTTCGGGATCTCGGCGGCGAAGGCGTCGAGATCGATGGGCTTGCGCAGCTCGGCCATGATCCAGGCCTCCATGTCGCCGTCCATGCCAGCCTCCTTGAGCTTGCCGATGATCCCCTGGATCTCGTCGGCACTCACCTGACCATCGGCCTTGGCCACGTTCATCATGCCCTTGATGACGAGCTCGGCGGTCTGCTCAAGCACCTGGGCCTCGGCCGGATTGGCGGCCCCCTTCATGCCGACCGGCACCGCACCCCCGGTGAAGACCGGCGCCTCGCCGCCTGCCGGCGCGCCCTCCGCCCCCTGACCCGCATTGGTCAGTGCCTTGTAGGCGACGCCCGCCAGCATGGCCAGGGCACCGCCCTTGATGGCACCGGAGATGGAGCTCCCGCCCCCGCCCAGGATCGACCCCAGAACGGCCCCGATCCCGGCCGCCTGGGCGGGGTTCTGGGAGGCGTTGCCCAGCGTGCTCTTGGCCATGTTCAGCACGTTGCCCAGGATGCCCCCGGCACCGCCTTGCTGCTGAACCGCGTTCCCGAGGTTGGCCTGAAGGTCTTGCAGCATGTTTCCGATCCGGTTCTCACCGGAGCCGGACATGTTGTTCTTCATGAATCCGCCGAGTAGGTCGCCAAGGTTGGCCATGGATGTATCTCCGAGCGCTCAATGGTGGGATGGGCCCCGGGGAGGTGGGTCATTCCCCGGGCGCACACGGGGAGATGGACCCGAGACCGGAGGATTACGAGACCCATTATCGCCTGCCCGGCCCCGCGCCCTTCCCTCCCAAGGGAGAGATCAACCGACGGCGGCACCCGGTCGAACGCGACCGACGGGATCGGTGTCCGCCTCGCCGTGGACGTCCAGACAGTGGCCGTGACGCAGGGCCAGCAACTCACCCTCGGCGAGGGGTCGCCACAGCTCGTCGGTGAGCGGCACGCTGGCCACGATGGCCACGTCCTGCCGCACCGTGTGCAGGCTGACCCCGGCCTCCGCGAGCTCCGGGCCCGGTCGCCAGCAGGCCCGCTGGAGCAGATAGAGCCCGGGCGCACGGATGGTGCCGTCGGCCTGGGAGCGGCGATCGGCGTGGACGAAGAACGCGGTGCTGTCCGAGTAGATGAAGTTCGCGACGCCGAGGTCCTTGAGCTCGGCGGCGACCTCGGCGATCACCGCCAGGCGCGCGGCCAAAGGCGGCACGCCATCGGTGTCCAGCCAGAGCGGCGTCAGGCGCTCGAGCAGGGCGCAGAAGGCCAGCTCCGAGTCACTGTCACCGATCGGACGGAATCGCCGCGGGGCGAGGTCGGGCACGCGCTCGATGCCGGGCAGATCCCCGTTGTGGGCAAAGGCATGCATGACGCCCCCCAGCTCGCGGGCGAACGGCTGGGTGTTGCGCAAGGCGCGCGGGCCGACGGTGGCGAGGCGCAGATGGCAGAGCACCAGGGAGCCGCGGCGGTCCTGGGTCTCCAGGAGCCGCAGCAAGGGGCTGTCAAAGGCCGGGCGCGGCTCGCGCACCAGGAAGAGGTCGGGGCCGTCATAGAAGGCGCAGCCCCAGCCGTCCCGGTGCGGACCCTCGTCCCCGCCGTGTCGGGCGAGCCGCTCCAGCGACAGGTCGACCGTCGCGGGCACCCGGCTGGACATGGCGAAGAGCTCACACATGGCGGGGTCGCTCCGCGTCGGCGGCGGGTGGCATCACCGGGTCGCCGGGGCCAAGCCCGAGCACGCGATCGGCCCGCCCCTGATTCACGGCGATCTCGATGAGACCCAGGGCGTTCTCATACCAGAACGCCTCGCCGGACGCGGCCTCGCAGAAGGTGCGGGCGCGGGGAAGTGGACGGCCGGCGGCGACCAGGGCGCCATCGCCTGGATGGTCGTCGGCGCGCAGGCCGGTCATCAGGTTGCCATAGCGGTCGCGATAGATGGTCGCGGGCAGGGACCGCGCCCACCCGAATCCGACGAGCGAGCCCGGATGGAGATCGGTCAGCCCTAGATCTTCGCCCCGACAGAGTCGGGCCGCCGCCGGGGCGATCCAGTCTCGCCCGTGGAAGCTCGCCGAGGTCCAGTCCGGCGTCCAGCCGATGCGCCAGACCGAATTCTCGGGCGAATCCGTCATCACGCGGGCCAGCAGCCCATTGTCCGGCCCGATCAGCCAGGCCCCGGCCGTGCGCACCAGCAACAGATCCCGCTCGCCTCCGACACCCGGATCGACCACGCACAGATACAGGTTGCCCGCAGGCATGTCGCGCATCAGTGCAGGTAGCAGATAGGCGGCCAGGTCGGCCCGGAAGGGCTCGAGGTCATGGACGAGGTCGATGACCGGGACCTCCGGCACCCGTGCGTGCAGGACGGCCCGCATCTGTCCCGCGTAGATGCCGGGGCCGAAATCGGTGACCAGGGCGATGCGCTCGACGGGCGGTTCGATCATGGCGGGCTCGGTCGGTCGGTGTCGGCCGACCGCGGATCAGGGGCCACAGCGGCGGGTAGATACCTGCACCGGATCTGCTGGGCCGGGTCTCCCGACCTTCGGCGCCTTCGCCGTCGGCGTCAACCCTCGGATTATCCGGTCTGCGAGCGCGGTCGCGCCCCGGGGAGACGGGGGGCAGCGGGCCGTGGGATCTCACGCCGGACCCCGAGGTTCGGACAAGGTGCCCCAACGGCAGAGACCAGGGGCGTCCGAAGGGATTCGGAGTCAAAAAAAAGCCCGGCGGGCGCCGGGCTGGAACGTCTCGTATGAGAGAGACGAGGAGGACTCGGTTGAGGTGCTACAGGACGGCCTTCTGTTCTGGTTCGTTCTCGGGCCGTCCGCCTCGATTCAGGTCAGGGTCTCAGTGCATGAAGAGGCCGCCGTTGACCGGCAGATTGGCGCCGGTGACATAGCCGTTCTCGTCGGACGCCAGGAAGGCGACCGCGGATGCGATCTCGGCCGGCATCCCCATGCGCCGCATGGGCACACCGCCGATGATGGCGTTACGGACGCTGTCGTCCATCGCGAGCGTCATGGCGGTCTCCACATAGCCCGGGGAGACGGTGTTGACGGTCACACCCTTGGCCGCGCCCTCCTGGGCGAGCGCCATGGTGAAGCCGTGCATGCCGGCCTTGGCGGCCGAGTAGTTGGCCTGGCCGAACTGCCCGCGCTGTCCGTTGACGGATGCGATGTTGATGACGCGACCGAAGCCGCGCTCCAACATGCCCTCCCAGACCGGGCGCGTGCAGTTGAAACAGCTGTTCAGGTTGACGTTGATCACCGACTC
The DNA here is from genome assembly GCA_963714915.1 of uncultured Gammaproteobacteria bacterium. Lineage (GTDB taxonomy): Bacteria > Pseudomonadota > Gammaproteobacteria > Chromatiales > Chromatiaceae > Thiodictyon. The sequence goes on from CAVQQM010000031.1 coordinate 18,357, forward strand.
CCACTGGGCCGGCTCCATCTTCTTGAAGGTCTTGTCGCGGGTGATGCCAGCGCAGTTCACCAGGATGTCCACGGGGCCGTGCTTCTCGGTGATCTCGGCGACCATGCGCGCGCTGTCCTCGAAGGAGGAGACGTCGGCTGCGATGGTGTCGATCTCGAAGCCGGCGGCGGCCCGCTCGGCCTTCCAGGCGGTGGCTGCCTCGGACTCGGACGGATGATGGTTGGCGACGACGGTGCAGCCGTCCTTCGCCAGGCGCTCGCAGATCGCGGTGCCGATGCCGCCGATTCCGCCGGTGACCAGTGCGACTCGTGCCATTGGGTCTTTCCTCCAGGTCTCTTGTTATTACAGGTGGTGGGTGCCGCGCGTGCGGCGATCAGGGAAGCGATGTGGTCCGTCCTTGGACCGCTGCCAGTCAGGGTCTTAGGCGACGACGGCCGGGGCCACCTTGCGCAGATCGGCGCTGACGTCGGCCATGTTCTTCTCGAACCAGGCGCGATAGTCGTCACGCACCTCGCCAGCCAGGGACATGTTGGTCTTGGACTCGGTCATGACGCGCTCGGACAGCTCCTTCGCGGCCTCGACCTGGCCCTTGAAGAACTCGTTGTAGCCCTTGGACTCGGTGGCCAGCTTCATCACGCGGATGCCGTGCTCCATGAAGAGGTTCATGGCGTCCATCTGGCGGGCGGCCATGCGCTCGAAGATGCGCAGATTCAGCTCGCCGAGGCTCGTCATGCGCTCGACGCCCTTGTTGGTGATCTCGTTGACGGTGTTGATGGTATCGTTCGTGCTCATGGTCTGTCTCCAGGGGTTTGTGCAATGCAGCATTTGTTGCAGTGCACAATAATCGCTGGGATGGGGCCTGTCAACGTCAAAGTTCTCAATCCTGAGGATTGGACCCGGGCCGTTGGCCCGAACACGGCGAGCGTCAGGAAACGGGGCCGCCGTCGCCCTCCGGCTTGAGATCCGGGTTGGCATCCGCCTTGGGGTCCGGCTTGGGCTGGGGGCGCTTGTGGGCGCCGAACGGGAAGCCCGCGGCGCGCATGATCTCGGACTGCATGTCCGACCACAGCTCCATGTTGCGCTGGGTCATGCGGGTCATCGTATCCAGGGGCGTGTCGGCCCAGGTCTCGGCCATCTGCTGCTGCTGCTTGGCGAAGAGGTCGAGTGACCCCTCGAGATAGCGGGCAAAGAACCCCTGCAGGGTGCCGCCATAGAAACGGATGATCTGCGCCAGCATGGGCGCGCTGAACAGCGGCTCGCCGCCGGATTCCTCCTCCAGCATGATCTGGAGCAGGATGGATCGGGTGATGTCGGCGTCGTTCGCGGTGTCGATCACCCTCAGGGGCACGGCCTCCATCACCAGCTCGCGCACGTCCGCGAGGGTGATGTAGCGGCTCACCTGGGTGTCGTAGAGGCGCCGGTTGGGGTACTTCTTGATGATGCGCTCGCTGGTCATGGCGCCTCCTGGCGATGATCGATGGCCTGGTCCGCAGGTGTCGATACCGCGGCGGCACCCGGGCCGCCGACGGCACGACGCGAGGCGCGGCGAGCGGCGAGGGCCGCGCCTCGGCGGCCCTCACGACTCGTCGCCACTTGGCTAGCGTTCCACCGCCAGGGCCACGCCCTGACCGCCACCGATGCACAGGGTCGCGAGCCCCTTCTTCGCATCGCGCTTCTGCATCTCATGGAGCAGGGTGACCAGCACGCGGGCACCCGAGGCGCCGATCGGGTGGCCGATGGAGATGGCCCCGCCGTTGACGTTCACCTTCTCGAGGTCCCAGCCCATGTCCTGGTTCACGGACATGGCCTGGGCGGCGAAGGCCTCGTTGGCCTCGACCAGGTCGAGGTCGGCGGGGGTCCAGCCGGCCCTCTTCAGGCATTCCGTGGAGGCCGGGATGGGGCCCGTCCCCATGATGGCCGGATCGACGCCGGCCGCGGAGAAGGCGGCGATGCGCGCCAGGGGCTTGAGCCCGAGCTCCTGGGCCTTGGACTCCTTCATGACCATCACCATGGCCGCACCGTCGTTGAGTCCGGAGGCATTGCCGGCGGTCACGGTGCCTTCCTTGTCGAAGGCGGGACGCAGCTTCCCGAGTCCCTCGGCGGTGGTGCCGAAGCGCGGGAACTCGTCCTGGGCGAAGACCACCGGGTCGCCCTTGCGCTGGGGGATGCTCACCGGGACGATCTCGTCGGCGAAGCGGCCGGACTCGATGGCGGCCTGGGCCTTCTGCTGGGAGGCAGCGGCGAAGGCGTCCTGGGCCTCGCGGCTGAAGCTGTATTTCTTGGCGATGTTCTCGGCCGTCATGCCCATGTGGATCTGGTTGAAGGCATCCCAGAGCCCGTCGACGATCATGGTATCGACCATCTTCCAGTCGCCCATGCGCTGTCCGTCGCGCGAGCGGGGCAGCACGTGGGGGGACTGGCTCATGCTCTCCTGCCCGCCCGCGATCACGATCTCCGCATCTCCGCAGGCCACCGCCTGCATCGCCAGGTGCACGGCCTTGAGCCCACTGCCGCAGACCTTATTGATGGTCATCGCCGGGACCTCGAAGGGCAGCCCGGCCTTGATGACCGTCTGGCGCGCCGGGTTCTGGCCGACGCCGGCGGTGAGCACCTGGCCCAGGATCACCTCGTCGATCTGATCCGGCTTCACGCCGGTCTGCTCGAGGAGTGCCTGCAGCACGCTGACGCCGAGGTCGACCGCGCTCAGGGACGCGAGACTGCCGCCGAAGCTGCCGACCGCGGTGCGCGCGGCGGCAACGATCACGATGTTGTCGCTCATGGGTGTTGTCTGCCTTTTTGCTCGGGTGGAAATCGGGTACGGCAAGGGCAGGATCGAGGCGTGGGCTCGGGGCGGCGCGGCGGTCACCGACGCGCGACTACGACTGCTGAGCGGGGTTCGAGCGCCCCGTCTGATCCTCCTCCGGGATCGGACTATAGCGGACTTTGTTGCAGTGCACAAATATCCATGCTAGCTTCTCGAGACCCACACCCGAGGAGGCACCCCATTGAACAACCAAAGTCTGTTCTCGAACGACTGGCTGGATATCCAACGTCAGTATTGGGACGCCTGGACCGACATGAGCCGCAAGGCCATGGAAACGGCCGGCGGCCCATCCAGCGACGGCTCCCCTGCCGACCTGACCAAACCCTGGGAGTCGGCGCTGGACCACTGGTGGAAGGCCTTCCTGCCGGCCGCCCCCGATGCGTCCCGTGACTTCATGGAAAGGATGATGGAACAGGGCAAGGCCTTCTTCCGCATGGCCGAGGGCTTCATGCCCGGTGCCACCGAGGGCTCCGCCTCGGATGGCTGGTCTGCCATCCTCAAGACCCTGGAGGACATGCAGGGCCGCTTCACGGGCAGCATGGACGACGGCGGGGACAGCCTCCACCGCATGATGGCCTTCTGGGAGCTGCCCTACGACAACTGGCAGCGCATGGTGTCGTCCATGTCGCCCATGCCGGGCGATGCCCTGCGCAACATGCCCCACGACCCGGTCCGAGGCCACGTCGACCGCATGCTCTCAGCCCCCGGTCTCGGCTACACCCGCGAGGAGCAGACCCAGTATCAGGACCTGACACGGCGGACCCTCGACTACCAAAAGGCCCTTCAGGAGTACCTTGGGTTCTATTCGAAGCTCGGGATCAAGTCGATCGAGCGCATGCGCGGCTATCTCCAAGGGGTGGTCGACAGCGGCAAGAGCATCGACTCGGCGCGCGCCATCTACGACAACTGGGTGCAGTGTTGCGAGCAGGTCTACGCGGAGGAGGTCATCACCCCTGAGTACGCCAAGATCCACGGGCACCTGATCAACTCCCAGATGGCCCTCAAGAAGCGCATGTCGGTGATTGTCGACGAGTATCTGGGGGCGTTGAACATGCCTTCGCGCTCGGAGCTGCGCACGCTCCAGGATCGTCTGCAGGAGACCCGGCGCGAGAACAAGCATCTGCGCAGCGAGATGAACGCCCTCAAGCGCCAGGTGTCCGGCCTCGGCAGAGCGGCCGCCACACCTGCATCGGCGCCCGCACCGGCACCCGCGGCGATTGCGCCCGCGGCGCCGCGGACCGCCCAGATGGCGGCCCCCGCTCCCAAGCCTGCCCCTGCGGCACGCCCGGCGGCGACCAAGAAGACCGTGGCGCGTAAGAAGACCGCCCCCAAGACCACCGACAAATAGCCGAGGCCGCCGTCAGGCCACGCCTGACGCGTTCGCGACTCTGCCCCCAAAGACCTGAGGAGACCCACTGTGATCCCCATCGACATCCGACCGGACAAGCTCACCGAAGAGATGTTTGAGTACACCCGCAAGCTGGGCCAGGGCATGGAGAACCTGCTCAATGCGGACAAGATCGACACCGGCGTGACGCCCAAGCACGCGGTGTACTGGGAGGACAAGCTGGTCCTCTACCGCTACCAGGCCCCCGAGGGCGTCGCCCAGCAGAAGGTGCCGCTCCTGATCGTCTATGCCCTGGTGAATCGGCCCTACATGACCGACATCCAGGAGGACCGCTCCACCATCAAGGGACTGCTGGCCACCGGTCAGGACGTCTATTTGATCGACTGGGGCTATCCGGATCAGGCCGACCGCGCCCTGACCCTGGACGACTACATCAACGGCTATATCGACCGCTGCGTGGACCACATCTGCGAGGCCCACGGCATCGACAAGATCAACGTCCTCGGCATCTGCCAGGGCGGCGCCTTCAGCCTGATGTACACCTCGCTGCACCAGGATAAGGTGGCCAATCTGGTCACCATGGTCACCCCGGTGGACTTCCAGACCCCGGACAACCTGTTGTCGTCCTGGGTCCGGCACGTCGACATCGATCTCGCCGTCGACACCATGGGCAACATCCCGGGCGAGCTCCTCAACTGGACCTTCCTGTCCCTGAAGCCCTTCAGCCTGACGGGCCAGAAGTACATCAACATGGTCGACATGCTGGACGACCCGGACAAGGTCAAGAACTTCCTGCGCATGGAGAAGTGGATCTTCGACAGCCCCGACCAGGCCGGCGAGACCTTCCGCCAGTTCATCAAGGACTTCTACCAGCACAACGGGTTCATCAACGGGGGCGTCCTGCTCGGCGATGATCTGGTCAACCTCAAGCACATCACCTGCCCGGTGCTCAACATCTACGCCATGCAGGACCATCTGGTGCCGCCCGATGCATCCAAGGCCCTGGACGGACTCACGGCGAGCAGCGACTACACCGAGCTGGCCTTCCCCGGCGGTCACATCGGGATCTATGTGAGCGGCAAGGCCCAGAAGGAGGTCACGCCCGCGATCGGCCGCTGGCTGAACGAGCGGTCCTAAGGGGACGCCGATCAAGCGGCGCGACCCTCGAATCGCGCCATCCATCGCCCCGACTTGAGGCGACACGGCCCGCGGTGCGCAAGCCCCGCGGGCCGATTCGTTCCGAGCCCCGCGAACGATCCATTCCACGGCGCCCGAGGGATGGCCCCAGACCCAGTCCACTTCCCCGCGGGGAGGGGACAAACGCCACCCGCGGGGTTAGGCTCTCGCCACGTGACACCAACCGAGCAGCCCCCATGCAACCGACCCCATTGCTCCTGCGAAAGAACCAAGAGCGCCGACTGATCGCTGGCCATGCCTGGGTCTACAGCAACGAGGTGGACACGGCGGCAACGCCCCTGAAGACCCTCGAGCCGGGCCAGCCGGTGAGCATCCTGAGCAACCACGAGCGCTGGATCGGTCACGGCTATGTCAATCCCCACTCCCTGATCTGCGCCCGGCTGGTCAGCCGCGACCGCGCCCACCCGCTGACCCCAGCCCTCTGGCTTGCCCGACTGCATCAGGCACTCGAGCTGCGTGAGCGCCTCTACCCCAGGCCCTTCTACCGTCTGGTGTTCGGAGAGAGCGATGGCCTGCCCGGGCTGGTGGTGGACCGCTACGGGGATCTACTCGCCATCCAGCTCACCACCGCCGGCATGGAGCGGGTCCGCGGCGAGATCATCGCGGCCCTCGAGCAGGTGCTGCGCCCGACCTCCATCGTGCTGCGCAACGACACCCCGGTGCGCGAGCTCGAGGGGCTGGACCAGACCGTCGAGACCCCCTTGGGCGAGCCCGCCGACGAGCTTCCCTTGATCGAGACCTGGGAGGGAGGTGAGCTCGAGTTCATGGTCTCCCCCCTGACCGGTCAGAAGACCGGCTGGTTCTTCGACCAGGCCGAGAACCGGGCAAGACTCTCCCGCCTGGGGGTCGGCGAACGGGTGCTCGACGTGTGCAGCTACATCGGCGCCTGGGGTCTGCGAGCCGCGGCGCTGGGGGCGCGCGAGGTGACCTGCGTGGACGTCTCCCAGCCGGCCTTGGAGCGGGTGGTCGAGAATGCCGCCCGCAACCATCTGCGGGAGCGCGTGTCGACCCTCCACGGAGACGCCTTCGAGGTGCTGCGCGCATTGCGCGACGAGGGGCGCCGATTCGACACCGTCATCCTCGACCCGCCCGCCTTCATCAAACGGCGCAAGGACGAACAGGAAGGCATCCAGGCCTACGTGCGTCTCAACCGGCTCGGCATGCAAGTGCTCGCGCCCGGCGGGCTCCTGGTGACATCGTCGTGCTCGTTCCACATGGCCCCGGATGTCTTCCTGCGCTCGGTGCAGCTCGCTGCCCGCCGCGGCGAGCGCTCAGCCCAGCTCCTGCTGACCGGACAACAGGGGCCGGATCACCCGATCAACCCGGCGATCCCGGAGACCGCCTATCTCAAGACCTTCTTCCTGCGTGTCTTACCCGGATTTTGACGCGGGTATACTAGTTTTTTGTCATGGGCTTACATACAATTTCGCGTGCCCAACATGAACTATGAGCCGGTCATGGAACCGCTCGGGATCACAACGCCCATGTCTTCCCTGTCGCGCATCCCCACTCAGGCGACCGCCATGGTCCGGTCGCTGCCATTCCTGATGATCCTGCTGCTCGGTGTGGCGCTGCTGATGTCGGGCTGCGCCAGCAAACCTGAGCCGCAGCCGAGCTACGTGGACCAGGTCGTCGTGAAGAAGTCCCAGCGGCAGCTCCAACTGATGAACCAGGGCAAGGTGATCCGGGAGTACCGGATCGCCCTCGGCGACGCCCCGGTGGGACACAAGCTACAGGAAGGCGACGAGCGCACCCCGGTCGGCAACTATGTGCTCGATTGGCGCAACCCCCGCAGCAACTTCCACAAGTCCATCCACATCTCCTACCCAAACGAGCGTGACCGTGCCGTGGCCGAGGCCCTGGGGGTGAGCCCCGGCGGCATGATCATGATCCACGGCCAGCCCAACCACATCCGGTCCCACCGCGTGAAGGCGGAATACGCGACCCGCGACTGGACCGACGGCTGCATCGCGGTCCAGAACCACGAGATGGACGAGATCTGGCGGATGGTCCGCGACGGGACCCCGATCCGGATCCTGCACTAGCAGCCTGTCGGACTTGGGATGAATCGGCTGCGGAACCGGGAGCGCGGTCCATTTCGGCCCGAATCCTCGTTACATAGCACCCACTATGCGCCTCGCATCCGGACCAAACTGACCTCGCCCTCCCACTCCCTCGCTGCGATCCCCCCAAGTCCGACAGGCTGCAGGGCCGGGTATCCCCCGCTCGCCACCGCCAAGGAGCGGTGGCTCATCCTGCCCATCTCCCCGGCAGCAGGGACGCTCGCCGATGATCTCGAGGAACGAGCCCAGATGATTCGTTCCGCCCGCTGATCCACCGTCATCGCCAAGTCCGATCGAATCGAGCGATCGGCACCGATGGTCCGGGTCATCGGTATGGCGATCGGACCCGCCCTTAGGGCGCGACAGGAATCGGACCCCATCGACCACAGCGCGATGCCAACGGCCGCTCCTGCCTCGGCACCGCCCTGTTCAGCCGCCCGATCTCAGCTCGGACGACCCCGGGTGGCGTTTCGCGCGAACCGTCGCGGCGTGAATTACGCTCACGACTGTGGGATATTCCTGGGTCTAGGCGGTCCGTGAGCGGGTCGCGTTGCCGCAGCGTGATAAGACGCGCCTATGTCCCCTCCACATCGACACGACGATTCGGTACCCATCGATCCGCCCGGTGACGCAAGCGTCCGCTGGAGGGTCGCGGATCTGATCGACCTCGAGTATTACCTAGAGGCCGACGAGCAAGAGCTGCGCGCCAGACCGGACGCCCGCGAGACCCTGACGGAGCGCGACCGCACCCTGTATCTCGAGACCATCGCGCCGGCAATCGCCCCCGCCAAGCCCCACACGCCGAGGCACCGCCGCGCCGCCCTGCGCCGCTGGCTGGGGGCCCGGCGCACCGTCGAGGAGCCGGGGCTGCGCGCCCTGCTGCCCGGGGTGGCCTTCGAGCGTGCGCGACGTCTGGTGACCATCGGGCTCGCCGTGCTCGGCTTCCTGGTCGGGATCGGCGTAGCCTCGGCCCTGCTCAGCTACGACGGTCAGCAGCCGGTCAACGTCTCCTGGTACCTCTTTCTGCTGGTCTTCGTGCAGTTCCTGCTGATCGGCGGGGCGGCAGCGGTCTGGCTCCTGCGCAAGACCCGTGCGGTCGGCACCACGATGCAGGACCTGACCCTGCTCGGCGGATTGATCCGCGGGCTGTTGCTGCGGGTCGGACGCTGGCTCCAACGCCAACGCCTGGGGCATGCCACCCAGGACGTCAGGGAGCGAGCCCTGGCCAGGCAGGGGACGCTCAAGGCCCATTACACCCTCTATGGGCCGGCCTCCTATCTGACGGTGCTGGTACCGGCCCAGGTCTTCGGGGTCGCGTTCAATCTCGGTGTGATCCTGACGACCCTCGCGCTCGAATGGTTCACAGACCTGGCCTTCGGCTGGGGCTCGGCACTCGACATCGGCCCCGAGGCCGTCCACGGCTTGGCCCGGATGATGGCGGTGCCCTGGAGCTGGCTGTTCGGCGAGGGGGTGGGTTATCCGAGCCTGGAGCAGGTCGCCGGCAGCCGGATCAACCTGAAGGATCCGCTGTTCCTACTCGAGGCCGAGGACCTGCGCTCCTGGCGCTGGTTCCTGGTGCTCGCCGTCTTCACCTATGGCCTGCTGCCGCGGGTACTGCTGCTCGTCGCCTCCCTGATCGCCCGGCGTCAGGTGCTCGCCCGGCTGCCCTTCACCCACGGCCGCACCCAGGCGCTCTACGCCCGCCTGGTCACGCCAAGGCTCAAGACCCCCTCCACCCGAGGCGGCCAGGGTCCGGAGATGCCCATCCCGGGGCCAACCCCACCGCACGGGCGCAAGCCCGCACCCGCCCCCGACCGGGCTCCGCCGTCCGATCGGACTGCCAGGCCCGCTCCCGCGCCCGCATCGACACCGGCCTCGGGGCCACCGTTGGGCGCCACGCCCGCGCCCGAGTCCGTGCCCGAGTCGGTACCGGTCGCGCGGACCGAACCGCGATCCGTGGCCCCGGACGCCTGCCTGGTGCTGGTGCACGTCGACGTGGACGAGATCCTCGAGGGCCCCGATCGCGAGCGTCTGGCGGAGCTGCTGATGCTGCACACGGGCTGGCGGGTGGCGGGCGCGAGCGCCTTCGGCTCCGGCAGCGTGCTCACCGACCAGGTCATCGACTGGGTCGAGGGTCACGAGTGGGAGGAGCCGCCGGCGCGGATCGCCGTGATCATGGACGGCTCCCAGCCGCCCATCACCGAGCAACTGCGCTTCCTGCGCGAGCTGCGGGCCGCCGCCGGCACCCGCGGCCAGTTGCTCCTGGCGCTGGTCGGCGACCCCGGGGAGGATGACCCCCTGCCACCGGTGAGCGACTTCGACTTCGCCGACTGGCAGCGCAAGATCGATCGGCTCGGCGACCCTTACCTGCGCCTCGAGATGCTCACGGCCGCCGAGCCCGCGCGGGACGCATGATGGCGATCGAGATCCCCAGACTGGCGATCATGGGACACCCGAACGCCGGCAAGTCGTCGGTGGTCGCGACCCTGACCGAAAACGACCGTATCGCCATCGACAAGCGCGCCGGGACCACCACCGAGTCGGACCTCTATCCGGTCATCATCGACGGTGAGTCGGTCATCGAGTTCATCGACACCCCGGGATTCCAGAACCCGGCGGCGATCCTGGAATGGTTCCAGGCCCACGAGGGCGAGCGCGACCTGGCCCGCGCCTTCGTCGACACCCACCACCGCGACCCCTTGTTCGCCCACGATTGCGCCTTGCTCGAGCCGGTGGCCGAGGGCGCCGGGATCATCTTGGTGGTCGACGGCTCCAAGCGGATCAAGGAGAAGGACCGCATCGAGATCGAGCTGCTGCGCCTGACCGCCCGCCCGCGCATGGCCATCCTGAACAACCTGACCAATCAGGACCGATACATGGGCCAATGGCAGGACGCCCTGAGCAAGGCCTTCAACTCGGTGCGCGAGTTCAACGCCCACCGGGCCACCTACGACGAGCGCATCCGGCTGCTGAGCGCCTTGAAGAGCATCGACCAACGCTGGGAAGCGCGGCTGGAGAGGACCATCGACGCCTTTGAGCGAGACTGGGACCGGCGCATGGACCAGGCGACCGACACCATCATGGGCCTATTACGGGACGCCCTGAGCTTCGAGGTCACCCGCACGGCCAAGGACAAGCACCTGGTCTTCAAGAGCGGGCGCGACAGGATCGCGGCCGAGATCATGGACGACTTTGGTGACGGCCTGCGTGGCCTGGAGACCAAGGCCCAGGAGCAGATCCGCGCCCATTTTCGGCACAACGTGTGGAACGCCTCCCACGGATCGATCCTCGGCAAGGATCTGTTGTCCGACGAGGTGGGCCGCGCCCTCGGGCTATCGAAGCGCCAGCTCGCACTGGTCGGAGTCGCGACCGGGGCGGCCACCGGCGCAGGGCTCGACGTCGCCTTCGGCGGCCTCAGCCTCGGCGCGGCCGCCCTGATCGGGGCAGCGGCCGGCGGCGTGCTGGGTATCGCCGGCGGCTCGACCCTCGCGAAGCTCGACATCGAGGAGAAGCCGGGCACCAAGCGATTCACCGTTGGGCCGGTCTCCAACCCCAAGTTCCCCTTCGTGCTGCTCGACCGCATCATCCTCTACAGCGCCCGCGCCATGAACTGGGCCCATGGCCGCCAGGCCGCCGACGAGGCAGCCGCGGACAAGGTGCCGGATAAGAAGATCGGCCTCCAGGGCTTCACCGAGGCCTTGGGCACCCAGCAACAGCGCGACCTGGCCCGTTTCTTCGCCGACCTGCGCCGCGGCCGTGAGTCTAGCCGGGGCGAGAGCGTCCGCGCCATTATCAAGGGCGTTCTGCGCGATCTCTCCGAGAGCCGCATCGACAGCCGCGCGGGACTGTGAGTCGATGCGCCCGGCGGCGGAGACGCCCCGTGGCGATAGCGCATCTCGAGACGGACGGCAGGCGTCTGGCGGGCGCATCAGGCACAGGGGCGGCCGGCTTCCGGGCGCCCCTTTGGCGCGGAGACACAGAATGAACAACCGAACCGTGCTCTTGCTTGCGACCGCCGCCCTGTCCCTGCCGGTCCTGGCGGACAACGCCCCGTACGTGTCGGATAGTTGGAGCCGCTACGAGCGCGCCCATGCCATCGCCGAGGGCTGGCGGCAGGAGCTCCGCCAACGGGAGATGTTGCGCCTCATGCGCCAGCAGGAGCACCTGCAACGCAAGGACCACTACGAGCGCGAGCGAGAGAGGGCGCGTAGCGAAGAACGCCGTCGATGACCCTGTCCTTACGGGAACCCCGACGATGACCGAGACGCGGGCCCCGGACCCACTCGGGCCAGCCGGAACCCAGGATCTCGTCGGGCGCCCAGGGGCAGGTCTCCGGGAAACCCGAGGCCGCAATCTTGCCTGCTGCTCGCCGCACGCCCTACCCTCGAGGATCCCGCCACGCGCGGCTGAGCCCATGGGCCGTGGCTTGTTTGAGGCCCATCCGGGTCCCATTTTTAGCGAGGAACGCACCTCTGCTGGTGCCCCACAGCCTGAGAGGGCGTTGAATCAGATGACCGAGATCACACTCGACGAGCGCCAGTCGCTCACCCGCCGCACCATGGACCTGCTCGAGGGCTGGGGCCTGCGCGCCACCGACATCGGCGCCATCCTCCAACTGCCTGACAGCGTCAAGCCGCGCAACATCGGGCGCTTTCGCGAGGAGGAAGCCTTCCCGGACGACCCGCGGGTCAATCGCCGGGTGGCCTACCTGCTGCGGATCGAGGAGGCCCTGCACACCTACTTCCCGCGCAACCCGGAGATGCGCAACCTGTGGGTGAAGAAGGCGAACAAGCACTTCGGACGTCGGGCCCCCATCGCCGTGATGGTCGAGGACGGCGAGAGCGGTCTGATCTCGGTGCTCTCGCACCTGGACTGCACCTTCGCCTGGGATCTGACCGGCTCCAAGGCCGAATACCCGCGCTGATCCCGAACCGCCGTCAGGCGATCCGAGCACGCGTCTCGAGTCAGTCGCCTAAGTCCCCGCGACCGTCGCGCTCCGCCTCGAGCGCGGCCCGCACGCAGCGCAAGACGCCGTAGGGGTGACGTCCCCCGAGGGCCTCGAACAGGGGCTGGAGCGGCATGGATGTCGCCCCCGTCGGCGGTCCGGCCAGGTCCTTCGCCAGGGCCCATTCCTCGGCGTTTAACTCCACCACTCGCTCGAGGCCGAGGTCCCCGCAGGCGATGCAGCGCGCCAGGTGACCGTAGACCGTCTCCGTCGTCAGCCCCCTGCCCGCGGCGATTGCCTCGATCGATTCACCAGACCGCAAACGCTCCAGGGTCTCCCGGACGGTCGCGGTCAGCCCCGCATCCGGCTCACGGGGGCGCGGGCTCGGCCGGGCGGGCGCCTCGGGTGGTGACTCGATCCCGGCGGGGCGACCATGCTCCGCGGCGTGCCCCGCCAGCGCGGCCAGGAGCTCGCGCCCGTAGCGCTCGAGCTTCATGGCCCCGATCCCGCTGATGCGGCTCAAGGCGTCCTCGTCCCGCGGGCGAAACTGCACCAGTTCGCGCAGGGTCAGGTCACCGAAGATCACATAGGGCGGGACGCCCTGCTGTTCGGCCAGCTCCCGACGCAGACCGCGCAGGCGGTCCCACAGGAGCTGCGCCTCGGGGTCCAGTGACACACCGGTTGACTTGACCCGATCGCGGGTCCGGCGACGCTCCGGATCGCGTCGCAGACGCACCTTGCGCTCGCCGCGCAGCACCGGACGGCTCTGCTCCGTGAGCCGCAGGGACCCGTGGCCCTCGATGTCCACGGCGAGGAGCCCCGCCGCCACCAGTTGCCGGTAGACCGACCGCCATTGGTCCGCCGACAGGTCGCGCCCGATGCCGAAGGTGCTGATGCCCTGGTGTCCGAAACGGCGGATGCGCTCGTTCTCCTTGCCGAGCAGCACCTCGATCAGATAGACGACCCCGAAGCGCTGCCCGGTGCGATAGACGCAGGACATGGCCTTCTGGGCGGCGACCGTGCCGTCCCAGGTGTCGACCGGGGTCAGACAGGTGTCGCAGTTGCCGCAGGGCGCCTCCAGGGTCTCGCCGAAATAGCCCAGCATCACCTGGCGCCGACATTCCGTGGTCTCGCAGTATCCGAGCAGGGCGTTGAGCTTGTGCAGCTCCACCCGCTTGAAGCGCTCCTCGGCCTCGGAGGACTCGATGATGCGGCGCATCATCACCACGTCCTGCATCCCGTAGGCCATCCAGGCCTCGGCGGGCAGGCCGTCGCGTCCGGCCCGCCCGGTCTCCTGGTAGTAGGCCTCCAGGCTCTTGGGCAGGTCCAGATGGGCCACGAAGCGCACATCGGGCTTGTCGATCCCCATCCCGAAGGCGATGGTCGCCACCACGATCACCCCCTCGCCGCTGAGGAATCTCGCCTGGTGGGCGCGGCGCCGCTCGGCGTCCATCCCCGCGTGATAGGCGAGCGCGTCGAACCCCTGATCGCGCAGGAAGGCGGCGGTCTCGTCCACCTTGCGGCGGGAGAGACAGTAGACGATCCCCGATTCGCCCGGCGGGCGCTCGCGCAGGAGCTCGAGCAGCTGGCGGCGCGGCTCCGACTTCTCGACGATGCGATAGCGGATGTTCGGCCGGTCGAAGCTCGAGACGAACTGGGCCGCGCCCTCGAGCCCCAGACGCGCGACGATCTCGCGCCGGGTGGGGGCGTCGGCGGTGGCCGTGAGCGCGATCCGGGGCACCTCCGGCCAGCGCGCGTGCAGCACGTCGAGCTGGCAATACTCGGGTCGGAAGTCGTGCCCCCACTGGGAGACGCAATGGGCCTCGTCGATGGCGAAGAGCGCGACGGGCGTGCGCCCGAGCAGCTCCAGGAAGCGCTCGGTCAGGAGGCGCTCCGGGGCCACGTAGAGCAGGTCGAGCTCGCCCGCGAGGAGCGCGGTCTCCACCTCCGACTGCTCCCGGGGCGGCAGGGATGAGTTCAGGAAGGCCGCCCTCACCCCGAGCTGGCGCAGGGCATCCACCTGGTCCTGCATCAGGGCGATCAGGGGCGAGACCACCAGCCCGGTGCCGGGTCGGATCAGGGCCGGGATCTGATAGCAGAGCGACTTGCCGCCGCCGGTGGGCATGAGCACCAGGGCGTCGCCGCCGCCGATCACCCGCTCGATCACCTCGGCCTGGGCACCCCGGAAGCTCGGGTAGCCGAAGACCCGGTTGAGCACGGCGAGCGGGTCGCTCAGGCTGGTGGACAGATCCTGCATGGGGCGGGATTGTGCCCGATGGGGGCGCACGGGTCATGAGGGCCGGTCATGGACGGGTATAGAATCGGCGATCCTCGCCCGGCCTCCGGGGCCGAACCTCGCCGCCCCTCCATGAGACCAAAGCCCACGCGATGAGCGAGCCCCTGAGCCTGCAGATGGTCGCGAGCAAATCCCTGGGGGGTGCCGAGCGCTGGTTCATGCGCTTCTCCGCCGCCCTCGATGCCCGGAGGCCCCGGCCGAGCTGGCGATTCGCCGGGGCGGCGGACTCGATGGACAGGGAGTTCGGACGGCTCCCGGTGCACCGGCTGCCCTATCTGACGGTCTGGGACCCGATCTCACGCCACGCGGTCGGGCGACTGATCCGTGAGGTGCGTCCGGCCGTGGTTCAGACCTATATGGGCCGGGCCACGCGCCTGGTCCATCTGCCCCGGTCACCCGGACCGGAGCGGCCGATCCATCTCGCGCGGCTCGGCGGCTACTACGACCTCGGACCCTATCGTCGAGCCGATGGCTGGATCGGCAACACACGCGGCCTGTGCGACTGGATGATCCAGCAGGGACTGCCCGCCGAGCGCATCCATCAGATCTACAACTTCGCCGAGCCCGCGCGACCAGTCGACTCCGAGCTGGTGGCCGCGCTGCGGCGGATCCTTGATGATCCCGGACGATGCCTGGGTCCTGGTGACCCTAGGGCGCCTGGTGCCGGTAAAGGGCCAGACCCATCTGATCGAGGCGCTGACCCGGCTGCCGCGGACCATCGCCGAACGCCCCCTGCGGCTGATCCTGGTGGGCGACGGCCCCTTGGCCGAGCCGCTGCGCCGCCAGGCCCGGGAGAGCGACCAGTCCGAACGGATCCTGTGGGCCGGATGGCAGCATGACCCTCGGCCCTATCTCCAGCTGGCCGACCTGGTGGTCTTCCCGTCGCTGGATGCCGAGACTCTGGGAAATGTGATCCTGGAGGCCTGGGCCTGGGGCAAGCCCCTGGTGTCCACCCGCTTCCGCGGGGCGCGGGAGCTGACCCGCCATGGGGAGGATGCCTGGACCGTCCCCTGCGAGGACCCGGCGGCGCTCGCCGAGGGTATCCGCCGGGTGCTGGCGGAACCGGTCTTAATGGCGGACCTCGCCCGGGCAGGCGAGGCCCGGGTCGCCGGCGAGTTCTCGCGCGACCCCATCATGGCCCAGTACCTCGCGCTCTATCGCTCCTTGGCCGGGGCTTGAGACAGCGCCCGCTTCCAGGCAATCTGCCGCGCCCGCTCGCCAAATCGACCGCTCGTCCTCGCATGTCCGCACCCAACCGCATCTCCATCCTGATGTATCACCAGGTGGGACGTTTCCGCCCCATGCGCTCGCACCGCGCCAACTATTGCGACGCGGGCCGCTTCGCCCGCCAGATGCGCCTGATCGCCCGGCTCGGCTATCGGGTGATCGATCTGGACACGGCGCTGGACTGCCTCGCCGGTCGCCGGCCGACCCCGAAGCGCGCGGCAGTGCTGACCTTCGACGACGCCTACGAGAACTTCGCGGAGCCGCCCTGCCGGTGCTCCGGCGCCACGGGTTTCCGGCCACCGTCTACGCCATCAGCGGCTGGCTGGGACGGCGCGCCGAATGGTTCGCCAAGGACCCCGGGCGCGAGCAGCCGGGCCTGATGAGCGCCGAGCGCCTGCGCGAGATCCAGGCCGCCGGCATGACCGTCGGCTCCCACACGGTCAGTCACGTGAAGCTCGCCGAGTCGTCCCCCGAGGTGCAGCGGCGCGAGCTGGCCGACAGCAAGGCGGCCCTGGAGGACGTGCTCGGGATCGAGGTGCGACACCTGTGCTATCCGTTCGGGAGCTTCGACCTGGACACCCTGCGCGCGGCGCAATCGGCCGGATACGCCAGCGCCACCACCTGCCTGCGCGGGGTCGCGACCCCCGCCGATCATCCGCTCGCCCTGCCGCGCAAGGCCATCTCCTATGGGGACAACCTGATCGGCTTCTGGTGGAAGCTCGCGGTCAAGAACGCGCCCAAGCCGGCGCTCGGCGAGTGGCGGCGGGTGCTTGCCGACGACCCCGGGGCCTTCGCGAGGGCCGCGCCATGAGCCGGCCCGGTCACGAGCCAGCGGCCCGGGCCGCCGTCGCCCTCGCCGTTGCCCTGATCGCGGCCCAGCTCGGCCTCGGCGCCGCCCGGGCGGACTCGTCGACCGCCACCCTCGCCATCCGAGCGGAGGGCAAGTCGGTGGATGTGGAGCTTCGTGGTCCAGCGGCCTATCTGGTGGGATTCGAGCGCGCCCCGCGCACCGCTGAGGAGCGGGCGACATTGGAGCTCGCCGTGGAGAACCTCAGGAGCGGAGACGCCCTGGTGCGCTTCAATCCAGAGGCCTCCTGCCGTCTGGAGCAAAGCCGCGTCGACGCCGATCCCGCCCCCAAGGCCAAGGCCACCGCGGACGCCGCTCCGGGCGAGCTTGGCGCAAGCTGGGGGTTCGTCTGCGATTTTCCGGATCGGCTGGATTCGGCGGCCCTGGGGCTCTTCGTGGGCTTCCCGGGTCTGGCCCGGACCCACGTGCGCTATGAGCTCGGCCCGATCCGCGGCGAGGCGGTCCTCACGCCGGCCAACCCGGTGGTAACCTTCGTGCCCCTGCAATGAAACGCCGAACCACTATCGCCATGCGTCTGGTCCCCATCACCGCCCTGCTGCCGCTGATCGCCGTCCTGGTCCTGGGCTGCGAGCAGGATCCCGGCCCGTCGGCCGACGCCGCCGGCGTCGAACCATTGGCCGCGGCCGAAGAGATCGACTGGGATGCGCTGATCCCGCCCGAGTGGCAACCCGAGACCCTGCTCGACGACTATGACCTCGACGAGATCGGCGACGAGGACCCGCGCGCCGTCGAGGTCATGGAGAAGCTCAAGGCACTGTGGGCCGAGGCGCCGGTGGTCCAGGCCCTGGACGGCAAGCGGGTCCGGTTGCCGGGTTTCGTGGTGCCTCTGGATCTGGAGCCCGGCAAGATCGCGGAGTTCCTGCTCGTCCCCTATTACGGGGCCTGCATCCACGTGCCACCGCCGCCCGCCAACCAGACGGTGTTCGTGCGCATGCCCGAGGGTCAGCCGCTGGAGGGCGAGATGTTCGATACGATCTGGGTGGAAGGCACCCTATCCGTCACGCCGACGACCAGCGAGCTGGCCGAGGCCGGTTACCGGATCGATGCGACCCGGGTGGAGCCCTACGAGGGTGACGTGGAGCCCATGTAGGACGCGCGGGCACTGACCCCCGGCCCCGTGAGCCCTCCCGGACTGCTCCGCGTCTCGGTGCGCTTGGCCAGGGCGCGCTGGGCCAGGGCACCCTGGGTTGCGGCGCTCGCGGTCTCGATCCTGCCCGGGATCGGCCCAACCTGGTCCGCTGGGCCGCGTGTCTCCTGCCACATCCACCCACCCACCGAGCAGGTGGAGCGCGGCGAGGCAGCGGCCACCATCGGACCTTATCCGGATACCGAGACCTGCGAGGAGGCTCGCGCGGGGCGCTTCGGCACGGGCGGACGCTGCCACTGCACGGCAAGCTTCGCCGGTAGCCGTCTACCCCGGGCGCCGTCGCAGGTCACCGGGATGCCGGGCGAGCCGACGCGCACCGAGGCACCGCTGCCCTGAGGAGGCGCTGATCAAGTGCCATGGGGGCATCTGCCTGACTCGCGGTCCGAGCGGTGCAGTACCCCGCGACCTGTGATTCACCCTAGAAACGGCAGTTGGACGACCCTCAGAGTGCGTTCCGCGTGGTATCTGGCAAGGCGCAACGAGGAGCAATAGTTGTTCTATTGCAACGAGTTGCAACGCAGTCCAGGCGCCGCGCGGGGCGTGCTCTGGGGGGCGTAGCGGCCTCACCCAAGTGGTGAGCTCGCCAGTACAAACGAAGTCGAAGCTGCACAACACCTTGCGTATAGCACGAAGCGGTCAACTGCCGTTTCTAGGTTCACACCAACCCCTCACCCCGGCGGCCGCGAGATCGGCCGGACGGGGTGCCGGCACCCTGACTATCCGGCGAGCGCCGGCGTTCCCTCACGAGGACAACCCCAGATGTCTGACACCCTCCTGTCAACCGCGCAGATCCTCATCGGATTCGTCGGCCTCATCGCCGCCGGTGAGATGCTGGTGCGCGGGGCCTCCAACCTGGCGGCAGCGGCCCGCATCAGCCCGCTGGTGATCGGGCTCACCGTGGTCGCCTTCGGCACCAGCGCCCCCGAGCTCGCCGTCACCCTCCAGGCGGCCCTGTCCGGCTCACCCGAGCTCGCGGTGGGCAACGTGGTGGGGAGCAACATCGCCAACGTGCTACTGATCCTGGGGATCTCGGCCCTGGTGGCTCCGCTGGTGGTGGAGAGCCGGGTGGTGCGGATCGATGTGCCGCTGATCATCGCCGCCTCCATCGGCCTGTGGGTCCTGTCCCTGAACGGGGGCGTTGGCCTGGTCGACGGGATCCTGCTCTTCACGGTGCTGATCGCCTACCTGGTGTGGTCCATCCGGGAGGGACGCCAGGAGGCGCCGGCCCTCCAGCAGGAGTTCGCCCAGGGGCTGGGCGTGGGCGACCAATCCAAGCTGACCCATCTGAGCAAGCAGGTGGGGCTGGTGGTGGCAGGGCTGCTGCTGTTGGCGATCTCAGCGCAGTTGTTGGTCGCCGGCGCGACGGACATCGCCCGCACGCTCGGGGTCAGCGAGCTGGTGATCGGGCTCACGGTCGTCGCGGTCGGCACCTCGCTCCCCGAGCTGGTGGCGTCCGTGGTCGCAAGCCTGCGCGGCCAGCGGGACATCGCCGTGGGCAACGTGGTGGGCAGCAATCTGTTCAACATCCTCGGGGTGCTGGGTCTGGGCGCGATCCTAGCGCCGGGCGGCATCCCGGTCTCGGAGCAGGTGATCCGGGTCGACCTGCCGATCATGATCGCCACCGCCGTGGCCTGCCTGCCGATCTTCTTCACCGGCCGTCGGATCAACCGGCTCGAGGGCGGGCTCTTCCTCGGCTACTTCGTCGCCTATATGGCCTACGTGGTGATGGGGGCGACGGACGCCTCCTATATGCGCAGCTTCGAGCTGGGCATGCTGGGCTTCGTGATCCCCCTGACCCTGATCGCCATCGGTTTCAGCGTCTTCCAGTCGCTCCAGTACGCACGGTCACGGCCCCCCGGGGATGGGTGATCGGATGGTGCATCAGTTCTCGGCCCGCATGCCGCCGCGAGTGTCATCCAGCGGATAGGGCAGTCGGCCGTAGAGTCGGGTGAGCTCGAGCAGGCGTTCGGCGGTGCCGGGCTCCACCTGATCCAGGGTGAAGCGCCAGGTCCAGTTGCCCTGGGGGCGGCCCGGCCGGTTCATGCAGGCCTCCGAGCCCAGCCCAAGCAGGTCCTGGGCGGGGAACAGGGCCAGGTCCGCCACCGAGGCGAGGGCCGCGCGGATGAAGTCCCATTGGATCTGGGCCCCGTCGCTGTTGAGATAACGGCGGGCGTTGTGCTGCAACTCGGGGTCGAGGCCCGACCACCAGCCGATCAGGGTGTCGTTGTCGTGGGTGCCCGTGTAGACGGCCAGCGCCCGGCGATGATTGTGGGGTAGGAAGTCGGATTGGCCGAATCCCCCCGCCGTGTCCTCGAAGGCGAATTGAAGGATCGCCATCCCCGGCAATCCGAGCCCGTCGCGGAGCGCCACCACGTCCTCGGTGATCACCCCGAGGTCCTCGGCGATCAGGGGCAGATCCTCGCCGAGGGCGGCCTTGAGGGTGCGGAACAACGCCATCCCAGGACCCGCCACCCAACGACCGTTGACCGCGGTCTCCTCGCTCGCGGGGATCTCCCAGTAGCCGGCGAAACCCCGGAAGTGATCGACACGCACCAGGTCGGTGAGCGCGAGGGTGTGACGCAGCCGATCCACCCAGAAGCGATAACCGTCGGCCGCGAGGGCGTCCCATCGATACAGCGGGTTGCCCCACCGCTGGCCGGTGGCGCTGAAATAATCCGGGGGGACCCCGGCGATCACCCGGGGGTGGCCCTTGTCGTCGAGTTGGAACCATTCCCGATGGGTCCACACCTCGCTCGAGTCATGGGCGACGAAGATCGGGATGTCCCCCACCAGATGGACGCCCTGGGCGTGCGCGTGCTCGCGCAGGGCCGACCACTGGCGGAAGAACAGATACTGGATGAATCGATGCCGCTCCAGCTCCTTGGCATGCGCCTTCGCCCAGGCGGCGAGGGCCTTGGGCTCGCGCAATGCGAGCGGCTCCGGCCAATCGGTCCAGGGCCGATGGCCCTGATCGGACTTGATGGCGGTGTAGAGCGCGTAGTCCGTAAGCCAGTCCTGGTGCTCGGACTCGAAGCGGCGGAAGTCATCCTGCTCGGCCCGGGTCGCGCGTGTCAGGAACCCCTGGTGCGCCCGCTCGAGCAGCCGTCGCTTCCAGCCCTTGACCGCGCCGAAATCCACCCGGCTATCGGGAAACTCGGGATGGACGAGATCCGCATCGTCGATCCAGCCGGCATCCCGGAGAAGCTCCGGACTCACCAGGAGCGGGTTGCCGGCCAGCGCCGAGGTGCATTGATAGGGCGAGTCGCCGTAGCCGGTAGGTCCCAGGGGCAGGACCTGCCACAGCCCCTGCCCCGCCTCGGCGAGGAAGTCCACGAATCGGAAGGCCGCGGGTCCGAGATCCCCGATGCCATGGGGCCCGGGCAGCGAGGTCGGGTGCAGCAGGACGCCGCTGGTACGGTGCATGTCGGGCTCCATGTGATGCGGCCGATGGGGCGCGGCAGTCTAAACGCTCGCCATGGAGGTGGCGAGCAGCCAGGTGTCGATGGACCCGAGCCCTGGTTGGCTGTTCTGGCAGGAGCCATCCTGCCCGCAAGCCCGAGATCCCCAATCGGAACTCGCCACTCGCCACGCGGGCTTGCATGGCCGCTCGTGAGGCGTCAGCCTGAGGCATGACCTCGGCACGGCTGCTCCTCTGCGTCCTCCTGCTCATGGCCCCGCCGGTCGTTGGCGAGGCGTGGAAGGCCGCGGGGGAAACGGACCGCCAGGAGATCGGTCGGGACCTCGCCTACGCCAAGCGCAGCGCGACTCGCCCATCCGACGGCAGGCGGACCGTCGCGCATCTTGCCTTGTTCAACTCGCGGGCGTTTCGCCTGGAGGTCGTCGATCTGGGTGGCGATTCAAACGGCGCTGGCGCGACCCTGGCCGCTGCCCTGCGCGCCGCGGGTTGCCCCGCGGGGGTGAACGGCGGCTTCTTCCACCCGGACCGACAACCATCCGGCCTGGTGGTCGCCCAGGGTCGCCGGATCAATCGACTCGAAACCGCGAAGCTGCTGAGCGGGGTGATCTACAGCGACGACCGGGGCATACACCTCGTGCGCCGAGGCCGGTTCCAGGATCACCCGGGCATCACCGCCCTGTTGCAGGGCGGCCCCTATCTCGTGGAGGGCGCGCGGGCGGTGCGCGGGCTGTCCGCGTCCGATCCCAATCGCCGCACCTTCATCGCCACCGACTGGCGGGGCCGTTGGGCCATCGGGACGACCCTCGGCCCCCTGACCTTGGCCGACCTGGCCGAGTGCCTGGCCTCGCCGGGTGCCCTGATCCCGTGGCGGGTCGATCGTGCCCTCAACCTCGATGGCGGCACCTCGAGCGGGTTCTACTTCGCCGGGCAGGCCGGCCATGCCCCGGTCAGCCTCGCCCCACTGAAATCTGTTCGTAACCTGCTCGGGATCGCCCCCCGCTGATCCCGCCGTGGCCGCATCGATCCTCCCGCGCCAGCAGGGACCCCGAACCCTCCGGGCAGCGGGGGATCCAATGCCGCGGTGGCCTGCCCGGGCCGCCGGTCACATCATCCCGCAATGACGCCGCCCCCTCGCTGCGCGCTAGGATGCCGGTCGCGCACCTGCCGCGGGCATCGACGTAGAACCATCTGGAGAGCCAATGTGAAAGAGCTGGTCTGGGACAGCACCCTGAGCGTCCATGTGAAGGAGATCGACGAAGACCACCGCAGGCTCGTGGATCTCTTCAATCTACTCAACCGTTCCGTGGCGGAAGGCGAGCCGCGAGACTATGTCGAGGCGATCCTGGAGGAGCTGATCAGCTGCACCGTCTGGCACTTCAGCCACGAGGAACGGTTGATGCTCAAGTACGGTTACGACGAGATCCAGGAGCACAAAAAGGAGCATCAGGACCTGATCGCGAGCGTCCAGGCGTTTCAGGAGGGATTCCTGCGGGAGGGTCAAGCGATCTCGAGCGACGAGATCGAGTTCCTGGAGCACTGGCTGACCGAGCATATCCTGGTCGCCGACATGCGATTGGGCTCGTATCTCGGCGAGGTGATGTAGGCCGGACCAGACCTCGATCGGGCAAGGTCGAAGGGTCGCAAAAAGAAACGGGCACATCCCTGTACCCGAGGGTTCACGATGGGAGATCGTTCTTTTTCTTGGGGGGTTACTTCTGCTCGACGGCCTTGAGGAAGGTCTGTCGGGCACTGGTGGACCCGGCGCGCTCCGCCTCCTGAACCAGCCGCCAGGCGCGGTCCATGTCCCCGCTGGAGACCGACTCGCGGATCATGCGGTCGTACATGGCCTGGGTCTCGCTCAACATCGGCTGAGTCCCCGTCGCGGTGCTCGCCGGCTTGCTGCGACTTGGCGCCGGTGTCTGCTGAGCCGGTGTCTGGGGACGCGGCGCGGGCGCGGCCCGGGTCGGCGCAGGCTTGATGGGCGCAGCAGCAGCGCCAGCGCCGGCCACATAGCGGTCAGCCCCCTGGCGCTGGCTGACGTACTCGGTGGTCGATGCCGCGTTGGTCTCCAACTCGCCCACGCTGAGACGGAACACCCCGGTGGCCGCGTGCTCGGCCACGGGATCCGGGAGTCCGGGATCCGCCAGCCCACGTGAACGGGCGTGCAGCCGCGCCTCGCTGATCATCTGGGTGGAGCCGTTGAGAGAATCGTCGGTGGTGAACACCACCAGATACTTCTCGTTCGCCAACTCGCCTCCCTGGCGCCGGTCGAGATAGAAACTGCCCTTGAGCCGCTGGGGCTCCATGAATCCGGCCGGGGTGTAGACGAACTGGTCGGCGTCGATGGCGCGGCTCACATTGTGGTCCCGATCCAGGATCAGGACCGTCGGGGCGAAGACCGTGCCCGCCGCGACCGCCTCCAGGGTGATCTTCGCACGCTCCAGATTGTCCGGGATCACCAGGGCGCGGAGGAAACTCTTGCCCGTGTTGAAGGCGAATGCCTGGGAGGTGGCATCGACCGTGTAGAAGTCGGCGTTCTTGACGTTGAGTGGCTCAAATCGCAGCTGGGAGAGTGAATCACAGCAGACCGGCGCCGCGTTCAGGGCCGTGCGACTCTGGGCCGCGCTGCGACTCACGGCCGTATACATCGGCGAGCTGGCCTGGAGGGGGTCAAACCAAGAACTCTTGACGGTCTCTTGACCAGACCCGGAGCTGGACCCGGACCCGAGTCCCAATCCGGCGCAGCCCGCGAGTGACAGCAGGCCCGCCGCCATGATCACGGGCATGAGTACGTTGAGCGCTTTGGGTTTAGGCATGTGGGGATTCCTGACAGTGCGTGATGCGCAAGCGCCGCGCGGCTGCGCTCGCCGCACGGCGTCTAGGAAGACGAAGGGCCACCCCGGTTGCCCGGGGTGCCGCCAACCTTACCACCAGGCCTCCATCTGTGCTCCGAAGGTCACGCCGCTGGTGTCCTCGGCCGGGATGATGCCCGGGGTCTGGGGGAAGTTGCCGCTGTTCCACTCGGCGTAGGTGACGAAGAGCCGGATCACCGGACGCGCCCAGATGCTGGGGCCCGCCTGCCACTGCTGGGCCAGGGTCACCTTGAACAGGTCGCAGCTGTCGTTGAGGGTAGCGCAGGAGCGCAGATCGTCCGCCGTGACGCCATCCTCTAGATTCTCGATATCCTCGGCGCTCAACCCGTAACCCGCATAGCCACCATCGAAGTTGACGTTGTCATACCCAATCTCCAGCGCGGTGTTCATGGTATCGCTCCACCTGTAGATCGGGCGGACACCGATGGAGAACCAGTTTTTCTTTCCGCCGCTCCCCGTGGCCGGCTGACCGTTGGCGAGGGTCGCGCTGTTGCGCTTCTTGGACTCGTACCAGACCGCATACATCAATTCGACGCGACTGCCCAAGGCCACGGTCCCGTGGTCGATGACTCGCCACATATAGTCGAGGGCCGGCAGGACCGTTGGATTGCCGTCGATGTCGAGACCGTAGTAGTCCGCCCCCGCGTTGCTCGACGAATGGGTATTGTTGTTTCCGACGGCCGCCATGCTCCCCGTGGCGTACTGGGCGATGAACTTGTTGAAGCCGCCGAACCACTCACCCTGGGTGTGCTCGCCAGTGAACAGCCAGCCGTTCTCGTAATTGAACGGCGCCAGTCTGACGATCTCCCCCGTCTCGAGCTCGCGGGCCCGCACGCTGTCCTGGTCGTTGGTCAGGTCGGCCGTGCCGTACTCGATACCGATCTCAAGCGCCCCGTCCTTATTGGTCACCAGGTTGGCGTAGCGGGCGCTGAGCACGTTGTTGATGACGTTCGGTCGGATGATCTCGTCGTTGAAGAACTCGGTGCCCTGACCGTTGACCCATGGACCGTCGGTGTTGCGCACCCAGGCGAGCGACAGATCGCCGGGGCCCAGGGTCCAGTATTCGAGGCCTACACCGGGTCCAGACAGATCCCAGTAGTAGAAATCCGCGATGTGGATGTCGTGGCGCTGATAGAAGCTTCTTGCCGGCCCACAGGTTGGAGCGCTCCTGCCCCGGGATCACGCCCCGGAACTGCGCATTTGCCTCGCGCACGGACACTACGGAATCCCGGTAGGGATGGGCGGTGATCGCGCGGTCACCCGAGATGGAATCGCTGTTGGACCCCGAACCGTCGCCGGGATCCTCCGACCAGTCGTTCTGCTGGGCGGACTTGTAGGCGATGCGGGTGTCGATATAGAAGTTCTGGGCGTTCTGCTCCCACATCATCTTGCCGAGCACGATCTCCATGTAGGTCTCGCACTCATTGCCCAGGCGGTACTTGGTATCCGCGCCGTTGGACTGGAAACAGGATTGATCACCACCACTGGCGGTGGCGCCGATGCCCGAGCGCATGTAGCCATGGAAGTCTGGCCAGGGGTTGATCTCTGCCAGGGCGACGCCTGACCCCAGGGCGGCCGCACAGGCCGCTGCCACGATTCTCAGCTTCATCTCTAATCCCCCAAGTGTTCGATCGTCGTCTGTCCCAGGGCGGGGAGCGTCCGTGCGTGCCCGCCTGGCCGCCGGATGGCCCAAGGCGCTAGCGCCGACCTCTACGCCACGCCGACCGACCAGAGCAGAGGAGGCTGACTCTTCTGTTCTCGCAGCCCACCACCGACTCCTCGCGCCGGTGGGGAACTCCGCTCGGCCGGCGGGCACCGCGCCGCCCCGAACCCCTTGAGCGGCCAAAGCGAGACGTTGTGTTTGTGCTACAGGCGTCTCGATCTTTAAGGTAGACACTAAAGAAACGTTTGTCGAGGTCTGTTTTATAGAATTTTTTTTTGGAGAGGCCCTGATCCACAGGACCCCGACGAAAAAAGGCCAAGGCAAACTGTTGCGCAAAAGGCACACTAGCTCTTGGGAAGGGGCCTGGCCAGGTTCGCTAACTCAGCGACCCGGCAGCAAACGCTGGTCTATACTCCGCGGACCAAAGGGGAGCACTGTCGTCACGCCGCGATGGAAAAGACGGCGACGATCTGCCCCGAGAAAGACACGGAATCAGACCGCGCTGGCGTTGTGCCGGGCACCGGGAGCGTCTCGGTGCGCGCATGGTCTACCGCCACAACCACACCCCGAGGAGATCCCATGAAGAAGCTCACCACACTCGCCGTCGCCGCGACCCTAACCCTATCGAGCGGCGCATTCGCGTTCGAGGAGGGCAAGCTCGTCCTCTGGATCAACGGCGACAAGGGCTACAACGGCCTTTCCCGGGTGGGCGAGAGGTTCACCGCCGACACCGGCGTGCCGGTCGAGGTCTCCCACCCGGATAACGTGGAGCAGCGTTTCCAGCAGGTCGCGTCCAACGCCCAGGGGCCGGACATCATGTTCTGGCCCCACGATCGCTTCGGCGAGTGGGTCAAGGGGGGATTGCTCGCGCCGGTGAACCCGAGCGCGGAGATCAAGGCGAAGATCGATGACTTCGCCTGGGAGGCCGTGACCATCGATGGCAAGGTCTACGGTTATCCTGTCTCTGTCGAGGCCATCTCACTCATCTACAACAAGGACCTGATGCCCGATGGTCCCGCAGCCACCTTCGAGGAGATGCTCGAGCTCGACACCAAGCTCCAGGCCGAGGACAAGCACGCCATCCTTTGGGCCTACGAGACCCCTTACTTCACCTATCCGCTGCTCTCGGCCAACGGCGGCTATGCCTTCAAGAAGAAGGAGGACGGCAGCTACGACGTGAAGGACACCGGGGTGAACAACGCCGGCTCCAAGCAAGGGGTCGCTTTCCTCGCCGAAATGATCGAAAAGGGACACATGCCGCGCGGTGTCGACTACGGCGTGGCCGAGGCCAAGTTCAACAAGGGCGAGGCCGCGATGACGATCAATGGCCCCTGGGCCTGGGACAATCTCAGCAAGAGCGGGATCAACTACGGGGTGGCGCCCCTGCCGAGTCTCGGGGGGAACCCGGCCCGTGCGTTCGTCGGGGTGCTCGCCGGGGCGATCAACAATGCAAGCCCGAACAAGGACCTTGCCGTCCTCTTCCTGGAGGAGTATCTGCTCACGCCGGAAGGGCTCGCCATGGTGAACGACGACAAGCCCCTGGGGGCCGTACCGCTGAAGGAGTTCCAGGAGCAACTCGCCTCCGACGAGCGGATCAAGGTCACCTTTGAGAACGCCAAGAGCGGCGAGCCAATGCCCAGCGTGCCGGAGATGATCAACTACTGGACCAACCTGGAGGGGGCGCTCAAGAACATCGCCGCCGGCCGCCAGGGCGTGGACGAGGCGCTCGACGCGGCCGCCCAGCGCACGCTTCAGTGAGGTCGTCGGGACCCGGCGCGCGCCCGGGCGAACAGACGCGCCAGACCTCGCGCTGATCTCGGGACGTGCCCCCTGGAGCGCAATGCCGCCTAGCCGGCTCACCCGAAAACAGATTGGGCCCGCGCCGGAGCCAAGGCGCGCGAGCACCATCCTTGCACCACCACGAAGAGGACTCCCGACAATGAACAAGCTCATCGCCCTGGCCGTCGCCTCCGCTGTAGTCACACTCTCGACCCCCGCACTTGCATTCGAGAGGGCAGGCTGCTCATCTGGATCAACGGCGACAAGGGCCACAACGGACTCGCCAAGGTGGGGAGAAGTTCACCGCGGACACGGGCATCGCGGTAGAGGTCTCGGTCCGCCGAACGTGGAGCAACGCTTCCAGCGGCTCGCGTCGAATGCCCAAGGTCCGGACATCATGTTCTGGGCGCACGATCGTTTCGGGGAGTGGATCAGGGGTGGCTTGCTCGCACCGCTCAATCCCAGCCCTGCGGTGAAGGCGAAGATCGACGATTTCGCTTGGGATGCGGTCACCATCGACGGAGCGGTCTACGGTTATCCGATCGCTGTCGAGGCGATCTCTCTCATCTACAACAAGGATTTGATGCCGGACGGACCGGCAGCGACCTTCGAAGAGATGCTGCCCCTGGACACCGAGCTACAGAAGGACGGCAAGCACGCCATCCTGTGGGCCTATGGAACCCCCTACTTCACCTTTCCCTTGCTGTCCGCAACGGCGGTTATGCCTTCCAGCGGCGCGAGGATGGTAGCTACGACGTGACCCAAACCGGCGTCAACAATGCCGGCTCCATGCAGGGGCTGACCTTCCTGGCCGAGATGATCGAAAAGGGCCACATGCCCCGCGGCGTCGATTACGGTGTCGCGGAGGCCAAGTTCAACAGCGGCGAGGCGGCCATGACCATCAATGGCCCGTGGGCTTGGGACAACCTGGACAAGAGTGGAACCAACTACGCGCTCGCGCCGCTGCCGATCTTGGGCGGAAACGGCGCGCGGGCATTCGTCGGCGTGCTCGCGGGTGCAATCAACAACGCAGCCCGAACAAGGATCTCGCGGTGCTCTTCCTAGAAGAGTATCTGCTCACCCCTGAGGGCCTCGAGATGGTCGACGCCGACAAGCCTCTCGGCGCCGTGCCGCTGAAGGAGCTTCAGGCGAAGCTCGCCTCCGATGAGCGCGTGAAGGTGACCTACGAGAACGCCGCGAACGGTGTTCTGATGCCCAGCGTTCCGGAGATGATTCGCTTCTGGACGAACCTGGAAACGGCGATCAGCAACGTCTCCGCAGGCCGCCAGACGGTGCAGGAGGCCCTCGACTCCGCGGCGGCGCGCACCATCGACTAGCGGGGGCCACGCGAGCCCTCGAGTCGCCGGCGGATCGAGCGCGCCACTGGCGCGCGATGCGCTCGGGGTCACGACCCGCGGTCACCACCGGCTGACCGGGGGATCCTCAAGCACAGCAACATGGCCGCGGGACCGCATCCACCACCCTGCCGCTTCCGGAGCCCGGGCCCAACTGGTTGAAGTGGGGCATCGTCGGGCTCATCGCGCTGCTCAATCTCTACGCCGTGGTGGTGATGTATGCGCAGGGGGAGACGGTTTTCGCGCTGGTCACGCTGATCCTGGTGGGGACAGGGCTCTACGTCTTCGCGTCCGAACGCACCTATGTGCACCGCTACATCTTCCCCGGCGTGGCGGCCATGTTCATCTTCATCGTCTTCCCGCTCGCCTACACGGTCTGGATCGCCTTCACCAATTACAGCGCCGCGAACATCCTCACCTTCGAGCGGGCCAAGGACTACCACCTCTCCCAGACCTACCGAATCGAGGGCCAAAACTACAACTTCTCGCTCTTCGCGGAGGGAGCCAATCGTTACCGCCTCTTGCTCAACGCCAAGACGGGAGAGCAGTTCCTGAGCGATCCGATCGAGCTGCGGATCCCGGACCCCAAGGCGCCCGCGCCGGCGGCGGACGCACCCATCGAGACGACCTTGAGCCCGGTCGACACCCCGCCCGAGGGGGTACCCGTTGCGGTCAAGGACCTGGTGAAACTGCGCGGGGTCTTGGGGAACCTGGTTGCCCATCTACCCGACGGCACCGACCTGCGGATGAGCGGACTGCGCCAATTCTCGGCGCTTCGCCCACTCTATCAGGTCCTCCCGAGTGCCCAGGGCGGTGACGGTGAGATCCTGGTCAACCAACGGACCCAGGAGCGGATCGCACCCGATCGGTCTACCGGCTTTTTTCGCCAGATCAACGAGGCCGGGGAATTCACCGGCCCCGGGATTGCCCCGGGGTTCAGTGTCTTCGTGGGCTCGAAGAACTTCCTTCGGGTCCTGACCGATCCAGGTGTCCAGGGCCCCTTCCTCCAGATCTTCGGCTGGACGATGGTCTTCTCCCTACTCTCGGTGCTCTTCACCCTGGCGATCGGCATGGTCCTGGCCTCGGTGGTCCAATGGGAGGAGCTCAAGGGGCGCGGCCTCTACAGGTTGCTGCTGATCCTGCCTTACGCCGTCCCGGCCTTTATCTCCATCCTCATCTTCCGGGGTCTGTTCAATCAGAACTTCGGCGAGATCAATGTGCTGCTGAGCACCCTGTTCGGCATCAAGCCCGCCTGGTTCAATGACCCGACCCTCGCCCGGTCCATGGTCCTGATCGTCAACACCTGGCTGGGCTATCCGTACATGATGATCCTCGCCATGGGCCTGTTGAAGGCGATCCCCCAGGATCTCTACGAGGCCTCGGCAATGGACGGGGCCGATTTCGTCCGGAACTTCTTCAGCATCACGGTGCCGATCCTGATGAAGCCGATGACACCCCTGCTGATCGCCTCTTTCGCTTTTAATTTCAACAATTTTGTACTGATCCAGCTGCTCACGAACGGGCGTCCGGACATCATCGGCGCCCAGACACCGGCCGGCACCACGGACCTGCTCGTGACCTACACCTATCGCATCGCGTTCGAGGGCTCCGGTCAGGACTACGGTCTCGCGTCGGCCATCGCCACGCTGATCTTCCTGATGGTGGGCGCATTGGCACTCGTGAACATCAAGCTCATGCGCGTCGACAAACCCGCCTAGGCCCTAGCCGGCATCAGCCTAGCCGCGGGTCGCCCCGGGCAACGTCGAGATAAAGAACGATCGAGGCTTAAGACCATGGCCATGGTGCAACCGGAGTCCATCAAGTACCGCAAGCTGGCAGCCCATGCCTTCCTGTGGTTCTTCCTCGCCCTGATCATCTTCCCGCTGTTGATGATCATCGCCATTTCATTTCGGACGGGGAATTTCGCCGTCGGCGAGATCATTCCGAGCAACCCCACCCTGGACCATTGGAGGCTGGCCCTCGGGTTCTCCATCATCGACGAGACCGGGCGCACGGTCCCGCCCCCGTTCCCGGTACTCCTATGGCTGTGGAATTCGGTCAAGGTGGCCCTCGTAACTGCTGTGCTGATCGTCGCCCTGTCCACCACCTGCGCCTATGCCTTCGCCCGGCTACGCTTCTCCGGCCGCAGCCTCCTGCTCAAGGCGATGCTGATCTTCCAGATGTTCCCCGCCGTGTTGGCCCTGGTGGCCTATTACGCCTTGTTCAGCCGCATCAGCGATTATTTCCCGCCAATCGGCCTCAACACCCACCCGGGGCTGATCTTCGCTTACCTGGGCGGCATCGCCCTGCACGTCTGGACCATCAAGGGCTATTTCGAGACCATCGACAAGTCCTTGGAGGAATCTGCGATGCTCGACGGCGCGAGCCCCTGGCAGGCATTTCGACTGATCCTGCTGCCACTGTCGGTGCCGATCCTGGCCGTGGTCTTCATCCTCGCCTTCATTACGGCCATCACCGAGTATCCAGTGGCGTCCATCCTGCTCCAGGACGAGTCGAAGCTCACCCTGGCCGTCGGCACCCAGTACTATCTCAATCCCCAGGAATACAAATGGGGTGACTTCGCGGCCGCCGCCGTGCTGTCCGGCCTACCCATCACCGCGGTGTTCCTGATTGCTCAGCGCTGGCTGGTGGGCGGACTGACCGCCGGCGGCGTAAAAGGCTGAAGGACCCCCTGTACGGCAACAGCATCATCGAGGAGCCCAGCCACCATGGCCGACGTCAAGATCGATCACCTGGTCAAGAACTACAACCCTGGCGCCGCCCGTGACGTGCTGCGGGATATCAATCTCGACATCAAGCAAGGCGAGTTTGTGGTCTTCGTCGGCCCCTCGGGCTGCGGCAAGTCGACCCTGCTGCGGGCCATCGCCGGACTCGACGACATCACGTCGGGGGATCTCTATATCGACGGCAAACGCATGAACGACGTGCCGCCGGTCGACCGCGGCGTGGGCATGGTCTTCCAGTCCTACGCCCTCTACCCCCACATGACGGTGCGGGAGAACCTCGCCTTCGGACTCAAGATCAAGAAGGCGGAAAAGAAGGTGATGAAGGAGCGCGTGGCCGCGGCCTCGGAGATGTTGGGGCTCGATCCCTTCCTCGAGCGCAAACCCAAGGCGCTCTCCGGCGGCCAGCGCCAGCGGGTCGCCATCGGGCGGGCCCTGGTACAGCATCCGGCGGTGTTCCTGCTCGACGAGCCCCTCTCCAATCTCGACGCCGCCCTGCGGGTCAAGACACGCATCGAGCTGGCGAAGATGCACCAGGAACGGAATGCGACCACCATCTATGTGACCCACGATCAGGTCGAGGCCATGACCCTGGCACACAAGATCGTGGTCCTGAGCCCGCTCGCCGAGGGGGCGACCACCAATCTGGAACAGTTCGGCTCGCCCATGGAGCTCTACCATGAGCCCGCCAACCGATTCGTCGCCGGATTCATCGGCTCCCCCAAGATGAACTTCCTGCCCGGGATGATCGCCGAGACCGGGGGCACCAAGACCCAGATCAAGCTGGACACGGGTCTCACCCTCACCGCCTCGATCGACAGCTCCGGGGCGGTACGGGGCGACAAGGTCGAGGTGGGCATCCGGCCCGAGCACACCCTATTGCTCGACGATCCACGTGCCGACAACCGCATCACCGGCACGGTGCAGGTGGCGGAGCATCTGGGCGCCGACACCTTCGTCTACCTGGACGTGGGCGGCAATGACTTCACGGTGCGGGTGCGCCCGGAGACACCTGCGAAGCCCAAGAGCCAGTTCGACATCGGAGTCTCCGCCGACGCCTGCTATCTCTTCGGCGTGGACGGACACGCCTTCGCGCGCACGGGGCGCTTCATCCGCTGAGACCGGGACGCGAGGGCAGCACGGGCGCCGACGGGCTGAACGCGCTCGGACGGCGTCTCTCGGCGCTTGCCCGAGGATCGGGACATCGTCTCGCGTTGGTCATCAGCGGGGGGGCGGACTGGACCCTCTCGGCCGCCGGCGCGGTCATCGCCGGCCTCAGCGAGGACACCCCAGGATCCCGCGCCGTCTGGCTGACCGACCGGCCCGTTGCCCCCGGCAGCAGAGACGGGGTGATCCGGCCCCTGGCAGCCGGCGCTGGGATGATCGGGGCCGAGGGTCGGCTGCTGGTCTATGACGCCTGGTCGGGTCTCGACCCCGACTCCTTCGCGGCGGCCTCGGGCACCCTGTCCGGCGGCGGACTGCTCCTGGTCCTGACACCGCCACTCCACGCCTGGCCCGACCGCACCGATCCTCAGGCCGAGCGTATCGCGCCCTGGCCCCATGGCCCGGAGGCGGTCTCGGACCGTTTCATCGCAAGGTTCGCTCGGGTCTTGGAGGATCATCCCGGGATCGCGCACCTCCGCGAGGGGGCGCCCATCCCGTGCATCGAGCCCTCCCGGCCCAGGTCCGCCCTCAGCCGCCCCTCGGCCCTCGACCCCACCGAGCCCGCCACCCTCGACCAGGGCCGGGCGATCGATGCCATCCTGCACACGGCCCGCGGGCGGGCCCATCGCCCGCTGGTGCTCATCGCCCACCGCGGACGCGGGAAGAGCGCCGCCCTCGGCATCGCAGCCGGGCGTCTCATGGCCGCTGGCGCCGCGGGGATCCTGGTCACCGCCCCGCGTCGCGGGGCCTGCGACGCACTCTTCCATCATGCGGGCCTGGTCTGGTCCGATGCCGAGCGTCGCGGAGGCGATCTGTGCCTCGGCGAGCGGTCGATCCGCTTCCTACCCCCGGATCTGCTCTGCTCGGCGGTGGCCGGCGCCACATCGCGGCAGGGCATGAGCGGCGAGGGCGGATCGTCCCAGTCCGGGGCCGAGCTGCTGCTGGTGGACGAGGCCGCCGCCATCCCCGTGCCGCTCCTGACCAACCTGCTCGCGCGCTACCCGCGGCTGGTCTTCGCCAC
The DNA here is from genome assembly GCA_963714915.1 of uncultured Gammaproteobacteria bacterium. Lineage (GTDB taxonomy): Bacteria > Pseudomonadota > Gammaproteobacteria > Chromatiales > Chromatiaceae > Thiodictyon. The sequence continues at coordinate 52,289 of CAVQQM010000031.1, forward strand.
CACCGTCCACGGCTACGAGGGGACCGGGCGCGGGTTCGACCTGCGCTTTCGCCGCGTCCTCGATCAACGCACCCCGGCGTGGCGGGCAGAGACCCTGGAGGAGCCGATCCGCTGGGCGGCGGGCGATCCCCTGGAGGCCCTGGTGCTGCGGGCCTGCCTGCTCGATGCCGCACCCTGCGGGTCGCCGCGCGCCGAGGCGGCCGGTACCCTTCGCAGGCTTGACCGGGACGCCCTCGCCGAGGACGACGAGCGGCTCCGGCAGGTCTTCGGGCTGCTGGTGCTGGCCCACTACCAGACCCGCCCCCAAGACCTGCGCATCCTGCTCGACGCCCCCGGGACCCGGGTCCTCGCGATCCTGGACGGCCATGACGTGATCGCCACCCTGGTCGCCACCGAGGAGGGCGGGATCAGCGACCCGGCCCTATGCCAGGCGATCTTCGAGGGGCGCCGCCGACCCCGCGGCCATCTCATCCCCCAGACCCTGTCGGCCCACGGCGGCCTGCCCGACGCGCCCGGCCTGCGCTACCTGCGCGTGGTGCGGATCGCGGTGCACCCGCAACGGCTGCGGTCCGGCCTGGGGCGTCGGCTGATCGAAGCCCTGCTGCGCGACGCCCGTCGGGAGGGGATCGACCTGATCGGGGCGAGCTTCGGCGCCAGCCCTGAGCTGATCCGATTCTGGTCTGCCTGCGGCTGCCGCCCGGTGCAGCTGGGAACGTCGCGCAACGCGGCCAGCGGGGAGCACGCGTTGGTGATGCTGAGGGCAGCGAGCACGACCGGACGCCGCTTTATGAGACAGGCCGAGCCCCATCTCGAGCGCCGGCTGGTCAGCCTGCTGCCGGGACCCCTGCGCGGGTGGGACCCGGCCACGGCCGCGGCCCTGGTCTGCGCCTTGAGGGCACTCCCGCCCAGGCCCGAGCGGGACCCGGCCGGTCTCCAGGCGCAGGGGCTCGAGGCCTTCGTCCAGGCTCACCGGACCCTCGACGCCGCCCTGCCTGTCCTCGCCGAGGTCACGCGCCGGCGGCTCGGCCCCGCCTTGCGCGACGGGCGCATCGCGCCCCCCGAGGCCGCACTGCTCCTGGCCTGGGCACGCCAGCTGCGCGAACCGGCGGAGCTGGTGGCGGTCTTCGGGGAGCCCGGGCGGGATGCCCTGATCGCACGCCTGAGGCGCGCCGCGGGGCGGCTCCTGGATGGTGATCCCGACCCGGCATGAGGGGACGGTCGGCCGGACAGGTGTCGGCGGGTGCAGACCAGCAGGCGAGGTTCAGGGCCGAGATTCAGGGTCGGATCTCGATGGGGGTCCCGTCGTCCACCGCCCGCCAGACCTCCTCCATCGGCACATTGCGCAGGGCGATGCAGCCGTGGGTGTGGTCGCGGTACTGCATCAACCATCCGAGCCAACCCCAGCCGTTCACCTGACCGTGGATCATGATCAGGCCGCCCGGGTCGTCGCCCCGCGTCTCGGCCGCGGCGATGTCGTCCGCATCGGGGTAAGAGACGTGGAGGGAGCGGTAACAGCAGCTCCCGGGATTGCGCCAATCGAGCACATAGCGCCCCTCGGGGGTGCGCTGGTCGCCCTCGCGCAGTTTGTGGCCCAGGGGCTCGCCCCCGAGGGCGATCCGCCAGCTCCGGTAGACCTCGCCGTCGCGGATCAAGGACAGGCGTCTCGCCGCCTTCTCCACCAGGACCGATTCCGCCTTGGGCGGTTGGCCCGCAAGCCATTGGGGGATCTGATACTCGTAGATCCGCAGCACCAAGACCCAGACCGCACCCAGGGCCGTGGCCCCGCCGAGGATCAGCCAGAGGGCCTTCATCGGGGGCCAAGCGCATGATTCGGCGGGACCGGCCGGCGGGGTTGGGCCGATCTCCCGACCCGCATCCTCAGGTCAGGCCGAGAGCCGACGGTACTTGAGCCGATGCGGCTGGTCGGCCTCGCTGCCCAGACGCCGATGGCGGTCGGCCTCGTAGTCGGCATAGTTGCCCTCGAACCAGGTCACCTGGGAGTCGCCCTCGAAGGCCAGGATATGGGTCGCGATACGGTCGAGGAACCAGCGATCATGGCTGATCACCACGGCACAGCCCGGGAAGGCGAGCAGGGCCTCCTCGAGCGCGCGCAGGGTCTCGACGTCGAGGTCGTTGGTGGGCTCATCGAGGAGCAGCAGATTGCCGCCGCTCTTCAGCAGCTTGGCCAGATGCACCCGATTGCGCTCACCCCCGGAGAGGTCGCCGATGCGCTTCTGCTGGTCCGAGCCCTTGAAGTTGAAGCGCCCGCAATAGGCACGCGAGGGCATCTCGTAGCGCCCGACGGTGATGAGGTCGAGTCCGTCCGAGATCTCCTCCCAGACGGTCTTGTTGCCGTCCAGGGCATCCCGGCTCTGATCCACATAGGCGATCTCGACCGTCTCGCCCACCCGCAGCTCGCCCGCGTCGGGCTCCTCGACGCCGGTCAGGATGCGGAACAAGGTGGTCTTGCCGGCGCCATTGGGACCGATGATGCCGACGATTCCGCCCCGGGGAAGGTTGAAGGACAGGTCCTCGTAGAGCAGGTTGTCGCCATATCCCTTCGCGAGCCCTTGGGCCTCGATCACCAGGTCGCCCAGGCGCGGACCGGGCGGGATATAGATCTCGTTGGTCTCGTTCCGGGCCTGGAACTCCTGGGACTGGAGGTCCTCGAAGCGCGCCAGGCGCGCCTTGCTCTTGGCATGACGGCCCTTGGGGTTGGAGCGCACCCATTCGAGCTCGTGCTTCATGGCCTTGACCCGGGCCGCCTCGGTCTTCTCCTCTAGCTCCAGGCGCTGCTCCTTCTGGTCCAGCCAGGAGGAGTAGTTGCCCTCCCAGGGGATGCCGTGGCCGCGGTCGAGCTCCAGGATCCAGCCCGCGACGTTGTCCAGGAAGTAGCGGTCATGGGTGACGGCGACCACGGTGCCGGGATACTCATGGAGGAAGCGCTCCAGCCAGGCCACGGACTCGGCGTCCAGATGGTTGGTGGGCTCGTCCAGCAGCAGCATGTCGGGCTTGGAGAGCAGCAGCCGACAGAGGGCCACGCGACGGCGCTCGCCGCCCGAGAGGCGGGTCACGTCGGCGTCCCAGGGGGGCAGACGCAGTGCCTCCGCCGCCACCTCCAGGGTGCGCTCCAGGTTGTGCCCGTCGGTCGCCTCGATCAGGTTTTCGAGCTCGCCCTGCTCCTTCGCCAGGGCGTCGAAGTCCGCGTCGGGCTCGGCGTAGGCGGCATACACGGCGTCGAGACGCTCCAGGGCCGCCTTGATGTGACCGAGGGCCTCTTCCACGTTCCCGCGCACATCCTTGGCGGCATCGAGCTGGGGCTCCTGGGGCAGGTAGCCGATCTTGATCCCCGCTTGCGGGCGCGCCTCACCGAGGATCTCGGTATCGATCCCCGCCATGATCCGCAGCAGGGTCGATTTGCCGGAGCCGTTGAGACCGAGCACGCCGATCTTGGCGCCCGGGAAGAATGAGAGCGAGATGTCGCGCAGGATCTCGCGCTTGGGCGGCACCACCTTGCCGACCCGATTCATGGTGAAGATGTATTGGGCCATGGGAGCTAGCTGATCGCGGCTGGGTTGATGGCGGAACCGGCCCGCCCGGCGCGAGCCCTTGTCAGGGCCGGCCGGAGATCGGTCCTGGCGGATGCCCGCGGATTGTCCGGCGGGATGCGGTGAATGTCCAAGGTCGGGGCGATCCCAAGGGCCGGAGATCCCGCCAGGATCCCTCGCGGTGTCCCGGGGCCCGGCGCCCAAAAACAGAGGCCCGGCGGCAAGCCGGGCCTCTCTGAATGGCGTCCCCACGGGGATTCGAACCCCGGTTGCCGCCGTGAAAGGGCGGTGTCCTAGGCCTCTAGACGATGGGGACCTGGATGCGTGTTTTGTGCGACCCCGGTCCGCCGGGTCCGCGCCCGGGCCGAGGGGGCAGACGCTCCGCCCGGGCCAGTGCGCGGGAGGGCAGATCGTTCCGCGGGATCTCCCGGTGGGGGAGCTTGGGATTTGGTGGAGCCAGGCGGGATCGAACCGCCGACCTCAACACTGCCAGTGTTGCGCTCTCCCAGCTGAGCTATGGCCCCGTGAAAGACGCGGGATGATATAGACGACCTTGGCCCCTGTCTAGTACGGATTTGTCACTTTGTTCGCGGGCGAGCGTCCCCACAATGCCGGCAGAATGTGCCGGAATTGTGGCCTTTTCACCATTTGCACCCTGGTGGCACACCGGCATCACCCTGGACCCGATCCGACGAGGAGTCTTTCCGAACATGATGCGCATCCTGTTGTTCCTAGGTACCAACGTCGCCGTGTTGGTGGTCATCAGCGTCGTCTTCCGCCTCCTCGGCCTGGACAACGTGATTGCCGAGGGCGGCGGTCTGAACATGGGGTCGCTGCTGGTGATGGCGGCGATCATCGGCTTCAGCGGCTCCCTGATCTCGCTCTTTCTCTCCAAGACCATGGCGAAGCGCTCCATGGGGGTGCAGATCATCACGCAGCCCACGACGCCCTTCGAGCGCTGGCTGATGGACACGGTCGCCCGCCAATCCAAGGAGGCCGGGATCCAGATGCCGGAGGTCGGCATCTTCGACTCGCCCGACCCCAACGCCTTCGCGACGGGCTGGAATCGCAACGCTTCCCTGGTCGCGGTCAGCACCGGGCTGCTCCAGACCATGACCAAGGACGAGGTCGAGGCGGTCGTGGGTCATGAGATCAGCCATGTGGCCAACGGCGATATGGTCACCCTGGCCCTGATCCAGGGCGTGGTGAACACCTTCGTTGTCTTCCTCGCCCGGATCATCGGCCACACCGTGGATCGGGTGGTCTTCAAGACCGAGGAGGGGGTCGGCCCGGCCTACTGGATCGTCAGCATCATTGCCGAGCTGCTGTTGGCCGTGCTCGCATCCATGATCGTCATGTGGTTCTCGCGCTACCGCGAGTTCAAGGCCGACAACGGCGGGGCGCGGCTCACCAGCCGCCGGCAGATGGCGGATGCCTTGCGCGCCCTCCAGCGCGGCCACGAGCAGCGCGACCTGCCCGCGGGCGAGCTCGCGGCCTTCGGGATCTCGGGGCGGATCGGGGAAGGACTCAAGGCCCTGTTCGCGAGCCACCCCCCCCTGGAGCAGCGGATCGCCGCCCTCGAGTCCGGCGGTCGATGACCTGACCGGCCCAAACCCGAGGACTTACCCGAGGGCTTACCGGAGGCCTGGCGCCCACGGCGCCGGGCCTCTGCGTCTGGGTGACATGAGCTTCTAGACCGCGGTTGCTCGCGCCGCAAGGCTGTTTTCCCGACGCCGACCTTTGATGGGCGCGACCGGGACCCAGGTTGGTTGTCGAGGGCGTCCAACCCGGCCGACGCGCAGGAGGACCGAGCGATGTGGCGAAACCAACCGACCGCCTACGGACTAGTCGCCGTCCTGCTGCACTGGCTGGTGGCGGTGACGGTCATCGGGCTCTTCGCCCTCGGGCTCTGGATGGTCGAGCTGACCTACTACGACGACTGGTACCGAACCGCGCCGAACCTGCACAAGGGCGTGGGGGTGACCCTGTTCCTGGTGATGGTCGCCCGCGTATTGTGGCGCTTCTACGACCCGCCTCCGGTCCCGGACCCGGGGCTGCGCCCGATTGAGCGGCGCCTCGCCCCCATCGTCCACGGCCTGCTCTATGCGCTGTTGTTCGCCGTGATGCTGAGCGGGTATCTGATCTCCACCGCCGACGGCCGAGCCATCGACGTTTTCGGTCTCTTCCAGGTCCCCGCGACCCTGAGCGGTCTCCCGAACCAGGCGGACCTGGCGGGGGACATCCACCTGGCCCTGGCCATTGCCGTCGTCGCCCTCGCCGGATTGCATGCCCTGGCCGCGCTCAAGCATCACCTCATCGATCACGACCGCACCCTCCTGCGGATGCTCGCACGACCCGGGCACGGCGCGGACACCCCTGACCATCGACCCCTACCCCAAGAGGATTCGCCATGAAGACCCACCTCGCTGCCATCGCCCTGCTCTCCGCCAGCCTGGCGCTCCCGGGCATCACGGTCGCCGCACCCGAGCAATACGTCATCGATACGGAGGGTGCCCACGCCTTCATTCAGTTCAGGATCAAGCACCTCGGGTACAGCTGGCTCTATGGTCGCTTCAACGACTTCGAGGGCACCTTCACCTACGACCCGGACGACACCTCGGCCTCGGCCATCGACGTGACGGTCAAGACCGCAAGCCTCGACTCCAACCACGCGGAGCGCGACAAGCATCTGCGTGGAGAGGACTTTCTGGAGGTCGACAAGTACCCCACCGCGCGCTTCAAGACCACCTCCTACAAGGAGACCGGTCTCGACAAGTCGGTTCTGGAAGGTGAGCTCACCCTCAAGGGTGTGACCAAGCCGATCACCATCGAGGTGGAGCGCATCGGCCATGGCCCGGATCCCTGGGGCGGCTATCGTCGCGGCTTCGAGGGCCGCACCAGCTTCGCCCTCAAGGATTTTGGCATCGACTACAACCTCGGCCCTGCCTCGCGCGAGGTGGAGATGATGCTGACCGTCGAGGGCATCAGAGAATAGGCCCCAGCCAGTTCGCGGCCCGGTCGCTTCCGCGCGCCGGGGCGCGGCCCCGGTTTCTGCCCCTCAGTTCTGCCCTTGGGCGCAGCGCTTGAGTGCGAACGCAGGTTGTCGCGCGACCTGCCCGAGACCCAGGCGTGGGCGCAATGCTCACGCCCGCGTTGACCCGCCCCGCGGTCAACCATGACAATGCCCCGGGGAGCGCCGGCCGCACCCCCGGGGATCCCACTCGGGACCCGACCCGCGGGGGCCCCACACACTTCCCTTTCGCACTGACCTGAGCCCATACACGCCCGGTCCCGCGCCGTGCCCGGATGCCGGTGGAGACAGACCTCCATCCTCGTGAATCGATTTCGCATCCTCATGTTCGCCCGCTATCTCCCGCCCGAGTACAGCGGGGCGGCATCCCAGGCGCTACTGCTCGCCAAGCGTCTGCGCGAGCGCGGGCATCAGGTCGAGTTCGTGTCGCCCTCGTGGCGCGGCGAGTCCTGGAGCTATCTGGTCGACGACTTCCGGATCACCGGCGTCAAGATCAACCTCAACGCAACCCACCAGGAGTTCAGCGTCTGGCGGGCCCTGTCCGCCCACCTGTGGAGCCGCCGCCGGGAGATCGACATCCTGCACGGTCAAGGCGCCTACTACACCCAGAGCATCGTGGGCCCGCTTGGGCGACTGTTCGGTAAGCCCAGCGTCATCAAGGCGAGCCTCGCCCACGACGATCTGGGCAGCCTGACCGGCTCGAGCATCTCCGCGGTGCATCGCCGCTTCTTGGGTATGATCGACGCCTACGTGGCGATCAGTGCCGATCTGGAGCGCGAGTTCCTGGACCACGGGCTGCCCCGCGAGCGGATCATGCGCATCCCCAACGGCGTCGACACCCGGCTGTTCCGCCCCGCGAGCCCGGAGGAGAAGCGGGCCACCGCGGCGGCACTCGGGCTGCCGGTCGATCGACCGATCGCCCTCTTCGTGGGCGTCTTCGACCGACGCAAGCGCATCGAGTGGCTGGCCCGGCACTGGATCGCGAGCCGCGGATGCGGGACCGGGGCCCTGCTGCTCGCGGTGGGCCCCACCAGCCGCGACCCCTATGGCGAGGCCCTGCGCCGCGAGCTCGAGACCCTGGCCACCGGGCACCCGGATCTGTTCCGGCTGCATCCCCACTCCGACGACATCCCCACCTATCACCGGGCCAGCGACTGGTTCGTCTTCCCTTCCAGCAACGAGGGGCTGCCCAATGCACTCCTCGAGGCCATGGCCAGCGGTCTGCCCGTGGTGGCCACCCGGGTCAGCGGATCCAATGAGCTGGTGCTCGAGGGCAAGACCGGAGCGGCGTTCGATGTCGACGACGCCGAGGGGCTCGCAGCGGCGGTGGCCCGCGTGCATGGGGGCGACGCGGCGGAGATGGGTCGGCATGGACGCCAACTGGTCGAGACCCACTTCGACATCGATCAGATCGCCGACCGCTACGAAGGGCTCTACCAGACCCTGATGACCAGGCGGACCCCGCGACCCCCAGCCCCGCGGGGCTGAAGTGCCCGGCGCGGGCCGGGTCAGGACGGGCCTGGTCAGGACAAGCCGGATCTCAGGCGGCCGCTGCCAGCAGCCCAGGGAAACGCGCGGCGAGCACCCCCATCAACTCGGGCAGACCATCGCAATCGAGATCTGGCCCGCGCAGCCCCTTCGGCCGAGGGCAGCCGGGCGGGAATCGGCCGGTACGCACCAGGGCGGTCCACATCCCCAGTCGCTCGGCACCCAGGATGTCGGTGTCCGGGCGATCCCCGATCATCAGACAGCGATTGGCCGGACAGCCCAGCCGCTCGAAGGCCATCTCGTAGAGCAGGGGCTCGGGCTTGCCGACGATGGTGGGAGTCACGCCCGTGGCGATGGTGAAGGGGGCGATGAGTGATCCGCCGCCCGGCAACACCAGGTGCTGGCCATCCCGGTAGGTGTCGACGGTGGCGTCGGGGTTGGTGCCCACCAAGCGGGCCCCGCGTGTCAGGATCAGATTGATCCCGGTGGTGAGTGTCTCGTAGTCGAGGCCCGGCCCCTCGCCCACCACCACCACATCGGCCGCCTTGGCGTCGGGGGTACCCACCTCACGCAGGGCCGCCTCGAGGCCCCCCGCACCGACCGCGAAATAGCGGAACCCGGGTTTGACGTGATCGAGCCAGCGCGCGGTCGCCAGGGCCGAGGTCAGGATCAGCCCGGGCTCGGGCGCGGGCAGGCCGATGGCGGCGAAACCCCGGGCGATCTCCTCGGGGGTCCGGATCGGGTTGTTGGTCACGAAGACGTGAGGGGTCGCGGCCAGGCCCTCGAGGAACGACCGTGCGCCGGGTAGGGCACGCTCTCCATGGAAGAGCACGCCGTCCATGTCGAGCAGCAGGGCCGAGGGGTTGGGCCGCATGGCCGATACGGCTCCGGTGAGCGGGGCAGGGCATGGCCCCGCCCCGCGCCGCCATCAGGCCAGATCAGCGGTCAGTGAATCACGCACCGCCCCATCGACCTGGACCTGGTAGCCATAGTCGGAGTGGTCGGTGCCCATGGAGAGCGAGGCCCCGTTCTTCAGATCCTGGACCATGGCCGGGGCGAGCTCGAAACGCACGAAGTGGACCGCCGAGGTCTTGGTGTCGTCCTCACGCTCCATGTCCTCGTCGGCGATGGCGTAGGACTTGTCGTGGCCGGCGACCTCGACCCACAGCCGATCCTCGATCCCCTTCAGCCGGGTCAGGGCCTCGCGCCGCTCGTCGATGTCCTCGTACTCGATCATGAAGGTCGCCTTCCAGTTGCTCCCGTCGGGGATCAGCGGGTTGTAGGCGTCCAGCTCCTCCTGGATCCCGGCGGACTCGAAGATGCGCTCGGCGCGCAGCATCTCCTGGATCTGATATTGGATGGTGAGGCGATCCTCGAAATAGAGAGTCGCGTGGGCACCGATCCCCACCTGACGGTTCTTCTTGTGGGCCATGACCCGGGCACGGAAGGCCGGGCGCTCCTCGGCGTAGGTCTCGAGGCTGTAGAGGTCGTCGCGAGTCAGCTGCTGCATGTTGGTCTCCGAAAGGTTTCAGGGTCGGGCCGCCCACCATGGGCGGTCATAGACCGTAGGCCTGACGCAGCAGGGTCAGCGGATGCTGGGCCTTGCCGTCGCGGCCGAGGGCGTGGGCGATGTGGGCACCGGCCATGGGGCAGTCGCTCCCGAAGTGATCTGGGGCGGCCTTCTCCACCCGGCTCGCGACCGGTTTCACGATCTTCATGGACGCGGCGTAGAACTCCTTCTTCACCGCGTAGGTGCCGTCATGGCCCGAGCAACGCTCGATGATCTCCACCTGGGTGTCCGGCACCAGGGCCAGCACCTCGCGGGTCTTCTGCCCGATGTTCTGCACCCGCTGGTGACAGGAGGCCTGATAGACCACCGACCCCAGGGGCGTCTTGAAATCGACGTTCAGCTTGCCGTGCTTGTGGCGCAGCATCAGGTATTCGAAGGGGTCGTACATGGCCGCCTTCACCGCCTGGACGTCCGGGTCGTCCGGGAACATCAGCGGCAGCTCCTGCTTGAACATGAGCACGCAGGACGGGACCATCGCGACGATGTCCCAGCCGTCATCGACCAGCTTCTTGAGCACCGGGATGTTGGCCTCCTTGGCCGACTTCACCGCATCGAGATCCCCTAACTCGAGCTTGGGCATCCCGCAGCACTGCTCCTTTTGGGCCAGGGTCACCGGGATCCCGTTGTGCTCGAAGACGGCGATCAGGTCCTCGTTGACCCCCGGCTCGTTGTAGTTGCCGTAACAGGTCGCGAACAGGGCGACCTTGCCGGTGGTCGGACCCGCCGCCTCGCCGCTTGCACTGCGCCCGATTCGGCCCTTCTCGGCCTTGCGCAGGGTCGCGGTGTGGTAGCGCGGCACCCGAGCGTCCGGGTGGACGCCCAGGACCATCTCCACCGCCTTGCGCCCGAGGCTGCTCTGGTTCACGGCGTTCACGACCCCGGAGACCACCGGAATCCCGGCGAGCGAGCCCACCATGTCGGTGCTGGTGAGCACCTTGTCGCGAAACTTGGTGTCACCTTGCTTGAACTTGAACGCCTTGGCGCGAAGCATGAGGTGGGGAAAGTCCAGGTTCCACTCGTGGGGCGGCACGTAGGGACACTTGGTCATGTAACAGAGGTCGCACAGATAACAGTGATCGACCACCTTCCAATAATCGGCCTTCGCGACCCCATCCACCTCCATGGTCTCCGACTCGTCCACCAGATCGAACAGGGTCGGGAAGGACTGACATAGACTGACGCACCGCCGGCACCCGTGGCAGATGTCGTAGACGCGCTCCAACTCGTGGAACAGCGCCTCCTCGTTGTAGAAATCAGGGCTCTGCCAGGCGATCGGATGGCGGGTGGGTGCCTCGAGGCTGCCTTCGCGGGCTGAGGGTGCGGACATGATCTGACGACTCCTGCTTGGATGCGCGACACCGACATGGGTCCCAGACAGCATACAAAACATTGGGGTTGCCGACCGCGCCTTCCCAATGGGTTGATCGGATCGAGTCGATAGCGTCTGCCCATCGATGGATGGGGCGCCTGGTAGTTCTCAGAGATACGGGGGCATCTCGCGCGCCCCCCGTGGCGGGATCAGAGCGACGCCTCGATCGCCCGGACCAGCTTGCCGCTCTCGGGCCCGGTGATGCTGGAGTAGTACTCGACCAGCTTGCCGTCGCGCCCGATGAGGTACTTATAGAAGTTCCATTTGGGGTAGGCCGCGCCTGCGGCCGCGAGGCGCTCGAAGATGGGCGCCGCGCTGCCCTTCTTCACGCTCACCTTCTCGAACATGGGGAACTGCACCGAGTAGGTGAGACGGCAGAATTTGGCGATCTCCTCCTCGTTGCCCGGCTCCTGGTTGGCGAAATCGTTGGACGGGAATCCGACCACCACCAGGCCGCGATCCTTGTACTTGTCGTAGAGCGCCTCGAGGCCCTCGTACTGGGGCGTGAAGCCGCACTTGCTCGCGGTGTTGACCACTAGGACCACCTTGCCCTCGTAGGCCTGGGCGAGATTGACGGTCTCGTCGCTCGCCAGCTTGCGCACGTCGACGTCGAGGATGGACGGGCTGGGTCCGGTGTCGGCCCCCGCCTGGGAGGCCATGGCGGCGAGTCCGAGGGCGATCAGGGTGCGGATCATGAGCGGTCTCCTGGGTTGGAAGTCAGCATTGACTGCACAGACTTTGACTCGCCGGAACTTGGAGCAAGCCTGTTCGTATTCCAAGCTCGGTGCGCGCGCGGGACGACGGGGGGACTCGGGGCCATCTTTGATTTTCGCCCACGGGGGACTTACCTCCGCCCCATCGAGTCGGCCGGTCCCGCGGATCGCGGGGGGCCAAGTCCCCTAGAATCCTCAGCGGAAGTTTTGACAGAACATGAACGAGTGGGTGCAGGGCAAGGTGGTGGGCAAGCATGCCTGGGCAGACGATCTCTTCAGCATGCAGTTCGAGGCCGATCTGCCCGAATTCGCGGCCGGGCAATACATCAAGATCGCCCTGGACATCGGCGATGAACGGGTCGGTCGGCCCTACTCCCTAGTCAATGCCCCGGGGCAACGGCCCCTGGAGATCTATTTCAACGAGGTACCCGAGGGGCCGCTCACGCCGCGCCTGTCCGACCTCAACCCGGGCGATCCCGTCTGGGTCGCATCCAGAGCCGGCGGGATCTTCACCCTCGAGTCCGTCGCACCGACCGAGACCCTCTGGCTGCTCGCCACCGGGACCGCGTTCGGGGTCTATCTCTCGATCCTGCGCAGCCCCGAGCCCTGGGAACGCTTCGAGCGGGTCGTCCTGGTGCACGGCGTGCGCACCGTGCCCGAGCTCGCCTACGGGGAGACCATCGCCGGGATCGGCGAGCGCTACGGGGATCGCTTCCGGTTCGTCCCCGTTGTGAGCCGCGAGCGGCATCCCCTGGCCATGAGCGGACGCATCACCCATCTGATCACCGACGGCTCACTCGAGGACCGGGTCGGCGCGATGATCGGCCCGGACGACGAGCCATGTGATGTTGTGCGGCAACTCGGAGATGATCAAGGACGCCAAGGTGATCCTGGAGGGCCGCGCATGGCCCGCCACAAGCGCCACGCCCCGGGACACTACTCGGCCGAGCAGTATCACTGACGGTCGATCCAGTGGCCGGGCTCGCAGACCTGGTCGAGGCCGCAGACGCGGTGGCCTCTCTGCGGGGCCGCAATCAGAAGATCGACCGGCTCGCCGCCGCCCTGCGGCAACTGGATGTGTGCGAGCGGTCCATCGGGGCCAGTCTCTTGGCCGGTGAGCTGCCAGGGGGACCGATCGGGGTGGGCCCGGGGCAGTTGCGGGGCGCCGCGGCCGTCCCGCCGGCGCCCCGGCCAGGCCTTTCCCTGCTCGAGATCCAAAAGTCACTCGCCGAGATCCGCCAAACCGCGGGCATCGGCGCGCAGTCGCGACGCGCCGCCGTCCTGCACGCCCTATTCGAACGAGCGAGCACGGCCGAGCAATCCTTCCTCGCGCGCCTCCTGCTCGGGGAGCTGCGTCAAGGGGCGACGTCGGGGCTGGTCCTCGAATCCATCGCCCGGGCCGCTGAGGTCCGCCCGGACCTGGTGCGCCGCGCGGCCATGCTCCGCGGGGACATCGGACGGGTCGCGGAGATCGCACTCGCCGCGGGCGCGGGCGGTCTCGCGGCGATCGGGCTGAGCCTGTTCCGACCCGTGCAGCCCATGCTTGCCCAGCCCGCCGAGGACCTTGCGGCCGGCCTGGGGCGGCTCGAATCGCCCATCCTGGAGTACAAGCTCGACGGCGCCCGCATCCAGGTCCACAAGCAGGGGCCGGAGGTCCAGGTGTTCAGCCGGCAAGGCAACCGGGTCACGGACGCCCTGCCCGAGATCGTCGAGCAGATCGGCGCGCTCCCGGACTCGGACCTGGTGCTCGACGGCGAGGTGCTGGCCCTACGCCCGGACGGGCGCCCCCAGCCGTTTCAGATCACCATGCGCCGGTTCGGGCGCGGCTCGGCCTCGCCGAGTCTGCGATCGGAGCTGCCCCTGACCCCGGTCTTCTTCGATTGTCTGCAACGTGACGGAACGACCCTCCTGGACCAGCCGGCGCGGACCCGCTTCGCCGCCCTGGCCGATTGCCTGCCTGCGCGGTCCATCATCTCCGCGCCTGGAGCCCCGCTCGGCAGGGGACGCCGAGGCCTTCCTCGCCGCCGCGCTCGCGGCCGGCCATGAGGGCATCATGGCCAAGGCGGCGGATTCGCCCTACGAGGCCGGTGGGCGCGGCGGTGCCTGGCTGAAGATCAAGCCCTCCCACACCCTGGACCTGGTGGTGCTCGCCGCCGAGTGGGGCAGCGGCCGGCGCCGGGACTGGCTGAGCAATCTGCACCTCGGGGCCCGCGACAGCGGCGGTTTCGTGATGCTCGGCAAGACCTTCAAGGGACTCACGGACGCCATGCTCGCCTGGCAGACCGAGCGACTGCTCGCGCTGGAGCTGGCGCGCGACGACCATGCGGTCCAGGTGCGCCCGGAGCTGGTGGTGGAGATCGCCTTCAACGAGATCCAGGAGAGCCCGAGATACCCCGGCGGGCTCGCCCTGCGATTCGCCCGGGTCAAACGCCACCGGCCCGACAAGCACGCTGCCCAGGCGAGCGCTATGGATGAGGTGCGGGCGCTGTTCGCCGGCCAGGTGGCCTATCGGGCCGCCTGACCCCAGATCCGCGCCGGTCACCCGTTCGACCCCATGTCCAATCCGCCCTGTCGCAACCTCGTCCTGGTCCTCGGGGACCAGCTCGATCCGGGATCATCGGCACTGGCAGGGATCGACCCCGGCCAGGACCTGGTCTGGATGTGCGAGGCCCTCGAGGAGGCCACCCAGGTGCCCTCCCACAAGGCACGCACGGTGCTCTTTCTCTCCGCCATGCGCCATTTCCGGGACGCCTTGCGGGGCGCGGGCCTGCCGGTGCGCTATCGGTCCCTCGAGGTCGAGGCGGATGCGAGCCTTGCCGGGGCCCTCGCGGCGGACCTGAGCCAGCTCGCGCCCGAGCGGGTCGTCGTGGTCCGAGCCGGTGAGCACCGGGTGCAGACCGCGATCACGGCGACCTGCGCCGAGGCCGGCGTGCCGCTGGAGGTGCGCGAGGACGGCCACTTCATCGACTCGCCGGGCGGGTTCGATCGCTGGGCCGCCGGGCGCCGTACCCTGGTGCTCGAGCACTACTATCGCCACCTGCGCAGGCGCGAGGGGATCCTCATGGCCGCGGGCCAGCCGGTCGGCGGACGCTGGAACCTCGACCAGGAGAACCGCAAGACCTTCGGCCGCAAGGGCCCGGGCCAGGTGCCGCGTCCACTGGGTTTCGCGCCGGATGCGACCACCCGTGAGGTGATGGGCCTGGTATCAGCGCGCTTTCCCGATGCCCCCGGACGGCTCGATGACTTCGACTGGCCGGTGACCCCCGACCAGGCGATCGCTGCCCGCGATGACTTCATCGCCAATCGGCTGCCCAGGTTCGGGCCGCATCAGGACGCCATGTGGTCGGGCGAGCCCTTCCTCTTTCACGCCCGACTGTCCGCGGCCCTCAACCTCAAGCTGCTCGATCCCCGCCCTACCCTCGAGTCGGCCACGCAGGCACTCGCACGCGGGCAGGCGCCGCTCGCCTCGGTGGAGGGCTTCGTGCGCCAGGTCCTGGGCTGGCGGGAGTATGTCCGCGGGGTCTATCTCCGGGAGGGCCCAGATTACCTGGGACGCAACGCCCTGGACGCCCACCAGCCCCTGCCGGCCTTCTATTGGACCGGCGAGACCGACTACGCCTGTCTGCGCGCGGCCATCGGCCAGGTCATCGAGCACGGCTACGGACACCATATCCAACGCCTGATGGTGACGGGGCTCTTCGCCCTGCTCCTCGGGGTCGAGCCCAGGCAGGTCCACACCTGGTATCTGGCGATGTTCGTGGACGCGGTGGAATGGGTGGAGGCACCCAACACCCTGGGGATGAGCCAATACGCGGATGGGGGGCTCCTGGCATCCAAGCCCTACGTGGCCTCGGGCGCCTACATCAAGCGGATGAGCAACTATTGCGCGGGCTGCCGCTACGATCCCACCCAGGCGATCGGTGAGCGCGCCTGTCCCTTCACCACGCTCTACTGGGATTTCCTGGCCCGCCACCGCGCCCGTTTCTCCGGCCATCCGCGCACAGCGCTCCAGTGGCGAGGTCTGGAGCGCTGGGATGCGCAGGGCTTGAAGTCCGTGAGGGAGCGCGCGGAGCGCCTGCGCCTTGACCTATCCTGAACGGCGCAGGGCCGGGAGGGCCAGCGCAACAGGGGATCCATCATGCACGCCGACGTCATCATCATCGGGGCAGGGCTATCCGGTCTCGCTTGTGCCATCGCGGCCAGGGAGAAGGGTCTCGAGCCGCTGGTGCTCGAGGCCGGCGACGGGATCGGCGGGCGGGTGCGCACCGACCGGCGCGACGGCTATCTGCTGGACCGCGGGTTTCAGGTCCTACAGACCTGGTATCCGGAGGCGCGGCGGTTCCTCGACTATCCCCGTCTCGATCTGCGTCCCTTCTACCCGGGGGCACTGGTACGGGCGGCGGGGCGCACCCTGCGGGTGAGCGACGTCTGGCGCCGCCCGCTGCGCTTGCCGGAGATGCTCGCCTCCCCCATCGGTACCACCGGGGACAAGCTCAGGTTGATGCGCCTGCGCCTGCGCGCCCTGAGCGGCAACCTGGAATCGCTCTACGGGCGGCCGGAGTCCACCGCTGCGGACCGGCTCACGGAGCTGGGTTTCTCGCCGACCATGATCGAGCGATTCTTCAAGCCCTTCTTCAGCGGGGTCTTCTTCGAGCCCGAGCTCGGCATGTCCTCGCGCGCCTTCGAGTTCGTGTTCCGAGCCTTCGCCCTCGGCGATACGGCGCTGCCCGCGCGCGGCATGGGCGAGATACCGGCCCAGCTCGCGGCGCGCCTGCCGGGCGAGACGATACGACTGGGGGCCCGGGTCGACCGGGTCATGGACCGCCAGGTGCTCCTCGCAGGCGGTGAGCGGCTTCGCGCCCGCGCCCTGGTGATCGCCACCGAAGGCCGAGAGGCCGCGCGTCTCCTCGGCAGACCTCGAACCGAGCCACTCCAGACCTGCTGCCGGGGGAGCACCTGCCTGTATTTCTCGGCAGAGCGCTCGCCGGTGGCGGGGCCCTATCTGGTGCTCAACGGCGAGGGGCACGGGCCCATCAACAGCCTGCTCTGCCCCAGCAACCTCTCCGATCACTATGCCCCGGCCGGCGCCGTCCTGATCTCGGTCAACTGTCACGGCGCGGACCACAACCCAGATGCCCTGGAGACCTCCGTGCGCCGACAGCTCGGCTCCTGGTTCGGCGATCAGGTGACGGCCTGGCGTAGGCTCGCGGTCTACCGCCTGCCCGAGGCGCTCCCCGCCCAGACCCCGCCGGTGGTCTATCCGGGGGCGGTCACACAGCGTCGCTCCGATTGGCTCTGGGTCTGCGGCGAGTATGGCTCGGCCCCATCGATCCAGTGGGCCCTGCACTCGGGCCGCCGGGCCGGGACCGAGATCGCCCGGGCACTGCTCGGGCGAGTCGCCGACCAGGGCCCAGAGGTGCTGCCGCGGCCCGGAAGCGCCCCTTCTGGCGGAGTACCCTGAGCCAGCGTGAGCGATGCCAAGGCGCGGGTCATCGGTATCGATGGGTGCCGTGCGGGCTGGGTCTGGGCGGCACTGGGACCGGCCGGCCTGGGGCTCGGTCTCGTCGAGACCCTCGCGGCCCTCGGGCCGGACATCGCCTGCGCGGGGCTGACCCTGATCGACATCCCCATCGGTTTGCCGGAGGACGGACCCGACGAGCGCGTCTGCGATCGCGCGGCCCGCTCCCTGCTCGGGCGCCCGCGCGCCGCGAGCGTCTTCCCGGTCGCGTGCCGCGCGACTGTCGACGCCGCGGACGCCGACTACGCCGGGGCATGCGCGATCAACCAGCGGCATACCGGGCGGCGAGTCTCCAAACAGGGCTTCAACATCCTGCCCAAGGTGCGCGAGGCCGACCGCTTCCTACAGAGCCATGGGGCACCGCGGGGGCGGCTCCGGGAGTCCCACCCGGAGCTCGTCTTCCTGGCCCTCGCCGGCGCACCCATGACCCACAACAAGAAGACCCTCGCGGGCCGCGAGGAGCGATTACGGGTCCTGGAGCGCCTGGCGCCGGGCAGCCGCGCGGCGGTCTTGGCAGGCCTCGAGGTCCTGCGTGATCGATGGGGTGCCAGGGCGTTGGCGAGGGACGATCTGGTCGACGCCCTGGCCCTCGCCGTCGCGGCACGGCGATGTCTCGCCGATGGGCTCGAGACGCTCCCGCCGCAACCTCCGCTGGACGCCCGCGGACTCCCCATGGAGATGGTCATCCCGGCCCGAGCGGTCGCCCGATGAGCCTTCGATCCGTGCCGATCCGAGGGGCCTTCGTCGGCGCAAATTCCCTGACAGTTACGCACGGTTGCGCGCCCCCGGACGATCTCCTATCGTTGCCGCTCGGTTAACAAGAATCCCTTCCTGAAGGAGCTTTGGAGCATGAGTCTGTACTCCAAGTACATCCGCCGCCGGGGCCTCGCCGTCGCGCTGGTCACCACCTTTGGAATCGCCGGGACCGCGTCCGCCACCGAGGAGCAGGAGCCCGATCTCGAGCTGGGCAAGCAGCTCAACCGCCAGTGCGCCCTCTGTCACGGCCTCTATTCCCAGGGCATCCTGGGGGGCAAGTATCCGCGTCTGGCCGGCCTGCCCGAGTACTACCAGATCAAGGCGCTCACCGAGTACCGCGACGGCATCCGCGAGCACGCGGCGATGACCGTCGTGGGCGGCCTGCGCACCATGTCGGATCACGACCTGCGCAGCCTCGCGGCCTATCTCTCGGACGTCGACCTGAGCGAGGTCTATCCGCTGGACGTCCCCACCCCCGAGGGCGCGGATCTCGAGAACGGCGAGGACCTCTATCAGTCCGACTGCAAGACCTGCCACGGTCGCAAGGGCGAGGGCAAGAAGAGCAAGGATTCACCCCAGGTGGCCGGACAGTACGACGGCTATCTGCTGCGACAGATCCAGATGTTCAAGGACAAGAAGCGCGAGCATGCCGGCGACCCGGACGACGATAGCTTCGACGACTACTCCGAGCAGGAGATCCTCGACATCGTGGGCTACGTGACCACCCTGGACGACCAGCAATAGAGCGGTCGAGACAACGACCGCCCGCGCCCCGATCACACCGAGGAGAACACCATGAAGACGTTGCTCGTTGCCCTGACCCTGACCGCCGGACTTGGCGTCGCCGCCACCGGAATCGCGCGCGCCGCTGAACCGGCGAAGGCCCCGCCGACCCCTGAGATCCAGATGTTCGAC
Source organism: uncultured Gammaproteobacteria bacterium (assembly GCA_963714915.1). GTDB lineage: Bacteria > Pseudomonadota > Gammaproteobacteria > Chromatiales > Chromatiaceae > Thiodictyon. The sequence goes on from CAVQQM010000031.1 coordinate 71,197, forward strand.
ATCGGCCAGACCGTCCTCAAGATGGGCCTGGCCGAAGGCGTGAATCCGGACGATGCCGGGGAGGCCATGCGCTCCAAGGCCGCCGAGCTCAACATGAAGCTGGTCGGCTACCAGAACGTGGGTCAGGAGGTCAGCGCACGTGGGATCGATGCGCCACGCCTGGAGATCTTCCAGTTCTGTGACCCCGAGGACGCCGTGAAGATGGTCCAGTTCAATCCCATCTACGCCGCGTATATGCCCTGTCGAATCGCCCTGGTTGAGGACTCCGAAGGCAAGATCTGGCTCGAGATGCTGAACCTGGACATGATCATCAGCGCCATTCCGCTGCCCCCGGAGCTCCAGGCCATCGCGATCAACGTGAACGGCACCATGCTCGACATCATCACCGCCGGCGCCACCGGCGAATTCTGACCCGGTCCGGCAAGCGCGCCGGCGGCCCAATGCCGCCGGCCGCACCGCCCCCAGGCGATCCATGAACCCCATCCGTCCCCGCTCCACCGCCATCCTGTTCGCCGTTCTTTGGTGCGCCGCGGCACCCGATCTCGGCGCCGAGGCGGTCTACAAGTCCGTCGACTCCGAGGGCAACGTCACCTATTCCGGGACACCCCCGCCCGCCGGCACGGCCCGCGAGGTCGAGGAGCTGGCGATCGACCCTGACCCCGAGCCTGACCCCGAATCCGGCAATCCCAATACCGGGATCCCCGACGCGCAGGGGCCGGAGCCTTCCGGTCAGGAGCGCTCCAGCGCGGCCGCCGAGGCGCGCGCGCAGCGCCAGGACACCGTTTCCGCGGCCCAACAGGACCTGATCCGCGCCAAGGCCGAGCTGGAGCAGGCCAAGATCCCAGGGGACGGCGACTGGCAGTGGCTCGCGCGGGGTGGTCGCGTGCTCTCTGCGGCCTATTTCGAGCGGGTGGCCGCGGCGGAGTCCAGGGTCGAGGCGGCGGAGCAGGCACTCCAGGCGGCGCGTCGGGGCCGCTGACCCGCAGAGTCTCTCGCGGAGCGCCAAAAGACCCTGCCCAGGGTCGGTTGTAGGCGCGTGAACGCAGGGCGTATCCTCTTTGAATTTCAGCATGCGCCTCGCGATAGGCGCCTCCGCCTGGCCGCGGGCCCTGCCTCGGTCACACCGGCGATCCCCGCATGACAGAGTACGCACTCATCCTGATCAGCACGGTGTTGGTGAACAACTTCGTGCTGGTCAAGTTCCTCGGCCTGTGCCCCTTCATGGGGGTCTCGAAGAAGCTCGAGACGGCTACGGGCATGGGTCTCGCGACGACCTTCGTCCTAACCCTATCGGCGGTATGCTCCTGGCTCGTGAACGAGTACCTGCTCGTCCCCCTGGGGATCGAGTATCTCCGCACCATCGCCTTCATCTTGGTGATCGCCGTGGTGGTCCAGTTCACCGAGACCGTGATGCATAAGACGAGCCCGGTGCTCTACCAAGTGCTCGGGATCTTCCTGCCGCTCATCACCACCAACTGCGCGGTGCTCGGGGTGGCCCTGCTCAATCTCCAAGAGCAGCGGGGCTTCCTGGAGTCGGCCCTGTACGGTTTCGGCGCGGCGGTCGGGTTCTCCCTGGTGCTGGTGCTGTTCGCGGCCATGCGCGAGCGGGTCGCCGTTGCGGACGTACCGGAACCCTTCCAGGGCAGCTCCATCGCTCTGATCACCGCGGGACTGATGTCGCTGGCCTTCATGGGCTTCGCGGGTCTGGTGGCGAAATGAGGCTGGGCGCGAGATGGTGACCGCGATCCTTGCGATGACGGTCTTGGCGGCGGTCTTCGGACTGCTGCTCGGCTACTCGGCCCTGCGTTTTCGCATCGAGGGCGATCCCGTCGCCGACCAGGTGGACGCCTTGCTGCCCCAGACCCAATGCGGGCAGTGCGGTCACCCGGGCTGCCGTCCCTATGCGGAGGCCGTCGCGCGCGGCGAGGACGAGATCAACCGGTGCGCCCCCGGCGGCGAGGCCACGGTGCGCGCCCTGGCCGATCTGCTGGGGCGCGAGCCTGTTGCCCTGGAGGTCGAGGAAAGGGCGCCCTCGGTGGCGATCATCGATCCGGAGACCTGCATCGGCTGCACCCTGTGTCTCCAGGCCTGCCCGGTGGACGCCATCGTCGGCGCCGCGAAGCAGTTGCACGGGGTCATCGCCGAGGAGTGCACCGGCTGCGAGCTCTGTCTGCCGCCCTGCCCGGTGGACTGTATCGAGATGGTGCCCGTGGGGACCGACATCGCCCATTGGCGCTGGCCATACCCGGGCGAGCGCAAGGCCGCCTGAGCCGGGCGCGAAGTCCCGACGCCGCGCAGCGAGCCCCAGATCCCCATGTCCCATCCGACACCGATCCTCAAGGCGAGGCAACGCATCTGGCGTTTCCATGGGGGCATCCATGTACCCGACGAGAAGGCCCTCTCCAACGGCGACGGGATCGAGCAGGCGCCGATCCCCGGGCGGTTGGTGATCCCCCTGGCACAGCACATCGGCGCCCTGGCGCGGGCCTGCGTGGGCGTCGGCGAGCGGGTGCGTAAGGGCCAGGTGATCGGGGAGCCCGAGGGTTATGTGAGCGCCGCGGTCCATGCCCCATCTTCGGGTACCGTCGTCGCCATCGAGGCGCGTCCGGTCCCCCACCCCTCCGGGCTGTCGGCGCCCTGCGTGGTCATCGACACCGACGGGGAGGACGCCTGGGCGGACCTTCCCGAGCCTATCGAGGACTATCTGGCCACGGACCCCCAGACCCTGCGCGAGCGGGTGCGCTGGGCGGGGGTGGTGGGTCTCGGCGGCGCCGCCTTCCCCACCAGCGTCAAGCTCAACCCGGGACCGGATCGGCATCCCAAGACCCTGATCATCAACGGGGCAGAATGCGAACCCTACATCTCCTGCGACGACCGGCTGATGCGCGAGCGTCCGGCTCGGGTGCTGGAGGGCGTGGCGATCATCGCCCACATGCTGGGGGCCGAGCGGGTCTTGATCGGCATCGAGGACAACAAGCCGGAGGCGATCGCAGCCATGGACGGGGCACTCGCGAGCGCTGGCATGCCCGCGACTGCGGCGGTGGTCCCCATCCCGACACTCTATCCCAGCGGCGGGGAGCGTCAGTTGATCCGCATCCTGACCGGGCGCGAGGTGCCGAGCCACGGGATCCCGGCCCAGATCGGGATGGTCTGTCAGAACGTCGCGACCGCGGTGGCCGTCGCCGACGCGGTGGTCCGCGGCCGCCCGCTGATCTCCCGGGTGGTGACCCTCTCCGGTCGCGCCGTCGCGGCGCCCCGCAACCTGGAGGCACTGGTCGGGACCTCGGTCGACACCCTGATCGCACATTGCGGCGGACTGCGTGAGGATCCGCGCAAGCTGGTATGCGGGGGCCCCATGATGGGGTTCGAGATCGCCGATACGGGGATCCCGGTCACCAAGTCCACCAACTGCTTCCTGGCCCTGACCGCGGCCGAGGCACCCGACCCGGGTGCCGCCCTGGCCTGTATCCGCTGCGGCAAGTGCGCGGAGGTCTGTCCGGCCAATCTGCTGCCCCAGCAGCTCTACTGGCATGCGCGCGCCAAGGACCTGGATCGCACCCAGGACTATCACCTGTTCGACTGCATCGAATGCGGTTGCTGCGCCCAGGTCTGTCCGAGCCATATCCCGCTGGTCCAGTACTACCGTTACGCCAAGACCGAGGTCTGGGCCCGGGAGGAAGAGCGGCGCAAGGCGGAGAAGGCGCGTTCCCGCCATCAGGCGCGCGAGGAGCGCCTGGCGCGTCAGGAGCGCGCCCGCAAGGCCAACCTCCGCAAGAAGAAGTCAGACCTCGAGGGGGCGCCCCCATCCGGGGCCGTGAAACAGGAGCCGAAGCGCCTGGCCATCGACGCGGCCCGCCGGCGCGCGGCGGCGAAGCGGGCGGTGGCCGGCGAGGCCTCGGCCGGGCAACCGGACCCGGATCCTGATCTGGATCCAATCGAGCGGGACCCCCTACCCAAGCGAAAACGAGGCACCCCCGAGACCGAGGCCCCGTCATGAGCAGCGTCGCGGTCTCCTCGCCCCATGGCGCGCGGGTCAATCGGGTCGATCAGGTGATGATCCAGGTGCTGATCGCACTGGTCCCGGGGATCATCGCCATGATCTGGTACTTCGGCTGGGGGGTGGTGATCAACATCGCCCTGGCGGTCGGATTCGCCCTGGCCGCGGAGGCCGCCATCTTGCGCGCGCGCGGTCGGCCGGTCGGGGTCACCCTGCGCGACTACAGCGCCGTGGTCACGGCCGTGCTCTTCGCCATCTCGGTGCCACCGACGCTACCTTGGTGGCTCAGCCTCCTCGGGATGCTGTTCGCGATCGTGCTGGTCAAACAGCTCTATGGCGGACTGGGCTACAACCCCTTCAATCCGGCAATGGCCGCCTATGTCTTCCTGCTCGTCTCCTACCCGGTGCAGATGACCAATTGGCTCCCGCCCTACATGCTGGCCGAGCATCACCCGGGGTTGCTCGACTCCCTGCGCATGATCATCGCCGGGCTCCCGCCAAACGGCCTGACCTGGGATGCGGTCTCGGCTGCCACGCCGCTCGATGAGATGCGCACCCATCTGGCCCAGAACGAGATGATCGAAGAGATCCGCCAGAGCCCACTGTGGGGGGACTTCGGCGGCCGGGGCTGGGAATGGGTAGGCAATTGGTTCCTCGTCGGGGGCCTCTATCTGCTCTGGAAGCGGGTGATCACCTGGCACATCCCCGCCTCCATGATCGCCGCCCTCCTCACCCTCTCGGGCATGGCGTGGATGTTCGATCCCCAGGCGTTTCCCTTCCCCGCCTTCCACCTCTTCAGCGGCGCGGCCGTCATCGGTGCCTTCTTCATCGCCACCGACCCGGTGAGTGCATGCACCACCCGGCGAGGCCAGTTGGTCTATGGGGCGCTCATCGGTGCCTTGGTGTTCGTGATCCGCTCCTGGGGCGGCTACCCGGATGCGGTCGCCTTCGCCGTGCTGCTGCTCAACATCGCCGCACCCACCATCGATTACTACACCCAGCCACGTGTTTTCGGGCACGGGCGCGGATAGGGGGAGTCATGACGGACAAGCGACCCATGCTCCTGGCGGCCCTGGTGCTCGCCAGCTTCGCCGTGACAGGGGTGACCCTCGTGGCCGTCACCCAGGCCACCATGCAAGAGCGCATCGTCGCCAACACGCGACTCGCCATGCAGCGCAAGCTCGAGTCGATCATCCCCGAGGGCCTCGCGGACAATGATCCACTCGAAGACCAGATCCGGGTCAGCGATCCTGAACGGCTGGGCGCACAGGAGACGCGGGTCTACCGGGTGCGCAAGGGCGGCCAGCCAGTGGCGGTGATCCTGAACCCGGTGGTCCCGGATGGCTACGCGGGCCCCATCCAACTCATCGTATCGGTGCTGCGCGACGGCACCCTGGGCGGCGTGCGGGTCCTCAACCATCACGAGACCCCCGGGCTCGGGGACCAGATCGAGGAGACCAAGTCCGATTGGGTGCTGGGTTTCACCGGCAAGTCGATCGGCGCGCCTCCCAGTGACCAATGGGCGGTGCGCCGCGACGGGGGCGCGTTCGATCAGTTCACCGGTGCCACTATCACGCCCCGGGCGATCGTCACCGCCGTGAAGAACACCTTGCTCTACGTCCAGAGCCAGGGCGAACGGCTCTTCAACGAGCCGTCGCTGGCAGCGAGCGGTCACGGGGGGGCATCCTGATGGCCAAGGACAAGGGCATCGCCGAGCTCGTCGGCGACGGGCTCTGGACCAACAACCAGGCCCTGGTCGCCCTGCTAGGGCTTTGCCCCCTGCTCGCCACCACCACCTCGGCGACCAATGGTCTGGGGATGGGGCTCGCCACCACCGCGGTCCTGGTGCTCGCGAACGTGACCGTTTCACTGATCCGCAACCTGGTGCGCCCGGAGGTCCGGCTACCGGTCTTCGTGTTGGTCATCGCCTCCTTCGTCACGGCCGTCGAGTTGGCCATGCAGGCCTACTTCTATGCCCTCTACCAGGTGCTCGGACTCTTCATCCCCTTGATCGTGACCAACTGTCTGATCATCGGGCGAGCCGAGGCGTTCGCGTCCAAAAACCGGGTCGATCGCGCATTGCTCGATGGCATCGCCATGGGGATCGGCTTCACCCTGGCCCTGACCGCCCTGGGGGCGCTGCGGGAGCTCATAGGTCAGGGGACCCTCTTTCACCATGCCCACTCTGCTGCTCGGAGAGGCCGCCCGCGGTCTCGAGCTATCCCTCGGCGACGGCTTCCAGGGCGCCCTCATCGCGATCCTGCCCCCGGGGGCCTTCATCGGACTCGGCCTGCTGATCGCCCTGAAGAACGTGCTCGACCGCCGCTTCCAACGCGCGCCAAGACCAGCACGAGCCACGCCGGCGCCGGCCCCCGCGACATCCTCGGGCTGACACCGATGCGTTTTGAAGCGCCGGTGCCACGGGGCGACCGGGACTTCACCGCGGGGTGCTGCCGCCCCGATCGCCGTTTCTCCAGACAAAAAAAACCCCTAACGAAGGGTTAGGGGTTTTAGGATAAGGCCCTGGCGGTGACCTACTTTCGCATGGGGAGGCCCCACACTATCATCGGCGATACACCGTTTCACTTCTGAGTTCGGGAAGGGATCAGGTGGTTCCAGTGCTCTGTGGCCGCCAGGAAAGGGGTTGGAGGCCGCGCCGGGTGAGTGGCGTGGCGTCCGGATGGTGTGATCGCGACAGGCGCGGGGGTGCGAGCGAGTGTCATCGCCCGTCGTTTGGTGTGAGCCAAACGGTTTGGGTGTTATATGGTCAAGCCGCACGGTCAATTAGTACAGGTTAGCTTCACACGTTACCGCGCTTCCACATCCTGCCTATCAACGTCGTGGTCTTCGACGGACCTTTAGGGGCATCGAGTGCCCAGGGAGACCTGATCTTGGGAGGGGCTTCCCGCTTAGATGCTTTCAGCGGTTATCCCGTCCGTACATAGCTACCCGGCAGTGCCACTGGCGTGACAACCGGAACACCAGAGGTACGTCCACTCCGGTCCTCTCGTACTAGGAGCAGCTTCCCGCAAGTCTCCAACGCCCACGGCAGATAGGGACCGAACTGTCTCACGACGTTCTAAACCCAGCTCGCGTACCACTTTAAATGGCGAACAGCCATACCCTTGGGACCGACTTCAGCCCCAGGATGTGATGAGCCGACATCGAGGTGCCAAACACCGCCGTCGATATGAACTCTTGGGCGGTATCAGCCTGTTATCCCCGGAGTACCTTTTATCCGTTGAGCGATGGCCCTTCCATACAGAACCACCGGATCACTAAGACCTACTTTCGTACCTGCTCGACTTGTCCGTCTCGCAGTCAAGCACCCTTATGCCTTTGCACTCAATGCGCGATTTCCGACCGCGCTGAGGGTACCTTCGTGCTCCTCCGTTACGCTTTGGGAGGAGACCGCCCCAGTCAAACTACCCACCACACACTGTCCCTGGCCCGGATCACGGGTCGAGGTTAGAACTTCGAACATACCAGGGTGGTATTTCAAGGTTGGCTCCACGAGAACTAGCGTCCTCGCTTCAAAGCCTCCCACCTATCCTACACAAGTAGGTTCAAAGTCCAGTGTGAAGCTGTAGTAAAGGTTCACGGGGTCTTTCCGTCTAGCCGCGGGTACTCGGCATCTTAACCGAGATTTCAATTTCACTGAGTCTCTGGTGGAGACAGTGCCGCCATCGTTACGCCATTCGTGCAGGTCGGAACTTACCCGACAAGGAATTTCGCTACCTTAGGACCGTTATAGTTACGGCCGCCGTTTACCGGGGCTTCGATCAAGAGCTTCTCCGAAGATAACCCCATCACTTAACCTTCCGGCACCGGGCAGGCGTCACACCCTATACGTCCTCTTTCGAGTTTGCAGAGTGCTGTGTTTTTAATAAACAGTCGCAGCGGCCTGGTCACTGCAACCCCCGTCCGCTCCACCCGCAAGGGGCTTCACATACCAGGGGCGTACCTTCTCCCGAAGTTACGGTACTATTTTGCCTAGTTCCTTCACCAGAGTTCTCTCAAGCGCCTTGGGATTCTCACCCTGCCCACCTGTGTCGGTTTGGGGTACGGTCGCGCATGACCTGAAGCTTAGAGGCTTTTCCTGGAAGCAGGGCATCAATCACTTCGTCTCCGTGGAGACTCGTCATCACGCCTCAGCATTGCCACCCCGGATTTGCCTAAGGTGACTGCCTACACGCTTAAACCGGCAACCAACAGCCGGCTGACCTAGCCTTCTCCGTCCCCCCATCGCAGTCATGCACGGTGCCGGAATATTAACCGGCTTCCCATCGACTACGCCTTTCGGCCTCGCCTTAGGGGCCGACTCACCCTGCGCCGATTAACGTTGCGCAGGAAACCTTGGGCTTTCGGCGAGGGGGCTTCTCACCCCCTTTGTCGTTACTTATGTCAGCATTCGCACTTCCGATACCTCCAGCAGACCTCACGATCCACCTTCACAGGCGTACGGAACGCTCCCCTACCATGCAAGCAGAGCTTGCATCCGCAGCTTCGGTACATGGCTTAAGCCCCGTTACATCTTCCGCGCAGGCCGACTCGACCAGTGAGCTATTACGCTTTCTTTAAAGGATGGCTGCTTCTAAGCCAACCTCCTGGCTGTCTGGGCCTTCCCACATCGTTTCCCACTGAGCCATGATTTAGGGACCTTAGCTGGCGGTCTGGGTTGTTTCCCTTTTCACGACGGACGTTAGCACCCGCCGTGTGTCTCCCGTGATTGCACTTCCTGGTATTCGGAGTTTGCATCGGGTTGGTAAGCCGGGATGGCCCCCTAGCCGAAACAGTGCTCTACCCC
>CAVQQM010000031.1:85000-136602 GCA_963714915.1 uncultured Gammaproteobacteria bacterium
GGGCTGGACCTACTCCCGGCCGAGCTCTCGGCCCGCAACCTGGACCTGCTCCTCGAGGCGGCCGAGCGACCCAGGAAGCGCCTCAGACAGTTGCTGCGCGCCCAGGCGCCGGCCTACGATCTCTGTCTGCTGGATTGCCCACCGAGCATCTCACTGGTCTCCGAGAACGTCTTTCGCGCCGCGGACATCCTGCTCATCCCGGTGACACCTGACATGCTCTGCGCACGCGCCCTCGAGCAGCTGCTCGAGTTCCTCCCCGCGGAGCTGGCCGGCAAGACGCCGAGGGTGCTGCCGTTCCTCTCCATGGTCGATCACCGTGAGCCACTGCAGCGAGAGATGTCTGCCGGGCTCATCGCGCGTTATCCCGAGCTCCTCGCGGCGGCGATCCCCTATGCCCCCGAGATCGAGTCCATGGGCGTCCATCGCATGCCGCTTCACGCCTATGCCCCGGACAGCGTCGCGTCCCACGCCTATGAGGCACTCTGGTCCGAGGTCAGGGCAGCGCTATCGGGGTCCGTGAACGCATCGCCGCCGGACACCGGGCACAAACCCGGGCGACTCCCAGGATGAGCCAACCGCAGGGCCTCTGGTAACCTCCCCCTCTGCTCTACCACTCCCAACCCGAGATCCTGTCCGCGCATGATCCACCGCAGTCGAATCCCTGTGTTGCCCCTGGTGTTCGCCGTCGCGGCCTCGGCCCAGGCCGCCGACCCCTCGGAGGACCTATTCGACCTCGAGGACCTGCGCGTCCAGATCACCGAATCACTCTCACACGTGACCCTCGGACAGGGGGACGACGCGGTCTTGTTGATGCGCCACCAGGACCCGGCTCACCGCGTGCCGGCGCCCTACGACATCACCTCCCGGGAGTGTCCGCCCTACTGCGTGCAGCCGATGCACCTGGCGCCCGGGGTGGAGACCATCGGCGAGCTCGAGCTGATCGAGTACCTGCGCCGCGCGGACGCGGGGGAAGCCGTCCTGGTGATCGATTCTCGGACCGACCCCTGGACCGCGCGCGGCATGATCCCCGGCGCGGTCCAGATCCCCTACACCCGGCTGGACCCGGCGAGCGCCGAGCCCGCTGCGGTCGCGGAGATGCTGGAGCTGGAGCTCGGCGCGGTACGGGTGGAGGGCCTGTGGAACTTCGGGGCCGCCAAGACCCTGGTCTTCTACTGCAATGGCCCCTGGTGCGGCCAATCGCCGACCAACATCCGCGCCTTGCTGGAGTACGGCTACCCGGCCCACAAGCTCAAATGGTATCGGGGTGGCATGCAGGCATGGGAGCAGCTCGGGTTCACGACGGTCACGCCCCCGGGCGGCCAGCCAGGCCCTACCCAGAACCCCTGACCCTCCCCCCTGAAGGATCGCGCGGTCGCCGACCGCTCAATACCTGATCACGGGCTCGCGGCGATCGCCGGGGCGGACCGGTCGCGCGGCACCCAGGGCGAGATGGGCGTCTCCCCAGCCCAGGCTCTCGGTCTGACCCGTCTGCCCTCGCATTAGATTGAGCCCAGCCTTCGCCCTGCCATAGAGACGAAAGAAGGCCTCCACGGCCCGGCGCTGGCCAATACTCGGCGGCTCCAGGGCACAGATCAGCTTGTCATCATAGAGTCCCCGGTCACGCAGCCCCACCGCTCCGTAGGCGCGCACCCGCAGGCGGCTGCCGCGTCCGAGCCTGGGGCCCAGCACCAGTGCATCGAGCAGATCGCCCTCCTGACCCAGTAGACCCGGTACCGAGCCGTAGTTGTACGGGCAGGGTAGGGGCGATACGAAATCGACGCGCCCGTCAGAGCCTCGCTTGAGGAAGCTCCAGCGCGGGACCTCGATCACCACCTCGACCCAGGGCGGTCCCAGATCATCAGATCGGCCCACTGGCCGCGTGGGGCCGGCGCCCTTGCGGTGCGCGCCGGTCATGGCGCGAGCCTCGCCTCGGCGATCCAATCCAACCGCACCGCAAGGATCCCGTCGTCCCCGTCGCGGACCATGAGCCACTCCGCGCCGTCGCGGGTTTCCAGACCCAAGGCCTCGAGCACGGGCTCACCCGCCCCAATGGATCCCAACCACACCGGCGCATCCACAGCCCAGCGCACGAGCAACGACTGGCGTCGCAGGCAAGCGATCTCAAAGATGTCGTAACGCCCGCAGGCGACCGAGACGTAGTCACTCATGGTTCGTGGCCCTTGTTGATTGGCGCCCTGGGAATCGGCACCACGAGCGCGGCAACCGGGGTAGCGAGGCGATCTCGTCGCGCACCCAAGCGCCCGCGAGGACGCTGCATCCCACGCCCCACCAAAGCTCTCGCGAACGGGAGCACTGGCCTGCGCCGCGCCCCTAAGATCCCCTGGGGGCCATCGAGGTCGGCCTACCGACGATTCGCACAGCCTCTATGGCGTTCACATTTCGGGCGCTTCGCCCGTCATAACATACCAGCGCGGGATCCCGCCGTCGGTCAACCAATCCGCCAAACGGAATAACGACACGTGCGCCAGAGATCAGGACGCCACCATCCACACAGAGAGCGGCGGCGAGGATGACCTTGCTCCCCGCTCACCCCAAGCCACCTATCCTGCTCCTGGGTCTCGCCTGGGCGCACCCCGTGCTCGCGGCAGACTCGACGGGCACGGCGACCTATGTCGCCGCGGTCCTCGCGGCCATCGCCCTCGCCGCAACAGTGGTCGCGGTCTTGGCCGTGGCTCGCGCACGTGCGCCACGGCCCGCGCTTGAGCCCCCGGCCGCACCCGAAGCGAACCTCGCCGAGGCGCTCGAGGAGCTGGACTCACTGCGCCGCGCCCAGGCCCTGGAGCAGACACGCCTCCAGGCCATGCAGCTGATGCTCGACGGGGCGCCACTCGCGTCCGTGCTGGACTCCGCCGCCGCCTTCCTCGAGTCCCTGGATGACGACCTGCTGTGCGTCATCCTGTTGATCGATCCGGCAACGGCCGCCGTTCGGGTCGGCTCCGCACCGCGCGCCACGGCCACCCTCATCGACGCGCTCGAGGGCCGGTCAGCGGACACACCAGCCGAGCCGCACCCTGCCGGCGAGCGCCTGACCCTGACCGACCTCCAGTCGCATCCCTATTGGCGCTCCATCGCCGGTCACCTCGGCGACTCCGGACTGAGCGCCTGCCACTGCGAACCGGTGATGGACCGGGCCGGCGAGGTGCTGGGCGCCCTCGACGTCTATTCGCCGGTCCCGGATGCGCCCGACGCCGACCAACGCGATTGGATCCGTCAGACCGCCGGGCTGGTCGCCATCGCCCTGCAGCACGAGCGGGACCACGCCGCCCGCCGGGCCGCCGAGGAACAGGCCCAGCTACTCCTGATCTCCGCCAACGAGGGCATCTTCGGGCTCGACCTCGATGGGGTGACCACCTTCATCAACCCCACCGGCGCCCGCATGCTCGGCTACGAGCCGGGCGAGCTGGTGGGCCGCCCGAACCACGACCTCATCCACCACAGCAGCGCCGAGGGCACCCCGATACCGGCGTCGGAGTGCCGCATGCTCGAGGTCACCCGCAGCGGGGATGACATCCTGGTCTCGGACGAGATGTTCTGGCGGCGCGACGGCAGCCGTTTCCCGGTGGAGTATCGCGCCACCCCGATTCGCCGGCGCGGGCCGATCATCGGCGCGGTGGTGGTCTTCCACGACATCACCCGGCGGCGGCGGCGCGAGCAGCTGATCCATCAACTGGCCTACTACGACAACCAGACCGGGCTCCCCAACCGCAGCCTCTTCAAGCGGCGTCTGGTCCAGCGGCTGCGCAGCGCGCGCCGGGATCAGGGCCCCTTCGCCGTCCATCTGCTCGATCTCGACGGGTTCAAGGCCGTCAACGACAGCCTCGGCCATCCCTTCGGCGATCGACTCCTGCAGAAGACCGCGAAACGCCTGAAGACCCTGGTGCGCGAGTCGGATCTGGTGGCACGCCTCGGCGGTGACGAATTCGCCGTGATCCAGCCGGACGCCCGCACGCGCGAGGACGCGGCGTTGCTCGCCGCGAAGATGGTCTCGCGTCTGGCGCTGCCCTATCGGATCGATGCCCACGAGGTCCACTGCAGCGCGAGCCTCGGGGTGGTGATGGTGCAGGATCCGGACAGCGACCCGGACACCTTGCTCGCTCGCGCGGACGTCGCCCTCTACAAGGCCAAGGGCAACGGCCGCGGCAGCTATGCCTTCCACACGGACGCCATGACACGCAAGGCCCACCGCGATGCCGCGCTCGCCCAGAGGCTCGACCAGGCGGTGCGCGACGGCGAGCTGTTCCTCCATTACCAGCCCCAAGTCGAGATGGCGACCGGGCGCATCGTGGCCCTGGAGGCCCTCGTGCGTTGGCGCCATCCCCAGGAGGGGGTGCTGCCCGCCCAAGGACTTCATCCACCTCGCCGAGCAGAACGGTCTATTCCAGGTGCTCGGGGGCTGGGTCATCACCACCGCCGCGCGCCAGGCACGCGCCTGGATGGCCCAGGGTCTTCAGTTCGGGCGCATCGCCATCAATGTCTCCCCCCAGCAGATCCGCGCCGGCAGCCTGGCGGACGATGTCATCGCCGCGGCGGACGATACCGGCCTCCCCCCGGATCTGATCGAGCTAGAGTTGAACGAGGCGGCATTGACCGAGTACGGCGAGCAGTACCGGCGCCAGATCGCGCTCCTACGCGAGGCCGGAACCCGGGTGTGCATCGACGACTTCGGGGCCGGGGTGTCCTCACTCACCCAGCTGCGCCGCTCGGGGGCCCACGCCATCAAGATCGATCGGGAGTTCGTCCAAGGGATCGAAGACAGCGATGCGGCGTCGAACGTGGTGCGGGCCTTGATCGCGCTGACCGAATCCCTCGGCGTGGATGCCATCGCGGAGGGCGTCGAGACCGTCCGCCAGGCACGCCGACTGAGCGATCTGGGATGCCGTTACGCCCAGGGCAGACTCTGGGCGCCACCCTTGACGACCGCGTCACTGAGACCACTTTTAGAGGCTGGTACGATGGGCGTCAGGGGTGATGGCGGGGAGCTGAGCACGACGCCAGAGCCCTTGTCGACATCGACTTCGTAGACCAACCGAGTCTTGGCATGATCTCCGTTTCGGCCTATCTCGAGAATGAGCGATCGGCAGACCTGCGCAGCGAGTACGTCCGTGGGCGCAGCGTCCCGCTGATCGGCGCCAATCCGACCCATGACCAGCTGTGCATGCGTCTGGCCCGGGCCCTGCGGGCCCGCCTGAACGAGGGTGAGCATCGGCTCTACCGCCCGACGGTCAAGCTGCACATCCGCGACGGCCGCGACGAGCGCTACTACTATCCGGATCTCCAGATCGCCGAGGCCGACACCTGGGAGCACCCCGATTATCTCGAGCGGCCGGTGCTGCTCGTCGAGGTCTTCACTGCCGCCGACGAAGCGCGGATCCGGCGCGAAAAGCTGCCCGCCTATCTCGGGATCCAAAGCCTTCAGGAGCTGGTGCTCATCGGGGTCGACCCGCCCACGGCGGAGGTCTACCGCCGCGGCGACGGCTGGACCATGCACGAGGTGGGGGCCTCGGGCACCCTGCGGCTCGAGACCATCGACGCGGAGATCGGGCTCTCCGGACTCTTCGCCGCCTCGCGACCGTAGCACCCGCTAGCGGGCACGCCCCCCGCCCCGATGGAGACGTCATCATGGAACTCGGCACCCTGATCGTCCTCGCCCTGCTCCTGATCCTCCTGGTCTACGGGGTCGCCGTCTACAACAACCTGGTGCGCCTGAAGCACAACCTGGCGCGGGCGTGGTCGAACATCGACGTGGCCTTGAAGCAGCGCCACGACGAGCTCCCCAAGCTGGTCGAGGTCTGCCGGCAGTACATGGGCTTCGAGCAGGCGACCCTGGAGCGGGTGGTGCGCGCGCGCACCGCCGTGGCCACCGCCCGACAAGGCGGCGACCTGCGCGCCCTGGGCAGCGCCGAGAGCGAGCTGCGCGCGGGACTCGGCCAGCTCTTCGCCCTGGCCGAGGGCTATCCGGACCTCAAGGCCAACGATAGCTTCCGCCATCTGGCCGAGCGCATCTCCCACCTGGAGGAGACCATCGCCGACCGCCGCGAGCTCTACAACGACAGCGCCAACCTCAACAATGTCCGCATCGAGCAGCTCCCCGATTCGCTGCTCGCCGGTCTCGCCGGCGCACGCCCCGCGAACCTGCTGGAGTTCAAGGAGGCCCACGCGGACGTGGACCTCAAGGCCTTGTTCGGCCCTTAGCCGGGCGCCGGCCAGCGCCTCCCGCCATGCCGATCCTGACCGCGGACGCACCTGCCCTGCTGGTGAGGGGGATGGCAGATGTGCCCTTCTGGCTCGTCTGGCTGGCCATGACCCTGGGCAGCCTGTGGATGCTGCGCTCGGGGGTCCGCGCCTTCTGGCGCCTGCGGACCCTGGCCGATACACCGACCGCCCGGGTGCGCAGCGCCGCGCAGGGCTACGTGGAGCTCGCGGGGATCGCCCGTGCGCATCATCGGGAGATCGAGGCACGACTCTCGCGCACCCCCTGTCTCTGGTGCCGCTTCCGCGTCGAGGAGCGCCGGCGTGCAGGACGCAACAGCCGGTGGGTGACCCTCGAGACGGGTGAAACCGATCGGCCCCTGCGGCTCGACGACGGCAGCGGGGTCTGTCTGATCGACCCGCGGGGCGCCCGCGTCGAGACCAGGCGAAGGCAGGTCTGGCTCGGGCCGCGTCGGGACCCCGCCGATCCCAGGCCGGCGGCCCTGCGGCTCGGGCCCTGGATCACCCTCACGGCCGGTCGCTCGAACCGCTACCGTTTCAGCGAGGAACGGATCGCAGCCGGAGACCCCCTGTACGTGTTGGGACACCTGGAGACACCCCGGCTCGGCCCCGAGGAGGAGACCCGTTTGGAACGGTCGCTGCTGCGGGTGTGGAAGCGCGACCCCGTTCGCATGGCCGCGCTGGACACCGACGGGGACGGCGAGATCAGCGTTGCGGAATGGGAACGGGCACGCGGGCTCGCCTCCCGGCTCGCGCGCGAGAGCGCCCGGTCGCCCGAACGGGCCGGGTTGTCTCGCGTCAGGGCAACGGGTGACAGCGACCGGCCGTTCGTGATCGCCACCTACACCGAGCCTGAGCTTCTGAGCGCCCTGCGCTGGAAGACCCTGGGCTACACCGCCGGCTTCCTCGTCCTCAGCACCGCCTGGGGCTTCGCCCTGGTCACCAGGCTCGCGGGCGCCCCATGAGCGCGGGCGAGCGGGTGATGATCGGGCTCTCGGGAGGCGTCGACTCGGCGGTCGCAGCCCACCTCCTGCTCGAACAGGGTCTCCAGGTCGAGGCCCTGTTCATGAAGAACTGGGAGGAGGACGACGGCCCGGGCTACTGCGCGGCCGCCGAAGACCTCGAGGACGCCGAGGCGGTGGCACAGCGGCTCGGGATCCCCCTGCATAGGGTCAACTTCGCCGCCGAATACTGGGATCGGGTCTTCGAGTCCTTCCTCGCCGAGTACCGCGCCCTACGCACCCCGAACCCCGACGTCCTCTGCAACCGCGAGATCAAGTTCCGGGCCTTCCTGGACCATGCCCTCGCGCTCGGAGCGAACGCCATCGCGACCGGACACTATGCCCGGGTCACCCATGAGGATGATGGCAGCCATCTGCGCCTGGCCGGGGACAGCGCCAAGGACCAGACCTACTTCCTGCACCTGCTGGATCAATCCCAGCTCGCACGGACGCACTTCCCCCTCGCCGGCATCACCAAATCCCAGGTGCGCGAGATCGCACGCGGGCTCGGGCTCGCGAACGCCGCGAAACGGGACAGCACGGGCATCTGTTTCATCGGTGAGCGGCGCTTCGCGGACTTCCTGGCGCGCTGGGTGCCGCCCCGGCCCGGACCCATGGAGACGCCGGAGGGTGAGCAGATGGGCGAGCACCGCGGACTCGCCTACTACACCATCGGCCAGCGCCAGGGGCTCGGCATCGGCGGCCGCGCGGCCCACACCGAGGCGCCCTGGTTCGTCGCGGCCAAGGACGCCCCCAACAATCGCCTGATCGTGGTCCAGGGACACGAACACCCCCTGCTCTTGTCTGACACGCTCGCCGCGGGTCCGCCCCATTGGATCGCCGGCACGCCACCGCAGGGCTTGCCGTTCCCCTGTCTGGCCCGCCTGCGACACCGGCAACCGCTGCAACCCTGCACCCTGATCGCCCAGTCGGGAGACGGCTGCCAGGTCCGATTCGAGCGCCCTCAGCGCGCCGTGACCCCGGGACAGGCGATCGTCTTCTACCGCGGCGACGAATGCCTGGGCGGCGCCACCATCGAAGGGTCGGCCGCGACCAGGGGGCCCTAGATGACAGAGGCACCCGGGCTGGTATCCTGTGGGCCTGGCAGCCCAGAGACCGGAGGTAGAGCCCGCCCATGGCCCATGACAACCAGGATCGCGTCACCGCACTCGCTGGCGTCTACCAAGCGGTCGCCTGCGTGATGCGCATCGCCCGCACCGGGAGCGCCGATACGGCGGCCATGGAGCCCTGCATCTACAGCCTGTTCGAGGTCGACGCCCCAGACGTCCCGGCGGTCTACGGTCCGCCGGGCGCGCTCGCCAACGGGGCACGTCAGATCATCGCCCAGCTCACCGGGCGCCCGGAGCGCGACATGGAGCTCACCCGCTATGTGATCGGGGTGATGAAGCTCGAGCGCACCCTTTCGGGACGCCGCGACCTCCTGGCCCGGATCTCGGCGGGCATCGACGCGGCGCGGCCCAAACGCGAGCACTTCGCCCTCATCCACGCCAACCTGCTCGCCCATTTCGCGGACATCTACAGCGACACCATCAGCCACCTGGAGCCACGCATCCTGGTGCGGGGTGAGCCGATGCACCTGCAGAACCCGGACAATCAGAACCGCATCCGCGCCCTGCTGCTCGCGGCGATCCGCTCGGCGATGCTGTGGCGCCAGGTCGGCGGTAACCGTCTGGGCCTCGTGCTCGGGCAAAGACGCCTGTTGCAGGATGCGAGACAGTATCTCGAGCTGGCGGCGGCGCCCCGCCCCGAGGACTCGGCGCGCTGAGCCCTCGGCGGCCTTTCCCAGGCAGGCCCCCTCACCGCACCATCAGCCCATCAGGGCCCGCATCCCCTCGGGTGTTGGCCGCTCGACCACGCCGCGCTCGGTGACGATGGCATCCACCAGGGCCGCCGGTGTCACGTCGAACACCGGGTTGCGGGCCGCGCAGCCGGCGGGGGCGAGGCGTCCGCCGCCGCAGAACAAGAGCTCGTCCGGATCACGCTCCTCGATGGGGATATCGGCCCCCGAGGCCAGATCCATGTCGATGGTGCTGGTGGGTGCGGCGACCATCACCTTGACCCCGTGATACCTCGCCAGGATGGCGAGGCCGTAGGTGCCGATCTTGTTCGCCACATCGCCGTTCGCCGCGATGCGGTCGGAGCCCACGATCACCCAGCCCACCCCGCCGCCGGCCATCAGGCTGGCCGCGGCGCCCTCCGCCTGGAGGGTGACCGGGATGCCATCGGCCATGAGCTCCCAAGCGGTGAGACGCGCCCCTTGCATCCAGGGCCGGGTCTCGTCCGCGTAGACCATACGGATCTTGCCCTGGGCATGGGCACTGCGGATCACCCCCAGCGCCGTGCCGTAGCCGCCGGTGGCGATGGCGCCGGCGTTGCAGTGGGTCACCACATCCGTCGTGCCCGCGATCAGCTCCGCGCCCAGGTCGCCCATTCGGCGGTTGGCCGCCCGGTCTTCCTCGTGGATGGCGCGGGCCTCCGCGAGCAGCGCGCCGACCGGATCCGATTCGTCCAACGCGGCGATCCGCCGCTCCATCCGGCGGACGGCCCACGCGAGATTGACCGCCGTCGGCCGCGCGGATATCAGGCGCCTCAGATCGGGGCCACAGGCCTCCTTCCAGCCAGGGCCGGCGGTCGCATAGGCGTCGCGCGCGGCAAGCACCACCCCATAGGCCGCGGCGATGCCGATGGCAGGGGCCCCGCGCACCGCCATCAGTCGGATGGCCTCGGCGGTCGCGGCGGCATCCTCGAGGCAGATGAACTCCGCGCGCTCTGGGAGCAGACGCTGGTCGGCCAGATAGAATCGGCCGTCGCACCATAGGGCCGCGTCGTCCGGGCCGGGGGCGTCGGGGACTCGATGGGGCAAGTCGGGCAGATCGGACACGAGGCACTCCTCCTCAGGGGTGGGGCAGCGGGTTGTGAGGTCGCGACTTTCAGGGCATTGTCGCCCAAATTCGCCACATCGACCTGAATCAGGGGCGTGCGAGGGCGGGGCTGGAGGGCCCAGACCGCCCCCTGCGACCGCCCCCGGACGCGTCGAACCGGAACGGCCTCCACGCCATCGAGGTACGCCCATGCATGCTGACCTACTCATCCTGGCCGACTGGGTGCTGCCGGTGGACGCCGCCGACAGCCAGCTCGAGCGGTACGCGGTCGCCGTGCGCGATGGACGGATCCTGGCCGTGCTCCCAGACGCCGAGGCCCGAAGCTCCATCGAGTCCGACCGCACCGTCGAGCTGCCCGGACATGCGCTGATCCCCGGCCTGATCAACGCCCACACCCATGCGGCCATGACCCTGATGCGGGGTCTGGCCGACGATCTGCCCCTCATGACCTGGCTGCACGCGCACATCTGGCCGGCCGAGCAGCGCTGGGTAGACGAGGGGTTCGTGGCCGACGGCAGCCGGCTCGCGGTGCTCGAGCAGTTGCGCGGCGGGGTGACCTGCTTCAACGACATGTACTTCTATCCCGAGGTCACCGCCCAGGTGGCGGCCGAGGCCGGGATGCGCGCGGTCATCGGCATGATCCTGGTGGACTTCCCCACCGGCTACGCGGACGGCCCCGACGTCTATCTGGCCAAGGGACTCGCCCTGCACGATCGCTACCGCGACCACCCCCTGATCCGCACCGCCTTCGCCCCCCACTCGCCCTACGCCGTCTCCGACGGGCCCATGGGCCGGGTCCGCGCCCTGTCCGACGAGCTCGAGGTGCCCGTCCACATCCATCTGCACGAGACCCGCGACGAGGTCATCCAGTCACTCCGCGACTACGGCCAGCGGCCCCTGAGCCGCCTCGACGGGCTGGGGCTGGTCGGACCGAGTCTTATGGCCGTGCACATGACCCAGCTCGAGGACGCGGAGATCGCCCGAATCGCCGAGGCAAGCGCCCATGTGGTCCACTGCCCGGAGTCCAACCTCAAGCTCGCCAGCGGGTTCTGTCCGGTCGCGCGGCTCCTCGCCGCCGGGGTGAACGTGGCGCTCGGCACGGACGGCGCGGCCAGCAACAACGACCTCAACCTGCTCGGCGAGATCCGCACCGCCGCCCTGCTCGCCAAGGGTGTCGCGGGGTCGGCGTCGGCCGTGCCCGCCGCCCAGGCCCTGCGGCTCGCCACCATCAACGGTGCCCGGGCGCTCGGACTGGAGCACGAGATCGGCTCCATCGAGCCCGGCAAGAGCGCCGACCTGGTCGCCCTCGACCTCTCGGACTCCCACACCCAGCCCCTCTACCACCCCGTCTCCCAGCTCGTCTACGCCGCCGGCCGCCATCAGGTGCGCCAGGTCTGGGTGCAGGGACGCCAGCTCATCCGCGACGGCCTCCCCCTCACTCTGGACCCCGCCCGGGTGCTCGCCGATGCCCGCGCCTGGGGAGAGCGGTTGGGGGACTCCTAACGCCCGGCACCGCCGCTGACTTACCCGAAAGGCAGCTAGCTGCCCGATCCGGGTCTCGGCCCCGCGCCCTGTGTCAGACATTTCCTACGAAGCGCGGGTGAGTTTCCACCCCCCGCGGCGTGCATATTTCGACTAGTGACCACAGGGGTTGCGGGTTATTGTTGTTTCCAGGACAGGGGCTCAGGGTGATCGGTGACCCTGAGTGAACAGATCAGGAAACGGAGGGCGCCGGGACGCGCGGCCAGGGACGGCGACCCGATTCCCAGACGCCGGCGCCCGGAGCACTCCGGGCGCCGGCGTCGCTGTTTGCGCCATCGAGCCGGGGCCGTTCCCGAAGATCCGGGGACCATCCGTGGGCGGACCCCGCGGGTTCAAGGCACGTCGGCGACCCCGGGGTCATTCAAGGCGGCGTCTGGCCAGAAGCGGGTCCCGGATACGACCACCGCCACCTTGAGACCGCCCGCGGTCACTCGGTAGAAGGTGACGCCCTCGCGCAGACGCGCGGCGAGGGCGCTCCGCGCGGCACCGACCGTGGCGGCAGCCTCGGCGGTGGCCTCGAAACCCTCCTCGACGAAGCGCCGGAAGACCTGCTCGTCATCGAACAACACCACCCAGCGCTCGGCCAACCCGCCGCCGATGCCCTTCTTGAGCTCGAGTCCGCCGGTGACGGCCTTCATGTAGGTCCGTTGGAAGCCATCCTCCGCCACGGCGACGCCGTAGCCGTAACCGGCCGTCAGGGTCAGGGAGACCTGCCGCACCTCGAAGACCGCGTATCCGTAACCCAGGGCGAACAAGAGGCTGGCCTCGGGATCCTCCTCGAAGAGTCGGTCCAGGGTGTCCAGGGCCATGCGGTCGACGCGCTCGCGGATCTCGTCCGGCGTGCCCTCGCGGGCGAAATGGTCGGTGAGGTCGTCCACCGCCTCCCGCCCGGCGGTCACGCCCTTCTCCACGACGGCCCCTCCCACCTCCAGCCCCGCCCGCGCGCCCTGTCCGATCAGGTCTCCGCCACGCTCGGCACCTTCCCTCACCAACGCACCGCCACCCTCGTAGGTGGCGGCCGCGCCGTCCTTGAGCCGGTCCCAAAGACCCTGGGCCGAGGCGGTACCCACCGACCAGAGCCAGAGGATCGCGAGACTGCAAAGGCACAGATGGGCGGTACGCGACGACATCCCGGGCATGGTTCTGGATCCTGGGCGAGGGACGAAACGGCGCTAGCATAGAGGCGGTGCAATCCGTTGTCCCGAGGGTCGCGAGCCCCCAAACAGCGATGACCCCAGCGAAGGAGTCCCCAGTCGATGTCCGCCAGTCAGCCGCCGATCCCGAGCACCCCCGCCCGTCACCGCCTGCACCTGGCCGCCGACGTCATGAGGCGGGGTGGCGTGATCGCCTATCCGACGGAGGCCGTCTATGGCCTGGGCTGCGACCCCTGGAACGGGGACGCGGTCGAGCGCATCCTCGCGATCAAGCGCCGTGACATCACGAAGGGCCTGATCCTGATCGCGGCGGATCCGACCCAGATCGAGCCCTTCGTCCTGCCGCTCGCCCCGGATCGCATGGCGGAGATCCACGCCTCCTGGCCGGGACCCAACACCTGGCTGCTGCCGGCCCGCGCCCACACGCCGCGCTGGCTCACGGGTCGATTCTCGACCCTGGCGGTCCGCG
Source organism: uncultured Gammaproteobacteria bacterium (assembly GCA_963714915.1). Taxonomy (GTDB): domain Bacteria; phylum Pseudomonadota; class Gammaproteobacteria; order Chromatiales; family Chromatiaceae; genus Thiodictyon. The sequence goes on from CAVQQM010000031.1 coordinate 98,301, forward strand.
TGACGGCCCATCCCCTCGCCGCCGGACTCTGCCGGGCCTTCGGCGGCGCCATCGTCTCCACCAGCGCCAATGTGGCGAGCCGGCCACCCGCACGCACCGCCCTGGGCGTGCGGATCGCGCTCGCCGGCGGCCCGGATCTCATCCTCGCCGGCGCCTGCGGTGGCTCCGAGCGACCGTCCAGCATCCGGGACGGACTGAGCGGGCGGGTCCTGCGGGCCTGATCCGGCCATTCAGCGGGTGACCCGGCGACAGACCGGAGCCGCCCGACCCGCGGGCAGTGGGGGTCTTGTGTTGCCGATCCCGAGCCGTCACCTCGCGGACACAGGACAACGCAGCACGGGATGTGACCCACATGTTGAACGCAACCGAAACCGCCATCCGTTGGGTCGAGCAGGGGATGGTCCCCGACTCCGTGACCCGCGGGGGGATCCGCGCGCTTCTGCGCCAGCGCCTCGCCACCCTGCCCCAGGACTGCGAGGCCGCCATGGCACACAAGCGGGACTTCATCGCCATGATGGATGCCTCGCCCGTCGCCGACCTGCCCGAGCGCGCGAACGAGCAGCACTACGAGCTGCCTCCCACCTTCTTCGCCGAGGTGTTGGGCCCACGACGCAAATACAGCAGCTGCCATTGGGGCGACGGGGTCGAGTCGCTCGCCGAGGCCGAGGACGACTCGCTTGCCATCACCGTGGAGCGGGCGGGGATCACGGACGGCATGGACGTCCTCGAGCTCGGCTGCGGCTGGGGCTCGCTCTGTCTCTACGTGGCCGAGCGCTTCCCCAACTGCCGGGTCACCGCGGTCTCCAACTCGAACGGGCAGCGCGGCTATATCCAGGACCGGGCCCGCGCCCTCGGGCTCAGCAACCTGACCGTGCTCACGGCGGACATGAATGCCTTCGAGGCCCCCGGACACTACGATCGGGTAGTCTCACTCGAGATGTTCGAGCACATGCGCAACCATCGCGCCCTGTTCGCCCGGGTCCACGACTGGCTCAGGCCCGGCGGGCGCTTCTTCATGCATGTGTTCTGTCATCGGGAGCATCCCTACCCCTTCGAGGACACGGGCCCGAGCGACTGGATGAGCCATTATTTCTTCGCCGGCGGCATCATGCCGAGCGACGACCTGCCCCTGCACTTCCAGGATCGACTCAAGCTGGTCAACCGCTGGCGCTGGGACGGGCGTCACTACGAGCGCACCCTCAACGCCTGGCTGGCGCGCATGGATGTCGCTCGCGAGCGCGTCTGGCCGATCCTCGAGAAGACCTACGGTGCCGATCAGGCCGGGGTCTGGTGGATGCGCTGGCGGCTCTTCTTCATGGCCTGCGCGGAGCTCTTCGGCTATCACGAGGGCCAGGAGTGGTGGGTCGGGCACTATCTCTTCGAGCACCCGGAATGAGCGTCTCGGCGGTCCTTGCGGCCGCTGCGGATCAGGTCATCAGTCTCCCGGCGATGTAGAAGCCGCCGACATAGACACCCGTGGCGGCCCCAAGGGTGCTCAGCAGGAAGACCACGAAGACCCGCGACACCCGATTGCGCCACCAGCCACGCAGGCTACCGATCTCCTCGCGCAGGCGGCTGAAGTCGCCGACGCTCGGCTTGCGCATGGTCAGCTCGACGGCGCCGGTGACCATCCCGGCCCCGATCGCCGGATGGAGGGTGGTCAGGGGCGCGGCCACGAAACCGGCCAGGATCGTGAGCGGGTGGCCGCCCGCCACCAGGGTGCCGAGGGCACAGAGCCCGCCGGTGATCAGGACCCAGGCACCGACCAGGTCCCAGCCGAGCTGGGGGCTCTCCAGGAACCCGTAGACGAATCCGCCTAGGATCAGGATCAGCAGGGCCCAGGGCAGGACCCCGGTCCAACTGCGCCGCTCGGGCACCTGCTCGAGGGTCCGCAGCGCGGCGGCGGGGTCCTCCGTGTCCTCGCGCAGGTTGCGTTCGATCCCCTTGAGGTGTCCCACGCCGACCACCGCCAGCACCCGGCGCGCGCCGGTCCGCGCCGACTCCTGGCGCAGCTTCGCCGCCATGTAGCGGTCGCGTTCATCGATCAGGGGCGCATAGAGATCCTGGCGGTCGGCGGCGAACTCCGCGAAGGCGGTCTCCAGGACATCGCCCTCCTTCAGGCGTTCGACCTCCTCCTCGGTCACGTCTTCGGAGGTCAACATTGCCGCGAGCAGGCCGACGAAGAGGGTATAGCGCCGCCACCAGCCGAGGCTGGCCGAGATGCGCCGAAGGGTGACCCCGATCTCCCGGTCGATCAGAAGGATGGGCAGGTCGCGCTCGCGGGCGTTGCGGATCGCGGCCCGCTGCTCGGCGCCAGGCTCGATCCCGAACTGGTCAGCGAGTCGCTGCTGGTAGGCCGACAACACCAGGTTGGCCACCACCATGTACACCCGACCCTGCCGGATGACCGAAAAGAGGTCCATCTGGGACAGGGACTTGGGGTCCACCAGGGCGCCGAAGCGGCCACGGCAGAGCTCGACCGCCACCGCATCGTACTCGCCACTCTCGATCAGCCGGCGGACCTGCTCGGCACTCGCGCGCGACACATGGGCGGTGCCGAGCAGGGTGACCTGGGTCTCACCGAGCGCGACCTCGAGCCTCGGCTCCTGTCGGGTCGGCCCCGGGTTCTGGGCGGTCGGATGGGTCTCTTCGGGCATCAAGGGCTCCCTGGTGGGGTGAGGGCCGGATGATATACCCGCGCCACGTCGGTTTTCGGTCTTGGAGCACGCCGAGCGGCTGCCCCGTCGGCGAATCGTCGCCGCTCGCCAATCGCTACGCGCATCGCTGGGGTAACCCTTGAGCCTGGAAGGCGGGACGGGCTTTGGTCGCCGTCCAGGCCTTGCCGTATCATCACCTTCATCCGAAGGCCGCAAACGGAGACTGGTTTGACCAGACCGCACCCGATCCTACCGGCAGGCCCGATCGTCCTGATCCTGATCCCGGTCCTGGCCATCGCCCTGGGCCTGGGAGGCTGCGCGAGCGTGGAGAAGGACAAACGCGCCATCGCACTCTACCAGGCCACCACGGGCTACGAATCGGCCCTGCGCTGGGGCTACTTCGAAAATGCCCTCGACTATCTCCACCCGGACGACCGCGAGGATCTGTCCCTGCCCGAGCAATTAACTGACCTGCGGGTGGTCGGCTACGAGTCCGCCCAGTCGCCGGTGGTCGAGCCGAGCAAGGAGCGAGCCGTCCAGCTCGTCACCATCGACTATCTCTACGAGGACCGCCAGGTGGTCAAGCAGTTGAAGGACCGCCAGCTCTGGGAGTGGGACGAGGAGGGCAAGACCTGGTGGCTGATGTCCGGCCTGCCCAAGTTCGAGTAGCCGCCCTGCTGGCGGTGGCGCCGGGGAACACCCGCGCGGGCGCCCCCGACGATCGAGAGCCCATCCCGCTCAGCGGTACTGGCGCAGGTACCACCACTCGAACAGTCGCTTCATCCAGTGGAAGGCGCGGCTCGCCGGCAGGACGATGTTGCGCCGCTCGGTGCGCGCCACCAGCATGCCACTGTCGTTGGAATCCACGATACAGACCAGCTCGACCTTGAAGGTCTCCCGCGCCTCGCGCCCGGAGAGCTCGGCCACCAGGTTGCGGGCCGCGGCGCGCGCCTGGAGGTCCGCCATGTGCGCCTGCTTGGGCATCCAATCAGGACCGGGGAAGCTCCCCGAATCGCCCGCCACATAGACCCGCTCGAACCCGGGGACCCGGCACTGGGCGTCTGCCTGGAGCAACCCGCCGGGTGAGCGCGGCAGGTCGGTGTTGTCGAACCAGGCGTTACCGGTCATCCCGGGCATGAACAGGATCAGGTCGGCCGCGAAATCGCCGCCCTCCGTCGATACCCCCTGCGGGCTGAAACCCTTGAGCTTGTGCCCGAGATGGGTCTCGATCCCCCGCCGCTGCATCTCCTTCATCAGGCTCGTGACGGCCTTGGGACCGAGCCGATTGCCCGGCTTCTCCGCCGGGGTGAAGAAATGCAGCGTGAAACGCTCGCGCCGGCGCTCCTTGCGCAACTGGCTGTCGAGTCCGAACAGGAACTCGAAGATGGGCCCGCCGCGCATGGAGCTCGGCTCGTTGGGGTTACCGGCGAAGCCCATGGCAACGCTGCCGCCGTCCATGGCCTTGATCCGGTCACGGATGGCGGTAGCCGCGGCGATCCCCTCACAGGGCGTGATGGCATGCTCGATCCCGGGGAGCTTCTTGATGAAGCGCCCGCCGCTCGCGATGATCAGACCGTCGTTGGCGATCTCCTGGGCGCTGGTCTCGAGGGTGCGGCCGCCGTCGCGCAGCCCGGTCGCCTCGCCGGCCACATGGGTCACGCCCATGCGTTTGAAGAACTGTTTGAGCTTGACCCTCAGGTCGTCGCCGCTGCGCAGGCCGCTCGGCACCCAGATCAGGCCCGGGTAGTAGACGAACTCGGGTCTGGGGCTGACGACGGTGATCTGGGCCTGGATGCCGGTCTCGCGGAGGGTCGTGACCGCGGTCAGGGCCCCGAAGCCGGATCCGACGACGGTGATTCGCTGCATGATGTTGCTCCTTGTATCCGGCATTCTACAGAGCGGGCGTCGCGACGACCCGTCCCTTGTGACCGCACCCGCCCGCCCGGGTTGCCGGGGGCCTCAAGGGGAGGCGCCCGTGACCAGGGGCTCGATGGCCGGCCAGAGGTTCTCAAGGATCACGGGCTGGGCGGCGGCCGTCGGATGCAGACCGTCCAGCTGCATCAGTCCGCGATCCTCCGCCACCCCCTTCAGCAGATAGGGCACCAGGGGCACGCCGGCCGCAGCCGCCACCTCGCGGAAGACGGCCTCGAAGCCCCGGGTGTAGGCGCCACCATAGTTGGGGGGCAGACGCACCCCCGCCATCAGGACCTGGGCCCCCGCAGCCTGCCCAAGCTCGGCCAGACGGCTGAGATTGGCGCGCAGGGTCTTGAGATCGAAGCCGCGCAGACCATCGTTCGCCCCAAGCGCGATCACCAGGACTTCAGGCCGGTTGGATTCGAGCAGACCGGGCAGGCGGGTCAGACCGCCGGCGGTGGTCTCACCCGAGATGCTGGCGTTGACGACCCCATATCCCAGGCCGAGCCGGTCGAGACGATCGGCGAGCAGGCTGACCCAGCCCTCGTCGGTCGCCAGCCCATAGGCGGCGCTGAGGCTGTCGCCCAGCACCAGTAGCGTCTTCTCGGCGGCGCCCCCCGGGCGCGGGACCAAGGTCGCAAGCGTTATCAGCACGGCAAGCAAAGGCACACGCATCATGTCAGTCACAGCGAACGGATGGGTCTCCAGGGCCGAGGCGGTCACCAAGCATGTTACCGGCCCCAGCGGCGAGCTGACCATCCTGGCCGGGGTGGATCTCCAGGTCGAGGCCGGCGAGGCGGTGGCCGTGCTCGGCGCGTCCGGGAGCGGCAAATCGACCTTGCTCGGACTACTCGCTGGACTCGACGACCCGAGCGGCGGCGAGCTGTGGCTCTGCGGCCGAAGGCTCAACGGGCTCGACGAGGACGGCCGGGCCGAGCTGCGCGCGGGCCGGGTGGGCTTCGTGTTCCAGAGCTTTCAACTGCTGCCGACCCTCACGGCACGGGAGAACGTGCTCCTGCCCCTGGAGCTGACCGGGGCACGCGACGCCGCCCAACGAGCCGATCAGGCCCTGGAGCGGGTGGGGCTCGCCGAGCGAGCTGGACACTATCCCCGCCAGCTCTCGGGCGGGGAGCAGCAGCGGGTGGCCATCGCCCGCGCCTATGCACCGCGGCCCGAGGTCCTGTTCGCCGATGAGCCCACGGGCAACCTCGACCAGGCGACCGGCGAGCACGTGATCGATCTGCTGCTCGACCTGCGCGCCGAGGCCAGTGCGGCCCTGGTGCTGGTCACCCATGACCCGCGACTCGCCGAGCGCTGCGACCGCCGCCTGCGCATGACCGGCGGGGCCCTGGAGACCCTGGCATGAGCCCCTGGCGTATCGCGCTGAGGCTGCTGCGCCAGGATTGGCGGAGCGGCGAGCTCGCCCTGCTCTCGGCGGCCCTGGTGCTGACGGTGGCGGCGGTCACCGCCGTGGGCTTCTTCACAGATCGGATCGGGCGGGCCATGGACCGCCAGGGCGGCGAGCTGATCGCCGCCGACCTGGCCATCGACGGATCCTCCGCGCCGCCCGAGGACTGGGCGGCACGGGCCCTGGGCCTCGGTCTCGCGAGCGCCCGGACCCTGGAGTTCCCCAGCGTGGTGATGACCGATCAGGGCTCCCAGCTGGTCCAGGTCAAGGCGACGGAGGCCGCCTACCCCCTGCGCGGCCAGTTGCGGGTGCGCAACAGCCTGGATGCACCGGAGCGTCCGGTCGAGACAGGTCCGCCCCCGGGCGAGGTCTGGGTCGAGGGGCGCCTGCTCGGGCTGCTCGCGGCCGAGGTCGGGGATTCGCTCGGTCTTGGCGAGATCAGTCCCCGTATCGGGGCCGTGCTGAGCTTCGAGCCGGATCGCGGCGGGAGCCTGTTCCAGCTCGCCCCCCGGGTGCTCATGAACACGGCCGACCTGGAGGCCAGCGGCCTGGTGAGCCCGGCGAGCCGAGTGCGTCACCGTCTGCTGCTTGCCGGAGACCTGGACCAGATCGCGGAGATCAAGGCCTGGCTGGCTCCCCGACTGCCGGCCAACCTCGAGCTGGTGGACGCGCGCACCGCCCGGCCCGAGTTCGAATCGGCCGTCGACCGTGCATCGCGGTTCCTGCATCTCGCGGCCCTGGTGACTCTGCTGGTGGCGGGCAGTGCCATCGCGCTCGCCAGTCGCCGCCTGGTCGAACGCCAGACCGACGCAGTGGCGGTGATGCGCGCCCTGGGTGCGCCGCGGCATCTGCTCACCCGGGTCTTCCTGCTGCGGCTGATGCTCTTCGCCCTGGCGGCCAGCCTGCTCGGCTGTCTGGTCGGCTGGCTCGCCCAGGGCGCATTGGTGGCCGCGCTGGCCGACTGGATGGGCGAGCTGCCGCCCCCCTCCTGGCGGCCCGTCCCCCTGGGGATCGCCACCGGCATGGTGGCCCTGCTCGGTTTCGCCCTGCCGCCCCTCCTCCAGCTCGCGCGCGTGCCGCCCCTGCGGGTGCTGCGTCGCGATCTGGGCACACCGCGCGCCTCGGCGGCGCTCGCCGTGGGCGCTGCCGCCCTAGCCCTGGGGCTCTTAGTGTTCTGGCAGGCGGGCGACCCCGAGCTGGCCATCAAGCTGCTCGCCGGGGTGGCCGCCGGTCTCGCGGCCCTAGTGGGCGCCGTGTTGCTCCTGGTGCGCCTCGCCGGGACCCTGGTGGCCCGAAGCCGGGGCGTCTGGCGTCTCGGCCTCGCCGGTCTCAGCCGGCGTCCGGGCGGCGCGGTCCTGCAGATCGCCGGGTTCGGGCTGGGTGTGCTGGCCTTGCTGCTGCTGGCGGTGGTGCGGGTCGACCTCCTGCGCACCTGGCAGCAGAGCCTGCCCGAGGGCACCCCCAACCTCTTCCTGATCAACATCCAGCCCCAGGAGGTGGATGCCATGCGTGAGTTCCTCGCCGGCCACGGGCTGCGCGAGGCGGCGCTCTACCCCATGATCCGCGGGCGCCTGACCCATATCGGTGACCGCGAGGTCGAGCCGTCAGACTACCCGGAGCCCCGCGCCGAGCGACTCGCCAGCCGTGAGTTCAACCTGAGCTTCGCCGAGGAGCCCCAGGGCGACAACCGGATCGTCGCCGGTAGTTGGTGGGAGCCCGGCACCCGGGAGCCCCAGTTCTCCGTCGAGGCCGGCGTGGCGGAGACCCTCGGGATCGCGCTCGGAGACACCCTGACCTTCTGGGTCTCGGGCCACGCGACCAGCGGACGGGTCACCAGTCTGCGCGAGGTCCAGTGGGACAGCTTCAACGTCAACTTCTTCGTCGTCTCGCCGCCCGCCCTGCTCGGACCCGAGCCGGCGACCTACATCACCAGCTTCCATCTGCCGAGCGACCTGGAGCAGCAGGTCGTCCCCGGGCTGGTCCGCGCCTTCCCGAGTGTCACCCTGCTCGACATCCAGGCGATCCTCGGCCAGGTCCGCCAGGTGGTCGACCGGGGCGTGATGGCGGTGGAGTACGTCTTCCTGTTCACCCTGGCCGCCGGGATCCTGGTGATGATCGCTGGCGTGCAGGCCAGCCTCGCGGAGCGCCGGGCCGAGCACGCGGTGCTGCGCACCCTTGGGACCGGGCGCGCCGCTCTGCTCGGCAGCCTGGCGGTGGAGTTCACCGCCATGGGACTGGTGGCCGGGCTGTTGGCCTCGATCTTCGCCGAGCTGACGGGCTGGCTGCTGGCTGACCAGGTCTTCGGACTCCCCTTCGCCTTCAACCCGACCCTGTGGGTGACGGGGGTGCTGGGCTCGGCGGCCCTGATCGGACTCACGGGCACCCTGACCACCTATCCGCTCCTGGTGCGCCCTCCGCTACAGACCCTGCGACGCGCGGGCTGAGGAGAGTCGACGGCGCGCAGATCCGCCGCAGTGCTGCCCGCTCGGCCGGGATGCCTGCCATCCCGCCCAGAGGACAGGCGCGCCGACGAGCCGTCTCTCGGTCTCTGGCGAAAGCGACCGGATGCGGCGGAAAATCGGGGTTGACGGGAATACCAGTGGCCCGAGAGAGACCGACCATAGGACCATGACCGAACGATGCATTCAGCCTCCAGTGACGCCGACGCGACCGGTCTGCGCTGGGAATCAGCCGATCGCGCCGCCCTGCGCGCCCTGCTCGGGCGCTTCGGGATCGTCGTCCACGAGCTGCCGGCGGGCACGCCGATCCCCGCAAGCTATTGGGGCGACTGCGAGGCCGGACTGACGGCGGCCGGACTCTATCTGCGTCCGGATACCCCCGTGCAATCGGTGCTGCACGAGGGCTGCCATTACATCTGCATGGACGGCGGACGGCGCTCCCGTCTGCGCAGCGACGCTGGCGGCGAGACGGCGGAGGAGGACGCGGTCTGCTACCTCCAGATCCTGCTCGCCGGTGAGCTGGCGGGGGTCGGGCGGGAGCAGATGATGGCCGACATGGACGCCTGGGGCTACAGCTTCCGCCTCGGGTCCGCGCGTGCCTGGTTCGAGGGCGACGCCGAGGACGCCGAGGGCTGGCTGCGCGGACACGGGCTTATCGATCCGGGCGGGCGCCCGACCTGGCGGCTGCGGCAGACCTGATCGACCCCGCCGACCGGAAAACCCCCGCGTGACGGGTATACTCGGGACTGCGCCCCCGTCGGCGCGACGCGGAGGTTAAAGAGCACTGCCATGTCGACCTATCGCTCGATCCCCATCCTGATTGCATTGGTCTCGGTCCCCGCCCTCGCCCAGCCGGCCTTCGCCCAAGAGGCAGGGCAAACCCAGGCGCCGGAGGCCGTGACCCCTGGGGCAATGCCGCCGGACATGGGCACACCGGCGCCCTGGCCGGGCTACGGCATGCCCATGCCGTATCCGCCGCCCGCGTACTTTGGCCGCGGGATGCCGCCGGCAACCCAGATGCCCCAGATGCCCGCCCCGCCCTTCGCCGACCAGGGCGCCGGCGGCCAGGATCCGGCGCGGTCCCTCGAAGGACGGGCCGCCGAGGCACCGCCCCCGGGCTACCCGCCGGGGTACCCACCCGCCCACGGGCGTGCGAGCCGGGCGATGGGGATGCGGCTCTCCCAGGAGGCCACGGAGGAGGCCTACATCCTCCGGATCGCCGTGGGCGAGGGACAGACCCAGGGGGTGCAGGTCAACCCGCTCACCGGACCCCGCCGCCAGGGCCTGGCCATCTCCAGCACCACCGAATCCCAGGTGACGCAGGAGGACACCCTGGCAGGGGGTCGCGGCTATCAGCGCAGCTTCGGTTTCTCCCGGGGCTCCATGAACCGGCGTATCCCGGTCCCACCGGACGCGGATCTCGCCAAGATGACCCGCGAGGACCTGAGCGATACGGTCGTCATCACCATCCCGCGACGGGCCCCGGCGGCGCCCCCACCGAACTGAGCCCAACCTCGAGGACACCGCACAGCATGTCGTTCGCTACCCCCCAAGACGCCGAGGACGCCTTCTACGATGCGCTGGAAGGCGGAGATGCCGAGGCCATGTCCGCGGTGTGGGACCCCGCCGCGGACATCGCCTGCCTGCTCCCCATGTCGCCGTTGCTCCAGGGCCCGGAGGTGATGGAGATGTGGCGGTCCATGTTCGATCAGGGCATGGCGTTCGACATCCAGGTCAGCCATCTCGCCTGGATCGAGGGCGGTGACATGGCCCTGCACCTGATCGAGGAGCGCATCGGCCAGCCGGATCGGGCCGCGGGCGGCCCAGTGCCGACCGTCTACGGCACCAACCTGTTCCGCCGGGGAAGCGAGGGCTGGCGTCTGGTGATGCATCAGAACTCACCCGTCCCGCCGCCGCCCGGGGCCTTCGGCGAGGGCGCCCCGCCCGCCTGACCGCGGATGATGGTGGAGCGCCCCCGGGTCCTGCTACAGACCCTCGGCTGCCGCTTGAACGAGGCCGAGATCGAGGAGTGGGCCGAGGGCTTCCGCGCACGCGGTTTCGAGATCGCCACCGGCCAGGTGGACCAGCGGGTCGACCTGGTGGTGGTCAACACCTGCGCGGTCACCGCCGAGGCAGCGCGCAAGTCGCGCAAGATCCTGCGCCGGGCGCAACGTGACAACCCGCGCGCGCGCCTCGTGGTGAGCGGCTGTCTCTCCGCCCTCGGGGGGGAGTCGCTGGCCCATGAGGGGCTCGATCTGGTGGTGGCGAACCAGGACAAGGACCAGCTCGTCCAGATCGCGTCCGCCACCCTGGATCTGCCCACCCTGCCGGCGCTCGCCAGCAGTGACGCCGATCATCCCTTGTTCGCGCGCGGGCGCCAGCGGGCCTTCGTCAAGGTCCAGGACGGCTGCCGCCACGCCTGCACCTTCTGTATCACCACCCGCGCCCGCGGAGAGGAGCGCAGCAGACCCATCGCCCTGGTGGTGGACGCGGTCCAGCGTCTCGTCGACCAAGGGATCCAGGAGGTGGTGCTCGCCGGCGTCCACCTGGGCGGCTATGGGGGCGAGCTGGACACCGACCTCGGCGCCCTGATCCGCGCCCTGCTCGAGCGCACCGACCTGCCGCGTCTGCGTCTGGGCTCCCTGGAGCCCTGGGACCTGCCCGATGGGTTCTGGGAGCTATTCACCGACGGTCGCCTGATGCCCCATCTGCATCTGCCCATGCAGAGCGGCGCGGACAGCGTGCTCAGGCGTATGGCGCGCCGCTGCCGGACTGCCACCTTCGCCCGCCTCGCCGAGCGGGGCCGTGCAGCGGTGCCCGGACTCAACCTGACCACGGACATCATCGTCGGCTTCCCGGGCGAGACCGAGGAGGAATGGTCCCAGACCCTCGCCTTCATCGAAGCCATGGGCTTCGGACAGGTGCATCGCTTCGCCTACTCCCCACGCGCGGGAACCCGTGCCGCCTCCCTGCCCGGGCGGGTCGACCGCCAGACCCAGCAACGCAGGGCAGGAGGGCTTCGCGCACTCGAGGCCCGGCTGCGGCGCGAGCTCCTGGATGCGCAGGTCGGTACCCGCGCTGCCGTGCTGATGGAAGGCCGAGCGTCCTGGGAGGATCAGGCCGAAGATCAGGGGAGAGACCAGGGCGTCGACCGGGGCGAGGCGGGTTGCGGGCACCCGGGCGGGGCCCTCGGCTATACGCCGAACTATCTGCCGGTAGCGGTCGCGGGCGCGGATCCCCGGATGCGCCCGGGCACCGTCGTCCAGGTCAGGATCACCGGGGTCGCCTCAGGAGGGGACAACCTGCTCGGCGAGTTGGTGGAGCGCTCGCCCCCAGGCTGAGGGCGCGGGCGGCGCCTACAACCCACGTCCGAGCTGAGCCTCCCGCTCCGCCTCGACCGCGTCCGCGATATAGGCCAGGGAGAGCCCGAGCTCGCGCGTCCAGGAGAGCTCGATGTGCCAGGTGTCGGCGGGTCTCCACACATGCAGCGCCCGGCCCTCGCCGCGGCGGATGGAGGCGAGCCGCCTGCCGGGGGTGGAGGCGTATTCCGGGAACCGGCTGGCGTCCACACCCGACCCGTATTTCTCCCGCAGCAGGGCATAGAGCTCGTCGAAGCGTAGCTGGGTGGCGACCCGGTAGGCGCGCAGCACCTTGTAGATCCGGCCACCGAAGGCCATGACGTACATCTGGTCCACATCCTCGGGGAAGACCAGCGCGAGGCTGTTGCCTTCGGTCTCCCGGGCCATCGGCGGCGGCTGGACCTGGAGCAAGGGATTCACGTCGCCGCCCAGGCAGTAGCGCCCGAAGACGAGCTTCAGACAGGGCTCGGGCGCCTGCTGCGCCGCCGACGGCAGGGGAAAGGCCGAGGCGAAGATCAGGGCACCCAGGAGGGCCAGTGTCCAGCGCGGGGTGCGGCCCGCGCGGCTCGGTCGTACTCCCATCACTCCGCCGTGCTCGTCATGGACTGCTTCTCCTGGGTGTCGGGCGACGCGCTGGACTGCGGCCGGGATCCGCGTCCCCGGGGCGCAACGCCGCGGGGTGCACCCGGCCGCCCGCCCGCGAGGGGCCGACAGGATAACCCAAGCGGCCCCCGGACCGAGCTCGTGGACCTCGGGCCGGGCCGGATCGGCCGAGGCGATCAAGACGGCTGAAGACTCAGCCAGGGCGGGGCGAGCGGGTCCGTATCCACCGGCCATCCGCCGACTGGCCCACCGTCTGACCAGGCGGGCAAAGGTTCAAGACTCAGTGGGCCATCCCAGAGGCGCTCCATGAGCGCGAGCCCCCGGGACGCACAACCGCTGGTCCAGCACCGCGCGCGGCCATCCCGCGGACCCGCCGCGAGGAGTCCGGCGCCCTCCAGCCTGCGGCGCACCTGACGCGCGACCGCGGCACCCGAATCCAGCACCGCGACCCCGGGACCGGTCAACTCCCGGATCAGGGGCGAGAGATGCGGGTAATGGGTGCAGCCGAGGACTAGATGATCGGCCCCCGGGCCGGTGAGGGGGCTCAGGTAAGACCACAGCAGGCGACGCGTCTCCTGGCCATCCAGATCGCCCGCCTCCACCCGCTCGACCAGCCCGGGGCAGGGCTGGAGCAGCACCCGCGCACCGCCGCCGACCCGGGACAGCAAGAGACGGAAGTTATGGCTGGCGAGCGTCTGGCGGGTGGCCATCACCCCGACCACGCCCGAGCGGGTGCGCTCGACCGCAGGCTTGAGCGCCGGCTCCAGGGCGACGATGGGCACCGGATAACGGGTGCGCAGCAGACGCGCGGCAGCGCCGGTGGCGGTGTTGCAGGCGACCACCACGGCCTTGGCGCCCCGGGCGATCAGGAACTCCGTGATAGCGACCGCGCGCGCCTCGATCTCCTCGGGGGACTTGTCGCCGTAGGGGGCGTGACCCGAGTCCGCCACATAGAGGAGGTCCTCCCAGGGCAACTCCCGGCGGATCTCACGCAGGACGCTCAAGCCTCCCACCCCGGAGTCGAAGACACCGATGGGGGCACGGGGATCGGAAAGGGTCGCGGGGGGGATCATCCTGGCGCGGCATCATACATCCCAGTACGGTGCCTGGTCATGGCATCAGGAGGTGCGCTGCCTGCTGGCGCAGACGGGCCGCCGGCCTTGGCAAGAGGCTCGGCGGCCCGGTTGGTCTCTCAGGGATCGGGAAACGTCTGGTATCGACGCTTCCCGTCGGCCTCAGGACGCCTGCTTGTAGTAGCGCATGGCATCGGAGTCGCGGTAATGGACATCGGTCCAGCAGCGCGGCATGGGCTCGTCGGAGCAGAAGGCGAGCTCGGACTTGTCGAAGCTCTCCGGGTCCTGGGCCTCCTCGCCGTAGTGGTAACGTCCGATGACGCTGTCCTTCATGGGATTGAAGAGGTCGCGGAGGCTCAAGACCTCGACCATCTTCCCGCTCTCGGTGTGCTTGAGAAACATGGCAGTTCCTCCCGTGGTGAATGTCGTATTCCGACACCTTCAGTATGGCAGCACGGGGCCGGGCCTCAAGCCGGATGGACGCGAAGCGACCCTCGGTTCAGCCCTCCTCCACCGCCCACTGCTCGGGGGTGTAGGTCTTGATCGACAGGGCGTGCAGCTCCCCGCTGGCGATCTGGGATCTCACCGTATCCATGACGAGACGCTGCTTCTTTATCGGTGTCAGGCCTTCGAAGAGCCGGCTGACGACGATGGCGTCGAAATGGCTGCCGTCGCCGGTCACCCGCACCTCGGCCCCCGGCAGACCGTCACGGATGAGCTGTTCAACTGTGGTCGTTTCCATCGCGAATCCTCCTCGTCGCGTTGTGCGGGGCGCTTGCCCCGGACAGGGTTAGGGTTTGCCGAGTGTTGGGTTGACCGGTGCCAGGCGCAAGCTCGAAGGCGCGAGCAAGGCACCAGGGCGGCAAGGGACGCCCGATCGGCGCCATGGATCAGGGTGCGCCAAATCAGCCCGAACGGGATCAGCCCGAACGGGATCAGGCCGGACCGGATCAGAGGGCACCGGCGCGGCGCAGCAGGCCATCGATCGCCTCGGCGATCGCCCGGTAGCCCGTGCCGTTCGGATGGATCTGGTCGGACTTGAGCTCGGGGTCGGCCAAGACCTCGGACAGGACCTCGGCCTCGAGCGGCATGCCCATCTCGTCGGCCAGCGCGTCATACAGGGGGTGGGGTCGTAGGAAGATCCCCGGGTTGGGTACGCCGAGCAAGAGCACCGCGGCACCCTGGGAGCGCACCAGCCCGGCCATCTCACGCAGGTTGCCCGAGATGGTCTCGGGCGCGCGTCGGCGCAGCAGGTCGTTGCCACCGTGCCCCAGGATCACCAGGCCCGGCTGGACCTCCTCCAGCACGCCTGGAAGTCGGGCGAGGGCATCGCCGCTCTCCTCCCCCGGCACCCCGGCGTTCACCACCCGCCGCCCGGTGAGCCCCGCAAGCACCGCGGGATAGTCCTCGCCCTCCCCCGCGCCGGTCCCGCGGGTCAGGCTGTCTCCGAAGGCCAGGATCACGGCATCGGGGGCCAGCGGCGGCAGCCGCGCATCCTCCCCACAAGCGGTGAGCAGGACGAGGAGCAGGACCGGGGCCAGGCGTGCCGTCGCTCGGATCATGGCGTCAGCCCTCTCGATGGGCACGCTGCGCCTTGCCCATCCCACCCAAATCACCGCTGGTCCTGTCGTCGCTCATGGGGACTGCCTGGTCTAAGGATCGCCTGGGCAGATTACCGAGGCTCAGTGGACGCAGGCCTCGTAGATCATGGCCAGATAGAGCCGGGCGGCCTGGCAGGTCTCGGCGAGGGAGACATGCTCGGCGCGGGTGTGGGCCACCTCGAGCCGGCCGGGTCCGCAGATCACGGGGAGCGACCCCTTCTGATGGAACAGGCTGCCGTCGGAGTGGGAGCGGAAGGCCGTGGGCCGCCAGTCCAGGCCCACGTCCAGGTAGGCGCGATGCAAGGGCGCGAGCAAGGGTGCACCGGGCAGATGGGCATATCCCGCCGCCCAGTAGAGGTTCTCGTAGTCGAGCTCGCAACGCGGATGGGTCGCCCTCGCCTGCTCCCGGGCCGCGTCGATGAGCCGGTCGATGGCGGACTTGTCCACATCGGGCGGTGCGTGGATGTCGATCAATGCCTCGCACGACTCGGCGACCATGAAGAGCTGCGCCCCGCCCTGGATCGCCCGTGGATTGACGCTCAGCCCTTGGGCCAGGTAGGTCTCGCCGGCGGACTCCAGGATCTGCTGCATCCAGGCCAGCATGGCATGGATGGCGCTGGCGCCGATCTCGGGGAGCGCCGCATGGGCGCGGGTGCCGCGCGCCGTGAGACGGCACTCGTAGTAGCTGTGATGATCGATACAGGCGTGCAGGCCGGTCGGCTCGCCAATCACGGTCAAGGGGGCCGTGCGCCGCTCGAGCAGGGCCTCCGAGCCGTCGCCGTACTCCTCCTCGCCCACCACCAGGGCCACCGTGAGGCCGCGTTTCAGGCGCACCTCCGAGCGCACGAGGGCCACCACCGCCTCCACCATGGCCGCGCAGCCGGATTTCATGTCGGCGGTCCCCAGGCCGTGCAGGATGTCGCCCTCCCGATGGGTGCGCTGATCCTCCTCGTCGAGGATCGGGACCGTGTCCACATGACCCACCCACATGAGCGACGCGGGTTGGGGACCGAGCTCGATGATCAGGTTGGCCCGATGGTCGGCGACCGGGGCCCCGGACGCGCGCACCGGCTGGCGGATATAGCTGATGCCGCACTCGCTCAGGCGCTCGGCGAAGACCTCCATGGCCGGCTCCTCGGCAAAGGAGGGACTGTATTGCTCCACCGCCTCGGTGAGCAGGTCGACGATCCGGGTGTCGTCGAGGTGCTCCAGCATCGCCCGCAGCTCGTCGTTCATGGTGCAGATCCCCCTGTCGACCGGCGCGCACCGGCGGACGAATCGGGCCTTGGAGCCACGCGACTTAACGGCGTGCCCTCAATCCCGGTGATGGCGGCGCAGCCGCCGGTAATCCGGATGACCGGTCAGGTTCTTGCTCAGGTAGACATGCCGATCCTCGTGCCCGAACCCGTGCCGGCGGAAGAAGCTGATCGCGGTCGCGTTCTCCGCGTCCGTGTCGACGATCATCATCCGCGCGCCGGCCCGGATGAAGGCCTCGGTGATGGCATCCACCAGCTGGGTGGCGACACCCATGCGCTCGAGGGTGGGATCGACGGCGATCCAGGTGAGATAGCCGTAGCTCCAGGCACTCTTGCGTTTGTCGATCAGGGAGCCGAGGGCGAATCCGACCACCCGGTCATCGCGCTCCGCGACGAAGCAGAACTCGCCGTCCGAGTAGTACAGGCTGACCGGCTCGTACTCGTCCCAGGTCCGGTACAGGCTCGGCCATTTGTCCGCGGTGAAGACGGACTCGCCCAGCGCATAGACGGTGGGAAGGTCCTCCAGCTCGAGCTCGCGGACGCAGATGGACTTGGGGTGCGTGACAGACATGCCGTACGACCAGGATCGGTGCCGTAAAGGCCGGGAAGGTTACACAAAGGGCCGCGGGGTGTCAGCGAGGCGCGTCAGAGATCGAATCGGGCCCAAACGGGACAGTGATCCGAGGGCCGCTCCATGGCGCGGATGCCGTAGTCGATCCCGGCCTCCACCAACCGATCGCGCAGCGAGGCGCTGACCAGGATGAGGTCGATGCGCAGACCGCGCCGCGGCTCGCGCTCGAACCCCTTGGAGCGATAGTCGAACCAGCTGAAGCGGTCGTCCACGTCCGGGTGCAGGACCCGATAGGCGTCGTGCAGACCCCAGTCGGTGAGCACCCGCAGCCAGTCCCTCTCCTCGGGCAGGAAGCTGCACTTACCGGTGCGCAGCCAGCGCCGCGCGTTGTCCTCGCCGATCCCGATGTCGAGGTCCAGGGGCGCGACATTCATGTCGCCCATCACCACCAGATGCTGGTCGGGGCTCGCATGGGTCTGGAGATAACGGGCGAGGTCCGCGTAGAAGCGCGCCTTACCGGGGAACTTGATCGGATGCTCGCGGCTCTCGCCCTGGGGGAAATAGCCGTTCAGCACCCTGAGCTCGCTGCCGTCCGGGAGCCCGTAGCGCCCGATGATGAGCCGTCTCTGGGCGTCCTCGCCATCGTCGGGCAATCCAACGGTCACGCCCAGGGGCTGGCCCTTGCTGAGGAGCGCAACCCCGTAATGGCCCTTCTGGCCATGAAAATGGGTGCGGTAGCCCAAGGACTCGACGGCCTCGACCGGGAACTCGGCGTCGGCCACCTTGATCTCCTGGATCCCCAGGATGTCCGGGTCGATGGTCTCGCGCACCGCCGCCAACTGATGGGGACGGGCACGGATGCCGTTGATATTGAAGGAGCAGAGCGTCAGCATCTCAGGTGACCTCCAGGACCTCGTGGGTCTCTTTGCCGCCCATCTCCATCCCGTGGGCATAGGCCCGGCCCCAGGGCGTCGACCGGTCCGCCGCGGGCAATCCGCCGGTGTCGGCGTCGCCGGCCAGGGCCGGCGGTAAGGCGGCACCATGTCCCAGCTCGAGCAGGGCGGCCAGCATGCCATCGGCGTAGCCCCGGTCGTACCAGCGCTGCGGGTCGTCCGGGGTGTCCTGGTAGCCGACCGTGTCCGCGCGCAGGCGCAGGATCAGGTCGATGAGCCGAGGGAGCAGGGTCTCGTTCATCCCAGCGCCGGGTCAGGCGGCCGTGGACGCGGCCTGCACCGCCGGCGCACGACCGATAAGCTCGAGGACCGCGAGGGCGGATTGACGCGCCGAGTCGTGGCGGATCAGGGCGTGGATGCGGGCATACTCGGCGGCGATCTCCGCCGCCCGGACCCGATCGTCCAGCAGCCCGAGGAGCGCGGGCGCCATCAGCTCGGCCCGGCAGCGCCCCTGGAGAAACTCCGGCGCCAGCTCCCGGCCGGCGAGCAGATTGGCCATGGCCACGTGCTTGACCTTCACCAGCCGCAGCGTCTTGACCAGGTGGTAGGTGAGCGGGTGGACCCGGTAGCCCACCACCATCGGGCGTTTGAGGAGCAGGGTCTCGAAGGTCGCCGTGCCAGAGGCGGTCAGCACGCCATCGGCCGCGGCGATGACGGTGCGACTCTGGCCGTCCACCAGGGTGACCGGGAGGTCCGCGAAGCCCGCGCGCAGGATCTCCTCGAATCGCTGCCCCAGGGCCGGGGTCGCCAGGGGCACCGCGAAGCGCAGCTCGGGACGCTCGGCGAGACACAGGGCCGCCGTCTCCAGGAAGGGCACCGCGAGACGCTCCAGCTCGCCCATGCGGCTGCCCGGCAGAATGGCGACCAGCGGCCCCTCTCGCGCCAGGCCCAGCGCGGCGCGGGCGCCCGAGCGGTCCACCTCCATGGGGATCTGGTCGGCCAAAGGATGACCCACGAAACGCGCTGGCACCCCGTGCTCGCGCAGGAAGGACTCCTCGAAGGGGAAGACGCACAGCATGAGGTCGATGGAGCGACGGATGGTCTTGACCCGGCCCGGGCGCCAGGCCCAAACGGTGGGGCTCACGAGATGCACGGCCGGGATGCCCTGATGCTTAAGGCTGCGCTCGAGCCCAAGGTTGAAGTCCGGGGCGTCGACGCCGATGAAGCAATCGGGCGGGTCGGCGCTGAAATGATCGACGAGGCGACGGCGCAGGGCGAGCAGCTCGCGCAGGTGTCCCAAGACCTCCGTCAGCCCCATCACCGAGAGCCGCTCCATGGGGAAGAGGGTCTCGCAGCCGGCCGCCAGCATCCGCGGTCCCGCGACCCCGGTGATGCGCACCCCGGGGGCCAGGGCACGCAGCTCCTCGGCCAGGGCCGCCCCCAGGATGTCTCCCGAGACCTCGTTCGCGACCAGCCCGATACGCAAGGGCGGGGGCGCCATCAGCGCACGATGCTGCGGCTGCTGTCCCCCACGAAGTCCGCGAAGGGCGCGACCTCGGGGACGGCGGCGGCGATCTCCCGTACCCGCTGCAGCGCCTCCTCGAGCTTGAGGCCGGAGCGATAGAGTGCCCGGTAGGCGCGTTTGATGGCGGCCACGGCCTCGGGGGAGAAGCCGCGCCGACGCAACCCCTCGCCGTTGATGCCCCGCGGGCGGGCCGGGTGGCCGCCGGCGGTGACATAGGGCGGGACGTCCTTGGTCTGAACCGAGCCCATGGCGCAGAAGCTGTGGGCGCCCACCCGGCAGAACTGGTGGACGATGGTGAACCCGCCGAGGATGGCCCAATCATCCACCTGGACGTGGCCGCCGAGGGAGGCGGCATTGGCCATCACCACGTTGTCGCGGATCCGGCAGTCATGGGCCACGTGGGTATAGGCCATCAGCAGGTTGTCACTGCCGATGCTGGTGACGCCGCGATCCTGCTCGGTGCCCCGGTGGATGGTGCAGTACTCGCGGATGCGGTTGCGGTCGCCGATCTCGAGAGAGGTGCGCTCGCCCGCGTATTTCTTGTCCTGGGGGTCCTCGCCCACGGAGGCGAACTGGAAGATGCGATTGTCGCGCCCGATGCGGGTCGGCCCGCGCAGCACCACGTGGGGTCCGATCCAGGTCCCGCCGCCGATGAGGACCTCGGGCCCGATGACCGCGAAGGGTCCCACCTCGACACCCTCGTCGAGCTCTGCACTGGGGTCGATGACGGCGGTGGGGTGGATCAAGCGGTGAAGTCCCGGGCAGTGCACATGATGTCGGCCGTGGCCACGATGCGTTTGTCGACCCGTGCCTCGCCCGTGAACTTCCAGATTCCCCGGCGCACGTGCCCCAGCTTGACCTCGATGATCAGCTGGTCACCCGGCTCCACCGGGCGCTTGAAGCGCGCCTTGTCGATACCGACGAAGTAGTACAAGGCCTTCTCGCCGACCTCCTCCGGGCGCGACTCCATGGCCAATAGGCCCGTCGCCTGGGCCATCGCCTCGACGATCAGCACCCCGGGCATCACCGGGCGCACCGGGAAGTGGCCGGTGAAATAGGGCTCGTTGAAGCTGACGTTCTTGAGTGCGACCAGATAATCGTCGGGCCGGAAATCGATGACCCGATCGATGAGCAGGAAGGGATAGCGGTGCGGCAGCAGGCTGAGGACCTTGTGGATGTCCATGGTGGTGACCGCCGGGGCGGCGGCCGCGACCGCGGGCTCAGCCTCAACCGATGGGGATTGGGTCGAATCCGTCACTGCTCCTCCCGCGACCGTGTCCCTGGCGCCTGCACTCCGTCGAGCGCAGCGACCCGGGTTTCGAGTTGTTTGATTCGGCGCGCCAGGTCGTCGAGGTGCCTGAAGCGTGCCACGTTACGCCGCCACTCGCCGCTCGCGCTGGCCGGGATCCCGCTACTGTAGGTCCCCGGCTGCGGAAACGAACGGGTCACCATGGCCATGCCGGTGAAATGGACGTCATCGCCGATGATCAGGTGGCCTGCCATCCCGACCGCGCCCGCGATGGTGCAGTTGCGTCCGATGCGGGTGGAGCCCGAGATGCCCGTGTTGGCCGCCATGGCCGTGTTCTCCCCCACCCGGACGTTGTGTCCGATCTGGATCTGATTGTCCAGCTTCACGCCGTCGGCGATCAGCGTATCCCCGATGGCACCCCGGTCGACCGTGGTGTTGGCACCGATCTCCACGTCGTCGCCGAGGATCACCCCGCCGACCTGGGGGATGCGCACCCAGCGCTCCCCATCCTTGGCAAACCCAAAGCCGTCGCGCCCGATCACGGCCCCCGGCTGGAGCAAGGCGCGTCTCCCGACCCGGGTGCCTGGAAGCAGGGTGACCCGCGCCACCAAGCGGCTGTCCGCGTCGATGCGCACGCCCTCCCCGACGATGCAGGCCGGACCGACGAAGACCCCCGGGCCGATCCAGGCCCCGGCCTCGACCACGGCCGTCGGCCCCACCCAGGCGCTGGTATCGACATGCGCCGAGGGATCGACGCACGCGCTGGGATGGACCCCTGGCCGTACCTGGGGCTCGGGATAGAGGATGGCGGCGGCGCGGGCGAAATCGAGATAGGGGTTGGGGCTCAGCAGGACGGCGCCGTCACGTGAACCGACATCGGACTCGCGCAGCACCACGATCCCCGCGCGGGAGTCGGCGAGATGGGCCCGGTACTTGGCATCCCCGAGAAAGCTCAGGCAGTCGGCATCGGCATCGCCGAGGTCACCCACCCGATCGACCCGGGTGGCCGGATCGCCCCGAAACCTGAGCCCCAATCGGGCCGCAAGCTCATCGAGCCGCGCCGCGGCGCCCTTCATCTGGTTGCGCTCGCCTGGGAGACGGACGGACCCCTCATCACTTCGCGGCGAATTCCTTCTTGAGCCGCTCGATGACCTGATCGGAGATGTCGATCCTGGGGCTGTAGTAGACCAGGCCCTCGCTCACCACCAGGTCGATCTCCAGCTCCTTCGCCAGCTCCACGACGACTTCCTGCACCTGTCGGGCCAGCTTGGTGCGCAGCTCGTTCTGGCGCAGGGAGAAGTCCTCCTGGAACTCATCCTGGGCATATTTGAGCTTGCGGTTACGGCTGCGGATGTCGTTCTTCAGGCGCTGAAGCTCGTTCTCGCTCATCAGCTCCCCATCGCGCTCGAGCTGGCGCTGAAGCTCCGAGATCTGCTCCTGCTGGGCGCGCAGCATCCGCTCGCGATCCTCCACCTCGCCCTGAAGGGCCCGGCCCGCCGCCTCGTACTGGGGCGAGCTCTCGACCACCCGATTGGGATCGACCACGGCGATCCGGTAGACCTGATCGGCGGCGCCCGCGCAGGCCGCCGCCGCACCCAGCCAGAGGGCGATCGCGATTCGAGTTCCTGCACGGCATCAGCATGGGGCTCCGTCGCTCAGAAGGTCTGCCCGATCCCGAACTGGAAGGCCTGCACCTGATCTTGTTCCTTTTCGTTGAGCGGGACAGCGTAGCTGATGGTCAATGCCCCGACCGGGGACAGCCAGGTGGCGGACAGGCCGGTGGAGTAGCGCAGCTCACCCAGGTCGAAACCGGTCGGCGCCACGAGATCGGTGCCGGTGGTCTCCCACACATTGCCCGCGTCCAGGAAGGCCCCCAGACGCAGGGTCTTCTCGAACTCGCCGCCGATGGGGGGCGGCGCGAACAACTCGATGGTCCCAACCACCTTGGTGTTGCCGCCGACAGGATCGAAGGGGACATTGGTCTCACGCGGCCCGAGGGTATTCGCCCTGAAGCCGCGGACCGTGCGCGGGCCGCCCGCGTAATAGTTCTCGAAGAAAGGCAAGGCACTGAGATCCCCGTAACCGTCCCCGTAGGCCAGGTCCGCGGACAGGGACAGGACGAACCGGGAGGTGAGCGGGATGTACAGCTCGTCGCGATAGCCGACCTTGTAATACTGGAGATCGCTGCCGGGCACCGCCACCTCGAGGTTCAGCGAGCGCAGCGACCCGCGGCTGGGGAAGATCGCCGTGTCGCGGGAGTCGTTGACATAGCTCGCGGAGAGCAGGAAGTCATTGAAAACGTTTCCGTTCTCCTCCACGAATTGCTGGGCCAGCTCCGACACCCCGGCGGTGAAGTCCGTGTACTGATAGCGAAAACCGAATCCCGCCCTGGCCGTGCTGCTGATGGGCAGCCCGAAGTTGATTCCGGCCACCCCAACGTTGGTGGAATAGTCGGCACCGATGAGCTCGTCGAAGTTGGTCTCCCGGTACGAGAGCTCGAATCCGCGGCTGATGCCGTCGATGGTGTAGTAGGGGTTGCGGAAGCCGAGCTGGTAGAGCCGGGTGGCCGAGCTGTTATTGAAGGCGAAGGAGACCCGCTTGCCGGTCCCCAGGAAGTTGTTCTGGGTGACGCTCGCGTTGAGGATGATGCCCTGGGACTGGGAGTAGCCGACGCCCGCCAGGAGGTTGCCCGCGGCCTTCTCCACCACGGTGACGTCCACATCCACTTGATCCGCCGAGCCCGGGACCGCCGGGGTCTCGATGGTGACGTCCTCGAAGAAGCCCAGACGCTGGAGACGCTCGCGTGACTCCCTGACCAATCGCGAGGAGAACCAGGCGGTCTCCAGTTGTCGCATCTCGCGCCGCAGGACCTCGTCGCGGGTGCGGGTATTGCCCTTCATGTTCACCCGGCGCACATAGACCCGTTTGCCGGGATCCACGAAGAAGGTGACCACCACCTGTTTGGTGTCGTCGTTGATCTCCGGGACCGTATTGATATTGGCGAATGCGTAGCCCTCGTCACCGAGCAGGTTTGAGATCCGCTCGGCGCTCTCGGTGGTGACCTTGCGGGAGAAGAACTCACCACGCCGCAGTTGGATGAGCGGGAAGATCTGCTCCGCGGGGACCGAAGGCTCTCCCGCGAGCCGGATATCGCTCACCGTGTAGGGCGAGCCCTCGTCGACCACGACGGTGACATAGATCTCCTTCTTGTCGGGGCTGATCGAGACCTGGGTCGACTTGATGTCGAAGCGCAGATAGCCGCGGTCGAGATAGTAGGAGCGCAGGGCCTCGAGGTCCCCCGCCAGCTTCTGCTTGGAATACTGATCGTTCTTCGAATAAAAGGAGAACCAGCCGGTGGGGCCCAGCTCGAACTGCTTGAGCAGGGTCTTCTCGTCAAAGGCCTGGTTGCCGATGATGTTGATCTGCTTGATGCGGGCGGTGAGCCCCTCGGTGATCTCGACCCGGATCGCCACCCGGTTGCGCTCCAGCGGAGAGACCGTGGACTGGATCAGGACCCCGTACTTGCCGCGGCCGAAGTACTGGCGCTCGAGCTCCTGCTCGATGCGATCGAGGACCGAGGGATTGAAGACCCGCCCTTCCTTGAGCCCGATCTCGGCCACCGACGCGCGCAGGGCCTCCTCGTCCAGGTCCCGGTTGCCGACGAACTCGATCTGGGCGATCGCCGGTCGCTCCTGCACATCCACCACCAGCACATCGCCGTCGCGCTCGACCCGGACGTCCTCGAAGAATCCGGTGCGATAGAGCGAACGGATGATGTTGGCGGTGACGTCGTCGCCGACGGTGTCGCCCACCTGAACGGGCAGGTAGTTGAAGACCGTTCCAGGCGCGATGCGCTGGAGCCCCTCCACCCGGATGTCGGCGATGCGGAATTCCTGACCCCAGGCGACCGTCGCCCAGAGGAGCAACAGGAGGGTAAGGGATGTAAGGCGGTGCGCTGCCGCGGCGAGGGCGCGAGATGTCCAGGGCAAGGAGGACCCCCAGGGGCGAGAGCAGGCCCCGGGACGGGGCACCAGTCAAGGGTCGCTAGTATACGGGAACGGTGAGGGGTTCCAAAGGCCGGCGGGGACCTTAGCGGGCAGATCGATCCGCCCCGATGGGGGCGGCTCAGGAGCCGAAGAGTCGGCTCAGGTCGACGTAGAAGGCCAGGGTCATGAGGGCGGCGAGCATCACCAGGCCGACCTTCTGACCCTGCATCTGGGCCTGCTCCGAGAGCGGGCTCCCCTTGACCCATTCGATGAAGAAGTAGAGGAGATGCCCCCCGTCGAGGATCGGGATCGGCAGCAGGTTCAGCACGCCGAGGCTGATGCTGACCACGGCGAGGAACTTGACGAAATAGTCGAGCCCGAAGCTGGCCGTCTTCCCGGCCGTCTCGGCGATGGTGATGGGCCCGCTCAGGTTCTCCACCGAGGCCTGGCCGATCAACATGCGCCAGATCACCCGCAGCATGAGCACGCTCATCTCGGCGGTCTTCTCGCCCGCCGCCAGGAGCGCACCGATCGGCCCGTGGTGGACCTCCACGCGGTAGCGATCCATGAGGTCGTCGCGGGGCTGCACACCCGCACCGATGCGCCCGATCTCGCTGCCGTCCTCCGAGACCAGCGCCCGCGGCGTGACGCTCAGCTCCAGCCGGGCGCCATCGCGCTCCACCTCCGTGGTGAGGGACTGCTCGGGGCTAGCCCTGACCCGCTCCACCCACTCGCCCCAACCGGCGATGGGCTCTCCGTCGACCGCGAGGATCCGATCCCCGGATTGGAGGCCGGCGAGCGAGGCGGGCTCCCCGGGGGTCACCTCGCCGATCACCGCGGGCAACAAGGGACGCTCAGGCGACAGCCCGAGCCGATCCAGCAGGTTCGGGTTCTCGGCTAGCTCGGCAAGGGTCTCCCCGTCGATGCGTCGTGACTCGAGATCCCCATTCGCCGTGCGAACGCCGATCTCGAGGTCGCGACCGTCGAGGGCCTGGGACATCAAGGCAAAGACCGCCCCCTCCCAGGTCGGCGAGGGGCGGGCGCCGATGCGCAGCAGCTCGTCGCCCGGCTCGAACCCCGCGCGCTCGGCGATGGAGGCCGGCTCGACGACGCCGATCACCGGCCGCAGCCCGGTGTCGCCGGCCATGAAGATCCCCCAGTAGGCCAGGATCGCGAATAGGAAGTTGAACACCGGCCCAGCCGCCACGATCGCCGCGCGCTTCCAGAGGACCTGGTTGTTGAACGCCAGGTGACGCTCCTGCTCGGCAACGGGCTCCTCGCGCTCGTCGAGCATCTTGACGTAGCCGCCGAGCGGGATGCCGGCGAGGACATACTCCGTGGACTCCGGAGTGCGCTGATGGCGAAGCAGGGGCCGGCCGAAGCCGACGGAGAAGCGCAGGACCTTGACGCCGGCGAGCCGCGCGACCCAGAAGTGGCCGAACTCGTGTACGGTGATCAGGATCGCCAGGGCGACGATGAACGAGGCGATGGTGAAGAGCAGGTCCATGGGGTCAGCAGACAGACTCCGAGACGAGTTGTTCCGCCCGGCGTCTGGCTCGCGCGTCCAGATCCATAAGGGCATCGAGATCTTTGTCGGATACTGGCTCCAGGGGCAGGGATTGCAAGGTCCGGTCCACCACCTCGGCGATCCCGGGGAAGCCGATCCGGCGGGCCAGGAACGCCTCGACGGCGATCTCGTTCGCGGCGTTGAGGACCGCCGGGGCGGAGCCCCCGGCGCGCGCCGCGTCGATGGCGAGCCGCAGACAGGGGAAGTTGGCGAGGTCGGGGTCCTGGAAGTCCAATCGACCGACGCCCACCAGCTCGAGCGGCGCCACCCCCGAATCCAGGCGATCCGGCCAGGCGAGCGCGTGGGCGATGGGGGTGCGCATATCCGGGTTGCCGAGCTGCGCCAATACCGAGCCGTCGCGATACTGGACCAGCGAATGGATCACGCTCTGGGGGTGGACCACCACCTTGATGCGCTCGGGTCCGGTGCCAAAGAGCCAGCAGGCCTCGATGACCTCCAGCCCCTTGTTCATGAGGGTGGCGGAATCCACCGAGATCTTGCGGCCCATGCTCCAGACGGGGTGGGCGCAGGCCTGCTCGGGGGTGACGGCGACCAGCCGCTCGGCGGACCAGCCGCGGAAGGGCCCGCCAGACGCGGTGAGCAGGATGCGCTCGACCCCGACCCGCTCCAGGCCGGACCTGAACCCCGGCGGCAGGCATTGGAAGACCGCGTTGTGCTCGCTGTCGATGGGCAGGAGCTCCGCACCACTGTCGGCAACCGCGCCCATGAAGAGCGCCCCGGCCATAACCAGGGATTCCTTGTTGGCGAGGAGCACGCGCTTGCCCGCCTGGGCGGCCGCCAGGGTGGGCCGCAGACCGGCCGCGCCGACGATCGCCGCCATCACATAGTCGGTCTCGGGGAGCGCAGCGACCTCGGCCAGACCCTCGACGCCTTGGAGCACCTCGGGCGCCTCGGGCATGTCGGCCAGGAGCCCCGACAGGCGGGTGGCCGCGGCGGCGTCCACCATGACCGCGTAGCGGGGCCGGAAGCGCCGGCACTGCTCGGCCAGACGCTCGGCATTGGTGCGCGCGGTGAGTGCCACGACTCGAAAACGCTCGGGGTGACGGGCGACCACGTCGAGCGTGCTCACCCCGACCGAACCCGTCGCACCCAGCACGGTTACGCCGATCATGCGCCCCCCAGGATCATGCCGAGCCCGAGCACGAAGACCGGGGCCGCGGCGGTCAGACTGTCCACTCGATCGAGCATGCCACCGTGGCCTGGCAGCAGATGGCTGGAATCCTTTACACCGCGCCGGCGCTTGAGCAGGCTCTCATAGAGGTCCCCGACCACCGAGACGGAGACGGTCAGGGCACACAGCAGGGCGGCCAGCAAGGTCTCGAACGGACCGAGGCCCAGCGACAGACCGAGCAGCAGGCCCCAGGCCGCAGCACCCCCCAGGGCCCCATAGACCCCCGCCCGGGTCTTACCCGGGCTCACCGCGGGCGCGAGCTTCGTTCGCCCGAAGCGCCGCCCGACGAAGAAGGCCAGTGAATCGGCGGTCCACACCAGCATCATCAGGAACAGGACCAGCAAGGGTCCCTCGGCCGAGCCCCCGTGAAGCTCGACCAGGGCGGCCCAGGGTGCCGACAGGATCAGCATGCCCTCGGCGAGGACCTGGGGCTGCCATCCGAGACTGGGATCGATGTCCTTGACCCGCGCGACCTGCACCGTCTTGAGCACCCACCAAAAGGCGGCGGCGCCGATCAGCCAGAATCTCGCGGGCTCGAAGACCCAAAGGGTGACCAGACCAGCGAGGATCAGGGCGACGAAGGCCACACGCGCGGGCGCACGCTCGAGCCCCCCGAGGGCCGCCCACTCCCAGGCGCCGGCCAGCAGGAGCAGCCCGACGAAGAGGGCGAAGCCCGGGGTCGGCAGGAGCAGGATGGCGGCGATGACCAGCGGACCGATGACGAAGGCCGTCACGGTCCGCTGCCGCAGGGTACCCGGATCCGCCAAGGCGCTAGTGCCGCTCATCGCCCGGGCCGGCCTGGTCGCCCGCAACCTGGTCGCCCCTGACCTGCTCGCTGGTGAGCCCGAATCGGCGCTGGCGGGAGGCGAAGTCGTCCAGGGCCTCCCCATAGGCCTCGGCGCCGAACTCCGGCCAGAGTAGATCGGTGAAATAGAGCTCGGCGTAGGCGGACTGCCAGAGGATGAAATTGGACAGACGCTTCTCACCGCCGGTGCGGATGAACAGGTCGGGATCTGGCTGATCGGCGAACGAGAGGCGCGCGGCGATGGCCTGCTCGTTGACCGCCCCGGGGTCGAGCCGTCCCGCCTGGATGTCCGAGATCATCCGGCGCGTCGCCTGGGTGATGTCCCAGCGCCCGCCGTAGTTCGCAGCGATCTGCAACTGCAGACAGGTGTTGTTGGCGGTGATGTCCTCGGCGTCGGCGATACGCCGCTGGAGCTTCTCGGAGAAGGCGGACCGCTCGCCGATCACGCGCAGTCGCACCCCGTTCTCCTGGAGCCGCCGGACCTCGCCGCGCAGGGTGCTCAGGAAGAGGTCCATGAGCACGCTCACCTCCGTGACCGGCCGGCGCCAGTTCTCGCTGCTGAAGGCGAACAGGGTGAGGGTGCCGACCCCCCGGCGCACGCTCTCCTCCACCACCGCGCGCACGCTCTTGACGCCCTGGCGGTGACCCCAGGTACGGGCCCGATGGCGCTGATTGGCCCAACGGCCGTTGCCATCCATGACGATCGCAACGTGCCGCGGGACGCGCGCGGTCTGCTCGCCCTTATCGGGCTCGCCCGAGCCGGTCTCTGGCGTGCCTTCATCCACCGTCGTTTGCTCGCCGCATCGGGGTCTCGGGAGGGCTCAGGTGGTCACAGGGAGAGCAGATCCTCTTCCTTGACCGCGAGGGCCTGGTCGACCTCCTTGACATACTGATCGGTGAGCTTCTGGACGATCTCCTGGCCGCGCCGCTCATCGTCCTCCGAGATCATCTTCTCCTTGACCAGCTCCTTGAGCTCCGAATTCGCATCCCGGCGGATGTTGCGAACCGCCACCCGGGCCTGTTCCGCCTCGTGGCGCGCGACCTTGATGAGATCGCGCCGCCGCTCCTCGGTGAGGGCCGGCATGGGCACCCGGATCACCGTTCCCGCGGTGTTGGGGTTGAGCCCCAGGTCAGATTGCATGATGGCCTTCTCGACGGCCTGGACCATGCCCTTCTCCCAGGGCGTGACGGCGAGGGTGCGGGCGTCCTCGGCGGTGACGTTGGCCACCTGCCGAATCGGCATATCGCTGCCGTAGTAGGAGACCATCACATGGTCGAGCAAGGAGGGATGGGCGCGCCCGGTGCGAATCTTGGCCAGCTCGTGGCCGAGGGCCTCGACACTCTTGGCCATGCGTTCGGCCGCGTCTTTCTTCACGTCATCGATCATCGTATTCACCACTCACGACCAGGGAACCGACCGCGTCCCCGCGCACCAGACGCAACAGCGCGCCCGGCTCATTGATGTTCATCACCCGCAGGGGCAGGTCATGATCACGACATAGCACGATCGCCGTGGCATCCATCACGGCCAACCCCTCGCGCAGGGCGCGATCGTAGCTGATCCGGGGATAAAAGGTCGCATCGGGGACCCGCACCGGGTCGGCGGAGTAGATCCCGTCGACCTTGGTGGCCTTGACGAGCAGATCGGCGGCGATCTCGATGGCGCGCAGACTGGCCGCCGAATCGGTGGTGAAGAAGGGGTTGCCCGTGCCACCGGCGAGGATCACCACACTGCCCGACTCGAGTAGACGCAAGGCCTCGCGCTGGGAGTAGGGATCGCACACCTGATCCATCCGCAAGGCCGACAGGGTGACCGCCGGGGTGCCTAGGCGGCGCAGGGCGTCCTGCATGGCCAGGGCGTTGATCACCGTGGCCAGCATGCCCATGTGATCGCCGGTGACCCGGTCCATCCCGCGGGCGGCCAGACCGGCGCCTCGGAAGATGTTCCCGCCGCCGATGACGAGGGCGACCTGGATGCCTTCCTGGACCAGGTCCCGCACCTCCCCCGCGAAGCGCTCCAGCACCTCCGGGGAGATGCCCCCGCTGTCGGCGCCCATGAGGGCCTCCCC
Organism: uncultured Gammaproteobacteria bacterium; assembly: GCA_963714915.1. GTDB lineage: Bacteria > Pseudomonadota > Gammaproteobacteria > Chromatiales > Chromatiaceae > Thiodictyon. The sequence goes on from CAVQQM010000031.1 coordinate 128,488, forward strand.
GCTCATCTTGAGCAGGATCCGACGGATCGCTCGAGGCTCGGTCTCGGACTCGGTCATGGGCTGGTCACCTCGCTGTCGCTCCACCCGGGGCGCCCCGGGGGGTGCCGCGGCCATGGCGGGCCCAGAGGATCCGGGCCCTCCCGTCGGGGCTCACGCGTCGCCGCGCACCTGGGCCATCACCTCGTCGGCGAAGTTCTCGCTGCGTTTCTCGATCCCTTCACCGACCTCGACCCGGGCAAAACGACGCACCTCGGCGCCGGCCTGCTTGAGCAGCTTCTCGACGGTGGTGTCCTGGTCCTTGACGAAGGCCTGGCCCAGCAGGGTCACCTCCTCGAGGAACTTGCGCACCCGACCACCGATCATCTTCTCGACGATCTCGGGCGGCTTGCCGCTCTCCAGGGCCTGGGCGCGGAAGATCTCGCGCTCCTTCTCCAGCGTCTCCGCGGGCACTTGGTCGGCGCCCACGCAGATCGGGCTGCTCGCCGCGATGTGCATGGCGATGTCGCGGCCGAGGGTCTCGTCGCCGCCCAGCATCTCCACCACCACGCCGATGCGCACCCCATGGCGATAGCTGTACAGGGAGCCCTGAACGTCATCGAAGCGCACCACGCGCCGCACCTGGATGTTCTCGCCGATCTTCGCGATCAGCGCCTCGCGGGCCGCGTTGACGGTGCTGGCCGGATCGCCGGCGAGCGGCATCTCGGCGAGCACGGCCGCGTCCACCGCCTCGGGCGACAGGGCGGTCTTGGCCACCGGCGTGGGCGAAGGCACCGAAGTTCTCGTCCTTGGCGACGAAATCGGTCTCGCAGTTGATCTCCACGAGCACGGCCTGCTTGGCGTCCTGGGCCAGCTCGATCATCACCACGCCCTCGGCGGCGATACGGCCGGACTTCTTGGCGGCCTTGGCCTGGCCCGACTTGCGCATGGCCTCGATGGCGGCCTCGATGTCACCCTCGGCCTCCACCAGGGCCTTCTTGCACTCCATCATTCCGGCGCCCGTGCGCTCGCGAAGCTCCTTCACCATTGCCGCTGTGATTGCCATTGATCTACTGCCTCGCCCTCAGGGGCATCGGGTTGCTATTTGGATGGACCCGCGGGCCATGTCGGCCCGCGGGTGAACGAGACGCCCGGCGTAACCGCCAGGCCGGCGGGGTCAGGCCCCGGCGGCGTCGGAAGGCGCGGCCGCGGCGGCAGCGGTCATCCCCGCATCGCGCCCCGCGACCATGGCGACCGCGGTGTTGCGTCCGTCGAGCACCGCGTCGGCCGCGCCGGCGATGTAGAGACGCACGGCCCGGATGGCGTCGTCGTTGCCGGGGATCACATAGTCCACCCGGCTCGGGTCGTTGTTGGTGTCGACCACGCCCACCACCGGGATGCCCAGCTTGTTGGCCTCGGTGACCGCGATCTTCTCATGCCCCACGTCGATCACGAACAGGGCGTCCGGCAGACCGTCCATGTCCTTGATCCCGCCCAGGCTCTGCTCGAGCTTGTCGCGCTCGCGCGACAGGGTCAGGGCTTCCTTCTTGTTGAAGCGCTCGATGCTGCCGTCCTCGAACATGGCCTCGAGCTCCTTGAGGCGCTTGATGGAATGGCGGATGGTCTTGAAGTTGGTCAACATGCCGCCGAGCCAGCGGTGGTTGACATAGGGCATCCCGCAGCGGGAGGCCTCCTCGCGGATCGCCTCGCGGGCGGCACGCTTGGTGCCGACGAACAGGATGCGACCGCCGTTGGCGGCCATGGTACCCAGGAAATTCATGGCATCCTGGTAGAGCGGGACGGTCTTTTCCAGGTTGATGATATGGATCTTGTTGCGGTGACCGAAGATGAAGGCCCCCATCTTGGGGTTCCAATATCGGGTCTGGTGGCCGAAATGGACGCCGGCCTCCAACATCTGACGCATGGATACGTCGCTCATGATTCGTTCCTCGAGAAACAGTCGGGTTGTGCCTCCACGCACCCCATGCCGCAACCCTCGCGGGCACCCAGCGACACGTGCCGGTGCGTGTGTGGTCACCCGGCGACGCCCCACGGGCGATCCCCGGATTTGGTTGACTGAGCATCAAAAGAAAAGCGAAAAACGCCCGGTTTTTCGCTTGGTTGCAGCCACGACCGCCGCCATCTCCCAGGCCAGACCCGAGTCTGTTTGCGGCATCGCGCCGCGTTTTATACCATAGCGTGCTTGCGCTGGACAATCGCGCCGGGCAAGTGATTCAAGCATTTCCGCCCGATTGGACGCCCCAATGGACGCATCCCGCCCGACCATGAGTGTTGAGATCAAGTCACCCGAGGCCGTCGAGCGCATGCGCGTCGCCGGCCGGCTCGCCGCGGACGTGCTGGACATGATCGGCGCCTACGTCGCGCCCGGCGTGACCACCGACGAGCTCGACGCGATCTGCCACGACTACATCACGGGCGTCCAGCAGGCGGTCCCGGCACCGCTGAACTACCGGGGCTTCCCCAAGTCCATCTGCACCTCGGTGAACCACCAGGTCTGTCACGGCATCCCCGGCAACAAGCGCCTGAAGAAGGGCGACATCGTCAACGTCGACATCACCGTCATCAAGGACGGCTATCACGGCGACACCAGCAAGATGTTCTTCGTCGGCGAGCCCTCGGTGCTCGCCCGGCGGCTGGTCAACGTCACCCGCGAGGCGATGTTCCGCGGCATCCGCGCGGTGCGCCCCGGGGCGACCCTGGGCGACATCGGACATGCCATCCAGAGCTACGTCGAGGCCGAGCGCTACTCGGTGGTGCGAGAGTATTGCGGCCACGGCATCGGACGCGAGTTCCACGAGGACCCCCAGGTGCTGCATTACGGGCGACCGGGCGATGGGATGGAGCTGCGAGCGGGCATGTGCTTCACCGTCGAGCCCATGGTCAACGCGGGCAAGCGCTTCATCAAGCTGCTGCCCGACGGCTGGACCGTGGTGACCAAGGACCGCAGCCTGTCGGCCCAATGGGAGCACACCGTGCTGGTCACCGAGGAGGGCTTCGAGATCCTCACCCTGCGCGCGGACGAGCGCGCGGCCCCACCCGCATGAGCGCCTCCCCTTCGGCCCTGGCCGCAGTCGTTGCGCCCCAGATTCCGCCGCGCCACCAGGCACTCATCGACGGCTCGCGACGGGTGCTGCGCGAGGGCCGCGAGGGGCTCTTCCAGCAGTTCGACCAGGGGGTGGCGGTCACCACCCTGGTGCATGCCCTGAGCGACCTCACCGACCGTGTCCTGCATGACGTCTGGACGCGGCTGCTCGGCGATACCCGCGACGCGGCCCTGGCCGCGGTAGGCGGCTACGGCCGCCAGGAGCTACATCCCAGCTCCGACGTGGACATCCTGATCTTGGTCGAGCCCGAGGCGGAGGCGGGCCTGCGCGAGTCCATCGAGCAGCTGGTCACCTTCCTGTGGGACATCGGTCTCGAGGTCGGCCACAGCGTGCGCAGCCCGGAGGAGTGCGCCCGCGAGGCCACGGGCGACGTCACCGTCATGACCAACCTGATCGAGACCCGGCTGCTCGCCGGCAATGGCGCCCTCTTCGAGCGCATGCGTGCGGCCACCGCGCCGACGCAGATCTGGGACAGCGCGCAATTCTTCGCCGCCAAGACCGAGGAGCAGCAGGCGCGTTGGCGCAAGTACGGCGACACCGCCTACAACCTCGAGCCCAACATCAAGGAGAACCCGGGCGGACTGCGCGACATCCAGATGATCGGCTGGGTCGCCAAACGGCACTTCTCGGCCCAGCAACCTCCACGACCTGGTCAGCCACGGCTTCCTCACCGAGCCCGAGTACCAGACCCTGATCGAGGGCCAGCGTTGCTCTGGCGGATCCGCTTCGCCCTGCACCGGCTCACCGGCCGCCGCGAGGACCGGCTGCTGTTCGACTATCAGCGTACCCTCGCCGACCAGTTCGGCTTCTGCGACGGCGCGAGCAACCTGGCCGTCGAGCAGTTCATGCAGCAGTACTACCGCACGGTGCAGCAGCTCAACCGGCTCAACGAGATGCTACTGCAGCTCTTCCGCGAGGCCATCCTGCTGCACGACGACATCGGCCCGCCGGTGCCGATCAACAAACGCTTCCAGTCCCGCAGCGGCTATCTCGAGGTGACCTCCGCGAGCGTCTTCCGGCGCTACCCGATCGCCCTGCTGGAGGTCTTCCACGTGCTCCAGACCCACCCCGAGCTGCTCGGGGTGCGCGCCAGCACCATCCGACTGATCCGCGAGAACCGCCACCGGATCGACGACGCCTTCCGCGCGGACCTGCGCGCCCGCAGCCTCTTCATGGAGATCCTGCGCGAGCCCACCGGGATCACCCACGCGATGCGGCGCATGAACCGCTACGGCGTGCTCGCCGCCTACATCCCGGCCTTCGCCAACATCGTCGGGCGCATGCAGTACGACCTCTTCCACGTCTACACGGTGGACGAGCATACGCTGACCCTGCTGCGCAACCTGCGCCGCTTCACCGTCACCAAGCACGACGCGGAGTTCCCGCTGTGCAGCGCCATCGCCCGGCGCATCCCCAAGCTCGAGCTCCTCTATCTGGCGGGGCTCTTCCATGACATCGCCAAGGGCCGCGGCGGCGATCACTTCCAGCTCGGCGCGCGCGACGCCTGGGACTTCTGCCGCCTGCACGGACTCTCCGAGTTCGACAGCCGCCTGGTGTCCTGGCTGGTGGAGCGCCACCTGCTCATGTCCATGACCGCCCAGCGCAAGGACCTCAGCGACCCCGAGGTCATCCAGGCCTTCGCCGAGCAGGTCGGCGACCCCAACCGGCTCGATTATCTCTACCTGCTGACGGTCGCAGACGCCCGCGCGACCAACCCGGAGCGCTGGAACAGTTGGAAGGACGCCCTGCTGCGCGAGCTCTACCACGAGACCCGCCGTGCACTCCTGCGCGGTCTTGCCCACCCCCAGGCCCAGGACGATCTGGTCCAGCACAAGCAGGACGAGGCCAAACGGCTGGTCGAGCGTTACGGCGGCAACCCGGCTGCCTGCACCCAGCTCTGGATCAAGTTCAATCTGGACTATTTCCTGCACAGCTCCCGGACGAGATCGCCTGGCAGACCCGTCAGATCCTGGGTGCCGAGGGGCAGGAGCCCCCACTGGTGGTGATCCGCCCGGAGACCATCCGCGGCGGCACCGAGATCTTCATCTACACCCCCGACCGGAGCAACCTGTTCGCCCGCATTACGGCCCTTCTCGATCAGATGGGGCTGAGCATCATGGACGCCCGGGTCATGACCACCGACGACGACATGACGGTGAACGCCTATCAGGTCCTCGACCAGGACGGCGGCCCGGTGAACGACCCCGACCGTCTGTTGGAGATCCGCGAGGGTCTGGAGATGGATCTGCGCGAGCCCGCGAGCAGCGGGATCTCCGTGGCCCGCAGCCTGCCGCGGCGCCATCGCCACTTCCCCACCGAGACGCGGGTCAGCTTCTTGCCCGACGACGCCAACCATCGCACGGTGATGCGCCTCACCACCCTGGACCGGCCGGGGCTCCTGGCGGCGGTCGGGGCGGTCTTCGAGGAGTGCGGGATACGGCTGCAGAACGCCAAGATCGCCACCGTCGGCGCGGCAGTCGACGATGTCTTCTTCATCACCACCTCGGACGACGCGCCCATCACCTGCGAGAGCGCGCTCTCCTGCCTGCGCCGGGAGATCCACGAGAGGTTGGAAGGCCATGCCTAGCGGCGAGCGCCGGTTCACGGGTGATCACGCGGAGGGCCTTGCTGATCCCTGCCGCCGGCCTGGCGGCACGCTCTTGCTTGACTGCAAGCCTGGTCGCGGACGACGCCCCCTCCGCCCCCCCCCAGGGACCGCCCGCCCCCGTCGCGCCCTATCCGGAGGCGACCGGCGGCGAGGCGCATCCGATGCCCTGGCTCGACGAGGTGCGGGCCCAACGCAGGGCCTGGGAGGAGCGTCGCCAGGTCGCGCGCGAGCCGTTCGACGCCCGACGCCGCGCCACGGACCCTTGGGGGGCGGCCCAGAAGGAGGCCTGGAACGAGGGGGTCGAGCGGCGGCGCGAGGCCCGGCGCCAGCGCATGGAGGACGAACGCGAGCGCTTCCGGGACATGGGTCCGCCCGCCCCCCCAAACCCCTGGCCCGACCCACCGGCCGGCGGCGATCCGGCGTTGAGCGGCCCCGGCGGCCACCCCGGCCAGGCCACTTATCCACCGGGGGCGCCACCCAGCCCCCCTTTGCCCCCCAGGACTGGGACAACCCCTGGTACTACCGGGGCTACTGATCGCCGGCCGTCGATGCAGTCCGCCAGGCGCCTACACCCGGGATGGCGGGCAAGGGCGATCGATCGAGATCCCTTCAGACCGACTCGATGAGCTCGACGGCGTTGCCGTCCGGGTCGCGACAGAAGAGCGCACGCCGTCCCGAGCGGCTCAGGTTGTAGGGGACACCCGCCCCGGCGAGCCGCTCCATCAGGGGGTCGAGCGCGGCGACGCTCAGGGCGATATGGCGGTCACGGCCGCCGTGGGGCGGACGCCCGGTCACTGGATCGGGGTTGGGCAGCTCCAGGAGATGGATCTGGACACCCCCGACCCTGAGCCAGGCGCCCGGATAGCCCAGGTCTGGCCGCCCTTGGAGCTGCTCGAGCCCGAGCAGCCCGGCATAGAAGTCCAGGGCGCGCGCCGTGTCGGAGACGATCAGGCTGGCGTGGTGAAAGGCGGTGACCAGGGGCATGGGGTGTCCTCGGGTTCGCGCGGGCGGGGCGCGCGCATGGAGCCGACTCTGGGCATCGCCTATACTACCGGCCTTTTTCGCGCCGCTGGGGACGGTCGAGCCCCGCCCTGACTCCCGCGGATCGCGCGGCGCCCACGAGTGACGATCTGACATGAACCCCGACCTCGGGCGCCTCAAGCCCTACCCCTTCGAGCGGCTCGCCGGCCTGCTGCGCGGGGTCGAGCCCGCAGCAGGGCGCGACCCGATCTCCCTGTCCATCGGCGAGCCGCGCCACCCGACCCCGGCCCTGGTCTCCGAGGCCCTGATCGCCCACCTGCATACCCTCTCCGTCTATCCCAGCACGCACGGGATGCCCGCCCTGCGCCAGGCCATCGCGACCTGGCTCACCCGGCGTTTCGCCCTGCCCCAGGGTGCGATCGACCCCGAGCGCCAGAGACTCCCGGTCAATGGCACCCGCGAGGCCCTGTTCGCCTTCGCCCAGGCGGCCATCGACCGCACCCGCGACGGGCGCCGGGTGCTGCATGCCCAACCCCTTCTATCAGATCTACGAGGGGGCGGCCCTGCTCGCGGGTGGGGAGCCTCACTACCTGCCGTGCCTGGCCGAGCATGGCTTCGTGCCCGACTTCGAGGCCGTCACGCCTGACACCTGGCGGCGGTGTCAGGTCCTGTATCTGTGCTCTCCCGGCAACCCGACCGGCGCGGTGGTCGAGGAGCACCGCTCACGCACCCGCTTGATTGAGCTGGCACATACCCACGACTTCCTCATCGCCGCCGACGAGTGTTACTCGGAGCTCTATCGGGACGAGGATCGACCGCCCTGCGGTCTGCTCCAGGCCGCCGCGGCCATGGGCAACACGGGCTTCGAGCGCTGCCTGGTCTTCCACAGCCTCTCCAAACGCTCCAACGCCCCTGGGCTGCGGTCGGGCTTCGTGGCCGGGGACGCCGAGGTGATCGAGCGTCTCTTCGCCTACCGGACCTACCACGGCTGCGCCATGCCCCCGGCCACCCAGCACGCGAGTATCGCGGCCTGGTCCGACGAGGGGCATGTGCGCGCGAACCGGGCCCTGTATCGGGAGAAGTTTGCCGCGGTGAGCGCCATACTCCGCGACGTGCTGCCCGCGGAGATACCGGCCGGCGGCTTCTATCTGTGGCCCGAGACCCCGGTCCCGGAGACCGAGCTCGTGCGCCTGCTGTTCGCCGAGGAGCATGTGACCCTGCTGCCGGGGAGCTTTCTGTCACGGGCGGTCGACGGCATCAACCCGGGCGCCAACCGGGTGCGCATGGCTTTGGTGCCGCCGCTCGATGAATGCATCGACGCGGCCGAGCGGATCTGCCGTTTCGTGGAGCGTTTAATCTAATCGAGTAGCGAGTGACGAGTCGCGAGGGCCAAGGATGTGACCTCCTCGCGACTCGCAGCTCGTT
>CAVQQM010000032.1:0-17350 GCA_963714915.1 uncultured Gammaproteobacteria bacterium
CCGTGGCTGTGGACCGCCCACACGGCGGCCTCGACGCGGGTCTTGAGCTTGAGCTTCTTCAGGATGTGCTTGACGTGGACCTTGACCGTGCCGACCGAGAGATCGAGATCGCGGGCGATGAGCTTGTTGCTGTAGCCCTTCTCGAGGAGTGCGAGGATGTCCTGCTCGCGGGGGGTGAGGCCGGCCTCGTCCACGTCGGCCGGGCGCGGCTCGTCGCGCAGCGCCCGGGCGATCAGCTCGGTGAGCCGGGCGCTGATCACCAGCCGGCCGTGGGTGGCATGCTCGAGCTGGGCGAGGATGTCCTCGGGCTCCATGTCTTTGAGCAGATAGCCATCGGCCCCCGCGCGCAGGGCGGCCACCACGTCCTCCTCGCTGTCGGAGACCGTGAGCATCACCACCCGGGCGTCCAGTCCGCGCTCGCGCAGGCGCCTGAGGGTGGCGATGCCGTCGAGCCCCTTCATGTTGAGATCCAGCAGGACCAGGTCGGGTCGGGTCGACTCCGCGACCCGGATCCCGCTCTCGCCGTCGGCCGCCTCGCCGACCAGCTCGAGGCTCTCGGTCATGGCGATCAGGTCCGCCACCCCCTTGCGGAACAGGGGATGGTCGTCGATCACCACCACCCGGGCGCGTCCGGGTCCGGGTGAGCGGATCGTCGTGGCGGCGGGCACCAGCTCAGGCCGCCCCGGCCAGGGCAGGTGGGGGGAGCTCCTGATCGCTCGCCCCACGATGTCGGAAGACCAGGCGCACCAGGGTTCCTCCCTGGGGCGGGGACTCGACGGTCAGTCTGCCGCCCAGGTTCAGGGCGCGCTCGCGCATGATGGTGAGTCCGTAGTGACGGGCGCGCTCGTCGGTGCCGGCGAGTCCGCGGCCGTCGTCGCCGATCTCGACCACCACCTCCCCGGCGGCGAGGGCTAGATGCACCTGCGCCCGGCTTGCGTCCGCGTGGCGGACCGTATTCGACAGGGCCTCGCGTACGATCTGGTGCACGTGGATCTCCTCGTTGGGGGTGAGCAGGCTCGCCGGCAGCCGGTCGTCCAGCGCGATCCGCGTCGCGCCGCGGGCCTCGAACTCGGCGACCGTCGCCACCAGGGCGCTCGCGAGCCCGCGGTCGTCCATCTTGAGCCTGAAGGTGGTGAGCAGCTCGCGCAGCGAACGATAGGCGCTGTTGATACCGCCCCGCAGCTCCGCGAGGACCGCGCGCGCCGCCCGCGGGTCCTCCCCATCGAGTGCCGCCGACAGCCGGCTGGCCTGGATCTTGAGGTAGGACAGGGACTGGGCGAGTGAGTCGTGCAACTCGCGGGCAAGGATGCCGCGTTCCTCGTGCAGGGCCAGACGGCGGCCCTCGCGCTGGCGCTGATTGAGTCGCAGGGCCATGCCCAGGCTGCCGGCCAGGTTTTCGAGCAAGCGGGTCTCCCAGGGGCTGATGGGCATGGCGTCGGACTCGGCGCCGCCGTCCCCGCGCGGGAGGTCGACGATCAACACCCCGAAGCGCTCCCCCTGATCCTCCACCGGGAATGAGACCACCGAGCGCCGATGCCCGTCGGCGAGCGGGAGGTCGAAGCGCCGGCCCTCGCCACCATCCTGGCAGGCGCGGCAACCGGCGTGGGAGCAGGCCTCGCGCTGGCCCTCCGCGCTGCGGGTGGTGAGGGTGAGCCGCCCGCGCTCGAGCTCCGGGCCGTCGTGCAGGCAGAGCGTGACCGGGCCGATCTGCAGGTGACGGTGGATGTCCTCGAGCACCCGGCGCAGCAGGGGCTCGGAGATGGGCGAGCCGTTGAGTCGGCTGCCCACCCGATAGAGCAGCTCCAGCGAGTGGTTGGTTCGGGCCAGGTCCCGGGTCTTCTCCTCGACCCGCTCCTCGAGGTCGCGGTAGAGGCGGGAGAGGTCCTCCCCCATGCGGTTCATGGCCGCCCCCACCCGCCCCAGCTCGTCGTCGCCGGCGAATCGGGTGCGCCCGCTGAAGTCGCCGCGACGCGCCCGGTCCGCGACCGCGAGTAGCTCGCCCAACGGGGCGATCACCCGGGACAGCACCAGCACCAGGGTCACCGTGACCACCAGCACCGTGAGGAGCAGGGCGGCACCCTGGATGCGCCTCAATTGGACGATCTGCCCCTCGGCCACCGCCTCCAGCTTGCCCACCAGATCGTCCACCTGGGCCACGAATCCATCGACGTCGCGCAGATAGGCCAGGGGCGCGTCGGGGTCGACCGTGCCGGCCCGCAGGGCATCCAGGTGCTCGATCAGGGGTGGGCGCATGCGGCCGATCCAGGCATCGCGCACCCGCTGGTAGGCCTCGTGGACCGGGTGCTCCGATGTCCGGGGGATCACGTCGGCAAGACGTGGGCTCGCCAGCCGCGACTCGAACTCACCCGCCAGGCGCGCGACGTGCTCGGCGCGTGCGGCGGGCTCCAACGCATGGTCGGCGAGGGCCATGCCCACCCGGTAGGACTGCATGCGCAGGGTGCCGGATTGGTTCACCGCCGCAGCCAGGCCCTCGGTGGTGCGGGCGATGAACACCGAGCTGACCATGGACACCACCGCCAGTGCCACCACGAAGGCGAGCAGGATCCCGATCCGCAGCAGGATGGGTTTGCGGGTGAGGCGACGGATCATGGCGAGCATACCCCGAGCTGAATAGCGCAACGGCCGCGACAGGGAAAGGGTAGTACCACCAACGCCTCGAAGGCCAAGCCCGCGTTGTGCAGGATCGGGCCAGTCATCCCCTGGGGGCCATCGAATCATGCGCTTAGGGGTCTAACCACCCTACCTCCCAGGAGGTATTCCCGAATCTTTCCGTCTGGATTTCAGCGGCTTGTGAGCCCGGCCAGGGTGGGTAGACTCGGTGGCGTTCGATCCCTCGAGGCCACCCCCGACCGCGCTGTCCGATGCACGACGCCGACCGTTCAGAGACCTATCTGCCCCTGCTCCGGGAGCTCGCCGCCCTGCGCGATCTGCCCGAGGTGCCGGCGCGCTATCTCGCCGGGGGGAGCGCCTTGCGGACCCTCACCCGCGGGCAGGTCCTATGCGAGAAGGGTAATGCGGGTGCCGGTTTCTTCTGTCTGCTCTCCGGTCGGGTGAAGCTGTCCGCGGTGGCGGCCGACGGCAGCGAGCGGGTGCTCGAGCTGGTGCTCCCGGGACGGGTCTTCGGTCAGGCCGCGGCGGTCCTGGACGAGCCTTTCCCCTTCCTCGCCCAGGCCCTGGTGGAGACCCAGGTGCTCCAGGTGAGCCGCGAGCGTATCCGCAAGGCGATCGAGCAGTGGCCGGAGGTCGCGGGGTCCATGCTGCGCCTGGTGAGCCAGGACTGCATGCGTCTGGTCCACGACCTGGAGGCCTGCTGCCTGATGTCGGCCCGGCAACGACTCATCGACTTCCTGATCAAGGAGGCGCGCCCGCGGGTCGGCTCCCATCACGACGCCACCCTGGCCCTGCCCGCCTCGAAGGCCGTGGTGGCCTCGAGCCTGAACCTCACCCCCGAGACCTTCTCCCGCGAGCTCCACGACCTCGCTCGCCGCGGTCTGGTGCAGGTCGAGCGCCGGACGGTGGAGATCCCCGCGCTGGATCGACTGCGGGACGCGGCCACCCAGGACGCTGGCCAGCTCGCATGAGTGATCGGACCATGCCCTGCTTCGATCACCGCCCCCTTGACCTGGGTCATGGAAAGACGCCGGCGCGGGAGATTCTTGATTCGCCTCAAGTCGGGGGTGGTGCTGGATCGGTTGCACTAGTCCTCCATCCCGTTCTGTCAGATCGCGGTCCTTCCTATCCTGGGCCGTCAGCCGGTGGGCCTCGGGCCCATCGCCGAGCCATCCAGCCACACCGATGAGCGCCCCGAACCCGTCACGTCGCGCCTTCCTGCGCGGGCGCATCCGCCCGGAGGCGGTCATCCGTCCGCCCTGGTCCCCGAACGAGGCCGCCTTCACCCGCGCCTGCGACCGCTGCGGAGACTGCCTGCGCGCCTGTCCGGCCGGGGTCCTCACGCTTGGCTCCGGCGGCTACCCGGAGACCCGTTTCGACCACGCCGGTTGCAGCCTTTGCGGCGACTGTCTCACCGCCTGCGCGGGCAAGGTCCTCCAGGGGGATCCCCTGGTCGACCGCCCCTGGCCCTTCCAGGCCGTCATCGGTCAGGGTTGCCTGGCCGAGACCGGGGTGATCTGCCGCGGATGCGGGGATGTCTGTGACACCCGCGCCATCCGCTTCACACCCCGGGTGGCGGCCCCGGCCCTGCCGTGGCTCGATCCCGAGCTGTGCAACGGCTGCGGCGAGTGTCTCTCCCGCTGTCCCACCGGGGCCATTCGAATCGTCGCGCTTCAGTCCGAGGTCGCCGATGAGCCCACCGCGGACGGCCTCGACCTCCCCACCCGTCCCCAAACTGTCGTGTCTGCCCATGAACATCTGTAGCTGTGTGGTTCATACCCAACCCGGCGGCGGACCGCGGGTTGCGGCCCTGCTCACCGAGCTGCCCGGGCTAGAGGTCCACGGCGGGGTCGACGAGGGCAAGCTGGTGGTGACCCTGGAGGACACCGAGGGGGCCCTGGCCGCAGACACCATGAGCCGACTGAACGACGTCCCGGGCGTCGTCAACACCATCCTGATCTACCACCGAGAGGACGCCGATTGAGGACGTGCCTCCCGCACCCCTCTCGGCGCCGAAGACCCATGCCCGATCCCAACGCCCGATTCCAAGAGAGGAGCAACCCCGATGACCATCTCCCGGCGTGACTTCATCAAGTCCCAGGCCGCCGTGGCAGCCGCCGCGGCCGCTGGCGTCTCCATCCCCGTCTCGCTCACGGCCGCGCGCCGAGGAGGGCGGCGACAACATCCGTTGGGACAAGGCCGCCTGCCGTTTCTGTGGCACCGGCTGCTCGGTGCTGGTGGGCGTGGAGGGTGATCGCGTGGTGGCCAGCCAGGGCGACCCCGATGCCCCCGTGAATCGGGGGCTGAACTGCATCAAGGGCTACTTCCTGCCCAAGATCATGTACGGCAAGGATCGGCTCACCCAGCCCCTGCTGCGCAAGACCAACGGCAAGTACGACAAGAACGGCAACTTCGAGCCCGTCACCTGGGACGAGGCCTTCGATGTCATGGCCGAGAAGTGGAAGGAGGCCCTGAAGAAGGAGGACGGAGTCACCCGGGTGGCCATGTTCGGCTCGGGCCAATGGACCGTCTGGGAGGGCTACGCGGCGGCCAAGTTCATGAAGGCCGGCCTGCGCTCGAACAACCTCGACCCCAACGCCCGCCATTGCATGGCCTCGGCCGTGGTGGCCTTCATGCGTCATTTCGGGATCGACGAGCCCATGGGCTGCTACGACGACCTCGAGCATGCCGACGTCTTCGTGCTCTGGGGCGCCAACATGGCGGAGATGCACCCCATCCTGTGGTCGCGCCTCACCGATCGGCGCCTGACCCACGAGGGCTGCGAGGTGCACGTGCTCTCGACCTTCGAGAACCGCTGCTTCGAGCTGGCGGACAACCCGGTGGTCTTCACCCCCCAGACCGATCTCGCCATCCAGAACTACATCTGCAACTACATCATCCAGAACGGCAAGGTGAACAAGGCCTTCGTGGATGCCCACGTCAACTTCAAGCATACCAACGAGGACATCGGCTTCGGACTGCGCCCGAACAACCCGCTCGAGGTCTCGGCCACCAACAACGGCTATCCGGATCCCAATAAGCCCGGCGAGAAGAAGGGCAATCCCATGGGCTCCAAGCCCATCACCTTCGAGGAGTTCGCCAAGCTGGTCGAGCCCTATACCCTCGAGTACGTCTCCGAGCTCTCCGGTGTGCCCAAGGAGAACCTGGAGCGCCTGGCCGCCGTCTATGCCGATCCCAACAAGAAGGTCGTCTCCTTCTGGACCATGGGCTTCAACCAGCACACCCGCGGGAGCTGGGTGAACGGCAACATGTACAACGTGCATCTGCTGGTGGGGAAGATCTCCGAGCCGGGCAACGGCCCCTTCTCCCTCACCGGTCAGCCGTCCGCCTGCGGCACCGCGCGCGAGGTCGGCACCTTCGCCCATCGGCTGCCCGCCGACATGGTGGTGATGAAGCCCGAGCACCGGGCCGAGGCCGAGCGGGTCTGGAACCTGCCCGAGGGGACCATCAACCCGAACATCGGCTACCACGCCGTGCTCATGCATCGGATGCTCAAGGACGGCAAGCTCAACTGTTACTGGCAGCAGTGCAACAACAACATGCAGGCTGCCCCGAACATGAACGACGAGAGCTATCCGGGCTGGCGTAACCCGGACAACTTCATCACGGTGTCCGACCCCTATCCGACCGTCTCCGCCCAGGCGGCGGACCTCATCCTGCCCACCGCCATGTGGACCGAGAAGGAGGGGGCCTACGGCAACGCCGAGCGGCGCACCCAGTTCTGGCGCCAGCAGGTCGCGGCCCCGGGCGAGTCCCAATCCGACATGTGGCAGGTGATGGAGTTTGCCAAACGCTTCAACGTGGAGGAGGTCTGGCCCGAGGAGCTGCTGGCGCAGAAGCCCGAGTATCGGGGCAAGACCCTCTACGACATCCTGTTCGCCAATGGCGTCGTCGACAAGTTCGCCTACGAGGGCAAGATCGTCGACGACCGCGGCAACGAGTACGCCAACGCCGAGAGCGCCCACTTCGGCTACTACGTCCAGAAGGGGATGTTCGAGGAGTACGCCGCCTTCGGTCGCGGCCATGCCCATGACCTGGCGGACTTCGACGCCTATCACCAGTCGCGCGGACTGCGCTGGCCGGTGGTGGACGGCAAGGAGACCCTGTGGCGCTTCCGTGAGGGCTATGACCCCTACGTGAAGAAGAGCAACCCCGAGGTCGCGGCGGGCGATGTCTACTTCTACGGCAACCCCGACGGCAAGGCGAACATCATCTTCGCCCCCTACAACGCGCCGCCCGAGGCCCCGGATGCCGACTATCCCCTGTGGCTGTGCACGGGCCGCGTGCTCGAGCATTGGCACTCGGGCTCCATGACCCGGCGCGTCGCCGAGCTGCACAAGGCGGTGCCGGACGCCCAGGTGTTCATGCACAAGAACGACGCCAAGAAGCTCAAGCTTCGCGACGGGCAGCTCGCCAAGATCTCCAGCCGCCGCGGCGACATCACCGCCCGGGTCGAGACCCGCGGCCGCAACCGTCCGCCCGAGGGGCTGATCTTCATCCCCTGGTTCGATGCCAGCCGTCTGGTCAACAAGCTGACCCTGGACGCCACCTGCCCGCTGTCGAAAGAAACGGACTTCAAGAAATGCGCGGCCAAGGTGGAGAAGGCGTAAACCGGAGAGGGTAGGGGAGCGTTTGGATCATGGGTGCAAGGGTGCGGTGCGGCTGGGAAGCCGCCCGCACTGACCCAGGCAAGCGCCGCGAACCGACCCTCGACTCAATCCCAAGACCTCGTCATGTCAACCGAATCTACCAACCGAACCGATCGGCCCGCTGTATCCCGCCGGCGCTTCATGGGCGACATGCTGGGGACGGCGTGCGGCGTGGGCCTGCTCGGTCTTGGTCTGGGTCTCTATTCCTCGCGGGCATCGTCCCTGCCGGCACACTATCTGCGCCCGCCTGGGGCCCTGCCGGAGGACGCGTTCAACGGGGCCTGCATCCGCTGCGGGTTGTGCGTGCGCGACTGCCCGTTCGACATGCTGCATCTGGGGCGGGTCGGTCAGGAGGTCCCCACTGGGACGCCCTATTTCGTTGCCCGCGAGAAGGCCTGCGAGATGTGCGAGGACATCCCCTGCGTGGCGGCCTGTCCCACCAACGCCCTGGATCACGGGCTGACCGACATCGACGAGGCGCGCATGGGCCTCGCCGTGCTGGTGGATCAGGAGGACTGCATCGCCTTCCTCGGGCTGCGCTGCGAGGTCTGCTATCAGGTCTGTCCCATCAAGGACGAGGCGATCAGCCTGGAGCGCCAGCACAACGTCCGCTCCGGCAAGCACGCCATGTTCATCCCGGTGGTCCATTCAGATCGCTGTACTGGCTGCGGTAAGTGCGAGGAGGCCTGCATCCTGGAGAAGGCCGCCATCAAGGTCCTGCCCAAGCACCTGGCCAAGGGCGAGCTGGGCCGTCACTACCGGGTCGGCTGGGAGGAGAAGCGGCAGGCGGGCGAGGCCCTGGTGACGCCTGACGTCGAGCACCGCTACAACCTGCCCGAGGGGATGCGCTACGAGCACGGCGGCCGCGGGTTGATCCAGGAGGCCGTGCCGGCTCCCGAGCCCGAGACCCCGTTCTCGGACAACCCACTCGACACCCTGAACGGGGGAGGCGCGCTGTGACCAGGCACGACCTGCGCCCTCACCCGGCGTCACGCGTCCGCGGCTGACGGGATCAGGCATTCGATCATGGCCATCAAGACCCATCCCGCGCGCAGCGCCATCGAGGCCAAGGGCTGGCTCGGCGCGCACAAGTGGCTGCTCGCGCGGCGGGCGAGCCAGATCGGCATCCTCGCCCTGTTCCTGCTCGGGCCGCTGGCCGGGGTCTGGATCGTCAAGGGCAACCTGTCGGCCAGCATGACCCTGGACGTGCTGCCCCTGACCGATCCCCTGCTGCTGCTCCAGACCCTGATCGCCGGGACGCTCCCGGTGCTGAGTGGGGTCGTCGGCGCCCTGATCGTGCTGGCCTTCTACGCCCTGGTGGGCGGTCGGGTGTTCTGCTCCTGGGTCTGTCCGGTCAATCTGGTGACCGACCTGGCCGCCTGGCTGCGCCGCCGCCTCGATCTGCGGGGCGGGGCGGCCCTGTCGCGCAGCCTGCGCTATTGGCTGCTGGGGCTGGTCCTGCTGTTGCCCCTGGTCACCGGGGCGATGGTCTGGGAGTACGTGAATCCGGTGTCCATGCTGCACCGCGGGCTGATCTTCGGCATGGGCCTCGGCTGGACCTTGATCCTGGGCGTCTTCCTGTTCGACCTCTTGATGGTCAGGCACGGCTGGTGCGGACGGTTGTGTCCGGTCGGCGCCTTCTACGGGCTGGTCGGTAGCGCCGCCCAGGTCCGGGTGTCTGCCGCCCAGCGCGCCCAGTGCGACGACTGCATGGACTGCTTCGAGGTCTGTCCGGAGCCCCAGGTCATCAAACCCGCGCTCAAGGGTGCCCCCCAGGGCACGGGGCCCGTGATCCTGGACATCAACTGCACCAACTGCGGCCGCTGTATCGATGTCTGCGCCAAGGATGTCTTTCGATTCGACTGGCGGTCGAGCAACCGCCCCGGGGCAACGGCGGACTGCACCCGCCACCCTGTCCCAAACCCCAACCCGGCCGCCTGACGATCGGCCTTAGAACGACTCAACAGAGATGGTGGAGCACCGGCCATGAAGACACGCATCCCAACCCTCGTACTCGCACTGGCGGCTGTTGGTGTCTGGGGAGTCCCCCAGGCGACAGACGTGATCTCCGAGCGCGGCTCGGCCATCGAGGCGCCATCCCCCGAGCCGGAGAAGCGCAAGGTGGAGGTGGTGACCGGCGGTTTCGATCGGGACTGGGAGACCCAGCCCCCGTTGATCCCCCACGCCATCGACAAGTACAGCATCGACCTGCGCCAGAACGGCTGTCTCAAGTGCCACAGCGAGGCGACCGCCGAGAAGGAGAAGACCAAGCCGACCCCGGAGAGCCACTCCCTCGATCGGGACGGCAAACAGCTCGAGGGCCTGTCGGCCCTGCGCTACTTCTGCACCCAGTGCCATACGCCCCAGCTCTCCGGAGCGCCCCTGGTGGAGAACACCTTCGGCAGCGGGCGTTGAGCCCCGCCGACGGGCGTCGCGCTGGCCGCGGCGTCCCGCGGCCGATTCGAACCGCCCCCAACGATCTCGGATGAAGTGAAATGAGCGAAGAACAGCAAGCCCGCAAGCGCGGCAAGACCCTCGGCCTACTGGTCATCGGCGTGGCCGCAGGCATCATCTTCTGGGGTGGTTTCAACACCGCCATGGAGGCGACCAACACCGAGACCTTCTGCATCTCCTGCCATGAGATGGAGGTCAATGTCTTCGAGGAGCTCCAGGACACCGTCCACTACACCAACCGCACCGGCGTGCGCGCCACCTGCCCGGACTGCCATGTGCCGAAGGACTGGGTGCACAAGTTCGCCCGCAAGGTCCAGGCCACCAACGAGCTCTATCACCACATCATGGGCTCGGTGGACACCCCGGAGAAGTTCGAGGAGCACCGCTTCGAGCTGGCCCAGAACGTCTGGCGGACCATGAAGGCGACCGATTCGCGGGAGTGCCGCAACTGTCACGACTACGAGTCCATGAACTTCGAGAAGCAGGAGACCCGTAGCCAGGACCGTCACGAGGACGCCGAGGAGCAGGGTCTCACCTGCATCGACTGCCACAAGGGCGTCGCCCACAGCCTGCCGGCCGAGTACGACCCGGAGCAGGACATCCCCGGCGAGAGCATCTACTACACCAAGGTGAAGACGGCGGCCGGCGCCGAGTAACCGGCGTGGATCCGAGCCCATGTCCCCTCTGCCCTTGAGCCGGCGATGGCTGGCGGCTGCCGTGCTGGCGGCCGCGCAGCTCGGGCCCCAGGCTGCGGCCCTTGCCGCCGACACCGAGCGCGGCAAGGCCATCTACGAGGCGGAATGCGTCAAGTGCCACGGACCCGCCGCCTGGGGCGGGCGGGACGGGGAATTCCCCCGTCTCGCCGGGATGCCCGCGAGCTATCTCGAGCTTCAGCTTGCCGCCTTCCGCGACCGCAAGCGCAAGAACAAGCCCATGATCCCGGTCTTCAAGTCCGGCCGGCTCGGGGGCGACGAGATCACGGCCGTCTCGATGTATCTCGCCGGTTTGCCGGCGCCGGACCCGGACGCGGTGGGCATCCCCGCGGAGCAGGATTACGACCGTGAATGGGGCGAGGAGCTCTACACGGCCGATTGCTCCCTCTGCCATGGTGCGGATGGCAACGGCAAGCCGGACACCGAGAATCCACCCCTGACCCGCCAATACCCCACCTATCTCATCAAACAGATCCGCGACTTCCGCGCCGGCAACCGCTGGCACGAATACGCCGAGGCCCTGTTCCAGGAGGCGGAGCCCGACGAGCTGGAGGCCATGCTCGGCTACATGCTCGATCTCAACCGCAACCCGCCGCCCCCCGCCGAGGCGACGCCCTGAGGGGCCTCGCTGGGCCACGGCCCGGCCGGACGCGCAGCCCACCGACGCAGCGTCCTCGCGGGACATCCGCCGATGGAAATCGGCAAGGGCCGCGGGGTCATCCGGCCAGGTGCCTGGCCCAGATCTCGAATCTCCGCAGCAGGATGTAGATCTCCCGATCGCCACAGCCCCTCGCCTCGACGATGCCGTCGACCTCCTGCTCGCGGGCCGTGCGCCGAACCTCCAGCATCTCGGCGATCTCGACCCTCGATGCGTCCGGGTTGCGTTGCTCGAGTGCCCGCGTCGCGCGCGTCGCCGCCAGACCCAGATTGCGCCGGAAGCGCTCCAGGTCATCGCCCTCGGGTTGGCCGCACCGGCTGGTCGCGCGATCGGCCATGTGGAACTTGTCCAGGATGGTCACCGGGTCCATGCGCTCCTTGGCCCTGTGGAGGCCATAGAGCTCGAACCCGACGTATCCGACCACGATCAGGATGAACAGGATCGGCATTGTTCGCATATCTGAGGTCCCCCATCGAATCGCCGCGTCGTGAATGACCCTGGTTGCTGCTGGACCGATAGCAGACCCGCGCCGCCCATGTGCTTCCCGTGGACCCCTTGGGGCCGCCGCTCGAGGGCTCACCCGCGCGCCAGGTCTACCGGGTCGGTGGTGGATTCCATATCGGGTCGGTATCGGTAAAACCGGCACCATGGCCGGTCGGGCCCGGGCCGCAACTCGTCATCGCGAGCGGCTTGTGCCATCCTCACCCGGACATTTTCCTCGGTCAGCGGGCAGGCCCCGCTAACCGCCGCCCCTGGTGATCCTTCCATCCCACCCCCGCTTACATGCGCCCCGTCACCCGTCTGCTTGCCGTACTGGTCCCCGTCGCCGTCGCCGCGGGTGCCTGGTGGTGGCTGACGCGCCCCCAGCCCGTGTCGGTTCGCGTCGAGGCGGTCGTGCGCGGGCCGGTGGAGGCGGTGGTCGCGAACACCCGTGCCGGGACCGTGATGGCCTGCCGGCGGGCGCGACTCGCCCCGGGGACCGGAGGCCAGATTGCGAACCTGGCGGTGCACGAGGGGGACCGGGTTAAGGCCGGGCAGTTGCTCCTCGAGCTCTGGAACAAGGACCTCCGGGCCCGGGTCTCCCTGGCCGAGCGTGAGGCCGAGGCGGCCGACGCCCGCGCCCGGGCGGCCTGTCTCAACGCCGATCAGGCCGAGCGCGAGGCTGCACGGCAGGTCAAGCTCAAGGAGCGGCGCCTGGCGTCGGAGGAGGCCATCGACCGGGCGATCACCGCGGCCCAGGCCGGGGTCGCCGACTGCGAGGCCGCACAGGCGAGTGCGCGGGTCAGCGCGGCCCAGGTGGGTGTCGCCGAGGCCGAGCTGGAGCGCACCCTGCTGACCGCACCCTTCCCGGGCGTCGTCGCCGAGGTCTCCGGGGAGCTGAACGAGTACGTCACGCCGTCGCCACCGGGTATTCCGACCCCGCCGGCGGTGGATCTCATCGATGACAGTTGCTTCTACATCTCGGCCCCCATCGACGAGGTCGACGCCAGCCAGGTGCGCCTGGGGCTCGACGCCCGGGTCAGCCTCGACGCCTTTGGCGAGCGGGTGTTTGCCGGCACTGTGCGGCGCATCGCGCCCTACGTCCTCGACCAGGAGAAGCAGGCGCGTACCGTCGAGGTCGAGGTGGTGATCGCCGAGCAACCCGCCGACAGCCCGCTGCTCGCCGGTTACAGCGCCGACGTGGAGATCGTCGTCGACCGCGCCGAGGACGCGCTGCACGTGCCCACCGCGGCCATTCGACCCGGCAAGCCGCCGCGGGTGCTGGTGCTCGACCCGTCCTCGGGCCTGCTCGCCGATCGGGAGGTCGCCATCGGGCTCGAGAACTGGGAGCGCACCCAGGTGACCTCCGGTGTCGCCGAGGGGGATCAGGTGGTCCTGACGCCGGAGGGTGATGGGGTCGAGGACGGCGCACCTCGCGGTCGCCGAGACACCGGACGAGCGGTGATCGAGCTCGCCGGCATCGAGCGCGTCTTCCAGGTCGGTGACGCCGCCGTGCACGCCTTGCGCGGGGTGAACCTGACCCTGGCCGACGGCGACTATGCGGCCGTCATGGGACCGTCGGGCTCTGGCAAGAGCACCCTGCTCAACGTGCTCGGGCTGCTCGACCGCCCCGACGCGGGCAGCTATCGCCTCGACGGGGTCGAGACCACGGAGCTCCCCGAGGAGGGGCGGGCGCGACTGCGCCGCGAGCGCATCGGGTTCGTGTTCCAGGCCTTTCATCTGATCCCGCGGCTGTCGGCGTTCGAGAACGTCGAGCTGCCCCTGGTGCTGGGAGGCATCCCGCCGCGCGAGCGCCGTGAGCGCGTCACGCGCATCCTCGACGCAGTCGGTCTCACGCCTCGTGCCGGTCATCGCCCGGATCAACTCTCCGGCGGGCAGCGCCAGCGGGTCGCCATCGCCCGGGCCACGGTGATGGAGCCCGGACTGATCCTCGCCGACGAGCCGACGGGCAACCTCGACCGGGCCTCGGGCGAGGAGGTGATCGCGACCCTCGAGGGCCTGAACCAAAAGGGCCTCACGCTGATCATCGTCACCCATGACCCGGCCCTAGGCGAGCGTGCCGCCCGCTGCATCCGCATGGACGACGGGGCGGTACTGCCAGAGTCGGCCTAGTCGTGCGTTGTCCGTCCAACCCTTCGGGTCCAGCGGCCGCGGCCAAGGCCCAAAACGATCGGAGCCGACATGGAAGGGCAAGCCGCATCGTGAGCACCGTTCGGCCAGACACTGAGCGTTCGCCCCTAGGAACGGCTGCGCGCCCGGGCTGAGCATGACCGCGAGCGGAACGCCCTCGGCCCGGGTCCGCCCTGCGCTCTGGGTCACCGTGGCTCGGGCCGTGGATCGGGCTGTAGGTCGGGCTTTGGCCCGACACGATGCCGGCAGTCGGGCTGAAGCCCGACCCACGCGGGGAACGCCCAAGCTTGCGGCTGTTCCGGGCGCGGTTGGGTTGATTGTCCGGCGGCGGTGGTCGTCGGGGTCGGAATCGTTCGAGTGGACACCAAAAGGGCATGCAGCCGATGACGATGCGCGGAGGGGCGGGCTTCTTCAACTGGCGTGGTCTGCGCGAGGCCCTGCTCGAGCCGCGCGTCGACGACGAGCGCGTCGCCGCCGCGGTGCGCGAGGCACTCGAGCGTGAACCGCTCCCGGTGGTGTGGCTGATCGGCAAGACACAGGCCGGCAAGACATCCATCATCCGTGCCTTGACCGGA
Organism: uncultured Gammaproteobacteria bacterium; assembly: GCA_963714915.1. Classification (GTDB taxonomy): domain Bacteria; phylum Pseudomonadota; class Gammaproteobacteria; order Chromatiales; family Chromatiaceae; genus Thiodictyon. Next base: position 14,333 of record CAVQQM010000032.1, read on the forward strand.
AGCGGCTTGGCCGAGATCGGGAATGGGTTCCAGCCCTGCACGGCGACGGCGCGGCTCTATGACTTTCCGGCCGAGGCGCCGGTGGTGCGCTTCCTCGACACCCGGGGCCTCGGCGAGGTCGCCTACGACCCGAGCGCCGACATCCAGTACTGCGAGTCCCAGGCGCACCTCCTGTTGGCGGTCATGAAGGCGACGGACATCCGTCAGGACGACGTCTTCGAGGTCTTGCGGCGGGTGCGCGGGCGTCATCCCCACTGGCCCCTGGTGATCGCCCAGACCGGACTGCACGATGCCTATCCGCCAGGCGACGAGCACCCATTGCCCTATCCCTTCGATCGGGAGGACTGGGCGACATCGGTTCCCATCGACCTCGCCCGTGCGCTGCGGGCGCAACGCGATCGACTCGGCAGGTTGCCTGGCGAGGACCCGGTGCGTTGGGTCCCGGTCGACCTCACCCTGCCCGAGGACGGATTCGACCCGCCGGACTACGGTCTGGACGCACTCTGGCGCGCGATCGACGGGGTCTCGGCCCTGCGCCTGCAGACGCTGCTGCGGGGCGATGCCGGGGTCGGCGACGCCTACGCCCGATCCGCCCACCCGCACATCGTCGGTTACGCCTTCGCCGCCGCCGGGGTGGGTGCCTTGCCCCTGGTCGATCTGGTCGCTGTCCCGGCGATCCAGGCCAAGATGCTCCAGAGTCTCGCCGCGCTCTACGGGCAGGACTGGGATCGTCGCGCCATCCTCGAGTTTCTGGGCCTGCTCGGCACGGGGATCGGTGTCGCCTACGGGTTGCGCACCGCGGGTCGGGCGGTGGTCAAGCTGATCCCGGTGTGGGGGCAGGCGGCCGGGGCCATCTGGGGCGCGACGGCCAGCGGGGCGACGACCTATGCGCTGGGCAAGGCCGCCGGCTTCCATTTCAATCGACGTCGCCGAGGTCTGCCGCCGGACGCCGAGGCGTTGCGCCGGGCCTATGCGGAGGGGCTCGAGCAGGGTGCGTCCATACTCTCCAAGATGGTCAGGACCGAGCGGTCATGAGGCGTCTACTGAGCCGGCTCGATCGACTGAGGCTTCTCGCACTCCTGCTGTGGGCCGTCCCGGTCGCGGCCCTGCTGCCCCTGGGTCTCGTCTGGCTCTGGCAGGCCGGGGCGATGCGTTACTGGCTGGGCGCGCTGGTCCTCTTCAGCGCGGTGGGCTATGGCTTGCAGCATTGGATCCACCGAAGCGAGCGCCGCTTGCTCACCGACGCGCAGACCGCGCCTGATCCGGATTGGCCGCCTGCCGCCGCCGCGGCTTGGGAGCTGGTCGAGGACATGGCCAGCAAGACCAAACCCGAGGATTGGCCGATTGGGGAGAACGCGCGACTCGGACTCCTCGGGCAGCAGACCCTCGAGCGCGTCGCCCGGCATTTCCACCCGGATGTCGACCGGCCGTTGCTCGAGCTGACGGTGCCAGAAGCGCTCCTGATCATCGAGCGAGCCAGCCGCGACCTGCGCCACACCATCACGGATCACATCCCCTTCAGTCACCGGCTCAGGGTCGGCTCGCTCGTCCGGGCCTATGCGTGGAAGCCCTTTGCGGACAGGTTGCTGGGGCTGTATCGCGCCGGGCGTTGGGTCGTCAGCCCGGCCAACGCCATCCTCACCGAGGCCTTTGCGCAGCTGCGCGGCCGCGGCTACGCCCTGGCCCAAGACGAGCTGTACCGCTGGATCCTCCAGGAGTATGTCCGCAAGGTCGGGGCCTACGGGATCGAGCTCTACAGCGGGCGGCTCGTGCTGACGGATGGGCGGCCGGACGATCGGCCGACGCCGACCTCAGAGCGCGACTTGGCCGAGGCCGAATCCTCCGCGGCAGCGACCGGCGAGCCCCTGAGGATCCTGGTCCTGGGTCGTTCGAGCGCGGGCAAGTCCAGTCTGATCAATGCCTTGTTCGGTCAGCTACGAGTGGCGACCGATCTGTTACCGGACACCACCAAGACCTTGACGCCGTATCGCCTGGAGCGCGAGGGCTTGGATATCGCCCTGGTCTACGATGCGCCGGGCTGGGACGCCATCGACCAACGGAGCCTGCATCAAGCCGCCAGCGACGCCGACATGATCCTTTGGGTCATCGCCGCCAACCGGGCGGATCGTCAAGCCGATCGCGCGGCCCTGGACGGCCTGCGCGCGGTGTTCGCCGGGCGTCCGAACCGCCTCCCGCCGCCGATCCTGGTGGCCCTGAGTCACATCGACCGATTGCGTCCGCCGCGCGAGTGGCAGCCCCCCTATGACCTGGCCCAGCCCAAGGGCACCAAGGCCGAGGGCATCCGCGCCGCCGTCGAGGCGGTCTCAACGGATCTGGCTGTGCCTATCGGAAGCGTCATCCCTGTCTGTCTCGCCGAGGGCCGCGTCTACAACGTCGGGGATGCCCTCTGGTCCGCCATGCTCGAATGTCTGGATGCGGCCCAACGCTCGCGGCTGCTTGCGCTGCCAGGACGCGCGTCGACGCGAGGAGAACTGGTCGCTGCTACGCAAGCAGCTGGCCAACGCTGGCCGATTTCTGCTGTCGCTGCCGCGGAGAGGCGCGGGCGATCATCCGCGAAGCTGACCTCGTTTGGGTGGTGTCGGCCCAGGCGACCACCAAGGTTCAGGCGAGGGGTGGACAGACGGATCGCGATCTCGCAGCGGATAGGGGCGGAAGTTCAGGTCAGCACGGCCCGGTCCTTCGGGGTCATCGCTCCGTTTGATTCACGCTGACCGGTTGGTCGGGGCGGGCGTGCCCGCCGTGTCCGAGCCGGCGCTTCTTGTTGTGGAATCTCGACAGGAACGTTAACCTTCTCTGTCTTGTTCTAGTTTCGCGTGGCGCCACTGCGGGTTGCGCGTCCTCGTCGCCCCGAGAGGTGTCCGCAAGGTGTCCTGGACGCTACTGGGGTCGTCCCGACGCGCCCGGCGAGATCCCCGCAAGATCCTGCGGGCGATAGCGGAATGATCCGCTACTGCCCTGATCCTTATGACGGGCCGGGACCCAGGTTCCCCCCTCCTC
>CAVQQM010000033.1:0-147430 GCA_963714915.1 uncultured Gammaproteobacteria bacterium
TCGGTCAGCCCGTGATCCAGGGCGTTGGTGGGACAGGCCGCCACGCAGGGGATGTCCTCGCACATCTCGCAGGCCTTCTCGCGGGCAACGAAATAGGGCGTCCCAGTGGGGACCTCCTGACCGACCCGCCCCAGATGCAGCATGTCGAACGGGCAGTCGCGCACGCACAACCCGCAGCGGATGCAGGCCCCGTTGAACGCGTCCTCCGGCAGGGCCCCAGGCGGGCGCAGATAGTGTGCCGGCAGGGACGATGCCCGCGAGGAATAGAGACCCAGACCAAGACCGAGCAGGCCCACGCCGCACGCCGTCCCCAGCATGTCGCCCATGAAGCGCCGGCGGGATACAGCGGGCCGATCGGTTCGGTTGGTAGATTCGGTTGACATGACGAGGTCTTGGGATTGAGTCGAGGGTCGGTTCGCGGCGCTTGCCTGGGTCAGTGCGGGCGGCTTCCCAGCCGCACCGCACCCTTGCACCCATGATCCAAACGCTCCCCTACCCTCTCCGGTTTACGCCTTCTCCACCTTGGCCGCGCATTTCTTGAAGTCCGTTTCTTTCGACAGCGGGCAGGTGGCGTCCAGGGTCAGCTTGTTGACCAGACGGCTGGCATCGAACCAGGGGATGAAGATCAGGCCCTCGGGCGGACGGTTGCGGCCGCGGGTCTCGACCCGGGCGGTGATGTCGCCGCGGCGGCTGGAGATCTTGGCGAGCTGCCCGTCGCGAAGCTTGAGCTTCTTGGCGTCGTTCTTGTGCATGAACACCTGGGCGTCCGGCACCGCCTTGTGCAGCTCGGCGACGCGCCGGGTCATGGAGCCCGAGTGCCAATGCTCGAGCACGCGGCCCGTGCACAGCCACAGGGGATAGTCGGCATCCGGGGCCTCGGGCGGCGCGTTGTAGGGGGCGAAGATGATGTTCGCCTTGCCGTCGGGGTTGCCGTAGAAGTAGACATCGCCCGCCGCGACCTCGGGGTTGCTCTTCTTCACGTAGGGGTCATAGCCCTCACGGAAGCGCCACAGGGTCTCCTTGCCGTCCACCACCGGCCAGCGCAGTCCGCGCGACTGGTGATAGGCGTCGAAGTCCGCCAGGTCATGGGCATGGCCGCGACCGAAGGCGGCGTACTCCTCGAACATCCCCTTCTGGACGTAGTAGCCGAAGTGGGCACTCTCTGCGTTGGCGTACTCGTTGCCGCGGTCGTCGACGATCTTGCCCTCGTAGGCGAACTTGTCGACGACGCCGTTGGCGAACAGGATGTCGTAGAGGGTCTTGCCCCGATACTCGGGCTTCTGCGCCAGCAGCTCCTCGGGCCAGACCTCCTCCACGTTGAAGCGTTTGGCAAACTCCATCACCTGCCACATATCGGATTGGGACTCGCCCGGGGCCGCGACCTGCTGGCGCCAGAACTGGGTGCGCCGCTCGGCGTTACCGTAGGCCCCCTCCTTCTCGGTCCACATGGCGGTGGGCAGGATGAGGTCCGCCGCCTGGGCGGAGACGGTCGGATAGGGGTCGGACACCGTGATGAAGTTGTCCGGGTTACGCCAGCCCGGATAGCTCTCGTCGTTCATGTTCGGGGCAGCCTGCATGTTGTTGTTGCACTGCTGCCAGTAACAGTTGAGCTTGCCGTCCTTGAGCATCCGATGCATGAGCACGGCGTGGTAGCCGATGTTCGGGTTGATGGTCCCCTCGGGCAGGTTCCAGACCCGCTCGGCCTCGGCCCGGTGCTCGGGCTTCATCACCACCATGTCGGCGGGCAGCCGATGGGCGAAGGTGCCGACCTCGCGCGCGGTGCCGCAGGCGGACGGCTGGCCGGTGAGGGAGAAGGGGCCGTTGCCCGGCTCGGAGATCTTCCCCACCAGCAGATGCACGTTGTACATGTTGCCGTTCACCCAGCTCCCGCGGGTGTGCTGGTTGAAGCCCATGGTCCAGAAGGAGACGACCTTCTTATTGGGATCGGCATAGACGGCGGCCAGGCGCTCCAGGTTCTCCTTGGGCACACCGGAGAGCTCGGAGACGTACTCGAGGGTATAGGGCTCGACCAGCTTGGCGAACTCCTCGAAGGTGATGGGCTTGGAGCCCATGGGATTGCCCTTCTTCTCGCCGGGCTTATCGGGATCCGGATAGCCGTTGTTGGTGGCCGAGACCTCGAGCGGGTTGTTCGGGCGCAGTCCGAAGCCGATGTCCTCGTTGGTGTGCTTGAAGTTGACGTGGGCATCCACGAAGGCCTTGTTCACCTTGCCGTTCTGGATGATGTAGTTGCAGATGTAGTTCTGGATGGCGAGATCGGTCTGGGGGGTGAAGACCACGGGGTTGTCCGCCAGCTCGAAGCAGCGGTTCTCGAAGGTCGAGAGCACGTGCACCTCGCAGCCCTCGTGGGTCAGGCGCCGATCGGTGAGGCGCGACCACAGGATGGGGTGCATCTCCGCCATGTTGGCGCCCCAGAGCACGAAGACGTCGGCATGCTCGAGGTCGTCGTAGCAGCCCATGGGCTCGTCGATCCCGAAATGACGCATGAAGGCCACCACGGCCGAGGCCATGCAATGGCGGGCGTTGGGGTCGAGGTTGTTGGAGCGCAGGCCGGCCTTCATGAACTTGGCCGCCGCGTAGCCCTCCCAGACGGTCCATTGGCCGGAGCCGAACATGGCCACCCGGGTGACGCCGTCCTCCTTCTTCAGGGCCTCCTTCCACTTCTCGGCCATGACGTCGAAGGCCTCGTCCCAGGAGATGGGCTCGAAGTTGCCGTTCTTGTCGTACTGGCCGTTGGTCTTGCGCAGCAGGGGCTGGGTGAGCCGGTCCTTGCCGTACATGATCTTGGGCAGGAAGTAGCCCTTGATGCAGTTCAAGCCCCGATTCACGGGTGCGTCGGGGTCGCCCTGGCTGGCGACCACGCGGTCGTCCTCCACGCCCACCAGCACCGAGCAACCGGTGCCGCAGAAACGGCAGGCGGCCTTGTCCCAACGGATGTTGTCACCGCCCTCCTCGGCGCGGGCCGTAAGCGAGACGGGGATGGAGACGCCAGCGGCCGCGGCGGCTGCCACGGCGGCCTGGGACTTGATGAAGTCACGCCGGGAGATGGTCATCGGGGTTGCTCCTCTCTTGGAATCGGGCGTTGGGATCGGGCATGGGTCTTCGGCGCCGAGAGGGGTGCGGGAGGCACGTCCTCAATCGGCGTCCTCTCGGTGGTAGATCAGGATGGTGTTGACGACGCCCGGGACGTCGTTCAGTCGGCTCATGGTGTCTGCGGCCAGGGCCCCCTCGGTGTCCTCCAGGGTCACCACCAGCTTGCCCTCGTCGACCCCGCCGTGGACCTCTAGCCCGGGCAGCTCGGTGAGCAGGGCCGCAACCCGCGGTCCGCCGCCGGGTTGGGTATGAACCACACAGCTACAGATGTTCATGGGCAGACACGACAGTTTGGGGACGGGTGGGGAGGTCGAGGCCGTCCGCGGTGGGCTCATCGGCGACCTCGGACTGAAGCGCGACGATTCGAATGGCCCCGGTGGGACAGCGGGAGAGACACTCGCCGCAGCCGTTGCACAGCTCGGGATCGAGCCACGGCAGGGCCGGGGCCGCCACCCGGGGTGTGAAGCGGATGGCGCGGGTGTCACAGACATCCCCGCATCCGCGGCAGATCACCCCGGTCTCGGCCAGGCAACCCTGACCGATGACGGCCTGGAAGGGCCAGGGGCGGTCGACCAGGGGATCCCCCTGGAGGACCTTGCCCGCGCAGGCGGTGAGACAGTCGCCGCAAAGGCTGCAACCGGCGTGGTCGAAACGGGTCTCCGGGTAGCCGCCGGAGCCGAGCCTGAGGACCCCGGCCGGACAGGCGCGCAGGCAGTCTCCGCAGCGGTCGCAGGCGCGGGTGAAGGCGGCCTCGTTCGGGGACCAGGGCGGACGGATGACCGCCTCCGGGCGGATGCGCCCGCGCAGGAAGGCGCGACGTGACGGGTTCGGGGCGCTCATCGGTGTGGCTGGATGGCTCGGCGATGGGCCCGAGGCCCACCGGCTGACGGCCCAGGATAGGAAGGACCGCGATCTGACAGAACGGGATGGAGGACTAGTGCAACCGATCCAGCACCACCCCCGACTTGAGGCGAATCAAGAATCTCCCGCGCCGGCGTCTTTCCATGACCCAGGTCAAGGGGGCGGTGATCGAAGCAGGGCATGGTCCGATCACTCATGCGAGCTGGCCAGCGTCCTGGGTGGCCGCGTCCCGCAGTCGATCCAGCGCGGGGATCTCCACCGTCCGGCGCTCGACCTGCACCAGACCGCGGCGAGCGAGGTCGTGGAGCTCGCGGGAGAAGGTCTCGGGGGTGAGGTTCAGGCTCGAGGCCACCACGGCCTTCGAGGCGGGCAGGGCCAGGGTGGCGTCGTGATGGGAGCCGACCCGCGGGCGCGCCTCCTTGATCAGGAAGTCGATGAGTCGTTGCCGGGCCGACATCAGGCAGCAGGCCTCCAGGTCGTGGACCAGACGCATGCAGTCCTGGCTCACCAGGCGCAGCATGGACCCCGCGACCTCCGGCCACCGCTCGATCGCCTTGCGGATACGCTCGCGGCTCACCTGGAGCACCTGGGTCTCCACCAGGGCCTGGGCGAGGAAGGGGAAAGGCTCGTCCAGGACCGCCGCGGCCTGACCGAAGACCCGTCCCGGGAGCACCAGCTCGAGAACCCGCTCGCTGCCGTCGGCCGCCACCGCGGACAGCTTCACCCGACCGGAGAGCAGACAGAAGAAACCGGCACCCGCATTACCCTTCTCGCATAGGACCTGTCCGCGGGTGAGGGTCCGCAAGGCGCTCCCCCCGGCGAGATAGCGCGCCGGCACCTCGGGCAGATCGCGCAGGGCGGCGAGCTCCCGGAGCAGGGGCAGATAGGTCTCTGAACGGTCGGCGTCGTGCATCGGACAGCGCGGTCGGGGGTGGCCTCGAGGGATCGAACGCCACCGAGTCTACCCACCCTGGCCGGGCTCACAAGCCGCTGAAATCCAGACGGAAAGATTCGGGAATACCTCCTGGGAGGTAGGGTGGTTAGACCCCTAAGCGCATGATTCGATGGCCCCCAGGGGATGACTGGCCCGATCCTGCACAACGCGGGCTTGGCCTTCGAGGCGTTGGTGGTACTACCCTTTCCCTGTCGCGGCCGTTGCGCTATTCAGCTCGGGGTATGCTCGCCATGATCCGTCGCCTCACCCGCAAACCCATCCTGCTGCGGATCGGGATCCTGCTCGCCTTCGTGGTGGCACTGGCGGTGGTGTCCATGGTCAGCTCGGTGTTCATCGCCCGCACCACCGAGGGCCTGGCTGCGGCGGTGAACCAATCCGGCACCCTGCGCATGCAGTCCTACCGGGTGGGCATGGCCCTCGCCGACCATGCGTTGGAGCCCGCCGCACGCGCCGAGCACGTCGCGCGCCTGGCGGGTGAGTTCGAGTCGCGGCTGGCGAGCCCACGTCTTGCCGACGTGATCCCCCGGACATCGGAGCACCCGGTCCACGAGGCCTACCAGCGGGTGCGCGATGCCTGGATCGGCCGCATGCGCCCACCCCTGATCGAGCACCTGGATGCCCTGCGGGCCGGCACGGTCGACCCCGACGCGCCCCTGGCCTATCTGCGCGACGTCGATGGATTCGTGGCCCAGGTGGACGATCTGGTGGGCAAGCTGGAGGCGGTGGCCGAGGGGCAGATCGTCCAATTGAGGCGCATCCAGGGTGCCGCCCTGCTCCTCACGGTGCTGGTGGTCACGGTGACCCTGGTGCTGGTGCTGTCCCGGGTGATCGCCCCGTTGGGCGAGCTACTCGCGGTCGCGGACCGGGCGCGTCGCGGCGACTTCAGCGGGCGCACCCGATTCGCCGGCGACGACGAGCTGGGGCGGGTGGGGGCGGCCATGAACCGCATGGGGGAGGACCTCTCCCGCCTCTACCGCGACCTCGAGGAGCGGGTCGAGGAGAAGACCCGGGACCTGGCCCGAACCAACCACTCGCTGGAGCTGCTCTATCGGGTGGGCAGCCGACTCAACGGCTCGCCCATCTCCGAGCCCCTGCTGCGCCGGGTGCTCGAGGACATCCACCGTCACCTGCAGATCGGCCCGGTCACGCTCTGCCTGCACGACGGCCCGGAGCTCGAGCGCGGGCGGCTCACCCTCACCACCCGCAGCGCGGAGGGCCAGCGCGAGGCCTGCTCCCACGCCGGTTGCCGCGCCTGCCAGGATGGTGGCGAGGGCCGGCGCTTCGACCTCCCGCTCGCCGACGGGCATCGGCGCTCGGTGGTCTCATTCCCGGTGGAGGATCAGGGGGAGCGCTTCGGGGTGTTGATCGTCGACCTCCCGCGCGGGGACGGCGGCGCCGAGTCCGACGCCATGCCCATCAGCCCCTGGGAGACCCGCTTGCTCGAAAACCTGGCCGGCAGCCTGGGCATGGCCCTGCGACTCAATCAGCGCCAGCGCGAGGGCCGCCGTCTGGCCCTGCACGAGGAACGCGGCATCCTTGCCCGCGAGTTGCACGACTCACTCGCCCAGTCCCTGTCCTACCTCAAGATCCAGGCCAGCCGGCTGTCGGCGGCACTCGATGGGGAGGACCCGCGGGCGGCGCGCGCGGTCCTCGCGGAGCTGCGGGGCGGTATCAACAGCGCCTATCGTTCGCTGCGCGAGCTGCTCACCACCTTCAGGCTCAAGATGGACGACCGCGGGCTCGCGAGCGCCCTGGTGGCGACGGTCGCCGAGTTCGAGGCCCGCGGCGCGACGCGGATCGCGCTGGACGACCGGCTGCCGGCGAGCCTGCTCACCCCCAACGAGGAGATCCACGTGCACCAGATCGTACGCGAGGCCCTGTCGAATACGGTCCGCCACGCGGACGCAAGCCGGGCGCAGGTGCATCTAGCCCTCGCCGCCGGGGAGGTGGTGGTCGAGATCGGCGACGACGGCCGCGGACTCGCCGGCACCGACGAGCGCGCCCGTCACTACGGACTCACCATCATGCGCGAGCGCGCCCTGAACCTGGGCGGCAGGCTGACCGTCGAGTCCCCGCCCCAGGGAGGAACCCTGGTGCGCCTGGTCTTCCGGCACCGTGGGGCGAGCGATCAGGAGCTCCCCCCACCAGCCCTGGCCGGGGCGGCCTGAGCTGGTGCCCGCCGCCACGACGATCCGCTCACCCGGACCCGGACGCGCCCGGGTGGTGGTGATCGACGACCATCCCCTGTTCCGCAAGGGGGTGGCGGACCTGATCGCCATGACCGAGAGCCTCGAGCTGGTCGGCGAGGCGGCCGACGGCGAGAGCGGGATCCGGGTCGCGGAGTCGACCCGACCCGACCTGGTCCTGCTGGATCTCAACATGAAGGGGCTCGACGGCATCGCCACGCTCAGGCGCCTGCGCGAGCGCGGACTGGACGCCCGGGTGGTGATGCTCACGGTCTCCGACAGCGAGGAGGACGTGGTGGCCGCCCTGCGCGCGGGGGCCGATGGCTATCTGCTCAAGGACATGGAGCCCGAGGACATCCTCGCCCAGCTCGAGCAGGCCACCCACGGCCGGCTGGTGATCAGCGCCCGGCTCACCGAGCTGATCGCCCGGGCGCTGCGCGACGAGCCGCGCCCGGCCGACGTCGACGAGGCCGGCCTCACCCCCCGCGAGCAGGACATCCTCGCACTCCTCGAGAAGGGCTACAGCAACAAGCTCATCGCCCGCGATCTCGATCTCTCGGTCGGCACGGTCAAGGTCCACGTCAAGCACATCCTGAAGAAGCTCAAGCTCAAGACCCGGGTCGAGGCCGCCGTGTGGGCGGTCCACAGCCACGGCGGGGGCCAATGAGCCGCGCCCGGCAGGGCACTCGGCGCGATCGCGCCGGGGCATTCGATGATCCTGAGCTGCGTCGCCCAAAGGCCGGGGAGGCAATGGCGACCGCACGCCTCCCCTTTCGGGCGAGATCCGCCGCTCGACGACGATATCTCCTACTGATCTCGCGCTAACCGATCACTTGGGTTTACCCCCGCCACGGGCGAAATAACGCTTGCGGGGGTTCCGTGCTCGATACGCGTGGACCGCTTCCCGGTCCCGTGTCCCATCGATCCTCTACCCGTCCTCGTCGAGAAGTCGTTCCAACCGGGCTTGGGAGCGGCGGAGCTGGCGGCGCGCCGACTGCGGGCTGTCGAAGCCGTACTCGCGGAGCACGCGCTCGATCGGCTGGACGTAGCTGAAGAAGTTTCTGCGCCCGACATGGGTGAAGCGCTTGCGCAGCTTCGCCCGCGGCACCTGGCGCTGGCCGTCGGAGGCTTCCGCGCGCCGCCGCGCGCGCTGAACCGCGTGTGTCATTCGCCGGTGGAAGCGCGCCAGCGTCGCCCCACGCAATAGAATGTGATCCCCGTCGTAGGCGAGGCCCAGATAGGTCACGGGGGGCAGTACCCGCGGCCGGCGCTCGCGCATCTCCAGCACCGCCCGGTGGCGGGTGGTCTTGTCTGTATTCATTGGCAGGCGTCGCTCCGCCAACGCCTGGCTAACGAAATCCTCGACACAGAAGCCCGCCTCCGTCCGAGCCGGCAGAGCAATCAGGATGTCGTCGGAGTAGCGGCGGTAGAGGCCACCCCGGCGCTCGATCTCGGCAACCACCCGGCGGTCGAAGGCCAGCATGTACAGATTCGAGAGCACCGCGGACAGCTGTATGCCCTGGGGGATGCCCCGGTCCTCCAGGTTGCGCGCAACCCGCAGCTCGCCACGCTGGCGCAGGCGCCGGAACTCGCTCGCGGTGCAGTAACGCTTCGCCTGTGCCGAGCCGTCCGTCAGCGCCTTGGGCAGGTGCTCGCGCTGAACGTACGCATAGCGGGTCACGGCCGTGAACACAGCGAAATGATCTGCCGGCAACCGGTTCTCGCCGATCAGTTCACACCAGGCGCCCTTCAAGAGCGCGTGATCGATGTTGTCGAAGAAACTCGAGACGTCGAAACAGAAGATGCTGCAGGGCGCATGATCCCTGATCCAGGCGAAACCCTCCGCCGCAAAATCCACGTTCGACCGCCCGAGGGTCCGGTAGGCGGTCACCTGACCGTCTAGCCCGAGGGCGCCAAGCCGCTGCTCGTAGAGCGCCGAGAGTTTCTCGGCGTAATAGGCGAAGATGTTGGCGTCGAGCTGGGCAGGGTATTGGACCGATCGGACCTTGAAAGAGGCCTCTCCGGCGCGGTGATCGAAGCGGCGCACGCGCTTGTCGTAGCGCACGAACGGCCAGAAGGCGTTCCGGGCGACGGCCTGGGGTGACTCGACAACCGAGCGTGCCGTCGCAAGATCGCAGTCCGGCCCAAAGTGGCGATAGGAAGCGCGTCGCCACCACGAGGGATACTCGGCATCGGAGGCGGGGGATGGGCTTGGCCCATGCGAAAGTGTGGGGGTGCCGATAGGCGCCTTATCGGGACACATGGTGTCGTTCCCCCACATCCATCTGCTTCGGCCGGAGATCGAGTCCGGGGCGCCTGTTCGCATTCAGTTAGTTCGAAAAACCTCGACCCCTTGCGAGTCGAGCGCGCGGGACTCTAGCACAATCCCGCGAGGCGTCAGCCCCAGCTGGGGCCTCTGTCCTTACGGCCGGCGGCAAACTGCCGCCGAACACATTCCGACTCCATGGTCGGCCGGGACCTGGCAGATAAGAGCTTCCAGGTCATACCTCCAGAACACGGTGCGGCTTCGCGGGTTCTGCATCGCCCATTCCCGGTCGATCTCCGCCTGCCTGGGCCGACCGATCAACCGATACCGCCCGCCATCCCGGCTTTCCCTGCTTGTCCTTGCCCACGACGGCACGGCACGACACCCTGTGGCCGACCAGCCCGTCGAGCTCGCGCGCCAGGCTTGGGTGGACGAAGATGCGCCCGCCGCCATCGGCGATGACGAATGCGAAGATCTGCCCCGGTCGCTGGCTCAGCTCGCCCTCGAACCGCTCGCACAAGCCGGGGATCATCGTTTTCTCGGATAGGCGGTAGCTCACCGGGCGCGTCTCACCCTTGACGACGCCAACCTCGACGCAGGTCCCGACGGCGAGCTTCGACACCCCCTTCATCGACCGATAGAACAGGATGGCGCCGTCATCGAGGCCAAAGACCACGTGCGCCAGTGCCTTCTCCGGGTTCTGGTTGTCGATCACGCCGAGCCGGTACACCAGATCGGCCGCCGCGGCTCCGAAGACCAGCGCATCCGCGCCCTGCGCAACGTCCGGCTCCCGCGTGAGATTGGGAAGATCGGCGTAACGCTGGTACCAGTCCGACGCGGCCAAGACCGCGAGCCCCTGGGGTATGCGGTAGTCGTTTTTCTCCCGGCACTGGATAGCGGCGCGGACTTGAACCGTGGCCTCCGCATAGCGCTCCGCTTCGGCGAGTAACGCTGCCAGCTGGACGCGCGTCCCAACCACCTCCACGTCCTTGCCCGCCACCTGAATGGCGCGGAAGTAACAGGTGATCGCCTTACCCGGGTCTTCGATCTCCCACGTCCTTCCAAACAGTGCCCAGGCCCAGCTCGCCTGTCGCTGGCGGCGTAGAACCGGGAGCAGGTGCTCCCGCGCCTCGGCGGTCTGCCCCAGGTCGATCAGGCGCTTGCTCGTGTAGTAGTGCAGCCACTGGTCGTTGGGGTGGGCCTCGAGCGCGCTGTCCAAGAGCGCCGCGCCCCAGGCCACCAGATTCGGGTCCTGATGCTCCGAGCCCGAGCTGACCGCCCGCCCGATCGCGTAGACCAGACGCAGCTCGAGGCTCGCGACGGTCTTGCCATTGTCGAGCTCGAAAGGCTCGCGGTCCTCTGGCCGCAGACAAGCCGGGTCCCACCAGCGCGCGAAGGCGAGAAACCGCGGCCACTCCTTGTTCACCTTCAGCACCTGAGTCAGGAGCAGCGAGTGGAGCAGGCCTGGGCAGTCCGCCTTTCCGCCGCGGGCATACTCGCGCAGCCACTCGTTGAGGTGGGCGATCAGCTGACCCCGGGAGACCCGGCCTGCGCCGAACCCTTCGACGTCCCGCTTGATCAGGTCATAGAAGAGCCAGCCCACGGCTCGCCTGAGCCACAGATCTTCGGGTGCCGCCGCCAAAGCGGGCATGGCGAGCGCCAGGGCTTCGTCCAGGCGACCAGCCTTGCGCAGGGTGGTTACTTGCTGTGCAGCATCCATGTCACTTGCCCCCCAACAGGGAACGCACCCGGTCGATCAGACCTTGGCTCTTGCCCGGGCCACCGACCTCCTGCACCTTCGTCCACTTGGGCGTGCCGTCATAACAGAAGTCGATCTCACCCCGCCGGGCCCCGTCCGTGAACCGAATACGCAGCCGGTATGGGCGAACCTCTTTCGAGACTATGCGAATGCCGGCGTCGGCTGTGGTTTGCTCGACCAGTTCGAGGAACGCGCGGACGAACGGGTCCTCGATCTCCTCGCCCGCGGTGTCGGTACCCAGGAGCGCCTCGTGCATCGCCGCAAGCGCCGCCTCGACCAAGACGGCATCGCCGGACCGGTTGCCGGCGGCGGGCCCGACACGGGAGACCTTGCCGTCGCCCTTGTACCAGTACTGCACGCTCGCTATCTCGGCGTCGCGCCTGAGGCGGTAGCGCTCGCAGTACTGGAGGTGATCCAGTGCGTCCACGGTGATCCCCTGCTCGCGCAGGGCGTCGCGGAGCCTGCGGTGATGCTCGAAGATGCCCGCCATATCGGAGGAGAAGGAATACCGGTCCCAGTCGGGGTCGGCCCGGCGCTCCGCCTCGGCGTTCCCCCCGTGATCGGCAGGATCTGCCGGCGCCGCAATCGACCCCCAATCCATACCCGTGTATGCGTCGAACGACGGCGCGCCGATCGTCACCAGGGTCCGCTTGGCCCGGGTGATGGCGGTATAGGCCCAGCGGAAGAAGTCCTCGTTGTGCGCCCCGCGGCCCGACTCGAAGTTCACCACCGCGGCGTCCCATTCCCCGCCCTGTGCCTTGTGGCAGGTGAGTGCGTAGCCGTATTTCACCTGCAGGGCGTTGAACCAGGGGTCGTCCCTGATGGCCGCCCCGAACTCGGCGGTACCTGGCTTCAGCTCGGGGTAACGCTGACGAAAGTCCACCAGCAGGGCGCGCTGCTCCACCGGCGACAGGGCCCGCTCCTTGGATTGCAGGAGGTTCTCCAGCAACAGGCAGGCGATCCGGCTCACCTCCCCGTTCGCGCTCCGGTAGGCGACCGTCGCCTGGCGGAACGACAGGTCGACGGGCTCGACGCCTCTCATCGGGACGGTCCGTCGGGTGGGCGCGGCTGCAACGTCCAGCACCCGCACGAGGTCCCCGTTGGAGAGGCCGCACCGGTGGCTGTTGTGGTTGACGAGCAACTGATCGCCTGCACGAACCTCAGCGAGCTCGTCACCCCAGAGGCGTCCCCGAACCGAGCGGTTCAGCTCCAGCGCCTTGGCGTTGGTGTAGGTGATCAGGACGGACGACCCGCCGCCGTTTCGATAGCCCTCCACCACACGCGCCACACTCTCGGGAATCTGCTCGGCGAGCAGCGCCTCCCCGGACGGCTCGAGGTTGAAGGCATTGAAGCGCTTGGCCGCGATGGACTCGCGGATCGCCGAGGCGCGTTCGAGAATGACGCTGCCGGCGGCCTGGCGGTGGACCTCGGTCAACTCGAAGCCGGTGCAGGAGAGACCGAACTCCTTGCCCAGATAGTCAGCCGACAAGGCTGGGGAGAGCGTCTGTCCAACCGGGGGCAGCTGCGCCGGGTCGCCGACGAAGACAAGCTTTGCCCCTGGGTCTGAGGCAACGCGTCCGGGCCGACCGAGGCGCGAGTACTCGATCAGATCCGCCAACAGGCGCCCGGAGCCGAAACGGAGTACGTCCTGCTTGTCCTCGACGTCGCCCACCATCGACGCCTCGTCGATCACAAAGACCGTGGCGCCCGGGTCATCCCTCCTCAGAGAGAAGCGGAACCGCAAACCGGGGTCGCTCTTGGTCTCCGCCTCCTCGAAGACGGTGAGCCGCTCGAAGGCGTAGATGGCAGCCGTGAATCGTGGTCGCGTCAGCGCCCGTCTTGTCCCCGAGGATGCGGGCGGCTCGCCCGGTGGGCGCGAGGAACGTATGCGGGCGGTACTCGGACTTCAGCCAGCCGGCCAATGCCGCGAGGAGCGTGGTCTTGCCCGTGCCGGCGCCGCCCTGCAGGAGGAAGCAATCCTCGGGACCTTCGACGAAGGCCTGAACCGCTTGGAGCGCCGCGTGCTGGTGCGTTGTGAGCTGGGCCGGACTTGCCATGCAGTTTTCTCTGTGTGGCTGCTGTTCGGGACGATTTTCGAGTGGTCCGGACCGAGACACCGGTGCTCCGGCCCGTGCCACGAAATCCTCGTGCTGTCGCTACCAAAGCAATGGTCACGCCAATCCGAGACACCAGACAACAGGTCCCCGTCGATTTCTTCGTGTCATTTCACAAACATCGACAGACACCACCCGGTGATCGACCGCCGGCTCCGCGGCCAGCGGACGCGGAACGTCAAACGAGATCGTGCGACAAAGCAACAGTTTTTGTGCTGCGGCGCCTGGGCCTGAGTCGAGGCGGAGTCGATGGATGGTGAAAACGCGGCGTCCCGGACCGCGTCTGCGGCCGATGTCCCGCGGACGCCCGCAGGGGTGACTGGTGCAGCGGCACCCCGCATCGCGCTTGCTGGCGACAAAGGCGGTCCGCCTCAGTCCCACCCCTGGTTCCGTGGTGTCGCTCATACGGTCCCGACCGACCACTCGGCGAACACCGACCAGGTCCTGCCAACCGACCGTGCGTCCGGACAGCCCAGGGCGTGGACCTTGTGCTGATGTGCCGGTGGGCACTTGACTGCCCATCCGCCCGACTCCCCCCTTGGCTATCTGGCCAGCACCAGCGCTGTCCGACTCGGGGCGTCGTCCTATTCGCTCGCGCTCTGGAAGGGGCTCTGGGCGGTAGACGCCCGGGCATCCAGCGTCAAGCGCTCCACCATCGCCAGGCGCTCCGCGGCACTGGTGGTCTCGCTCAGGTCGGGCGAAGGCCACGCGTTGGCGGAATCCCGCTGAATGGGCCAGTCGGCGCACGGCGGCGCGGGACGCCCTCGGGGCGTCAGTGGACCAGCGGCCGAGACCCCGTGGATCGGCCTGGCGGCTCGGTACGGGCGGGTGATCGAGACCCGCCAGGGATCGCACCCGGCACCTTTGCGCCCCAACCGCCGTTGCGCTACAACCCGCGGCAAGCCATGCCGAATGCAATCCGCCGACGGAGACCCCATGGAGGCCATCCAACTCGCGACCATCGACGATCTGCTGCAAAGTCCGAACGAGGACCACGAACTCATCAACGGCGAGATCGTGCGCCGGCCCATGACGCGGCCGCTGCACGGGCGTGCTCAGGGCAATACGCGCGAGGAGCTCAGCCCGTTCAATCGCCGCGGCGGACCGGATGGCTGGTGGATCCTCACCGAGGTCAGCGTCGCCTACGAGCGCCACGAGTGCCCGTCCCATGACCTTGCCGGCTGGCGCAAATCACGACTGCCGGCGCTGCCCGAGGGACTGATCGAACTGCCCCCCGACTGGGTCTGCGAGATCGTCTCACCCGGCCACGAGCGCAAGGACACCCATCAGTTGCCGCTGCTGCTGCAACGCCATCGGATCCCCTACTACTGGCTGATCTGGCCAGAGGCAGCGCAAGCTCGTTGCGCACAGACTGGACGGCGGCACCTACCGGGTCGTCGCCACGCTGGGCAGCCAGGGCGGCGCGCGCATCCCGCCGTTCGAGGAAGCTGCGCTGGACCTGGGCTATATCCTGGACGGCGTGCCCGGCAGCAATTGAGCGAATCCCAGCACCGACCCCAAGCACCAGCCACGCAGCGCTCCCGCGCGAGGGTCAGGCGACATCCCCGAACAGCAGGCCGAGATCGATCTCGATCTCCTCGAAGGGCGGCACACACGCACCCGCCCACGGGTCTCCTCCAGCCGGAGGCGTGAGAATCTCGAGCGACCATGTCGACGCCTACGGCAATCGGGACTCCAGCCCGGAGGCCGTAAACATGGTTCGATAGCGCCCGTCGTCCAGCCCATAGGCGATCAGGACGCGATCCTCGGGGTCGATGATCCAGTAATGGGGCACGCCCGCCCGTTGCAGCCGCAGGAAATGGGTGATGGTGTCCTTGCGCTCATGACCGGGGGCGAGGATCTCGCACACCCAGTCGTCGCAGCCGCAGGAGGTGCGCTGTGGGTCTCCTTCGACTGGCCATGGCCTGGGTGATGAACAAGTCCGCCAGAACGACCTGAAAGGCCGGGTGTATGTTCGACTCTGGTTCCTCGATTGCTACGATCCCTGCATTGTGATGCAGGGCAGCGACGATGACCGGCAAGGCTTGGGCAATGCCAACCCCCAAGTCGCTTGGGGCCAGTAGTGTCCCCGTCTCTAGGTTGCGGATCTGCAGGCGAGTGCGCTCTAGCAGCCCAGTTACCTCTTCCCGCAGCCTCGTCCATTCCGGCTTCGATGGCGGATACTCCCTGCTGATCAGCGACATAGCGGCGCTGTCGAATGCAAGCTCTCGGTAAACAGGAACTTCGATCCGGTAGCCGGTATCTAGGCGGCCTTCTCCAAGCCAGTCATTGGTCTGGTCCAGTGTGGTCGACGAACGGAACACCAGATGGTCCCAGGCGGCCAAGCCGTTAGCCCAGCGGTTTGCCCCCGGGGAGTGCATGGGGGTGTACTGCCGTGTCGGTACCTCCCTGAACGCACTAACATACACAGAATTCCGGAGCGCCTCCATTAAACGCTCTCCCGGACCAGTGATCACGGTCGTTAGCACATCACGGAGATACTCCTGTGCGAAATAGCGGAACTCCCACCAATACGGTGGATCGTCTATCTCGTCATCCGCTGCCCAGGCATTGCCACTGATTTGCAAGCGCTTGCCCCAGGCCGGCAAAGCGCCGCGCGTTGTAGCGCTAGCGGCTACCAAGGGCAGCAGCCCCCGAGCCGTACCGCCATAATCCTCCGGATAGAATTCACTGGGGATCTGCCGGGCCGTGTCGGAGTCGCCAACGAACTCGGTCTCGCAGACATGGTGCCCGACCGGAATCATGTGCGCAGGAACCAGGGACCGAAAAAGCAAGATGAGCCATCCTTCGCATCCATAAACGACATCCCGGCGCATCGCATTAGCCGCCGAGGTTAACGACGTTCCGTCTGCATTGGACGGGGCCAACTTCGTCTCTCGTACCTCAAGAATAGCCCTGGGTCCTCCAGCCGGAGCCTGAAAATGGTTCGGCAGCACTGGTCGGCCAGCAGCGTGCGGGGCGCGACGCGCAGGCTCATGAGGCAGCGAAATTCCGCGAGCGGCCAGCGCGATCTCAATAGTGATATCGCGCCTGAGCGATCAGCAGGCTGTCTTCGCCGACCCTGTAGACCAACCGATGCTCCTCGGTGATGCGGAGCGACCAATAGCCGGAGAACGCGTGCTTCAGCGGCTCGGGCTTGCCGATGCCGGCACAGGGGTCACGCATGCAGTCGCGGATCAGTTGGTTGATGCGGTTCAGGACCTTGCGGTCCTGCCTCTGCCAATACAGGTCGTCCTCCCAGGCTTGCTCGGAGAAGACGATCTTCACTCGACCAACTCGCGCTCACTGCCGCCGCCCTTCTCCAGCGCGTCGATGGCATCCAGCAGACGGCGGGCATTGGCCGGGCTGCGCAGGAGATGGGCGGTCTCAGCCAGGGCGTTGTAGTCATCCAGGGACAGCATGACGACGGCCTCGTCCGCCTCGCGGGTGATGATGACGGGCTCGCGGTCCTTGCAGACCCGGTCCATGGCATCCGCGAGGTGGGACTGGGCCGTTGCGTAGGTGATGGCTTGCATGGGGATCTCCTCGGTTTGCGGTCGTATAGCAGGCGCTGTGCCATCAAGGCTCGACGCCGTGGCGTTTGAGCCAATTGCGCAGGGTCGTGGGATTTCCGAGGCCGAGCAGCCTCGCCGCTTTGGTCTTGTTGCCGCCGGTGATCTCGATGGCCTGCTCCAGGTAATGCCGTGCGACCTCGGCGATGATCCCATTGAGATCAATACCTTGTCGAGTATCCTCGGGCGTCGGCCGCGGCTGGCCTGGGTTGGGCCTCGGCAGGAGGGCGCCGCGCGCATCGGCGCCATCGATCAGAGCGCGGTGTGTTCAGCATCTCGCGGACGTTGCCGGGCCAGGGGTGGTTGAGCAGAAGTTTTCTTGCGGAAACGGCAAGTTCCTTCGGCTCGTAGCCGGGCTCACCGGCGCTCTCCCGGTTGACCTGTTCCAGCAGACGCTCCAGGAGGAGTGCCAGGTCGTCGCCACGCTCGCGCAGGGGCGGCAGCGCGATGACGGCAACGGCGAGCCGGTAGAAGAGGTCCTCGCGGAAGCGCCGGTCGCTCACCTCCCGGGTCAAGGTCCGGTTGGTGGCGGCGATGGGGCGCACGTCCACCCGAATGGGCCCGGTGGCGCCGACGCGCGTGATCTCGCCCTCCTGGAGCACCCGCAGGAAGCGGACTTGGGCCGACTTGGGCTTCCTCGAAAGCCTTTGGGATTCTCGATGGTGAGGGCGTTGACGATCATCAGGCTGCCCCTTCTTGGGCGTCGCGCTCAGCGCTTGATCGCGTCAGGCGATGATCCGCCGAGCCGGTTGCGGATCTGCCGGCGTATCTGGGGCGAGAGATAGAGGCCGTGGGTGTCCACAAGCTCGTCGAGCTTGCTTGTGGCGGTCGATGCGTCGAGGTGGCCGAGGCGCACGGCCAGGGCGATCAGACCAAGGGTGCCGATGGGTCTCAGACCCAGTTGACTGGCTCTGTTCCGGGCCGCTTTGTCGTCGATGGCGACGAGATCGATGCCCTGCTCGCGTGCGAGGACCATGGCTTCCACCTCGCCCCGATGCAGGGTGCCAACGGCGCCCCGAACAAAGGCATGCCCGATCTCGGACAGGTTCGGGCGTTCGATGAAATCGGGCAGATCCAACCTGGTCTCGGCCACCACCGCGGGCGGGGCGAGAACCTGCAGGAAGCAGCTCCGCAGCATCGGGAGCAACTCGACCTTCGCGAGGAAGATCAACGGACTGGCATTGGTGACGAGTCTCACGCGCGCTGGTCCGAGAGCGCGTCAACCAGCCGCAGGTCTTCCTCCACGGTTTCGTCCGCGATGACAAAGCCGTGACCGAAGTGCTCCTTGAGACGGAAGTGGAACTCCTCATAGCCAAGGCCGGCGAGGGCCGCGGCGGCGCCGAAGCTGACCTTGTGCGCATGGTAGAGACCGGCCGCGAGGAAGAAATCGCTGGCACCCTTGCCGAGGGTCTCCAGCACCGGGGCGAAGTCCGGATTGATCGTCGGTGTCGGCATGGTCGGGCTCCGGCCTTGGTCGGCTGAATCGGGTACTTGGTTTGCCTGCGGAGATGCGGAACAAATGCCGTCCTGGCATTTGTTCCGCTCGCGATCCGAGAGACGCGACTCGCGGATCGCTCCAGTTTCAGGCGCTGATCGTGCCTGAAACTGCCGGGCGATCCCTCGCCCGGACGGGAAACGCTTTGATCAGCGTTGCCCTAAGTTAACGCAGAAGCCGTGCCATCACGGCTCGACGCCGTGCCGTTTGAGCCAGTTGGTCAGCGTGGTCGCGTTACCGAACCCGAGCAGCTTGGCGGCGCGGGCCTTGTTGTTGCCGGTGACCCGCATGGCCTGCTCGAGGTAGTGGCGCGCCACCCGGTCGATGATGCCGTTGAGGTCGATGCCGCTGCGAACGTCCTGGGCGAGGATCGGGTCTTCCGCGGAGGCCCTTTCGGGGCGCGGCAGCAGGGCATCGCGGGCGTCGTCGGCGTCGATGACCGCTCCCGGGGTCCAGACCGCGGCGCGTCGCAGCGTGTTCAGCATCTCGCGGACGTTTCCCGGCCACGGATGATCGAGCAGACGCTTTCTCGCGGTGACGGAGAGTTTCTTGGGCTCGTAGCCGGGCTCCGTGGCGCTTTCCCGGTTCACTTGGTCGAGGAGGCGATCCAGCAGCAGCGCGGCGTCGCCATCCCGGTCCCGGAGCGGCGGCAGGTCGATGACGGCGACGGCGAGCCGATAGAAGAGGTCCTCGCGGAAGCGCCCTTCGCTGACCTCCCGGGTCAGGCTGCGGTTGGTGGCGGCGATGGGGCGCACATCCACCCGAATGGGCTCGGTGGCGCCGACGCGCGTGATCTCGCCTTCCTGGAGCGCTCGCAGGAAGCGGACCTGGGCCGATTTCGGCAGTTCGCCGATCTCGTCCAGAAACAGGGTGCCGGTGTCGGCGGCCTCGAAGACACCTTTCCGGGCGCTGGTCCCGGCACCGGTGAAGGCCCCCTTCTCGTGACCGAAGAGCTCGGACTCGATCAGCTCCGGGGCGATGGCGCCGCAGTTGACGGCGATCATCGGGCGGTCGCGGCGCGGGCTGGCCTGGTGGATGGCACGGGCGATCAGCTCCTTGCCGGTTCCGGATTCGCCTTCGATCAGGACCGGAATCGATCGCAGTGCGACGCGCCGGGCGCGGGCGACGACGCGCTGCATGACCTCGCTCCGGTGGATGATGGCGTCGAAGGCCGGCGCGGCGGGCGGAAGGCCAGCGGTCAGCCGCGTCAGCTCGGCATCCGGGCGTCGCAGCAGGTCCGGGATGAAGTCGGCGGAGATCTGAAAGGGCACCGAGACCGTGCGCACCCCATGCTGGATCGAGGACTCGATCAGCTCCGCCGGGAAGCGGGTCTTGGCGAGGATGATCCAGACCGCGGCCATGGCGGGGGTGCCGGGGCTGAGATGAAAGGTCAGCTGGTCGGCTTCGCCGCCGACGTCCGCCGCCGCTTTCGCGGCGATTGCCCTCGCATGGCGGTAGATGGCGTCGAAGTCGGTGGGGCTTGGCAGGGTGACCCGATGCGGGACGATCCGTGCCTCGGTCTGGGGTCCCAGCCACTCGAGATAGGCGTCCGTCTCGGCGGGGGCGCAGTCGCACAGCAGCTCGAGCTTGGAGAAGCGACCGGTCCGGAGGGCTTGCGCAATCGGACCGATGCCGACCTGCGCACTCTCGGTGACCGCGCGCAGATCGGTCCGCCCCAACCAGCTGATGAGGGTGTTCGTCACGTCGGGGATCTTACTGCGTTGATGTCCCCGTTTCGCCAGGGGCCGGAAAAGTGGCCGTGGTCCATGAGCTCCCTCAAGCTATCCGACCGCCTGGATGCGGCGCCCGCGTCTGCTGTCAACGGCGTTAGCACAAACTGTTTCACCACCGAATCCCCACCGCTTGCCGGGTTACATGCGGCCGGAATCCCGCTTCGAGGGGTCCGGTAGGAATCCGGTGGAAGACGGAGCAAAACGGGATTCGCGGTTGCTCCGGATGCGGGTGGTCGAGGGCGAGGGGTGGCAACAAGAGGCGACTTCCTACCTCGTAGAGGCCATCGTGTTGATGGCGAGCCTGCTCACCCCCAACGAGGAGATCCACGTGCTCCAGATCGTACGCGAGGCCCTGTCGAATACGGTCCGCCACGCGGACGCAAGCCGGGCCCGGGTGCATCTGGCCCTCGCCGCCGGGGAGGTGGTGGTCGAGATCGGCGACGACGGCCGCGGACTCGCCGGCACCGACGAGCGCGCCCGTCACTACGGACTCACCATCATGCGCGAGCGCGCCCTGAACCTGGGCGGCAGACTGACCGTCGAGTCCCCGCCCCAGGGAGGAACCCTGGTGCGCCTGGTCTTCCGACATCGTGGGGCGAGCGATCAGGAGCTCCCCCCACCTGCCCTGGCCGGGGCGGCCTGAGCTGGTGCCCGCCGCCACGACGATCCGCTCACCCGGACCCGGACGCGCCCGGGTGGTGGTGATCGACGACCACCCCCTGTTCCGCAAGGGGGTGGCGGACCTGATCGCCATGACCGAGAGCCTCGAGCTGGTCGGCGAGGCGGCCGACGGCGAGAGCGGGATCCGGGTCGCGGAGTCGACCCGACCCGACCTGGTCCTGCTGGATCTCAACATGAAGGGGCTCGACGGCATCGCCACGCTCAGGCGCCTGCGCGAGCGCGGACTGGACGCCCGGGTGGTGATGCTCACGGTCTCCGACAGCGAGGAGGACGTGGTGGCCGCCCTGCGCGCGGGGGCCGATGGCTATCTGCTCAAGGACATGGAGCCCGAGGACATCCTCGCCCAGCTCGAGCAGGCCACCCACGGCCGGCTGGTGATCAGCGCCCGGCTCACCGAGCTGATCGCCCGGGCGCTGCGCGACGAGCCGCGCCCGGCCGGCGTCGACGAGGCCGGCCTCACCCCCCGCGAGCAGGACATCCTCGCACTCCTCGAGAAGGGCTACAGCAACAAGCTCATCGCCCGCGATCTCGATCTCTCGGTCGGCACGGTCAAGGTCCACGTCAAGCACATCCTGAAGAAGCTCAAGCTCAAGACCCGGGTCGAGGCCGCCGTGTGGGCGGTCCACAGCCACGGCGGATCCCAGTGAGGCCGTGCCTTTGCAAAGTCCCTCTTCAAGGGCAGCTCCTTAGTAGGCGAAGACGGTCGCACCCTCGGCGAGCTCGGTGAGGAAAGCGGCGCCTCCGGGTTCCGCGCCCTCGATCAGTTCGTCCGCTTCAACCGCGTGGGCCTTCATGCAGGGGGCACAGACGTAGATGCGCCCACCATTTTCGACGAATGCCTTCTGCAACGTATCCAGAGAAGGGAACGGAGGAAATCGCAGCCCCTTGGTTCCGCCCCGCTGCGCCTCCCGTACCGCCAGGCCTTGAAGAAAAATCGACACCTCCTTGTCCTCGGCCAACGCGGCGTTGCCCACTGCCCATGGCATGGTCGCTATTTCAAGGTTGTCATCGAAATGTGTCGAGATTAGAACAACTTTAGACATGCTCGCCTCCCTTTCCGCTGTCGCAAGCGGTTACTACATTCGTATCCGCTAAATTAATTATAGTTTCCGTTCGCGTGGCGGGTTCTGCCTTACCTCCAACCGTCTGCCTGAGCGCGATCTCGACGCCCGGGCGGTGATGCTCACCGTCTCCGACAGGGAGGGCGACGTGGTGGCCGCCCTGCGCGCGGGGGCCGATGGCCCCCAGGCCGACGCACTCGTGAGACCCGGCCGTCATTCGCGCATCGACAGACCGGCGCGCGGAATCTGCGCATCGGCGGTGTTGCTCCCGACAGCGCTGAGACGCCATGTGTACCCGATCAGGTCGTAGCGCATGGGTACCGGCTTACCGTCCACTGTCGTGAGCACAGAGACCTCCGTCGGCGAGTGGATCGACCGACCTTCAACCGCGAGCTCGGCCCCGGCGAAGCGGCTCTCGAGTTGACCGCAGACGACCTCGGAGCTAGGGCCGATGTCGCCGAACTCTGGCGCATCGGGCACGCAGGTGGCTTGTGCACTAACGGCAGCCGGCAGCATCGAAAGGATCAGCAGATGCTTGATGGTGTTCGTGGCAGTGTTCATGGTTTCAATCTCCAGATCGTTGAGTAGGGACATCGGTCTCGCCGCGCAGTCCCGGTCCGCTTAGGAGCGAACCCGCCGCGGCTTGTCCTAAGCTTTAGGCCTGCGACGATCCGAAGTCTCGACGGAAGCACGCCGAAACCGCGACCATCGTTTTTTCGCCGTTGACCTCAGCCGCGAGCTGTAGTGTCGTCAACACTCCTCGCGATTGTCTTCCGACCTCCATGCCCAAGCACCGCCTCGAGCTTGCAGAATCAGGAAGTTCGCTCGCCTGAGACCTTCGCCTCGACGCCCGATCGTCCATGCCGACAAGGGAGCCCAAGATGCCCGAACGTCTTCCACCCGAGGCTGGGCTCCCCGGGGCCGCGGTGGGAAACGATGACAGCCCCTGGTCCCCCGGCACGAAGGAGCCGTTCCTCGTCGCGGACTGGACCGTTGATGCCCCCGCCAACCGGCTGCTGCGCGACGGCGAAGAGGTGCGGCTCGAACCGAAGGTGATGAGCGTGCTCGTCTACTTGGCCACGCATCGAGGCGAGGTCGTGTCCCGGGACGAGTTGGAGAGGGGGGTGTGGACGGGCATGGTGGTGGGCTACGACGCGGTGACCAATGCCATCATCAAGCTGCGGCGGGCCCTGGGCGATGACGCGCGCGCCCCGCGCATCATCGAGACCATTTCCAAGCAAGGCTACCGGCTGATTGCGGACGTAAGACCCGCGGTCCGGGAGAGACCCACGAGCGATGCCAGCACCCCGGCTAAGCTCGGGCGCACGGCGAGCGCAACGGCAGCCGGCCGCCGCGCGCTCGTGCCCGCGGCGGGCCTGCTGGCCCTGATTCTGGCGGTCGCGATGGTCGCCATTTACGTCTTCCAATGGTCACGGGATGTGAGAGATGTGGTTTCGGCGCCGGTGCAGCCGCCCTCGATTGCAGTCCTGCCGTTCGCCAATCCAACGGCCGATGCCTCACAGGCGTACTTCGCCAACGGGATCACCGAGGACCTGATCACCGATCTGTCCAAGGTCTCCGGCCTGCTGGTGGTAGCGCGCGAATCGGCGTTTGCCTACGAGGACAGCGCCGAGCCGTCAGGCCGCATCGGCCGCGAGCTCGGCGCACGCTTTCTGCTCCGGGCAGTCTGCGCCGGGAGGGCGAACAACTGCGGCTGAACGTCCGCCTGATCGATACCCGCGACGAGCGCGCCCTTTGGGCGGAGCGCTACGACCGCCAGCTCACCGATATCTTCCGTATCCAAGACGAGCTGACGGCCGAGATCGTCTCGGCGCTGGAGGTCAAGCTGGCCCCGGAGGATCGACGGCGCCTGGCGCGCAACCATGAGGCCAGCGTCGAGGCCTACGACGAGCTCTTGCG
The DNA here is from genome assembly GCA_963714915.1 of uncultured Gammaproteobacteria bacterium. Lineage (GTDB taxonomy): Bacteria > Pseudomonadota > Gammaproteobacteria > Chromatiales > Chromatiaceae > Thiodictyon. The sequence continues at coordinate 23,715 of CAVQQM010000033.1, forward strand.
CGGTCTCGCCCATTACGGACGCCGCACCGTCGAGGACAACGAGGTCGCCAAAGGCCACTACGAGCGGGCCATCGAGCTGGACCCGCAGTATGCGCGCGCCTTTTCAGCCCTAGCGTTGACCCACATGCGTGACGCGCTCGAAGGCTGGGCGCCCAGCGCGCAGGGGTCCATGGAGCGGGCCGAGAAGTTGGTCGAGCGGGCTACACAACTGGATCCCAGGGTGCCTCAGATCTACTTCGTCCGCGGACAGATCGCCTTGTACAGGGGCGCTCACGCCGAGGCGGTCCGCGAGATCGAGGAGGCCATCGCGTTGTCTCCAGGCTATGCCGACGCCTATGCGCTGCTCGCCTGGGTGCTGCATTACGCCGGACGACCCACCGAGGGGTTGGATGCCATGGAGCGTTCAGTGCGCCTCAACCCCCGGCTGCCGTCGATTTACCGGCTGGTGCGGGGCGCGAATTTCTATGCGCTCGGCGACGATGCGAGCGCCGTGGATGACTTGGCGCAGGGGGTTCGAATGAACCCCACCTTCCAATGGTTGAGGCTATGGCTGGCTGCTGCCTATGCCGGTTTGGACCGCATCGAAGAGGCCCAGTGGGAGGCGGCAGAGCTGATGGAGCTGAATCCTGGCTTCAGGCTGGAGCATGTCCGGCAGGTGCATCCCATCCGCGACCCGGATTACCGGGAGCGCTTCCTTGCCGATCTGCGCAAGGCTGGGCTCCAGTAGCACCCCAGCCCGCCGGGCGTCCGTGCCCAGCCGGTTTGGGCTTCAGTCCGTCACCGCGACGGGTCGCACCATCGGCAGTCCATCATTGCGGCTCCACTCGGCCATGGAACCGTCATACATCCGCGCCGACTCGTTGCCCAGGATCTCATGGGCCGCGAACCAACCGAGGCTGGAGTTGTGCCCCGTGTTACAGAAGGCAATCTGCTCCGCATCGGTGGGCACGCCAACCAGGTCGTAGATCTGCTCCAGGGCCTTGCGGGAGCGGAAGATGCCGCCGTTGTCCCGGGTCAGCCATTCGAGCGGAATGTTGTGCGCACCGGCCAGGGTTCCCGCACGGGTGGTCTTGTCGTTACGGTTGAGCCCGGTGAATTCATCCTGGCGCCGATAGTCCACCAGAGCGCCGCCGTCCTTCACGGCCCGGCGCCACCTCGTCCCTGGACACCAACATCTCGGTGCGCAGACTCGCCTTGAACTGTTTCGGGTCCGGACTGCGGATACCCTGCTCCAGCGGTCGCGACTTGTCCTTGGCGTAGGCCGTGGTTCCGCCGTCCAGGATGGATACCCGATCATGGCCCAGCACCTTGAAGGTCCAATAGACCCGCGTGGCACTCGCCATGCTCTTGGAGTCGCCTCCAAACGGGGCGATCACCACCCGGGTGTCGTTGTCGATGCCGAGTCCGCCGACTAGTCCCTCGAGCTTCTCCACCGAGGGAAGCATGCCAGGTACTCCCCCGACCTTGGCACGCCAGCCGTCGTTCACATAGTCGCTATGGATGGCACAGGGAATATGTCCCTGCACGTACTCGTCGCTCGACTGCCCATCGATCTTCTCGCTGCGGACATCGAGCACGACCACGTCTGGCTCGCAGGTGATGGCCTCGAGGGCATTCGCATCCACCAGCGGCGTAACCGGGGTGTCTGCGGCTGAGGGGCCCATCGAGAGCCCCGACAAAATCGAGAACAGCAATATGTTGGTCTTCATGGTCTTGCTCCGGACTCTTTCCGATTTCGGTCGAACAATACGCACCGATTGCGCATCTGCCTTAATCGATAGCACTCGCGCACGGAAGAGTTCACGCGAAACGCCAACGTTTCTGCGTCCCTTTCACTACGAAATGATCGCCAAGGCGTTGCGCAAGGAGCCGCGCCCTGCCGACGCGCACGAAGTCGGGCCTACTCCCCGCGAACAGGACACCCTGGGCCTGCGCGAGAAGGGCTACAGCAACAAGCCCATCGCCCGGGATCTCGACCTCTCGGTCGACACGGTCAAGGCCCACGTCAAGCACATCCTGAAGAAGCTCAAGCTCAAGACCCGGGTCGAGGCCGCCGTGTGGGCGGTCCACAGCCACGGCGGAGGGCAATGAGGGGCGCCCGCGGCCCCCTTGCCGGAGCGAGAGGAGTCTGGCTCAGTCCCAGCGCGACTCGGACTCTCGGCGGGTGAAGGGCACCACCGTCCCGTCGGCCAGGAGCTCGCGGATCCGCCATGGCACACCCTCGGCATCCAGCTCCACCAGACCGATGCCGCTGCCATTGAGCAGCCGCCGTCCCGGCGCGGTGCCCTCGGGCTTCCTGGGGATCACCCGCATGTGGCGGCGGCGGGTCAGCCAGTTGAGCGGCGAGCGCGGCGAGTAGAGCCAGCGGTTGGCCCGGTCGAGGACCTCGAGCAGGCGCGGCGGGAAGGCGTTGCGCACCCCGCTGCTACAGATCTGCCAGATGTCCGGGCCGCGGATCCGACCGCGCAGCTCCACGTCGTAGACGAAGGAATAGTGGACGTCGCCCGAGAGCACCACGAAGTGCCCCGGGGTCTTGGGATGGCGGAAGATGTTGAGGATCGCATGGGCGGCACCCGGATGGGCCATCCAGTTCTCGGCGTCCACCAGGAGCGGCTTGCCGAACCAGGTGAAGAGCCGCTGGATGCCCTCGATGAGCTTCACCCCGAAGATCGGCGCGGGCGAGACCAGGAGCACCGCCGGCTCACCGCGCAGGGTCTGCTGGAGATCCGTTAGGGCCTCCCAATCCATCAGACCGGACGGCTCGCGCGCCGCGCGCTCGGATCGCCAGCGATGGGTCCGGGTGTCGATCACCACCAGCGGCGGCGTGGTCGGCCATTCGAAGTGCCAGTTCCCGAAGCGCAGGAGGGAATCGATGCAGCCCTCGTGGGCCGGCTTGCCCGGCGCTCCCAGGCAGTCCGCGACCGCGTCCAAGGTCTGGTCATCGAAGGATTCCGGGCGGTTGCCCCAGCCCTGGTTGAGGAGATAGGCGATCAGGGCGTTGCCGATCACCCGGCGGGAGAAGGGATGGCCGTAGACGATCTCCTCCCACTCACGGCTCAGGTTCCAGTCGTCCGTGATGTCGTGATCATCGAAGATCATGGCCACCGGAAGGTGCGCGAACAGGCGCCTGACCGCCGGCAGCTCGGCGACGAAGGCATCGATCAGGGTGCGCTCACGCTCGTAGAGCGCCCGCGACGCGGCATCGAGCCCCGGCGGCGGCGCGAGGTCGAGGCCGACCCAGGGCGCCGGCGACCACACCAGGAGATACATGGCCAGCATCTCCCCGAGGGTGATCAGGTGGTTGTGGGCACTGGCGGTGGTGAAGACCGGCTTTTCGACGCCCCCGAAGAGGACCTCGAGCAAGGCATAGTTGCGCCGGTGCCGGGGCAGCAGGGTCTCGCGCCTGTAGTAGCCCGCGGGATGACCGTAGAGGGCCTCGGAGTCCGCCAGGCCGATCTCCCCCGCACCGCCCAATGCCTCGGTAGGCAGGCCGAGACGCTCGATGAGCTGGTGGATCGCCCGCAGCAGGGGACCTGCCACGTCGTCGGCGTAGACCTGATCTCCCGTGAGCATCAGCAGGGAGGGCCATTCCGGCAACGGGTCGGCGTCGTCCGTGTCCTGCAAGGTCGCGGTTGCGCTCCCAGTGGCGGCGAGGCAGCGGGCCAACAGCCGGTCGGCCTGCGCCAGCCCGTCGCCGTCGTCGTGATGGGGCTTGCGGCAGGAGCCGTGCAACAGGGAGCCGATGCGCCCCGGCAGTACGAAGCAGGGTGTGTCGCGGCCCGGATAGCAGAGCCCCGGCGCCCAGTCCCGCCAGCCTTGCCAGGGCGCATCCGCGTCGCCCAAGGGTTGCAGCAGCAGGTCGTAGCCGATCGGGCGGTCCGTCGGGAGGGGATCGGCCAGGGCCAGATGGATGAGCAGGTAATTCAGGTGGGCGCCCGCGCCCATCAGCCGACAGCCTGGATCGCCGGGCTCGAGTGGGTGGACCCGCGGCGGGCCCTCGCCAGGATCGAGCGCGAGCCGCACGCGTACCGGCTCGCGGACGGCGAGCCAGAGCACCAGGCCGTCGGGGGTCAGACGGCGAAGGATGGGACCGGCGATGACCAGAGGCAGGGTCGGCGACATCGAGGGCCCCGGGCTAGTGAAATGGTTGGAGGCGCACCCGCGCATTCTCGCCCGGTGCCGGGCCGCGGGTCAGCAGGCGCCCCCCGGGGGCTGATACTCGGCGCGGGCGCCCGCAATTTCATGGGATGCCAATCCATCGGCCCCAACCACATGCGCCATCCCCAATCCGCCCCCTCACCCGTCCTCGCAGTGATGCTCACCGCCCTCTGGCTGCTCGCCGGGACTAATGCCTTGGCCATCGAGCAACCCTCGTATGAGCTGGTGCGCGAGTATCCAGGGTTCGAGCTGCGCCGGTACGGCCCCATGCTGCTCGCCGAGACCCGCGTGAGCGGTGACTTCGAGTCCGTGGGCAACCGCGCCTTCGGCCGTCTGGCCGACTACATCTTCGGCGGCAACGCCCCCGGGGAGAAGATCGCCATGACCGCCCCGGTGTCCCAGCGGCCTGCCGGAGAGGCGGTTGGCGAGGGGGTCACGCCCGAGGGCGACTATGCCCTGAGCTTTGTGATGCCCGGGCAGTTCACCGCCGACACCCTGCCACGCCCCGATGATCCCGCCATCGAGATCCGGGAGGAGCCCGCGCGCCTGATGGCCGCGGTCCGCTACTCGGGCCGCTGGACCTGGGAGAACTACCGCAAGCACGAGCAGCGGCTGCTCGAGGCCGTCCGCGCCGCCGGTCTCACCCCGCTGGGTGCGCCTGTCTACGCGCGCTACAACCCGCCCATCACCCCCTGGCCCTTCAGGCGCAATGAGGTCCTGGTCGAGGTGGCGGAGCCCGCGCCCGAGGGCTGACCCGGTCCCCGGACCGAGCGGGCCAGGGTCCGCTTTCCTACCATCAGGTCAGGCTCGGACGCGCGCGACCGGGGGACGGGCCGCGGACCCGCATCCGGCTGGCTTTTGCGGCAACCAATGCCCAAGCTATCGGGTACTCGCGGCCGGGTCCTCCAGCGGCGGAGCATCTGGATTCGACCGCCGATGACCATAACGCGCCTGCATGCCGAGGCGCCCTTGGCCCTCATCGTCGGGACCGCCGCGGCCTTCCTTGCCTTCGGCGAGGGCTGGCTCGCCGACCTCTCCGACCTCCTGTGGCTCACCTTCATGTTCCTGTGGCTGTTCGGGGCCATCCTGTGGGCGGCGATCAAGGACGAGCACCACGCCGACTGTTTGGCCGTTAGGCTCGGCGAGCCCTACTGCACCCTGATCCTCACCATCGCGGTGATCTCCATCGAGGTCCTGATGATCTCGGCCCTGATGCTCAGCGGGGACAACAACCCCACCTTGGCCCGGGACACCATGTTCGCCGTCATCATGATCGTGCTCAGCGGCATGGTGGGACTGTCATTGCTAATGGGGGCCCTGCGTTACGAGGAACAGGGCTACAACCTGCTGGGGCCAGCGCCTATCTGTCGGTGATCATCCCGCTGGCGGTGCTGGGCCTGATGCTTGCGGACTTCACCGTCTCAACCCCGACATCGACCCTGACCGGGTTCCAGTCGGTCTTCCTCATCCTGATCAACGTCGCACTCTGTGGCACCTTCCTGGCCATCCAGACTCGGCGCCACGCGAGCTATTTCACCCATGCGCCAGACAGGAGCGAGGGCGACCAGGAGGACCACGGACACGGGGACCTGGATGTCCGTTCCATCCCCTACCACGGGGTGCTGTTGCTCGCCTACCTGATCCCGGTGGTCCTACTGGCGAAGAAGCTCGCCGTCCCCATCGATTACGGGATCGAGAACCTAGGCGCCCCGGCGGCCTTCGGCGGCTTCATCGTCGCGGTGCTCATCCTGACCCCGGAGGCCATCGGCGGGGTGGGCGCCGCGCTCGCCAACCGGCTCCAGCGCTCGGTCAACATCTTCCTGGGCTCGGTGCTGGCGACCATCGGGCTCACGGTGCCCGCGGTGCTGGCCATCGGGCTCGTCACCGGCAAGACGGTCACCCTCGGTCTGGATTTCCAGGACCTGACCATGCTCCTGGTGACCCTCCTCGTCTCGGTGGTGACCTTCAGCGCCCCACGCACCAACGTGCTCCAGGGCATGGTCCATCTGGTGCTATTCCTGGCTTATCTCATACTGATCTTCGAGCCGTGAGAGGCTGTCCGAGGCGTTCCCGAACGATGGACCCTCAATAAAGCGGCAACAGCCAGGGGACCAGAAGGACACTAACCGCCATCACCATCAGGGTCAGGGGCAGTCCGATGCGGATGAAATCGGCGAATCCGTAGCCGCCCGGGGTGGTCACCAGGGTGTTCACCGGCGAGATGGGGGTCATGAATGCGCTTGAGGCCGCCAGGGCGATGATCATGGCGAAGGGATAGGGCGAGGCCTCGAGGGCCTCGGCGACCGCCAGGGCGACCGGGATCATCAGCACCGCATTGGCCGTGTTGACGATGAAGAGCCCCAAGAGCACCGTGATCGCGAACAACAGGGCCATGACGGCGTAGGGTCCCGCGCCGCCCACCAGCCGGACCAGGCCGTCCGCGGCCAGGTCCACGCCGCCGGTGCGATCGAGTGCCAGGGCGAAAGGCATCATGCCCACGATCATGATCAGCCCCTTCCACTGGATGGAGCGATAGGCCTTGTCGAGATCGATACAGCGAAAGAGCCCCATGAGCAGACACCCGATCAGGGCCGCCTGGACGTTGGGGACCACGCCGGTAGCCATCAGGGTGACGACCACGCCCAGGGTGAAGACCGCGTATGGCGCCTTCTTGGCGGCGGGTAGGAACTCGTCGAACTCGCGGGGCAGATTCAGGACCACCAGGTCGTGTCCGCCCCGTTGCAGTCGACGAATCGCCTTCCAGGGGCCGGCGAGCAGGAGGGTGTCGCCGACCTTCAGGACCTGCTCCCGCAGGCCGTGGGGCTCGAGGGTCTTTGCACGCCGGCGCAGTCCCACCAGGGTCAGCTCGGATTGGGCGAACAGCTCGGATTCGGCGACCGTCTTGCCGACGAACTGGGATTCATAGGGCAGCATCACCTCCATCATGCCGACATCCTGGGAGCGATCCAGGAAGTACTTACCGGAGTTCGGCAGCAGATCCACCCCGTACTGCTCTGCGAGTGCCTCCGCCTCGATGTCCGGCTCGTCGAGGTCCAGCAGAAGGACATCTCCGGTCTCGAGGACCGTGTCGCCGGTGCGCGGCAGGAGGCGCCGCGCACGTCCAAGACCACGCTCGATGAGGATGATCCTGGCGCCGGTTTTGGCAGGAAGGTCGAGCTCGGCGAGTCGCCGTCCCAACAAGGGCGAGCCGGCCCGGACCCGCACCCGGCGCTCGCGATCCGCGAGCCCATAGTCTACGACCCAGTGTTTGAGTTTGGGCCGACGCGGGCCGGCAGTTCCCGCGGCCGCGCCGGAACCGAGCCAGCGCCGCGCCAGCAGCATGTAGAGGACACCAAGCACCAGGATCGGAACGCCGAAGGGCGTGAAGGAGAAGAAGTTGAAGCCCTCGGTGCCGGTGCGCATCAGCTCGTAGTTGATCACCAGGTTCGGGGAGGTGGCGACCAAGGTCATGGTGCCACTGATCAGCGCCGCATAGGCCATGGGCATCATGAGCTGACTCGGCGGGATGCCGGCCTTGCTCGCGACCCGCAGCACCACCGGGATGAAGATGGCGACCACGCCGGTGGAGGACATCACGGAGCCCAGCACACCCACCGCGACCATCAAGAGCACCAACAGGCGCCAGGCGCTGTCGCCGCCGCTCCTGACCAGCCAGTCGCCGATGGATCGGGCGACCCCCGTGCGCGCGAGGGCCTCGCCGATCACGAACATGGCCCCGATGAGCACGATGTTGGGATTGCTAAACCCCGCGAGGGCCTCGTTCATGGTGAGGACCCCGGTGAAGGGCAGCAGCACCATCATGATCAGGGCCACGGCATCCACCCGCGGCCGGTTCAGGGCGAACATGGCGATGGCGGCCCCAAGCAGGAGCAGGACGATGACGAGGTCTGAGGTCATGGTGCCTGGGGATCGCGGGAAGGTCTGGTTGAATGGGCCTGTCGGTCGGCATGCCCGCGCCAAGCTGACGCCGCCCCTCGAACGAGTGGCGGGTGGCGGCGGCGGACGACGCGCCCTTCAGCCCGGCTGGGTCGGGAAGCCCGCCCGGGGTCCCATGTCGTAGCGGTCGCGGGCGAACAGTGGTGGGGCCTGCATGTAGACGCCGATCAGGCGGGCGAGGCTCTCGAGTGCATCCATGTGGATGCGCTCGTAGCCGTGTGAGGCGTCCACCCCGAAGGTGACCAGTGCGGTGCGCACGTCGTTGCCCGCCTCTAGGGCCGCGGCGCTGTCCGAGCGGTAATAGCGGAAGACGTCGCGCTGGTGGGGGATCTGGAACTCCTGGCAGAGCTGGATGATGCGATGGGTCAGGTGATAGTCGAAGGGTCCGCTCTGATCCGCCATGGCGATGGTGACGCCGAACTCGCTGGAGTTCTGACCGGGGGCCGTGGTGCCGTTGTCGATGGTGAGCATCTCGGAGACGTCCTGATGCAGCGCCGCCGAGGCCCCGGAGCCCACCTCCTCGGAGATGGTAAAGAGGGGATGGCAATCCACCCCGAGTGGATGCTTCTGGCGCTTGAGGGCCTCGATGGCGGTCAGCAACACCGCGGCCCCGGCCTTGTCGTCGAGATGACGGGCATTGATGAAGCCCGTCTGGGTGATCTCCGGCGTGGTGTCGATGGCGATGAAGTCGCCTACATGGACGCCGAGACGCAGCAGACCGCCCAGGTCGCGCACGTCGGCGTCGATACGGAACTCCACGTGGTCCCAGCCGCCGGGCTGGTCGTCGATCTCCGGGGCGAAGGTGTGACCCGAGGCCTTCATGGGCAGGATGGTGCCGCGCGCCTGACCGGTGTCCATGAACAGGGTGCCCCGCGCACCCTCCGCGAAGCGACCGTTCCAATGGCCGACCGGGACCAGATGCAGCCGCCCGTTGTCCTTGAGGGCCTTGACCATGGCGCCCAGCGTGTCGATATGCGCCACCACCGCCCGATCAGGCTGCTTGACCTTTCCCGACAGGGTGGCCCGGATGGCCCCGCGGCGGGTGAGCTCGAAGGGGACGTCGAGTCGCTCCAGCTCTTCGCACACCAGGTGCACCACCCGATCCGTGTAGCCCGAAGGGCTGGGCGTGAAGAGCAGCCGAAGCAGGATGTCGACCAGATACTCGGAATCGATCGCGGGTAGCTTCAACGGGTGTCCTCGCGGGCGGCGGTCATGGGGAAGAGCAGGTCGACGAAGCGCCTGGCGGTGGGCTGGGGCTCGTGGTTGGCGAGCCCCGGGCGCTCGTTGGCCTCGATGATCGCATACTCGGGCCCGCTCACCGACGGCACGATGAAGTCCAGGCCCGTGACCGGGATGTCCAGCGCCCGCGCCGCCGCCACCGCATCCGCGGCGAGCTTGGGGTGCAGCTCCGCGGTCACATCGTGGATGGTGCCCCCGGTGTGCAGGTTGGCCGTGCGGCGCACCTGGAGCACCTGGCCGTCGGGCAGCACGTCGTCCCAGCCGTGGCCCGCCTGGGCGATACAGCGTTCGGTCTCCCGGTCCATGGGGATGGCGCTCTCGCCGCCGGTGGCGGCGCGCCGGCGGCGACTCTGGTCCTGGACCAGCTCCCGTACCGTCTGGCGACCGTTGCCCACCACCTGGGCAGGCCGGCGGATGGCGGCGGCCACCACCCGGTAGTCGATGACCACGATGCGCAGGTCGTCGCCCTCGATCATCTCCTCGAGGATCACCGCGTCGCAGACCTTCTGGGCACCCTGGATGGCGCGCTCGAGGGTCTCGGCATCGCGCACGTCCACGCTGATCCCGGCCCCCTGCTCCCCGCGGGCCGGCTTGACCACCACCCGCCCGAGCTTGGACAGGAAGGCCTCGGCCTGATCCAGCGAATCGACCCGGGTCTGCTCGGGGACCCGCAGCCCCGCCCGGCGCAGGACCCGATGGGTGACGGCCTTGTCGTCGCAGCGGCTCATGGCGATGGCCGTTGTGAGCTCAGAGAGCGACTCTCGGCAGACGATGCGCCGCCCGCCCAGCACCAGGGCGAAATAGCCGGCCGCCGCGTCGATCACCTCGATGCCGATCCCGCGCCGGCGGGCCTCGTTGACGATGATGGCGGCGTAGGGGTTGAGGTCCGCCTCCGGGGTCGGTCCCAGGAACAGGGGCTCGTTGTAGGCGTTCTTGTTCTTCAAGGCGAAGGCCGGGATGCGCTCGAAACCCAGCCGCTCGTACAGCCGGATGGCCTTCTTGTTGTCGTGCATCACGGAGAGGTCGAGGTAAGAGCGCCCGCGGGCCTGATAGAGCTCGATCACCTGGCGCACCAGGGCCTCGCCGACCCCGGGATAGGGGGCCTGGGCATCCGCCGCCAGTGCCCACAGGCTCGCCCCGTTCTCGGGGTCGTCGAAGGCGGCCCCGTGATCCACCCCGCTCACCACCCCGAGGATGCTGCCGTCCTGCTCGTCCTCCGCGACCAGATAGGTGAGCACGCGGGAGGCGCGCTCCTGCCACACGAAGTCCGCGCCCGGCGGCACCATGCGCCGGCTGACGTAGAGCCGCTGGATGGCGTTGGCGTCCTCGCGGCTGTTGAGCAGACGCACATGAAACCCCTTGGGCCGACGCCCCGAGGGCTGATAGCGCTCGAACCACAGCCGGAAGGTGTGGGAGGGATCGAGGAACAGGTCCTGGGGCGCGTAGGACAGCACCACGTGCGGATCGCTCAGATAGAGCGCGACATCACGCTTGCCCGGGCGCTCCTCCTTCAACACCTCGGCAATCTTGCGCGGATCATCGAAGGTCTGACCGAACAGCAGCCGTCCCCACCCGCAGTCCACGGTAGCGGCGCCGCCCAGGTCGAGGTCGCCTCGGGGTCTGCGGTCCCAGCTCTTGACCGAGGGTGCGCGGCTGCGCTCCAGTCGGTGATGGATGCGCTCTTTCATGGTGCCCTTCCCGTGCTCGATCGGCCGGCGATTACAGCGGCCGGCCCGTCGCCCATTGATCGCCGTCGGCAGCCCGCGCCCATCAGACCCCGTGCTGGGAGAGCCACAGCTCGAGCAGGGCCACCTGCCAGAGCTTGGAGCCGCGCAGGGGTGTGATGTGGTCGTCCGGTGCGGCCAGGAGCTCGTCCACGTAGGCCGGCTGGAAGAGCCCACGCTCGGTAGCCCGCCGCGAGTGGACCAGGTCGCGCACCATCTCCAGCACCTCGCCGCGCAGATACTTGAGCGCCGGGACGGGGAAGTAGCCCTTGGGCCGATCGATGACCTCGGCCGGGATCACCCGGCGGCCGACGGCCTTGAGCACGCACTTGCCCTCGTCGCAGAGCTTGTACTCATCGGGGATGCGCGCCGCCAGCTCCACCAGCTCGTGGTCGAGGAAAGGCACCCGCGCCTCCAGCCCCCAGGCCATGGTCATGTTGTCGACCCGCTTCACCGGGTCGTCCACCAGCATGACGAGCTGATCGATCCTCAGGGCCTTGTCCACGGGGGCATCCGCCCCCGGGCGGGCGAAATGACCGGCGATGAAGGCACGACTGTAGTCCTCGCCGTGGAAGCGCGGATTCACCGCGCGGCGAAACTCCGCGTGGCTGCGATCGCAGAAGGCCCGTGCATAGTCGGCCACCGGGTCGGCGCTGCCCACCATGGGCGGATACCAGTGATAGCCGGCGAAGACCTCGTCGGCACCCTGGCCGCTCTGAACCACCTTGACGTGCTTGCTGACCTCCTCGGAGAGCAGATAGAAGCCGATCACGTCGTGGCTCACCATGGGCTCGGACATGGCGCGCACGCAGCTCGGCAGCTCCGGCAGCAGCCGCTCGGCCGAGCTGACGCGGATCTTGTGGTGGGTGGTGCCGTAGTGGCGGGCGATGATGTCGGAGTACTGGAACTCGTCGCCCACCTCGCTGCCGACGGTCTCGAAGCCCACGGAGAAGGTGTTCAGACCCCGTTGGCCCTGCTCGGCGAGCAGCCCCACGATCAGGCTCGAATCCAGCCCGCCCGAGAGCAGCACCCCGACGTCCACGTCCGCCACCAGACGGCGCTCCACCGCCAGGCGCAAGGCATCCAGCACCCGGTCCTGCCAGTCCTCGAAGGTCAGGCCCCGATCCTCCGCGGGCGTCTCGAAGATGGGCTCCCAGTAGGTGCGCTCGCGGCTCGCGCCGTTCGGCTCGATCACCCGGATGGTGGCGGGCGGTAGCTTGCGCACGCCGCGCAGGATGGTGTGCGGCGCGGGCACCACGGCGTGGAGGTGCATGTAGTGATGCAGCGCGACCGGGTCGATGTCGGTGTCGATGCCGCCACCGGCGAGCAGGGCCGGCAGGGTCGAGGCGAAGCGCAGGCCGCCCCGCACCTCGGCGAGATAGAGCGGCTTGATGCCGAGCCGGTCGCGGACCAGGGTCAGGCGCCCGCTGTCGCGCTCGGCGACGGCGAAGGCGAACATGCCGTGGAAGCGGTCGACGCAGGCGTCCCCCCAGGCATGGAAGGCCTTGAGCACCACCTCGGTGTCGCCGTGGGAAAAGAACCGGTAGCCCTGCCCCTCGAGCTCGGCCCGCAACTGCTTGTAGTTGTAGATGCAGCCGTTGAAGGCGACGCTGAGCCCGAGCCCGCTGTCCACCATGGGCTGGGCCGCGTGGGTGCTGAGATCGATGATGGAGAGGCGCCGGTGGGCGAGCGCCACCCGCCCCTGCTGCCAGACCCCGTGGCCATCCGGACCGCGGGGGATCATGGTCTGATTCATGGCGCCGAGTGCGCCGAGGTCGACCGGCTGGTCATCGAAGCGGATCTCACCGCAAAAGCCGCACATGCATCGCTCTCCTGATGGTCGATGAGGCCGCCGCGCGGCGGCATGCCTGCGTCGGCGCTTTGGGGGCTCCAATCGGAACCCGGTCGGTGTTGGGAGGGTTCAGTGACCCGGGCCCCGGCCGTGCTTGAGCACCCAGGGGTGAAGTAAGGGCCGAAAGACGAGATGGGGGCGGGCAGGAGCGATCGGCTGGTCTCGCATGGCCTTTCGTCTGCGGTCTCGAGGGACATCCGGCGATGGTGCGAAAAACGCACGCATCTCCGAGAGATGCAAAATTCTAACATACCGGGTCAGATCCCACGGGACGCCACTCCCGACCCGCTCGGGTGACGGTCCCGCCGCCGCGGCCCCCCGGATGGCACCAAGGACCACCCCGATCGCGGATAATCGCCATCCCCCGATAGTCTCAGGAGCCTTCATGCAAGCGATCGGCGAGCTCACCGGGTATGCCGCAGCCGTCCTCACCACCCTGTCCTTCGTGCCCCAGGTGATCCACACCCTGCGCACCCGGGACACCCGCGCCATCTCGCTCGGGATGTATCTGCTCTTCAGCGCCGGGGTGGCGCTCTGGCTGATCTACGGGATCAGCATCGGCTCCTGGCCGGTCATCCTGGCGAACGCGGTCACCCTGGTGCTCGCCTCCACCGTGCTGTGGCACAAGCTGGGCGAGCGCCCCGCTGATGGCGGACCCGGGGCGTCTGGCTAACCGGCCCGCCCCCCAGACCCCTGCCCCGCGCCCACGCCTGAGCCCCCGAACAACCCCGGTGATTCAGCGACACGCTGGCCCTGGGGGCGAGCGCGATCGCGTCGACAGGCCAAGCTTCAGCCGCGCATCCTGAGTCGTCACGCCTTGATGGGCTTCGCCACCAGCTTGACCCCGAGCGCGTGACAGACACGATTGATGGTGTCGAAGCGCGGCTGCGACTCCGCGCGCAAGGCCTTGTAGAGCGCCTCGCGCGTCACCCCCGCCGCCTTGGCGATCTCGGTCATGCCGCGGGCACGGGCAATGTCGCCCATGGCAGCCGCCAACAGCGCGGGGTCGTCCTCTTCGAGCACGATGGTCAGATATTCGGCGATCGCCTGCTCGTCCTCCAGGTGCTCGGTGATGTCAAACTCAGCCAGATCGGCAACGCGAACCTTCTCGCTCATGGGTCAATCCTCCAGGGTGGCAGCCAGCTCAATTGCCGCGGCGATGTCGGCCCGCTGTGTCGACTTGTCGCCGCCCCCGAGCATGACGATCAGCGCCGTCCCACGCAGGACGTAGTACATGCGCCAACCGGGACCAAAGCGTTCACGCATCTCGACGACACCGCCGCCGACCGGTTTCACATCGCCCAAGTTGCCGAGCGATGCCTTCCGCAGCCGGGTCGCCAGACGCCGCCGAGTCATCCCGTCCTTGAGCCCAGCCAGCCAGGCGGCGAATCCGGGGGTTTGCCTGATGGTGAACACGGAAGAAATGTAATCGACCGATTACATCAAGGCAAGGCCGAAACCTTGACCGGGCCTGCCGCCTCCCAGACCATGCGCGGGCCTGAGGATGCCATTTGCTCAAGCCGATCGAAGGCGCCACAGACGCACCAACACCGGCAGAGAGCGCGACACCTGCCCCCAAATCCGAACAAGTCATTCTGGACACGTTGGGCCCGAACCGATTGATGTCTCAGCACACGCCAGTCATGCAGCAGTATCTCCGCCTCAAGGCGGAGCATCCCGGCATGCTGCTCTTCTATCGCATGGGCGACTTCTACGAGCTCTTCTACGAGGACGCGGAGCGGGCGGCGGCGCTGCTGGACATCACCCTCACCAAGCGCGGCCAGTCGGCAGGCGCCCCCATCCCCATGGCGGGTGTCCCCTATCACGCGGCCGAGGGTTATCTCGCCCGGTTGGTGCGCCAGGGGGTGTCGGTCGCCATCTGCGAGCAGATCGGCGACCCGGCCAAGTCCAAGGGGCCGGTGGAGCGCAAGGTGGTGCGGGTAGTGACGCCCGGCACCCTCACGGACGAATCCCTGCTCGAGGAGCGCCGGGAGAACCTGCTGGCGGCCGTCGCCGAGGGCGTCGACCGCTTCGGGCTGGCGGCGCTGGAGCTCTCGAGCGGTCGCTTCTCGGTGCTCGAGGCGGAGTCGATCGATGCTCTGTCGGGCGAGCTCGAGCGCCTGCGCCCCGCCGAGACCCTGCTCGGCGAGGACAGCGCCCTGCCGACGCGCCTGGGTCTCGGACGGGGCATCACCCGCCGGCCCGACTGGCACTTCGACCCCGACAGCGGCACGCGGCTGCTCACCGAGCAGTTCGGCACCCGCGACCTCACGGGCTTCGGCTGCGCCGGGATGGGCCTCGCGATCGGCGCCGCCGCCTGTCTGCTCCAGTATGTCCGCGACACCCAGCTCGCGGCCCTGCCACACATCCGGGGTCTCACCACCGAGCAGCGCGACGCGGCGGTGATCCTCGATGCCGCCACCCGGCGCAACCTGGAGATCACCGAATCCCTGTCCGGGCGCCCTGAGCACACCCTGGCCGGGGTCCTGGATCGCACGGTCACCCCCATGGGCAGCCGGCTGCTGCGCCGCTGGCTGGCGCGCCCCCTGCGCGATCGCGCGGCGGTGGGATCACGCCACCAGGCGGTGGCCGAGCTGATCGAGGCGGCGGCCGCGGAGCCCCTGCGGGAGCTGCTCGGCGGGGCAGGCGATCTGGAGCGCATCCTGGCCCGGGTCGCGCTGGGCTCGGCGCGGCCGCGGGATCTGGCCGTGCTGCGCGACACCCTGGCCCTGCTGCCGGGGCTCCAGTCGCTCCTCGCCGCGCGCTCGGCCGAGCGGCTCACTCGCCTGGGCGAGCAGGCCGGGGAGCATCCCGACACCCTGGGGCTGCTGGCGCGCGCCATCATCCCCCAGCCGCCGGTCCTGATCCGCGACGGCGGGGTGATCGCGCCCGGATACGACGGCGAGCTGGACAGGCTGCGCGCCCTGTCCACGGATGCCAACCAGTTCCTGCTCGACCTCGAGACCCGCGAGCGCGCCCGCACGGGCATCCCCACGCTGAAGGTCGGCTACAACCGGGTCCACGGCTATTACATCGAGCTGGGGCGCGCGCGTGCCGACCAGGTGCCGGCGGAGTACGTACGCCGGCAGACCCTCAAGGGCGTCGAGCGCTACATCACCCCCGAGCTCAAGGGCTTCGAGGACCAGGTCCTGGGCAGCCGCGACCGCGCCCTGGCGCGTGAGAAGGCCCTCTACGAGGCCCTGCTCGAGACCCTGCGCACGGTCCTCGGTCCGCTGCAAGCGAGCGCCGCGGCCCTGGCCGAGCTGGACGTGCTGGCCAATCTCGCCTGGCGCGCCGAGGCCCTCGGCTGGACACGGCCAACCCTCGGCGAGGAGCCTGGCATCCTGATCGAGGATGGCCGCCATCCGGTGGTGGAGGAGGTCCTCGACGCCCCCTTCGTCGCCAATGGACTCGAGCTCGACGAGCGGCGGCGCATGCTGGTGATCACCGGACCGAACATGGGTGGCAAGTCCACCTACATGCGCCAGTGCGCCCTGATCGTGCTACTCGCCTACGCGGGGAGCTTCGTCCCCGCCCGCACCGCGCGGCTGGGCCCGGTGGACCGGGTCTTCTCGCGGATCGGCGCCTCGGACGACCTCGCGGGCGGACGCTCCACCTTCATGGTGGAGATGGAGGAGACGGCCAACATCCTGAACAACGCCACCGACCAGAGCCTGGTCCTGATGGACGAGGTGGGCCGGGGAACGAGCACCTTCGACGGGCTCTCACTGGCCTGGTCGTGCGCCGTGGAGCTGGCCCGACGCATCCGCGCCTTCACCCTCTTCGCCACCCATTACTTCGAGCTCACCACCCTGCCCGAGGAGCACGCCGGGATCGCCAACGTCCATCTGGACGCGGTGGAGCACGGCGAGCGGATCGTCTTCCTGCACGCCCTGCGAGAGGGGCCGGCCAATCAGAGCTACGGTCTCGCGGTGGCGGCGCTGGCCGGGGTCCCCGCCACGGTGATCGGCCGCGCCCGCGGCCGGCTCGCCGAGCTGGAGCACGCGGCCCTGCGCCATGCCCAGCTACAGGCAGGCGACACGGCGGTTCAGCTCTCGCTCTTCCCCAGCGACCCGGAGCCGCCCGCCTGGAGACCCCTAAAAGAGTCCCTGCAGGGCCTGGACCCGGACGCGGTGAGCCCACGGGAGGCCCTGGAGTGGCTGTATCGGCTGAAGGAGATACTGGAGCAGGGATGATGCCGATCCCCGGCCGCGCCGGTGTCAAACGGGCGGCGCACCTACCCGCATCAGGGCCAGGGTGATGTTGTCGTTCCCGCCGCGGTCGTTGGCGAGCCTCACCAGGGCCTCGGCGGCCGGACCCAGGGCCTTGTCCGACGCGGCGATGAGGATCTGACGCAGCCAATCCACCGGGACCATGCCGGTGAGGCCGTCGGTGCAGAAGAGGAAGATGTCGCCGGTCTCGAGGTCGACCAGGTCGGAGTGGACCCCGACCTCGGCGCCCGACCCGAGGGCTCGGGTGAGCACGTTGTCGCCGATCCCGTAGCGCCGGGCATCGTCCAGGCTCCGGAAGAAGCCTTGATCGACCACCTCCTGGATGAAGGAGTGGTCGTGGGAGAGCTGATCCAGCGCCTGGCCGCGCAGCCGGTACAGCCGGGAGTCCCCCACGTTGGCATAGGCCAGCCAGTTGGCCCCAGCGAAACCCACCACCACCGTGGTCCCCATGGCGACCCCCTCCGCCCCCTGCTGGGCCAGCTGCCAGACCGCGTGGTTGGCCTCCGCCACCGCCCCCTCGACCAGCAGCCGCGCCTTGTCGCGGTCGGTGCGCGGGAGGTCCTGTCGGCGGAAGCGCTCGACGATGGTATCGGCGGCGAGCCGGCTCGCCACGTCCCCTGCCCGGGCCCCGCCCACGCCGTCGGCCACCACCACCAGCCCGTGCTCCGCGTGCACGGCCACGGCGTCCTCGTTGCGCGGACGCACGCGCCCGCGGTCACTCCGCCAGGCGAACTCCAGCCGGTTGACCCACATCCCCGACGGACGGGATCGAGTCAAGACTCGATCAGACGCGCCGTCAGCCACGGCGCCCGGACCTCATCGGGTGGCGGTCTGCTGGTTGAGCTGGGCGGCAAGGCGCTTGGGCTCCACATAGCCCGGGATCATCTCGCCGCTGTCGGTCACGATGGCCGGGGTGCCACGCAGGCCGAGCTGCTCGCCGAGGGCCATGTGGGTCTCCACCGGGTTATCGCAGGTCTTCTCCTGGATCGTCTTACCCGCCTTGGCGGCGGTCATGGCGTCGCGGCGCTGGCCCTCGTCGCCCGCACACCACACCGAGACCGCTTCCTTGTAGGCGGGGCTGCCCTTTCCGGCACGGGGGTAGAACAGGTAGCGCACGCGAATGCCCTCGTCGCCATAGTCCGCGATCTGGCTGTGAAGCTTACGGCAATAGCCGCACTCGATATCCGTGAACACGGTCACGGTATGCTTGGCCGGCTTCGCGGGCTCGAAGACCACCATCTGCGCATCGCCCACATCGTTCAGCAGTTTGAGACGCGCCTGGGACAGCCGCGGCTCCGTGAGGTCTTCGCGGGTCTTCAGATCGACGATGCGGCCGTCGATGAAATAGCGTCCGTCGCCCGTGACATACATGAGCTGGGTGCCAACCATCACCTCGTAGAGCCCGTCGACCGGCGCCTTGGTGATGCTGTCGATCTCGACGTCGGGTACGACCTTCTGGAGCGACGAGCGAATGTTCTCCTCGGGGCCCGCCCAGAGGCTGCCCGCGGCGGTGAGGAGTGCGGCGGCGGTGAGTAGTCGAGTCATGCGCATGGATTGGGTGTCCGTTTAGTCTCTGAAGTTGGTGAATTGGAGGGGCAGGCCCCAGTCCTCTGACTTGAGCAGGGTGATCGCCTCTTGCAGGTCGTCCCGCTTCTTGCCGGTGACCCGCACCTGATCGCCCTGGATCTGGGCCTGCACCTTGAGCTTGCTGGCCTTGAGCTGCTTGATCATCCGCTTGGCCGTCTCGGCCTCCAGCCCCTGCTTGAGCCCCACCTCCTGGCGGGCCGCGTTGAGGCTCACGACCGGCTCGGCGGGGTCCAGTGCCTTTAGATCGACCGATCTCTTGACCAGTTTCTGTCGCAGGATGTCCATCATCTGCTGGAGTTGGAACTCCTGCTCCGCGGTCAGTCGGATGCGGCCGTCGGCCAGCTCGTAGCTGGCCTCGACGCCCTTGAAGTCGAAACGGGTGGCGATCTCGCGGTTGGACTGGTCCACGGCGTTGCGGACCTCCTGCAGGTCGGTCTCCGAGACGATGTCGAAGGTGGGCACGGTACTCTTCTCCGGTTTGCGTCCCGCCGATCGCGCGGGGTCCCTGAAGTCAGCCCCCACCTCTGGGCGCGGAGCGAACAGCGAAAGATAAATCAACCCGAGGCCCGCGACCAGCGACCAGCGAAGGGAGGGCGACGGCGCTCAGGCCGAGCGGATCATCTCAGTCCTCAGCCCCGCGGATGATGACGGGCATGTAACTGCTTGAGCCGCTCGCGGGCGACATGGGTATAGATCTGGGTGGTTGAAAGGTCGCTGTGCCCGAGGAGCATCTGCACGACCCGCAAATCCGCCCCGTGGTTGAGCAGGTGGGTGGCGAAGGCATGCCGCAGGGTGTGGGGCGAGAGCGGCTTGGCGACCCCGGCCTGCAAGGCATAGCGCTTGATCAACTGCCAGAAGGCCTGCCGGCTCATGCAGTCGCTGCGGGCGGTCGGAAAGAGGAAGTCGCTCACCCGTCCCCGGAGCAGATCCGGGCGCGGTCCGCGCACGAACTCGACCAGCCAGCCCACGGCGACCTCCCCCAAGGGGACCAGCCGCTCCTTGCCGCCCTTGCCCATGATCCGGACCACCCCCTGGTTGAGACTGATCTGACTCGGCGTGAGGGTGACCAGCTCCGTGACCCGCAGCCCGCTGGCGTAGAGGACCTCGAGCATGGTGCGGTCGCGGTGGCCGCGCGGATCCTCAGTGTCCGGGGCGCCTAGTAGGGCCTCGACCTCGGACTCGGTGAGGCTCTTGGGCAGGGGACGCCCGAGCTTGGGCGACTCCACCCGGGCGCTCGGGTCCTCCCGGATCATCCCCTGACGCACCAGGTGCTGATAGAACTGACGCAGACAGGATAGGGAGCGCGCCGCCGAGCGTGGCTTGCGTCCCTGGATCGAGAGGGCGGCGAGATAGTCGAGCAGATCGAGGCGCTGGGCCTCGATCAGCGCGCGGCCACGCTCGTGGTCCATCCAGACCGCGAAGGCCCGCAGGTCCGACTGGTAGGCGCTCAGGGTGTTGCGGCTCAGGCCACGCTCCATCCACAGGATGTCGGCGAAACCCTCGATCGCACTGCGGTCATCCAAGCCTCAGACCCCCGTGACGCCCTCGTGGCGCAGCAGCCAGCGCTTCACGGCGACCCGGCGGCCGCTGGTGTCCCCGGCGAACCCGCCGAGGCCCTGCGCCCCCACCACGCGATGACAGGGCACCACGATGGGCAGCGGGTTGGCGCGGCACGCCTGCCCCACCGCGCGCGGGGCGCTCCCGAGCTCCCGGGCGATCTCCCCATAGGTGCGGGTGCGACCGGGCGGGATGGCGGCCATGGCCGACCAGACCCGGCGCTGGAAGGAGGTGCCGTCGGCGGCGAGCGGGAGATCGAAGACCGCCTGCCCGTCGGCGAAATAGGCCTCGAGCTGGCGCCTGATCGGGTCCGGTACCGCCGTCGGCGCGGTGTCTTGACCGCCGGGGTCGGGCTCCAGATCGACCCCGGTCAGGGTGTCTCCATCCCAGGCGAGGCCCAGGGGCCCCATGGGCGTTTGGATCAGCGCACTTGGCATGGTCTTCCCCTGTCGCTCGAGTCGATCATGGCGCTCGGCACCCCTGAATCCTCCCGACTCACACTTGGCGGCGCATGGCGAGCTATTGCCCCGCGGCAGCCGCATCGGGGTCCTCGATGCGCTCGATGGAGAGCAGGTGCACCCGCCGGCTGTCGGCCCGCAGGACCTTGAAGCGCAGGGCACCGATCTCGACCGACTCGCCGCGCTTGGGCAGATGGCCCAGGGCGTTGACCACCAGACCGCCGATGGTGTCGAACTCGTCGTCGGAAAAATCCGTGCCGAAATAGTCGTTCACGTCCTCGATGGGTGCGCGCGCCTTGGCGCTCCATTCGTTGGCCCCGCGCTTGAAGATCTCGGCCGCCTCGTCGTAGTCGTGCTCGTCGTCGATGTCGCCGACGATCTGCTCTAGCACGTCCTCGATGGTCACCAGTCCCGCCGCGTTCCCGTATTCGTCCACCACCACTGCCATGTGGTTGCGGCTGGCGCGGAACTCCTTGAGCAGGACATTGAGCCGTTTGCTCTCGGGTACAAACACGGTCGGGCGCAGCAGCTCGCGGATGTTGAATGGTCGGCGCACGCCCTCGACGCAGAACCCGAGCAGGTCCTTGGCGAGCAGCACCCCGACCACCTCGCCCTTGTCGTCGCCGGTGACCGGGAAGCGCGAATGGGCCGACTTCACGGCGATCTCGAGCACCCGCTCGAGTGGGTCGTCACGGCGGATGTACACCATCTCCGCCCGCGGGATCATGATGTCGCGCACCCGCAGCTCAGAGACCTGGAGTACCCCCTCGATCATGCTCAAGGCATCGGTATCGAGCAGGGCACGCTGCTTGGCGTCCTGGAGCAGGGCGAGCAACTGCTCCCGGTCCTGCGGTTCGCCCCCGAAGAGCTGGCCGAGACGTTCAAGCCAGCCGCGCGGACGCGAACCCTCACTAGATCGATCGCTCGTCATGGGTCGGTGGGGTCCTCCTCATAAGGTGGCGGGAATCCAAAACCTTGGATGATGGCCGTTTCCAGGGCCTCCATCTGGACTGCCCCTTCATCAGTAATATGATCGTAATCAAGCAGATGCAATACCCCGTGCACTACCAGGTGGGCCCAGTGGGCGGCTTCGGGCTTGCCCTGCTCGCGGGCTTCGTCCTGCACCACGGGGGCGCAGATGACCAGGTCCCCGAGGAAGTCGCCGACGCCGTCTTGGAGCGGGTCGTCCACGCCCATCCCCGCGGGCAGCTCGAAGGGGAACGACAGCACGTTGGTGGGCCTGTCCGGCCCGCGATAGCGCCGATTCAGGGCGCGCCCCTCCTCTCGCCCCACCACGCGGATGGTGAGCTCGGCGCCCGCCCGCCGACCCGCGAGCGCCGCCTCGGCCCAGCGGGCAAGGTCGGTCTCCGCGGGCACCGGTGCCTCACCGGTGACGATCTGCAAATCCAATACCAGATCCACTGAGACCTCAGGCCCCGCGCCGGCGACCCGCGGGGGGCTCGGGCGGCTCCCCGGCGGCCTGATCGAAGCGATCGTAGGCGTGGACGATGCGCGCCACCAGGGCGTGGCGCACCACGTCACGGGCATTGAAGAAGGTGAAGCTGATCCCCTCGACGTCCTTGAGGATCTCGATGGCCTGGCGCAGCCCCGAGGGCTGACCGCGCGGCAGGTCCACCTGGGTGACGTCGCCGGTGATGACGGCGGTCGAGCCGAACCCGATCCGGGTGAGGAACATCTTCATCTGCTCGGGGGTGGTGTTCTGGGCCTCGTCGAGGATGATGAAGGCGTCGTTCAGGGTCCGCCCGCGCATGTAGGCCAGGGGCGCTACCTCGATCACGTTGCGCTCGATGAGCTTACCCACCTTCTCGAACCCGAGCATCTCGAAGAGGGCGTCGTAGAGCGGGCGCAGATAGGGGTCCACCTTCTGGGCGAGGTCGCCGGGCAAGAAGCCGAGCCGTTCACCCGCCTCCACCGCGGGCCGCACCAGGACCATCCGGCGCACCCGCTCCGACTCCAAGGCCTCCACGGCGCTCGCCACCGCCAGATAGGTCTTTCCGGTGCCCGCCGGACCCACCCCGAAGTTGATGTCGTGGCGGGCCACCGCGTGGAGATAGGCCTGTTGGTTGGGGCCGCGGGCCCGCACCAGTCCGCGCTTGGTGCGGATGACCAGCTCCGGCAGCTCCGCCCGGGCGGCATCGGCGAGGGCATCGGCCCCGGCCGCCTGGAGGGCGAGATGGATGTGCTCCGGGGTGAGTGGCTCCTCGGCCGCCTGGGCGTACAGGTCCAGCAGCAGACGCTCCCCGAGACGCACGGCCGCGCCCTCCCCGATCAACCGGAAGGACGGGCCGCGGTTGTTGATCTCGATCCCCAGACGCCGCTCGATGTGGCGCAGGTGCTGCTCCAGAGGCCCGCACAGGTTCGCGAGCCGGGCGTTGTCCTCGGGCTCGAGGGCGAGGTCCTGGGTTTGAGGTACGGCGGACAAGGGTGATCCGGGGCCAGCGCGCTCAGGCACCGGCCGCGGAGACGCCGGCGGGCTCGCCGTCGACGAGACGCCCGCGCAGCGAGTTGGGCAGGGCCTCGGTGATGAGCAGATCCACGAAGCCTCCCACCAGCCCGCGGTCACCGTCGAAGTTCACGACCCGATTGGACTCGGTTCGCCCGGCGAGCTGATCCGGGTCCTTCCTCGACGGGCCCTCCACCAGCACCCGCTGGATGGTCCCGACCATCCGCCGGCTGTAGCCCTGGGCCTGGGTGTCGATACGCTGCTGGAGCCGCGCCAGGCGGGCCTTCTTCTCGGCGAGCGGGACATCGTCCGAATAATCGGCGGCGGGGGTACCCGGGCGGCGGCTGTAGATGAAGCTGAAGCTCTGGTCGAATCCGATCTCGTCCACCAGGGCCAGGGTGGCGGCGAAGTCCGTCTCGGTCTCACCGGGGAACCCGACGATGAAGTCCGAGGAGATCAGTAGATCCGGCCGCGCCCTGCGCAAGGCACGAATCTTGGCCTTGTATTCGAGGGCCGTGTGCCCGCGCTTCATGGCCGCCAGGATCCGATCGGACCCGGACTGAACAGGCAGGTGCAGGAAGCTGACCAGCTCCGGCACATCCGCATAGGCCTCGATCAGGGAGTCCGAGAGCTCGACCGGATGGCTGGTGGTGAAGCGGATACGGCCAATGCCGTCGATGGCGGCCACATAGCGGATCAGGAGTGCCAGGTCGGCGGTCTCCCCGTCATGCATGAGCCCGCGGTAGGCGTTGACGTTCTGTCCCAGCAGGTTCACCTCCCTGACGCCCTGCTCGGCGAGCCCCGCCACCTCGGCGATCACATCATCGAAGGGCCGGCTGATCTCTTCGCCCCGGGTGTAGGGGACGACGCAATAGGTGCAGTACTTCGAGCAGCCCTCCATCACCGAGACGAAGGCGGTCGGGCCCTCGGCGCGCGGCGCGGGCAGACGGTCGAACTTCTCGATCTCGGGGAAGGAGACGTCCACCTGGGGACCGCGCTCCCGCTCCAGCTCGGCGAGCATCTGGGGCAGACGATGCAGGGTCTGAGGACCGAACACCAGGTCGACATAGGGCGCACGGGCGCGGATCGCCTCCCCTTCCTGACTGGCCACGCAGCCACCGACGCCGATCACCAGATCGGGGCGCCGCGCCTTCCAGGGCCGCCAGCGCCCGAGCTGGGAGAACACCTTCTCCTGCGCCTTCTCGCGGATGGAGCAGGTGTTGAGCAGCAACACGTCCGCATCCTCGGGACGCTCCGTGAGCTCGAGCCCGCGCGACTCACGCAGCACGTCCGCCATACGCGCGGAGTCGTACTCGTTCATCTGGCAACCGTAGGTCTGGATATAGAGCTTGCGGGACATGGGCGGCATGGTCTCTGAGGGGCGCGAGATCATCCAGATTCAATGGGTTGCTGTCAAGTCGCCCTGACCGCCCGGGGGAGCTGGAGCCCCGCCCCGCAGTCCACCAACGGGGCCGGGCGGCCGAAGAGGTAGCCCTGGGCGCAATCCACGCCGAGCTCTCGGAGCACGCGCAGGATCGCGTCGCTCTCCACGAACTCGGCGATCACGCGCTTGCCCATGCCGTGGGACATGTCGGTGATCGCCTTGACGAAGATGCGGTCTTCGCGGCTCTCGGCAAGGTTGCGGATGAAGCAGCCATCGACCTTGACGTCGTCCACCGGGAGCTGGCGCAGGTAAGCATAGGACGCATATCCGCTGCCGAAGTCATCGAGGGCGAATCGGCAACCGAGCTCCTGGATGCCGCGCATCAGCCGAGTGGCCTGCAAGACGCTGTTGATGGCGGCGGTCTCGGTAACCTCGAAGGCCAGGCGCTGGGGCTCCACGCCGAAGTGCCTGAGCAGCCGCTCCAGGTCGGGCAGCAACAGGGGATCGTCCATGGCGTTTGCGGAGAGGTTCACCGACAGGCGCAGCTCCGGGCAGCGGCGCATCAGGCCCAGGGCACGGCCGAGGACCCAATGATCGATAGCCTGGATCTGTCCGGTCTTCTCGGCCACCGGGATAAAGCGGTCCGGATAGACCAGGCCGCCATGGGTATCGCGCAGTCGGAGCAGGGCCTCGAAGTGGCCGGTGCGGCCGCTCTTTACATCTACGATGGGCTGGAAGACCAGCTCGAAGCGATCCTGGTGCAGGGCATCGGTGATCTGCTCGCGCCAGACCACCCGGGCGTCGGCGCGTTCCCTGGCCTGATCCTCGGGTGAGAACAGGTGCCAGCGCCCGCGGCCCTTTTCCTTGGCCTGGTACATGGCGAGGTCCGCGTTCGCCATCACCTGATGGGTGTCGCGACCCTGCTCGGGGAAGAGCACGATGCCGATGCTGGCCGAGACCTGATGCCGGCGACCGCGGGCGTTGACCGAGATGGATCGAATGGCGTCCTGGGTGCGCTCGGCGATCGCCACCGCATTGCCCGAGCTCGACTCCGGCAGCACCCAGGCGAACTCGTCCCCACCCAGCCGGGCCAGGATGTCGCTTGGGCGCGACAGCCCCCGCAACTTCTCGGCCACCTGTTGCAGGAGCCGGTCGCCAACCTGATGGCCGCTGATGTCGTTGACATCCTTGAATTGATCGAGGTCGAAGAACAACACGGCCCCGCTGTGCCCGAAGCGCAGGGCCTGATCCATGGCGCGGGCGAAGTCGCTGTCGAAGCGCCGGCGATTGTAGAGCTGGGTGAGTGAATCGTGATCGGCGAGCCACGCCAGGTTCGCCTCGGCATTCTCTCGATCCGTCTGCAGATTCTCCATCCGATCGGTCAGGTTGCCGACCGTGCTCATCATCATGTCCATCTCATCCTTGGGGCGTAACCTCCCCCAGAGGCCCCGCAACCGATCGACCGCCCAGGCGGACCTGTTCGCGACCCAGCCGAAGACCGCGTCTTGGGGCGAGACCCAGGAGGCGGTCACGCTCGGGCTCCCCTGGGTGGGCGCGTCGACGAGGCGCGCGCGGAGATCCTGGTAGCGGTTCTCCGCGAGCAGGGGCAAGGCGTGGGCAATGCGGCGCAGGCGCAAGAGCGGCTGGTTGAGCAGCACCAGGAGCAGCGCCTCGGAGAGGATCAGTCCGATCAATCCGATGGCGATACTCAAACGGGTGGCCCTGGTGATGGCGGCACGCTGGGCCGTGACGTCGTTCACCACGAGGGCATCCACGCCGGGCTCCAAGGCATCGATCCGAAACACCTCGTACCAGGCACCCGGGCGCTCGACCCGGGCAATGCCAGTCCCTTCAGCCGTGAGCCCGGGCATCTGCAGCGCCTCGCGGATGATCGGCAGGGACCGTTCGGAGTGGGTGATCGCGGGAAACTCGAGCACCACCCCGGCGGTGTCGGCCGGGTCTCGGCCGCGTCGGGGGATCACGGCGACCTCCGCGCCCGTGAGCTCGTTGAACGCGAGCAGGGCGTCCGCCAAGGAGCGCGCCAGGATCAGGGTCCCCGCGAAGGACTCGTCCCCCAACAGGGGGGAGGCGACATATTGGCGGCACTCCGGGCGGCAGGAGAGTAGATCGAAACGCTGCTCGGGCTCCTGCTCCGCCAGGGCGAGTAGATCACCCGGGGGCGACTGGGCCCGCTCCGGCCAGGTCAGCCTGCCGTGTCCCTGGGCCCCAATCCAGTGGACCGAGAGGATGTCCCACTCCACGTTGACCATGGAGCCGTTGGCCTGCAGCGCGGCGTCGAGCTGTAGGCTCAGATCCCTGAGGGGCGGGCTGGGCCCCATGAGGGGCACCAGGGGGGCCAGACGGGCCATCTCCTCGAAGCGTTCGGCCACCATCGCGCGCAGTTGGCGGTCCTGCTGCCGGCGCACGTCGCTCTGCTGGAGCTCGAACTGTCCCAACGCCTGACGGTAGGCGAAGAAGGCCAGGGAGGCGTTGACCACCAGGAGGAGCAGGCTCAGCGCGATCAGCGCCTTCCAGCGCAGGCTGAAGAAGCGCGCCGCCCCATCGCTTCGATCGCGCAGGCCCATGGATTGAGGTCAGAAGCGCACCGAGACCGACAGGGCAAATGCGCTCCAGTGCTGCTCGATCTGCCCCGGATCGGGATTCTCGCGGATCGAGGTTGCTAGAGTGCCATCGTGGCGCTGATACTCGGCCCGCAACATGAGATTGGGAAAGACGTCCCAGCGAATACCCGCCGTGAAGATCTTCGTGAAAAAGTCGAAGGCTGGCGTACCCGTGAGGGCGGACGCAACACTTACCGCGAGCGGTCGTCGCGATCTGCAAAGCCCTCTTCGTATCGCACCATCAACTCGAGATCCGGTCGCAGCCGGTAGGCCGCCTGGAAATAGTAGCCCTCGGCGGTCTGATCCTGTAGCGGGAACACCGGGCCGAAGTTGCGCCATTCGACGGGGACGCGCGAATACTCGGCGGACAGTGTCAGGTCCTCGCTGTTGTACTGCAAGGAGGCCACCCAGTAGAGATAGTCGATCTCGCCCGGTCCAAGGAACCAGCCGGCAGGAAAATCATAGCGCAGCTCGCCCTTTGCGCCGCTGATACCAGCCCTTAGACTTTCGTCCGGGGTGCTGTACCAAAGACTCCCGATCCAGGTGATTCCGTCGGGCTTCATGACGCCGGGATAGTCGTAGCCGAGATAGGTCCATTCCACGTTCTCGTCGACCACCGCCTGGCCGCCCCCGCCCACCAGCGACAGGTTCCCCAGGGAGCCAAAGGACTCGGCGTGCAGCATCGCCCCATCCGAGGACAGGAGCAGGTTGCGAATCTTATCGTAGTACACCGTCTGGGGCAGGAAGATCCCGGGCCGAGTGAAAGGCACGTCGCGGGTCTCGTTGTAGAGCCCGAGCGGGTTCTTGATCCGCCCCAGGCGCACGTCCGACGCTGTGGTCCGTGGCGGACAGGATCGACAGGTCGGCCAGGGCATAGTCGAGGGACGGCGAGCCGTCGTACATCTTCCCGGCGCGCCGACCCAGGGCCTGGGCCGCCAGCAGGATCCGCTGGTTGAGCTGGTAGGAGGCATTGAGTCCCAGTTCGGTGAAGTCGACGGTCCAATCCTCGCCCCGGCCGTAGTAGTTGTTGGCGGTGGTGTTCACCATGGTCGTGCTCGCGAATCCATGGATCTGCAGCCTGTCCCAAAGCGTCGCGTCACCCGCGGCGGCGGTTGCGCTGCCCAGGGCGGCGAGCAAGAGAGGCAGGGTACGCATGTCAGCGGACCTCGAGTGGACGAACGGCGGGATGGGATGGCGGGGAGGACGCATAGCCGATCCCCCCAGGTGTCTGGGCCACGCGCCGGATGACCTCGGATTCGGTCTCCAGGGTCACCGGCGCCTGTCCGGTCCCCGAGAAGAGCTGGCGATCCCAGGCACGGCGTAGTTGATAGGGGAAGAGCCCGAGCACCGACTTGACGACGCGCAGATGGAGCGGGTCGTTGTCCGGCAGCACGAAGACCCGCACGGGAATGCCGTTGGGCCATTGCTTGACCCGCATGGTGAGGTAGAGACGGGCCTCGTTGCGGGACAGGACCTCGACCCCCGCGCGTTCGTTCACGATCAGGGTATCGGCGGCGGCAAGAGGCGAAACGAGCCCGAGACCCAGCCCAAGCCCAAGCACGACGGCGAGCAGCGAGCGCGCGAGGGCGTGAATGGAAGACCCGATCACCCCGATCCCCGCCGGATGTCGCACGGGATCAGGACTCCGCCCGAGCCGAGCAAGCGGCGCGCCCAGGCGCTGATCGGCGGCCGCGCGCCGCGCCGCCTGCCGTGCCCAGGATCATGCGGTAGAGAATCCAGCATCGCGGCCCTTCTTGTGCCTGTCCTTTGGTGTGTGCTCTTTCATCCACAAAATACAAAGAGAGGTCGCCGGCTGACCGGGCGGTGGGTTGCATGAAAGCAACGGGGCAAAGGATGGTGGGCACCGGCTGGCACGCCCGCCCGACGCGGGGCGACCCACCGCCATCCTCCAAAACCCGGCTAAGGGTGCAGGTGACACGTGCCCCATCCCGTGAACTACGACACAGTTTCGGCAGTTGAGCCCGTGCGCGCCGGGCCAAGTGTTAGGATCGCGATACAGGGTTTACCCGGCAACGACTGCCCAGGTGCGGCAGCCCTGGACCTCAGGGAGCTGTCAACATCTACAACACGGTGCCCGGCGGGACGCGAACCGCCGGTCCGGAGCAGTCACCCATGAAAACCCAGTCCGCCCTGGCCGGCCCCTGCCCGCTTCCCGCCGCCGCCATAGACCCGCCCCGGCGCATGGGAGACCGCTATTTCGAGTACGCGCGGGTGGACGGCACCGCGGATCTGGAGAAGACCTACCGTATCCGCTACCAGGTCTACTGCCTCGAGCGCGGATTCCTGCCCCCCGAGCTCTACCCCGACGACAGCGAGTCGGACGTCTACGACGAGCATTCACTGCACTTCCTGGCGAGTCATGTCTCGGGTCAGGAGGCGGGGACCGCCCGCTTGGCCATGAACGGGCCTCTCGGCCTGCCCATGGCCGCCCATTGCGAGCTCGACCCGGCCTACCGATTCATCGCCGACCCGGACCATCCCGCCCTGGCGCGTTATGCCGAGATCTCCCGACTGGCGGTATCCAAGGCCTTTCGGCGTCGCGAGGGAGACAGCTTCTTCGGCACCCCGCCGCGGAGGGATCGCAGCCAATCCGGCGGCGTGATCGCCTTCTACTCGCCGAACGACGCACCCGAGATCGTCTCTGGGATCTACCGGATGATCTACCAGGACAGCAAGCGACTAGGCATCACCCACTGGGTGGTGGCGATGGAGCGCAGCCTCAGCCTGATGCTCAAACGCATGGGGTTGGCATTCACCCCGATCGGGCCGGAGACCGACTATTACGGACCGGTACGCCCCTACGTGGCGGAGATCGCCGAGATCGAGCGTCATGTCACGCGCAACCGCCCCGAGACCCTGCGCTACATGACCTTCGGGCTCGAGCCCGAGCTGCTGCCCGAGCCCTTGGGCCCCCACCCCATGGAGCACCTCGCGAACAGCGCCTGAGGCGTGTCTCGCGGCACCCTCGACGCCCGCGCGGATCGCGTCCGGCGGCAGCGGCTCAGGCCGTCGACCCGCTGCCTCGCGGCCGAGGATGCGCGCGATCTCCGGGACGCAGGAGCCGCAGTTGGTGCCCGCCTGGAGGGCCGCCCCGACCGCCTCCACCGACCCGAGCCCGCCCTCGCGAACGGCCTCGACGATGGTGTTCAAGCCCACCTGAAAGCAGGCGCAGACGGTCTCGCCGGCGTCCTTGCGTCCCCTGGGCGGGCGCCCCGCGAGAAGACAGGTCCGATCGAGCGCGTCGACCATCGCCTCGTTGAAGAGTCCGGCGAGCCAACTGCTGCGAGGCAGATCCGGGCCGGGCCCCACGAACAGACAGGCGGCCAAGCGTCCGTCGACCAGACACGCGCCCCGGTAGCGCCCGTGGGCCGGATCGGCGAAATCCAGCCACTCCCCGTCTGGACCGAGGAAGTAGCGCGCCCAGGCGCCCCAGTCGGCCACCGGATCGACCCCGGCGATCTCGTAACGCCAGTGCCCGTCGGCAGGGATGCTCACCCGATAGTCGAGATCGGCGTCGAGCGTGACGGGGGTCCGCGAGAGCAGAAAGGCGTGCCAGGCGAGCCGGAGCGGGGCGATCCGCACCGGGGTGTGCTTGGACTCCGGTTGGCCTGAGACCGGATCCACCGCGGGGTTGACCACCGCGTCGACCCGGCCCAGCCGCGACAGGCTGTCGCTCCAGTGGAAGGGCGCGAAGATCGAGCCGGGACGCTGGTCGCGGTCCACCGCCACCCTCCCCCGCATCCGCCCCCAGGCGCTGCTCACCTCGGCCAGCGCGCCCTGCACCAGGCCGTGCAGACCCGCATCCACCGGATGGATCTGGATGAAGGGCTCGGGCAGGTGGGCGTTGAGCCTCGGGGCACGGGCGGTGCGCGTCATGGTGTGCCATTGATCGCGGATCCGACCGGTGTTGAGGACCAGGGGATAGGCGTCGCTCGGCGGGTTGGCGGGCGCGCCCGTCCCGACCGCGACCAGGCGCGCGCGACCACCGGGGGTGTAGAAGCGTCCGTCGGCGAACGGCCTCCCCGGTGTGCCCGCGGCGGGCACCGGCCACTGGATGGGCTCCAGTCGATCGTAGGCGGCATCGTCCAGATCGGCGAGACGGCCGAGATCGAGATCGCGGCTGCCGCCGTTCTCGAAGGCCGTCAGCGCCGCATGCTCGCGAAAGCAGTCGGCCGCGGACTCGAACGGGAACCCCTCGGCAAACCCCATCCGGCGCGCCACCTGGGTGAGGATCCACCAATCCGGACGGGCCAGACCGGGCGGCTCCATGAAGGCGCGCTGGCGGGAGATGCACCGCTCGGAGTTGGTCACGCTTCCCTCCTTCTCGCCCCAGCCGCAGGCGGGCAGGAGGATGTCAGCGGTGCGCGCCGTGTCGGTGTCGGCGATGAGATCCGAGACGATGACGCACTCGCAGGCGGCCAGTGCCGCGCGCACGCGGTCGGCGTCGGGCAGGCTCACGGCGGGATTGGTCGCCATCACCCAGATGGCCCGGATGGCCCCGGACTCCACCGCATCGAACAGATCCACCGCCTTGAGCCCTGGCCCCCTGGCGATCCGGGGGGCGCCCCAGAATCGCGCGACCCGATCGATCGACTCGGGCTCGAAGTCCATATGGGCGGCGAGCTGATTGGCGAGGCCGCCGACCTCTCGGCCCCCCATGGCATTGGGCTGGCCGGTGATGGAGAAGGGCCCCATCCCGGCGCGGCCGATGCGCCCGGTCGCCAGGTGGCAGTTGATGATGGCGTTGACCTTGTCGGTGCCGAAGGACCACTGATTGACCCCCTGGCTATAGAGGGTCACGACCCGCTCGGTGGTCTGGAAGCGACGATAGAAGTCGGCCAGGTCGGCGTCTTCGAGGCCGCATCCGGAGGCCACCCGCGGGATCGACCCGGCGCTCGATCTGGCGGCGGCGAAGGCGTCTGAGAACCCCTCCGTATGCCGCTCGAGAAAGCCCCAATCCAGCGCATCCTCGCGCTTGAGCCAGTGCAGGAGACCGTTGAAGAGCAGGGTGTCCGTACCCGGGGCCAGGGCCAGGTGCAGGTCGGCGATCTCGCAGGTGGCCGTGCGGCGGGGGTCGATGACCACCACCTGCACGCCCGGGCGCTCGCGCTTGACCTGCTTGATCCGCTGGAAG
The DNA here is from genome assembly GCA_963714915.1 of uncultured Gammaproteobacteria bacterium. GTDB lineage: Bacteria > Pseudomonadota > Gammaproteobacteria > Chromatiales > Chromatiaceae > Thiodictyon. The sequence goes on from CAVQQM010000033.1 coordinate 56,103, forward strand.
ACCACCGGATGACACCAGGCGGTGTTGGAGCCCACCAGCACGACAGATCGGCCTGGTCCAGGTCCGCGTAGTCGCAGGGGACCGTATCGCTCCCCAGGGCGCGCTTGTAGCCGGCGACGCTCGAGGCCATGCACAGGCGCGAATTGGTGTCGATGTTGCCGCTGCCGATGAAGCCCTTCATGAGCTTGTTGGCGACGTAATAGTCCTCGGTCAGGAGCTGGCCAGAGACATAGAAGGCCACCGCGTCCGGCCCGTGCTCGGCGATCAGGGCGCCGAGCCTGCCTGCTACCGTATCCAGGGCCTGATCCCAGCCCACCTGTCGGCCATCCACCAGGGGGTGCGTGAGCCGTCCCTCGGGCCCGAGGGTCTCACCCAGCGCGGAACCCTTGGAGCACAAGCGACCACGATTGGCCGGATGGTCCGGGTCGCCTGCAACCCTGAACCGACCGTCCGCCTCGGGCGTCACCAGCACGCCGCAGCCGACCCCGCAGTAGGGACAGGTGGTCTTGACGGGTGGGCCCGTCGTCGTTGTGTCCATCGTCAGCCTCTCGATTCGGGGCAGCGATCCGTGCGGGACCGGAGGATGGGGTCGCTCCTGGGTCCCCGTCAGACATCCAGGAGCAGGGTTCGCGGCATCCGCATCCCGGCGATCTTGCACACCTGGGGGCCGTACCCGTAGGGGAACAGCCGGTGGAGATAGCCCCGGGTGGCGCGATCGGGCCCGAGGACGCCCGCCATCCCCGCGAGCAGGACGCGCCCCTCGGGGGCGTCCTGGTGACCCGTGACGGCCGCCCGCACCAGGTCCAGGACCGCCCAATGCTCCCGTTGGAGTGCAATCCCCTCGATGGCCGCGATGGCGTCCGCCACCTCTGGGCTCCAGTCCCCCGGATCGAGCAGGTAGCCCAGGTCGTCGGTGGGAACCGTGCGACCACCCACCCGCAAAGGCGGGCGCGTCACCTGCCCAGCCGTCACGCCGGCTGGCTCGCCACCAGCACCCGGCCGCCCTCCAGGCGCACCGGGAAGCGGGCCGCGCAGCCCTCGTCGGGCGCGCGCGCCTCACCGGTGCCGAGGTCGATGCACCAGTTGTGCAGGGGGCAGGCGACCGTGCGCCCGTAGACGATCCCCTCGGAGAGTGGCCCGCCCTTGTGGGGACAGCGATTCAGGAGGGCGAAGACCTCGTCGCTCCCGGTGCGGAAGACCGCGATATCGCCGCCCTCGCGGCGCACCACCCGTGAGCCCAGACGCGGGATGTCGTCGATCCCGCCCACCTCGATCCATTCCAGTGCTTCGACGAGTGCTGACATGATGTGATCCTGTTGTGTGGAGATGACCGGTGACTCGGGCGATGGGCCTGAGTGCGGTCCGCTCGCGTGTTGTCCCTTGGCGATCAGCCATCGCTTGGCGTGCGCACGCGCCATCCGGCGCGCCCCTGATCACCCGGCGGCCTGTCTCAGCGCCGTGAACTCGTGGGCCTCGGCGCCTGCCGCGCGCTCCTTCCAGGGGTCGACCTGGGCCAGCCTCTGGGACTCGAGGAAGCGCTTGTAGGCGGCCTTGCGCCCGACCTCGTCCTCGACGATGCGCCGCTTGATGTAGTCGAGTCCCACCCGCTCCACCCAGGGGGCCGTGCGCTCGAGATAACGCGCCTCCTCCCGGTAGACCTGCATGAAGGCCCCGCAGTACTCCTTGACCTGCTCCGGCGTCTCGACTCGGCACAGCACGTCGGTGGCCCGGACCTTCACCCCGCCGTTGCCGCCGATGTGCAGCTCCCAGCCGGATTCGATCGCGACGACACCGAAGTCCTTGATGGTGGCCTCGGCGCAGTTGCGTGGACAACCGGAGACCGCGAGCTTGAACTTGTGGGGCGTCCAGGATCCCCAGGTCAGCTCCTCGAGCTCGATCCCCATGCGGGTGGAGTTCTGCACCCCGAAACGGCACCACTCCGAGCCCACGCAGGTCTTCACCGTGCGCATGGCCTTGCCGTAGGCGTGTCCGGAGACAAAGCCTGCATCCGTGAGGTCCTTCCAGATGTGGGGGAGCTGCTCCTTGGTGAGGCCGAGCAGGTCGATGCGCTGCCCGCCGGTGATCTTCACCGTGCGCACGGCGTATCGCTCCGCCACCTCGGCGATGGCGCGCAGTTGGGCCGGTGAGGTCTCGCCGCCGAAGATGCGCGGGATGACCGAGTAGGTGCCGTCCTTCTGGATGTTGGCGTGGGCGCGCTCGTTGATGAAGCGCGACTGACCGTCGTCCTGGGTCTCGTTGGGCCAGGTAGAAAGCAGGTAATAATTCAAGGCGGGCCGACAGACATGACAGCCGTCGGGCCCGCGCCACTCCAGCGCCGAGAAGACCGCCGGGATACTGGTCAGATGGCGGTCGCGGATGGCGGCCCTGACCTGATCGTGGGTGTAATCGGTGCACCGGCAGAGGGGTTTTGCCTCCGGCGCCGAGTAGTCCGAGCCCAGGGTCGAGGCCAGGATCTGCTCCACCAGACCGGTGCAGGACCCGCAGGAGGCCGCGGCCTTGGTGTGGAGCTTCACGTCGTCGACGGTGAAGAGCCCCTTGGAGACGATCGCCTTCACGATCTCGCCCTTGCAGACCCCGTTGCAATCGCACACCTGCGCCTCGTCGGACATGGCCGCGGCTTGGGTGTGCCCGCCATGACCCGAGTCGCCCAGATGGGCCTGGCCGAACAGGAGGTCCTCGCGGATCCCGGAGATGTCGCGACCCTCGCGCATGAGCTGGAAGAACCAGGCGCCGTCGATGGTGTCGCCGTAGAGCACCGCCCCGGTGAGACGGTCGTCCTGGATGACCAGCTTCTTGTAGACACCCGCAGCCGGGTCCTGGAAGAGGATCTCCTCGCAGCCCTCCCCGCCCAGGTAATTGCCGGCGGAGAAGAGATCGATCCCGGTCACCTTGAGCTTGGTCGAGGTCACCGAGCCCTCGTAACGTCCGTAGCCCAGGCGTGCCAGATGATTGGCCACCACCTTGGCCTGCTCGAACAGGGGCGCCACCAGGCCGTAGCAGGTGCCGCGATGCTGCACACATTCACCCAGGGCATAGATGCGCGGATCGTAGGTGAGCAGGGTGTCGTCCACCACGATCCCTCGCTCGCAATGCAGCCCCGCGGACTGGGCCAGGGCCATGTTCGGGCGGATGCCAACCGCCATGACCACCAGATCCGCCTGGATCTCGCTGCCGTCCTTGAAGCGCACCCCGGTCACCCGCTCGGTGCCGAGGATGCGCTCGGTCTGGGCCTCCATCAGGAAGCCGAGTCCGCGCTGCTCCAGCGATGCCTTGAGGAGCGCGGCGGCGGGCTTGTCGAGCTGGCGCTCCATGAGGCTGTCGAGCAGGTGCACCACGGTCACCTCCATGCCCTGGCGCTGGAGTCCGTAGGCGGCCTCGAGCCCGAGCAGACCGCCCCCGATCACCACCGCATGGCGGTGCTCCCGAGCGGCCTCGAGCATGGCCTCCACGTCGGCGATGTCGCGGTAGCCCATGACCCCCGGCAGGTCCGCCCCCGGCACCGGGATGATGAAGGGGTTCGATCCCGTGGCCAGGATCAGGCGGTCGTAGGGTGTCTCGAGGCCGGAGCGCGTGCGCACCACCCGGCGCAGCCGGTCGATCGACTCCACCGGGTCGCCGGTGTGCAGGGCGATCCCGTGCTCCTTGTACCAATCTCGCGAGTTCAGCACGATCTCGTCGACGGTCTTCTCCCCGGACAGAACAGGCGAGAGGAGGATTCGGTTGTAGTTGGGATGGGGCTCGGCGCCGAAGACGGTGATCTCGTACATCTCGGGCTCGAGCTTCAGGAGCTCCTCGATGGCGCGCATCCCGGCCATGCCGTTGCCCACCAGGACCAGACGTTCTCTCATGCCGATGACCCCCAAGCATGTTGTTAGGCGGGCAACAAAAAAGGCGTTCGCTCACCGCCACGGCGTGGCAGGAGACGAACGCCTTTGTTCGAGCCCCTAGATCAGAGATCGGAAATCCGAGATCTGCGATCTGAGTTCGGGAGCCGAGCCACCTTTGGCCCGGCGGTGCAGAAGGCTACAGCAATTCAGATGCCAGACCCGCCCACCCTTTGGATCAAACATTTAGGCCCGAAGCGCCCCGGCGACCGCACCCAAAATGTGCGCGCACCAGGGCATCGGGGCGCTTGTGGTGCATGCCCGCGGACCTGGGCGCGGATCGCGCCTGGGGCTCATCTGGATCTGATCTGGATCTCATCTGGGGCTCGGCTGGGGTTCATGTGGATCCCATCGGGGGCTCAGCCGGCCAGGGCCTCCATGCGCTCGGCGAGGGCGAAGTCCAATCCGGTGATGCCGTCCGCGTCATGGGTGCGCAGGTCCACCACCACGCGGTTGTAGACGTTGAGCCACTCCGGGTGATGGTTCATGGACTCGGCGACCAAGGCCGCGCTCGTCATGAAGCCGAAGGCGGTGACGAAGTCCCTGAAGGCATAGACGCGATGGAGCTTGCCATCGGCGAGTGTCCAGGGCTCGGCGGACTGCTCGTTGAGGGCGGCCAGGGCGGCCTGGATGGCGGAATCATCGAGCTTGGCTGCGGACATGGGCACCTCCTGGTCTGGATTGGCTGGGATTGGTCGACCGCCCTTGGGAGGTCCGCCTCGCCGGCCCGGAATTCAAGCCGCCGCCCCGGCGGATAGATCCGTTCGCAACCCGCCGAGCCCCAGTGCCGCCCAAGGGTTCCGCCCAAGGGTGCCGCCCCTCGGGTGTCGGCCGACGGGGGTCGAATCGTCCGAGGGTCCCTGACCAGGCCTGCCGGTGGGCGCGCGACTGATTTGGGACCGACCTTGGCGTAGACTGCCGCTGGTACCTGTCCAAACGCGTCTACACCCGCCGAGATCAGCCGGACCACGCCGCGATGTCGCCACCCAGCCCTCACCGCCAGACGCCCGCGGACGCGGCCCGAGGTCGCCTGCTGGTCCGTCTCGCCCGCTTAAGCGTCGGCGCCGTCCTGGCCAGCTTGATCCTGGGCTGCGCCAGCCCGGTCCCCCAGGCGATCCGTGAATCGGGTACGACGACCCCGGTGACCGTGAGCGCGGTCCAGGCCGATCCCGCGCGGCACTCGGGGCAACGGGTCCGCTGGGGAGGCGAGATCCTCTCCGTGGCGAATCGCGAGCGGGTCACAGAGATCGAGATCCTGTCCAGGCGGCTGGGGCGCGAGGGGGAGCCGGTCATGGACGCGGAGCCCGAGGGTCGCTTCATCGCGAGCATCCCCGGGTTCGTCGACCCGGCGCAGATCCCGAATGACCGCGACATCACGGTGGTCGGCCTGATCACCGAGACGGTCACGCGACCGGTGGGCGAGTACCCCTACATCTATCCCGTGGTTCAGGTGGAATCGCGCTACCTGTGGCCCGAGGCCCCGCCCGCGGTGGCCTATCCCTATCCTTATCCCTGGCTCGGCCCCTGGTACGACCCCTTCTGGGGACCCTACTGGGGGCCCGGCTACCGGCTCGGAGGAGGCGCATGGATGTATTGAGACCCCTCCTCCGCCGGGCCCGTCTCAAGGCCGCGCGTGGGGCCCCACTGGTCGCCCTCGCGCTCGCCCTCACCGGCTGCGCGACCACCGACTGCATCGGTCCGGCGGGCAAGTCCGGGCTCACACCGGCCCAGGTGGCGGCGACCGGCGGGCACACGGGCGAGCTCCAGCGCTGGGGGGGCACCCTCGCGGGGACCCGCCACCTGCCCGACAGCACCGAGATGACCGTGTTGGCCTATCCCCTGGACAACTGCGGACGCCCACGCACGGGTGCCGAGTCCGTTGGACGATTCATCCTGTCGAGACCGGGCTTTGTGGAGACCGCCGACCGGCCGACCGGATCCCGCCTGACCGCCCGCGGGATGATCCTGGGTGCCCGCGATGATGCGCTCGGGGAGGCCCAGGTGCGCTATCCCGTGTTGCAAGGGGATGCGGTCCGCTGGTGGCCGGAGGAGACCACCGGGGGCTACGGCTACACGCGGCCCTGGGTCACCATCGGGATCGGCGGCGGCAGTGGGGGTGTCGGTGGGGGGATTGGCGTTTCCTTTTAGGTGACGCCGGTCTCCGCTCCGCTCCATGTCCAGTCGGCATCCGACTGGACATGGCCGGCACATCCCTGTGCCGCGACGACGCGGTCAGGGCTCCGATCTATTCCCAGGGACCTCGACCGGGAAGGCCGGCGGGATCAGCGCGCGCCGTGGAGACGATTCATGGCGGGCTGGAAGCGACCGTCGAGCAGATCGTCCAGGACGGACTCTGCATCGCGCAGGGCATCCTCGATCCTCGCCGCATCCTCCCGGTTGGGACGCCCCAGCACATAGCCGGTGACCAGCGACTTGTCTCCCGGGTGGTCGATACCGATGCGCAGGCGCCAGAAGGCGCGGCTGCCAAGCACGTTGATGGTGTCGCGCAGACCGTTGTGGCCGGCGTGACCGCCGTCCTGCTTGAGCCGGGCGGTGCCGGCAGGGAGGTCGAGCTCGTCGTGGGCGATCAGGACCTGCTCGGGCGGGATGGCGAAATAGCGGCAGACCGCGCCGACCGATTGGCCGCTGCGGTTCATGTAGGTGGCGGGTTTGAGCAGCCGCAGGTCCTTGCCACGGATGGGGACCCGCGCCAGCTCGCCGTGGAACTTGCCCTCGGCCTTGAAGGACTGCCCGTGTGCGGCAGCCAGGGCGTCTACCCACCAGAAACCCACGTTATGGCGGGTGGCGGCGTATTCGGCACCGGGATTGCCGAGACCGACGATCAGGCGGATGCCGGTGGCGTCCATGATGCTCGCCTAAGACGGGATTCCAGAAGGTCTGTAGGTGGACCCTGATCCGATCCAGGGTGATCCGATCCGGGATCAGACCCGGGGTCTGACCAGGATCGGACCAGCGGGGGGAAGGGGATTAGACCTCCTCCTCGCCCCCGGCCTCGCCCTCCTCGGTCTCCGCGCCGCTGCGTGCGCCGTGCATCACCACCACGGGCTCGTCCGGATCCGGGGCATGGGCCAGGCTCACCCCGGCGGGCATGGGGACCTCCGAGAGATGGATGATGTCGCCGATCTCCATCTCGACCAGGTCGACGCCGATGAACTCCGGCAGGTCCTTGGGCAGACAGGTCACCTCGACCTCGGTGATATGGTGGGAGACGTTGCCGCCCATCTTGACGCCCTTGGCATTCTCCTCGTTCAGGAAGTGCAGGGGCACCACCATACGGATCGCCTCATCCTGGGTGACGCGCATGAAATCCATGTGCAGGATGAAGGGCTTGGCTGGGTGCCGTTGCAGGTCCTTGAGGACCACCGGCGTCGCCTTCTCCCCCACCTTGAGGGTGAGGATATGTGAATAGAAGGCCTCGTTCTCGAGGTGCTTGAGCACCTCGTTGTGGGCCAGGGCGATCATCTCGGGATCCTTGCGGGCACCGTAGACGATGGCGGGGACCAGGCCTTCGCGACGCAGGCGGCGGCTCGCACCCTTGCCCATGTCGCCGCGAGGCATCGCGGTTACGTCGAAACTCACGCTCATTGGCGTTCTCCGTTCATGTTCAAACAAGACGCCGGGACCCGCGACCAGGTCCCGGCGCCACTGGATGGGGACACGGGCGACCCGCGTCTCCGCTGGCCCTTGGGTGGGCCGGGATCCGAGCGCACACCGCGTGCGCCCCGGATGACATCGGGCCGATCAATCCACGAACAGTGAGCTGACCGACTCCTCGTTCGACACCCGCCGCATGGTCTCGGCCAGGAGCTCACCAATGCTCAGCTGGCGGATCTTCGGGCAGGCGCGGGCCGCCGGGCTCAGGGGGATGGTGTTGGTCACCACCAGCTCGTCGAGCGTGGAGCCCGCGATGTTACTCACCGCCGGCCCTGAGAGCACCGGGTGGGTGCAATAGGCCACCACCAGCTTGGCGCCATGCTCCTTGAGCGCCTGGGCCGCCCGGCACAGGGTTCCGGCGGTGTCCACCAGGTCATCGATCAGGACGCAGGAGCGGCCTTCCACGTCGCCGATGATGTTCATCACCTTGGCCTCGTTGGCCTTCGGCCGGCGCTTGTCGATGATGGCGAGGTCCGCATCGTCGAGCCGCTTGGCCAGGGCCCGGGCCCGCACGACGCCGCCCACGTCTGGAGAGATCACCATGAGATCCGGGTACTTCTGCCGCCAGACGTCGCCGAGCAGGATTGGCGAGGCATAGACATTATCGACCGGGATGTCGAAGAAGCCCTGGATCTGGTCCGCGTGCAGGTCCATGGTCAGGACCCGGTCGGCCCCCGCTTGGCCGATCATCTTGGCCACCAGCCGGGCCGTGATGGGCACCCGCGCGGAGCGCGGCCGGCGATCCTGGCGGGCGTAGCCGAAATAGGGGATGACCGCCGTGACCCGCTTGGCCGAGGCCCAGCGCAGGGCATCCATGATCACCAGGAGCTCCATCAGGTTGTCGTTCGTCGGCGCGCCGGTCGGCTGCACGACGAAGACATCGCGTCCGCGCACGTTCTCCTGGATCTCCGCCATCACCTCGCCGTCGCTGAACTGCCCCACCACCGCCTTGCCCAGCGGCAGGCTGAGATGGGCGGCGATCTCGGAAGACAGCTCCAGGTTGGCGTTCCCGGAGAAGACCATCATGTGGCTGGCAGGCACGGCGATCTTCCTGTCGGCTCGGTCGATAGGATGCGGCGCGGCGACCCTCGCCGGACGTTACACCGTCTCGACAAGAAATCGATTGGCTGGGGCGCCAGGATTCGAACCTGGGAATGCCGGGATCAAAACCCGGTGCCTTACCTCTTGGCGACGCCCCAAGAATCTAGAGCGGCCTGTCGGACTTGGGACAAATCGGCTGCGGAACTGGCAGCGCGGTCCATGTCGGCCCGGATTCTCTTCACATGGCACCTTCCATGCGCCCCGAATCCGGACCAAACTGGCCTCGCCCTCCCACTCCCTCGCTGCGATCCCCCAAGTCCGACAGGCTGCTAGGCTGCTGGCGCCGTCCGACGCCAGCCGTTCATCCGTGGCTCCCCTGCCGGCCCACCGCTGCCCTCAAGGGCCTGGTGGCTCCAGCGCCAGCCGCTCTCTCAGGGGCGAGCGGTTGAGTCCGCGTGCCACGAAACCATTGAGCCCCAAGGGCACACGCTCGAGAGCCGCCTCGGCCTGGTCGCGGGTGCCCAGCTCGGCGAAACAGCACCCGCCGGTCCCGGTCAGGCGACCACCCGACTCGGCCCCCGAATGCAAGTCGAGCCAATCGAGCGCCGCAGCCACCGGCGGATAGTCCCGGCGCACGACCGATAGGCAATCGTTTTCCAGCGCCCCGGAAAGAAAGTCGCGCAGTTTGACGGGGCGCGAGTCGCGCGTCAATTCCGGGTGCGCGAACACGGCCGCCGTGGAGACCGAGACCGGGGGGACCAGGACCAGGTACCAGGGCTCGGGCAGCTCGACGGGGGTGAGGTCCTCCCCCACGCCCTCGCCCCAGGCGGCCTGCCCGCGCACGAAGACCGGCACGTCGGCCCCGAGCCCGAGGCCGATGCCCGCCAGGGCATCCACGCCGAGATCGAGACCCCAGAGACGGTCGAGCGCCACCAGGGTGGTCGCCGCGTCCGAGCTCCCGCCGCCCAGACCCCCGCCCATGGGCAGCCGCTTCTCCACGCTCAGATCCACCCCGAGCCGGCAGCCGGTCGCGGACTGGAGTGCACGCGCGGCGCGCAGGGTCAGATCCTGGGCCTCGGGGACCCCGGGTATCGCCCGGTCGCGCCGGATCGCACCGTCGCGCCGCACCTCGAAACGCAGCAGATCGCAGCGGTCGATGAACTGAAAGACGGTCTGAAGGCGGTGGTAGCCGTCGGGCCGGCGGCCGAGCACGCGCAACATCAGGTTGAGCTTGGCCGGGGCCGGCCAGGGATCACCCCGGTCGGTCCCGAAGGCGCCGGGCGCATCGCTGGTGGACATGGGCGGGGGCTCCGCTCCGCGTACGGGTCAAGATGCCGCGCCGGCCTTCAGGGGGCGGTCTGGGTGTGGGTCAGGCGATAACGTCCGACCACCTCATTCAGGTAGTCGTGCTCCGGGTGATCCTCGAGTGCGGCCTCCCATACCTTCCAGGCCTCCTCGCGCTGCCCCATGGCCCAGAGCACCTCCCCGAGGTGGGCGGCGATCTCGCCGTCGCTCATGGCATCGAGGGCGCGACGCAGATAACCCAGGGCCGTCTCATGATTGCCAAGACGAAATTGCACCCAGCCCATGCTGTCGAGGATGGCGGGCTCGTCGGGCTTGAGGGCGTGGGCCTTCTCGATCAGCTCCCGCGCCTCCTCGAGCCGGTCGGTGCGATCGGCCAGGGTGTAGCCGAGGGCGTTGAGTGCATCGGCGTGCTCGGGATTGCCGTCGATGATGTGGCGCAGGTCTGACTCGGCCAGATCGAGCCGGTCACGCTTCACCGCGAACATGGCGCGGGCATAGCGAAGGTCGGCGCTGTCCGGGAAGGTCTCGAGGGCGGTTGCGTAGACGCCGAGGGCCTCATCCGCCTGACCCACCTCCGCGAGGATCTCGGCCTCCACGAGGTACAGGCTCTCGGCGCCACCCGGAGACTGATCGCGCAGCTGTTGGACGATCTCGCGGGCACGATCGACCTCGCCCATCTTGGCCCGGATCAACGCGGTGCGTACCTGGGCCTCGGTGGCATTCGCATCCCCGGTCTTGGCATACCAGTCCAGGGCGGCCTGGAAGTTCTCGGCCTGCTCCTCGACCTGCCCGAGGTAGAAGGTCGCCTCGGCGCGGCGCTCCCCGGTCTGGTAGAGACGCGTGAAATAGATGCGTGCCTGGTCGCTGTCGTCGAGCTGGAGCGACAGGATGCCCAGGGCGAAGAGCACGTCGGGCGCCTTGGGTTTGCTGCTCAGCAGCCGCTCGAACTCGGCGCGGGCGCTGCCGTACTCCTCCTCTTCCACGAGCAGCTGTCCGTAGAGCATCCGCAGCTCGTCGTCGTCGGGGCTCGCCGCGACGAATCCCTCCAGCAGGGTGCGCGCCTCGTCACGCCGATCGGCTGAGATCATCAGACGGACCAGCAAGAGCTGGGGCTTGCCCCAGCCGGGCCTGAGCTCGAGCGCCTGGCGGGCCGCGGCCTCCGCGCTGGGGAGGTCGCCGGCCGCGGCGGCCACCACGGCCAAGGCGTGATGGGCCTCGGGGTTTTGCGCGTCGAGATCCACCAAGTCGCGCATCAGGGCGAGCCGCTCCTCGACGGTCCCGGCGCGCCCGATGATGCCAACGGCGTGGCTATAGCCGGCGCCCGCGTCCGCCCCGGACAGGGCGACCACCCGCGAGAGGTGGGTGAGGGCCCCCTCGCGGTCGCCCGCCTGGAGACGCAGCAGGGCGGCCACCTGGTGGGCACTCACCGAATCGGGCTCGATGGAGATCCAGAGTGCGATGGCCCGCTGGGCACCCTCGTCATCCTTGCCCGCAACGGCAGCGCGCACGGCGAGCTCGGCCATCCCCGCATCCCGGGCGAGCTGGGCGGCATGGAGATAGTGGGAGAAGGCCGTCGCCATGTCCCCGCCGCGGCCGGCGAGCTCGGCGACCAGCACGGCATAGATCAGGTCCGGATCGAGCCCATCACGCCCCGCCTCCGCCCCCTCGGCCGGGGCGGTCTCCTGCCCCGCCCCGCCCACCACGCCCGGCGCTGGCTCCGTTTCATCCGAGGTCTCGGCCTCGCCCGCCGGCTCGGCGCCCTCAGCGGGAACGGTCTGGATCTGGGCCTCGGGCTCGGTGTTCTCCGCGGGCTCGATCTGCAACACGGGCTCTTTGGCCAATGGGGGCTCGTTGGCCACTGGGGGCTCGATCTGAGCCTCGGGTTCGTTGGCCACGGGGGGCTCGTTCGCCACTGGGGGCTCAGTCTGCCCGGTTGGCTCGGCGCCATCGGTCGGCGCGACCTCCGCGGCCGGTGCGACCTCCGCGGCCGGCGCGACCTCGACGGCAGGGGCGGTCTGGACGGGCTCGGGACCGGCCGCTGGATCCAAGGCCGCGACCCGCGCCCCGGTCAGGGTCAGGCCGAGGGCAAGTGCAACCACGAGGGCACCCGGCCTGGACCGCAAGGGCGCAGCGCCGGGGCGCTCTGGTGTGGCCTGAACGGCCCGGGGGTCGGATGCGGACATGGCAGCGATCGACATGGCGTGGGCTCGGGAGCTGAGAGTGTGGCCGCCACCGGGCGGTTCCGCGGGGGTGGTGCTGGCGGGACGGTGCGCGCGGGGCCCGCCCGCCCTGATCCGGCGCAATTCTGGCGCAATCCGGGCACATCGCCGGCTTGCATCTCGCGTCACAAGCAGGACAATCCGCGGACCGCGTTCAACAATTGCCAGAATGAAGCTTCTCGCCCTCGGACTCAACCACAAGACCGCGCCGGTGGAGGTGCGTGAGCGCCTGACCTTCGGGCCGGACATCATCGCGGGCGCCCTGCGCGACCTGACCGGGCGCGACAGCGTGCGCGAGGCGGTGGTGCTCTCCACCTGTAATCGCACGGAGGTCTACTGCGCCATCGACGACGGCGGCGAGGACACCGTGCGCGGCTGGGTCGGGGGGTTCCACGGCATCTCACCGGAGCGGGTCAACCCCTATCTCTACGCCCACGCGGGTCGCGATGCCGTGACCCACCTGTTGCGGGTCGCCAGCGGACTCGACTCCATGGTGCTCGGCGAGCCCCAGATCCTGGGTCAGGTGAAGGGTGCCTACCAGAACGCCTGCGACTGCGAGTCCACGGGCAAGCTCCTGTGCCGGCTCTTCCAGCACGCCTTCTCGGTCGCCAAGACCGTGCGTACGGACACCGCCATCGGCAACAGCCCCGTATCCGTGGCCTTCGCCGCGGTAAGCCTGGCCCGCCAGATCTTCAGCGATCTCTCCAAGCAGACGGCCCTGCTGATCGGCGCCGGGGAGACCATCGAGCTCGCCGCGCGCCACCTGCGCCAGAACGGCATCGGACGCATCATCGTGGCCAACCGCACGGTCGAGCGGGCCCATGAGCTGGCCTCCCAGTTCGACGGTTTCGCCATCGCGCTCACCGAGATCTCCAATCACCTCGCCGAGGGCGACATCGTGATCGCCTCCACCGCGAGCCCCCTGCCGGTCCTCGGCAAGGGCGCGGTCGAGCGGGCGCTCAAGGCCCGCCGCCATCGCCCCATGTTCATGGTGGACATCGCCGTGCCGCGGGACATCGAGCCCGAGGTGGCGGACCTGAACGACGTCTATCTCTACACGGTCGACGACCTCCAGGGGGTCGTCGACGAGGGTCTGCGCTCGCGCCAGGAGGCCGCGGTCCAGGCCGAGGAGATGGTCGCCTTCCACGCCGACGAGTTCATGGCCTGGCTGCGCTCGCTGGATGCCGCCGGGCTCATCCAGGACTACCGCCAGCGCGCCGAGCAGTTGCGCGACGAGGTCCTCGAGCGGGCCCTGCGCCAGCTCGAGTCGGGCAAGGCCCCCCAGGACGTGCTTGGCTTCCTCGCCCACACCCTGACCAACAAGCTGCTGCACGCCCCGAGCACGCGGTTGCGACAGGCCGCGCGGGAGGGCGAGGCCGACATCCTGGATGCCGCCAACGAGCTGTTCCAGCTCGACCAGGGCCGCCCCTCCGAGACGCCAACCCCGGCGGCCGTCCAAGCAGCCACCAAGCCCCGCTAGATGAACCCCTCGATCCGAGACCGGCTGGAGCGCCTCTCCGAGCGCTTCGCCGAGATCACCGTGTTGCTGGCGCAGCCCGAGACCCAGGCCGACCAGAACCGCTTCCGCATGTTGAGCCAGGAGTATGCCCAGCTCGAGCCGCTGGTCGCCTGCTTCGGCCGCTACCAGGCGGAGGAATCGGCCCTGGCCGGTGCCGAGGAGCTGCTCTCGGACCCCGAGATGGCCGCGCTGGCCCGAGACGAGCGCGACCAGACCGCCGCCCGCCTCGACGCCCTCGAGCCCGAGCTGCACCGACTGCTGGTGCCGCCGGACCCCAACGACCAGCGCAACTGTTTCCTCGAGGTGCGCGCCGGCACCGGGGGTGCCGAGGCCGCCCTGTTCGCAGCCGATCTGCTGCGCATGTATCTGCGCTACGCCGAGCAGCGCGGCTGGCGCACCGAGGTGATGAGCGAGAGCGCGGGCGAGCTCGGCGGCTTCAAGGAGGTGGTCGCGCGGGTGAGCGGCGCCGGTGTCTATTCCAGGCTCAAGTTCGAGCCCGGGGCCCACCGGGTGCAGCGGGTGCCGGAGACCGAGTCCCAGGGGCGCATCCACACCTCCGCCTGCACGGTCGCGGTGCTCCCAGAGGTGGAGTCGGTGGACAGCATCGACGTCAACCCCAACGACCTGCGCATCGACACCTACCGGGCATCCGGCGCCGGCGGGCAGCACATCAACAAGACCGATTCGGCGGTGCGCATCACCCACCTGCCCTCGGGGATCGTGGTGGAGTGCCAGGACGAGCGCTCCCAGCACAAGAACAAGGCCCGGGCCCTGTCCCTGCTGCACGCGCGCCTGCTCGCCCAGGCCCAGGCGAGTCAGAGCGCGGCCGAGTCCCAGAGCCGCAAGCTACAGGTGGGCAGCGGCGACCGTTCCGAGCGCATCCGCACCTATAACTTCCCCCAGAACCGGCTCACCGATCACCGCATCAACCTCACCCTCTACAAGCTCGACGAGGTCATGGAGGGCGCACTCGACCAGGTGGTCGAGCCCCTGCTCGCGGAGTACCAGGCCGAGCAGCTGACGGCCTTGATGAGCCAGTGAGCGAGGGGACCCCGGCGGCCCCGACCATCGGTTCATTGCTCGCCGAGGCCGCCGCCGCCATTGCCGCCGACCCGCTGGGCCTGCCGGATGCATCGCCACGGCTCGAAGCCGAGGTGCTGCTCGGGATGGCCGCGGGCCTCAGCCGCACCACCCTCTTCGCCTGGCCCGAGCGCGCGGTCGCGCCCGACGCGGTCGCGCGCTTTCGCGCCCTTGTGGCCCGGCGGCTCACGGGCGAGCCCCTGGCCTATATCCGTGGCTTCCAGCCCTTCTGGGACCTCGAGCTCGAGGTGGCGCCCGGGGTTCTGATCCCCCGCCCCGAGACCGAGCTACTGGTGCAGACGGCCCTGGAGCTCGGCGGGGACCGCGACGACCTGCGGGTCGCCGATCTGGGCACGGGCAGCGGCGCCATCGCGGCCGCCCTGGCACGTGAACGCCCGGGCTGGGAGTTGCTGGCCGTCGAGCGCTCGGCGGCCGCCCTCGCCGTCGCTCGGCGCAACTTCCACCGACTCGGGCTCGACCGCTGCCATGCGGTCCGCGGCGACTGGCTGGCCCCGGTCGCGGCCGCCGCGCTGGATCTGATCCTCGCCAACCCGCCCTATGTCGCGGAGGGCGACGTCCATCTGACGCGCGGGGACCTGCGCTTCGAGCCCCCCTCGGCGCTCGCGTCCGGCCGCGACGGCCTGGATGCCATCCGGACGATCGCCCGAGAGGCCCGGCGCTGTCTGGTGCCCGGGGGTTGGCTCGCCCTGGAGCACGGCTGGGATCAGGGCGATGCCGTTCGCGCCATCCTCGCCGAAAGCGGCCTCGCCGACCCGAGCACCCACCGCGACCTGGCCGGACTGGATCGGGTCACCCGCGCGCGAGCGGGCTGAACCCGCGCGGCGATCTGCAGCGACCCCGGCAGCGTCCGTCACGCGCCGCTTGATTATTTCGGGGTGCCGCCTAGCATAGGTTCGCCATGGATATTCCAGACGCCGAGCGCATCAAGCACCGCGAGATCGGCTTTCGCGAGCTGCACCCCGACCCGGATCAGTCCGGCACGGCGGCGCGGTTCCTGGCGGATGTGGACGGGATCCTGGCCGCGGAGCCGGCCCACGCGACCCTGCTCAGGGTCCGCTACGACGTGCTCACGGTCACCCTTGAGGACATCGAGGACGCCCTGGCGGGAGCTCGGTCTGCATCTCGACAACCGGCTGCTCTATCGCATGAAGCGCGCGCTCTACTACTACACGGAGACCACCCTGCGCGCCAACTGCGGCTGCCCCCAGGGCACGAGCAACTGCACCAAGAAGGTCTTTGCCCTCCATTACCAGCAGCGAGACCACAGCTGCCGGGACCATCGGCCGGAGCACTGGCGGCGGTATCTTTGAACGACGCACAACTGCTGCGCTACAGCCGTCAGATCATGCTCCCGGGGTTCGGGATCGAGGGACAGCAGCGGCTGCGCTCGGCGCGGGTGTTGGTGGTGGGTCTCGGCGGCCTCGGCTCGCCGGTGGCCATGTACCTGGCGGCGGCGGGCGTGGGGCGCCTGCTGCTCGCTGACTTCGATGCGGTCGACCTCTCCAACCTCCAGCGCCAGATCGTCCATACGACCGAGCGCATCGGCCAGCCCAAGGCGGACTCCGCGCGCGCCGCCCTGGCCGCCCTGAACCCCGAGGTGGAGACCGTCACCATCAAGCGCAGCCTGACCGAGGACACCCTGCCCGGGCTGATGGATCAGGTGGACCTGGTCGTGGACGGCTGCGACAACTTCGCCACCCGCTTCGCAGTCAATGGGGCTTGCGTGGCCGCCGGGAAGCCGCTGGTGTCGGGCGCGGCGGTGCGCATGGAGGGTCAGGTGGCGGTCTTCTCGGGCCAGCCGGGCGGGCCCTGTTATCAGTGCCTCTACCCGCGCGACGGCGGTGTCGACGAGACCTGCACCGCCAACGGCATCCTGGCACCGGTGGTGGGGATCATCGGGGCCATCCAGGCCACCGAGGCGATCAAGGTCCTCACGGTTCTCGGCGAGCCCCTGTTCGGGCGGCTCCTGCTGCTCGACGCGGCCGCGATGGAGTGGCGGGGACTTCGCATCCCCGCCGATCCGAGCTGTCCGATCTGCGGGCGGGCCTGAAGAACGGCGGTCAGCCCGCGAAGCGCCCGGGCTCGGAGACATCCATGCCGAAGGTCGCCGGCCGACGGGTCTCGCCGGGCCGCTCCCTGTTCGCCGACGCCGGGATCGCCGGCGGCGACTCTGCACCTAAGGACACCAGCACCTGGGAGCCCGCGGGCAGCACGTCCACCGCCGCCCCCGAGGCGATGAGCTGCTCCGCCTCCATCACCTCCAGCACCGAGTCCAGCACCTCTGGGTCATCCCGGGCGATGGCGTTCAGTGCGCCACCGACCACGGCGGGGCGGCTCGCCCCCGCCTCGGCCATCTGCTGGGAGACCTTGTAGGCGGTCTGGCTCTTGATGAGGCCCACCCGGTTCTCGCCGTCCTGCTTCATGGCGCTGGTCACCTGCACCAGGCGCTTCACCACCTTCTCGGTGATGTTGTCCACCATCTGACGGTCGGTGAAGGCCACCTTGCGGATATAGACCGAGCCCAGCCGGTAGCCCCATTTCTCCGACAGGGGCGAGACCGTGGCGCGCACCTGGTGGCTCAACTGGTGGCGGTCCTCGAGCATCTTGTCCATCTCCAGGTTGCTCAAGGTAGAGATGGTGGCGCTCGCCACGTTGGCCTGGAGCGAGCCCTCCGGATCGGCGTTGGCGAACAGATAGGCCACCGGGTCGCTCACCTGGGTCTCGTACCAGATGCCGACCCCCATGGGGGTGCCCTCCTCGGAGTTCACCATGAGGTCGCGCAGGTAGTACTGGCGCAACGCCGTGCTCACCAGCTGCCGCTTGCCGAACCAGGGGACCAGCAGGGCCTTGGGGCCGAAGGCCAGGATCGGGAAGCGCAGCCCGGCATCGTCGATGGTCCCGATGACCTTGCCGAACAGGGTATAGACCTGGGCCTCGCGCTCGCGCACGACCGTGAAGAGTCCGAGCGCCGCGGCGAACTTGAGCAGGACCGGGACCACGAGCAGCCCGGCGACGAGTGCAACGACGAGCAGGGTGGGATCTTCCGTGTACATGGCGATACCCCTCAGGCCCGACCGGGGCCGGTCTGTACGATGCGTCGCGCCTTGCCCAGCAACGGGATGCGCAGATTGCGCACATAGGCGGTCAGGGCCGCGCTCCCGCCCTCGCCCTTGATGCGGGCGAGGGTCTCGGCCAGCTCCTTCAGGGGGGCCACCTCGGCCTGGGCGTTGTTCATGGCGATGTCCACCGCACGCTTGCTCATGGTGATCTGCTGCTCGGCATCCGCGCGGGCGGTGCTGATGTCCGCCGCCACCTGGTTGCGGGTGCTGTTGATGGCGGAGAGCGCCCGGTCCACCTCGGGGGCGGGTCGATCTGGGTGATCAGGGCCGCGTCCAGCTCGATCCCATAGCGCGTGCCTGTCTTCTGGCACTGCTCCTCCATGTACTGGTTGAGCAGCGGGAGGTTCTTGCGCAGATCGTTGATGGAGACGCCCTCGGAGAGGTCCGTGGCGGTGGGCCCCTCCCCCTGGAGCTCGCCATCGGCGAGCAGGCTCTTACCCTTGGGGTCGGAGAAGTTGGCGATGCGCTCGCGCAGCACAGAGATGAAATAGCCCATCACATGCTGCAGCGGATCATCCACCCCGAAGCAATAGGCATAGAGGTTGTTCTCGGAGACCCGAAAACGGATCTGGCCGTTCACCCCGGTGGTGAGGTTGTCCTTGGTAACGGCCTCGATGGTGGTCTGGCGCTTGGTCGGGTCCCAGGTGAGATCCAGCCCCTGGGTGGCCACGTCCACCTTGTGGACCTCCTGCCAGGGCCATTTGAAGTACGGCCCGCCGGGACCGATGACCTGCAGCCGGGGAAACCGGTAGCGCGACTGCTCCTCGGCGTCCATCAGCATGTCCGCGACCAACTGGTCCCCGAGGCGCTGGGCGCGCCCGAGGCTGGTGATCACCGCCCGCTCGTTCGGCTTGACGGTGTAGAAGGCGCGGATCAGGACCCGATAGACGCCATAGATCAACAGACCGAGCAGGAAGGCGCTGAGCAGCATGAAGCCCCCTTTATGCGTAAGACCCGAATCCCCGGGCCGAGGCGAGCCTAAGCTAACACCTCCGGCAGGGATGCGGCAGGGCGCACGCGACAGGCACCCGGCACCTGTCCCCGGCGCGCCATGAGCGCCAGCGGCCTGACCGCACGGTCTCGCCGCATGCTCGAGGCCGCTTCGAGCCCCCCTGAGCCGGCCCGCCGAGCACCGTTGTCTGACCCCAGCATCTCGGCTATCGTCCGCGGCATGGCCGGTTGTCCTTGCCTGAACGGGCCCGAGTCATCAGCCCCCGATGCCCCCGGGGACCTTCGACAACCTCAGCGCGCCGGTCACTGCCTGCGAGCGCCGACCAAGAGACGCCCATGTCGATGAGCTCCTGCGGACTCTCGCGCGACGATTTCGAGCGTATCCAGGCGCTCGCCGTCGCCAAGGCCTTCCGGGCGGGCGAATCCATCTTCGCCGAAGGCGAGCATCCCGATTACGTCTATTTCATTCAGTCTGGACGGGTGTCGATCTTTCTCGAGAAGTTCACCGTCAAGGACGAGATCCACACCCTGGGACCCGGTGACTGTTTCGGCGAGATGGCGGTTTTGCTGGATGAGACGCGCAACGCCTCGGCGGAGGCCGTCGAAGACACCAGCCTGCTGATCCTCAACAAGGATGAGCTGCTGGACCTGATTCGCACCGATCCCGAGATCGCCGAGAAGCTCGACACGCTGCTGGCCGCCCGCAACGAAGAGCTGATCCTGCGTGAGACCTTGATCAGCAGCTCGGGGATCGATGGCAGACATCTGCATGTGAGCATCAAGGGCGACCCGTCCCTGCGCGAGACCGCGCTCTTTCGGGAGCGCTACGAGAGCTTCGTCGACCGGGTGCTGCCGCGACTGACGCCGAGCCTGGAAGAGCTCCTCCTCAGGCGCTCCGTGTATCAGGTCTTCATCGGTTTCAACAGCGGAGAGGTCAGGACCGCATCCCTGCTAAACCCATTCCTCGACGAGATCCATCAGGTCAGCAAGCTCTTGGACCGGGCGTACCTCGACCGCCACTTTCCGGTGATCGACTATTCAAGAAAGGCCGAGATCGTCGGCCAGATCTTTCGAAGCGTCGGAGACAGTGATTGGTTCCAAGACCTGGCGCCGCCCTTGCAAAAGATATGGGATGGGTACTATGCGCATTGGCAGCCCGTTCCCAGCGAGGAGATCGCCAAGACCATCGCCAGTCTGCCCACCTTGCGCAATATCGAGAACTTCTATCTGCGCAACGTCACCATCAGCGTCGTCCGGGCAGCCATCCATATGCAGTTCAATTGCGATGGCACCCATATCGTCAGCCCAGATGACTACGAGCGTTTCCTCAAGGACAACCTCTAGCACCGGCACCTCGAGAGGCCGAGTCGAGACCTCGGCCTGTGCGCACATACCCGCCGAACCCGGCGACGGCGGCCGTTCGACCGGGCACGGTCTGGGGCCCCATCGGTGGGTATGTTCTGCGTCATTCCTGCCCGGCAGTCCGGGCACGATACGCCATGGATCAGCGCTGCACCTTGGGCGTGCCGGGAAACAACGACACCATCCTTTGGAACACCCGGAGACAGGCCCATGGACCCGTCGACCCGCGACTCCGAGACCATTGCGCGTGCAATGGATGATTTCTTCCAGGCGATGGCGCTGCGCACGGATCGGAACGTGCGGATCGGAAAGCGGGTCACGGCCATGCTGCGCATCGGCATGGTCAGTTTCGCGCTCTTCGCGGCCCTCATGACCGCGATGATCTGGGCCTTCACGGACCGGGTCCGCGTCATGACCGATGTCCTGGGCACCATGCATACCCAATTCGCCGAAATGGCGGACAACATGACCACGATGGGCTCCACCATCGAACGCTTGGAGCGGGACATGACGGCCTTCTCGGTCATCACGGCGGAGATGCAGGCCATGCGTTCGACCGTCTCGGGCATGAAGAGCGACATGAATACCATGTCCGACCGCGTGTCGGTGATGAACAGCGAGGTCGCACTGATCACCGGCAACACCGCCCAGATGAATCAGTCGTTTCGGCTACTCAGCCCATCAGTCGCCGGGATCGGGGCCAATGTCGCTCACGGCGCCGGGCCCATGAAGACGTTCAATAACCTATTCCCGTTTCCCTGGATGCTGAAATGACCGTTCCGTCCAGCAAGCCCGCCCTACTGATCGCCGAGGGCATGGCCCGGTTCCGTCAGGAGATGGAGGCGAATGACCGCGTGTCCTTGGAGATCACCAAGAGGACCAAGCGGATCATCAAGTGGGTCGGTCTATTTCTGGCCGCGATGACGGCCGCCGTCGTTGTACAGATCTGGACGATGCGATCCGACCTGATGGCCATGGTGGAGATCCTCCAGGACATGTACCTGCGCTTCGACGTGATCGCCTCGAACCTCGATACGATGACGACCGAGGTAGGGGCCATTCAGGTTCGCGTTGCGGATTTCCCCGTCGTCGCGGCGGATGTGACGGCGATCAACACCGACGTGAAGGACATCCGCTGGGCGATGGGAGCCATGACGGGCAACGTGTCGACCATGACCACCAACATGACCCTGCTCAGGGACACAACCGGCGAGATGACCCGTCATTTCTACGACGTCCAGCAGACGGTGGGCAGCCTGAATTACAACATCGAGCAAATGCTGCGCCCCCTGTCGATCGTCCCGCGCTGAGCGTCCGGAATCGCTGGCTGTCGGTCCACCAGCCCCCGGTCCGCGGAGCGGAAGACATCAGCCGTCCGCCGATCCCGTCGTCAGGACACAGCCCCGATCATGGTCGCGGCCTCGCGCGCACCCTGGTCGGTCTCGTCGCGGCGTCTCCGCGGTCTGGCGGTGCGGCTGCGACGCTGGGTGCGTTGTGTCTGGGTCCGCGCCCGGCGCGGGCGGGTGGCGGCAAGACCTATCAGGCGCTCGGCCAGGGTGCAGCCGAGACCGAGGATCAGATAGCCGCCGGAGAGGACCAGCAGCAGCATTAGGGTGTCGAGCAGGGGATCCATCATCGTCTCCCGGAGCGGTGTGGGGATGGTGAGGACGAGGATGCGCCTGGCGGTGACTCAGGACGTGAGTCCGCCTCGCGGATCTGATGTCGTTCACTTGCGCGCCCCCTTGGTGATGCCATCCAGGCCTGCTCGCTGGGATTCCTTCCCGATCCATCCGGAGGTCCCTGCCGCCTGCGCGGCTGGGCTAATCTTTCCCTGACCCCTGGGAAGGCCCAACGACCGATCCACCGACCATGCCCTGGCAGACGCCCTATCGTCTGATCGCCCCGGCGCCCACCGGGTACGTCCTGGTGGCCTGGGTCTTTATCAGGGCCCTGGCCCTGATCTATCTGGCGGCCTTCTGGTCGCTCGCGGTGCAGATCACGGCGCTGGCCGGTGAGCAGGGTATCTATCCCCTCGCCGAGCAGTTGGCGCGGGCCGAGGCGATCTACGGCGGGCTGCGTCTCATCCAGTATCCGTCCCTGTTCTGGATCGCGGCGGGCGACACCGCCCTGCTCGCGGTGGCCTGGGGCGGCTGCGGGCTCGCCCTGCTCTTGCTGATCGCTACCCGTTACGAACGGGCGCTGCTGATCCTGCTCTACCTGGCCTATCTCTCCCTCTACCACGCCGGGCAGATCTTCACGAACTTCCAGTGGGACTACCTGCTGCTCGAGACCGGCTTCCTCGCGATCTTTCTGCCGGGGGGCTCGCGGCTGGTCGTCTGGCTGTTTCGCTGGCTGCTGTTTCGACTGCGCTTCCTCTCCGGGCTCTCCAAGCTGTTGAGCGAGGACCCCGGGTGGAGCGGCCTCGACGCCCTCGACCACTATTTCGAGACCCAGCCCCTGCCCCACGCCGGCGCCTGGTATGCCCATCAGCTGCCCGACTGGATCCATCGTCTGGGCACCGGTGGCACCCTGTTCGTGGAGCTGGTGGTGCCCTTCTTCATGCTCCTGCCGCGTCCCTGGAGGCTCACGGCCGCCTGGCTGACCATCCTGTGGCAGGTGCTGATCATCGCCACCAGCAACCACAACTTCGTCAACCTGCTGACCATCGCGCTCTGTCTGTTCCTGTTCGATGACCGAGCGCTCGCCCGGGTCGTGCCCGGAGCCCTGTTGCCTTGGACTAACCGCACATCCCCCTTCGCGGACGCCCCGCGCCCATCGACCGCCCTCGCCACCCTGCTCGTGGCCCTGGTCGTGGTGCCGGCCAGCCTGGTCACCGCGGGCGAGATGATCCGCGGTCGGTCCATCCCCGTCCTCAGCGACTGGAGCCACTGGGTGGAGCCCTTTCGGATCGCCAACCGCTACCACGTCTTCCCGACCATCGACAGGGAGCGCATCTCGGTGCAGGTCGAGGCATCCATCGACGGGGAGCACTGGGTCCCGCTCGACTTCCGCTATGCCCCCGATGACCCGGGCAGAATCACCGGGTTCATCGTCCCCCATCAGCCGCGGGTCGACTGGGGCCTTTGGTTCGTCCCCAAGGGCCCGCTATTCCTCGACTGGTTCGGGCGTTTCCTCCAGGGCCTGCTGGATGGGTCCCCGCCGATCACCGGGCTGCTCGCCCGCCCCCCGTTCGCCGACCAGCCGCCGCGCATGCTGCGTGCTCGGGTGTATCGCTACCGCTTCGCGACGCGAGAAGAGCGCCGCGACAAGGGGGTGTGGTGGGTGCGCGAGGATCTCGGTCCCTTCTTTCCCCTGCCCTACCTGGAGCGCGGCCCCTGACCCGGATCGTCCCCAGGCCAAGGGGCGCGACCGGGCGATACGCCCGTCGATCGACCCGATCGCGGTGTCAGGACTGAGGGTCCGTCTCGGGCAGAGCAACCCGGGGCCGCGCGGGCCCCGTGTTACCATCAGGCACGTCTTTGGCGTTCAGGACGAGGTGCCATGTACATCCTGCTACTCAGCATTCACGGCCTGGTCAGGGGCAGCGACCTGGAGCTCGGCCGGGACGCCGATACGGGCGGCCAGATCAAATACGTGGTCGACCTGGCCCGGGCCCTGGCCGCACGATCCGACGTGGACCGGGTGGATCTGGCGACCCGGCGCGTGGTGGATCCGGGGGTGAGCCCGGACTATGCCGTCCCCATCGAGCCCCTGTCGGAGAAGGCGCGCATCGTCCGCATCGAGGCCGGTCCCGACGGCTATCTCCCCAAGGAGCAGCTCTGGGACCATCTGGACGCCTTCGAGGACAACTTGCACGATTGGCTGCGTGAGCAGGGGCACTGGCCGGACCTCATCCACAGCCACTACGCCGATGCGGGCTACGTGGGGGTGCGGCTCTCCAGCCTGCTCGGGGCGCCCCTGGTGCACACGGGCCATTCTCTAGGGCGCGACAAACGCCAGCGCCTGCTGGCCGCTGGGCTGGATGCCGAGGAGATCGATCGGCGCTACAACATGGTGCGCCGCATCAACGCCGAGGAGGAGACACTCGCCAGTGCGGATCTGGTGATCACCAGCACCCACAACGAGATCGAGGAGCAGTACGGCCTCTACGACTGCTATCAGCCGGAGCGCATGGTGGTCATCCCGCCCGGTACCGATCTGGAGCAGTTCCATCCGCCGATACCCGACGCGCCCTACCCGGATTTCTGGGGCGAAGTGGAGCGCTTTCTCGACGAGCCGGACAAGCCCCTGATCCTGGCGCTCTCACGCGCCGATCCGCGCAAGAACATCGCCACCCTGGTGGAGGCCTTCGGGATCTCGCCGGAGCTTCAGGGGCTGGCCAACCTGGTGGTGGTGGCGGGCAATCGGGACGACATCCGCGAGCTCGACGAGGGCGCCGCCTCGGTCCTGACCGAGGTCCTGTTGCTGATCGACGCCCACGACCTCTACGGCCGGGTGGCGGTGCCCAAGCACCATCGCTCGGAGCAGGTCCCGGAGATCTATCGCCTGGCGGCCGCCTCCCGCGGGGTCTTCGTCAATCCCGCCCTCACCGAGCCCTTCGGTCTGACCCTGTTGGAGGCGGCGGCGAGCGGGGTCCCGGTGATCGCCACCGAGAACGGCGGCCCGGTCGACATCATCGGCAACTGCGCCAACGGTCTATTGGTGGATCCACTCGACGCCCAGGCCATGGCCGCCGCCGTCCAGGAGATACTCGCCGACCCCGACCTCTGGCGGCAATACGCCGAGAACGGCATCGCCGGGGTGAGGACCCATTACGCCTGGGCGGCCCACGCCGAGCGTTACATGGAGCGCGTCGCACCGCTGATCGGCCGCCACGCGCCCGCCCCGGATACCCGCCCCATGCGGCGCAACCTCATCTACCGCGATCGGGCCTTGTTCACCGACCTGGATCAGAGCCTGCTGGGCGACCCCGATGGGGTCGAGCAGTTCATCGGGGCGATGCGCGCCAACCGACGCTGCACCAACTTCGGCATCGCCACCGGGCGTCGGCTCGACTCCGCGTTGGCGGTCCTGAAGCGCTGGAAGGTGCCGATCCCCGATGTCCTGATCACCAGCCTGGGCACGGCGATCTACTACGCCGCCCACCTCGCCCCGGATGAGTACTGGGCCGAGCACGTGGACCATCTCTGGAAGCCGGGGCTGATCCGCCGCGCCCTGGCCAAGCTCCCCGGGCTGGTGCGCCAGCAGCCCGTCGAGCAGAGCCGCTTCAAGATCTCCTACCATTACGACCCGGAGGTCGCGCCCTCGGTGGAGGAGATCATCACCCTGCTGCGCACCAAGGATCTCAGCGCCAACGTCATCCACTCCTTCGGTCAGTACCTCGACATCGTCCCGATCCGCGCCAGCAAGGGACTCGCCCTGCGCTATGTCGCCCACCGGTTCGGCATCCCGCTCGAGCACATTCTGGTGGCGGGCGGCTCGGGCGCCGACGAGGACATGATGCGCGGCAACACCCTGGCCGTGGTGGTGGCCAACCGTCACCACGAGGAGCTCTCCCAGCTCGCGGAGGCGGATCGGGTCTATTTCGCCGAGCGGGCCCACGCGCTCGGGATCCTAGAGGCGATCGACCACTACGACTTCTTCCGTGCCTGCCGCGTGCCAGAGGAGCGACCATGAGCGAGCCAGCGCGCCCACTACTGTTGTGCACCGACCTCGACCGCACCCTCATCCCCAACGGCGCCGAGCCCGAGTCGCCTGGCGCGCGCGCGCGCTTTCGGGCGCTGATCGACTCGGGGCGGGTGACCCTGGCCTACGTAAGCGGCCGCCACCGCGCCCTGGTCGAGGAGGCCATCGCCGCCTATGACCTGCCGCTACCCGACTTCGTGATCGGCGACGTGGGCACGACCCTCTACCGGGTCACCGGCGGTACCTGGAACCGGGTCGCGGACTGGGAGGAGATCATCGGCGCCGACTGGGCGGGGATGGACCACTCGGCCCTCCAGTCCCTGTTCGCCGATATGGGGGAGCTGCGTCTGCAGGAGCCCGAGAAACAGAACCGCTTCAAGCTGAGCTTCTATGCCCCGACCGACATCGACGCGCCGGCCCTGATCGCGCGCATGCGCGAGCGCCTGGCGCCCGGCGGCGCCCGTGCCAGCCTGGTGTGGAGCATCGACGAGGCGGCCGCGGTCGGTCTGCTGGATGTGCTGCCGGAGTGCGCCACCAAGTATCACGCCGTGGTCTTCCTGATGGGTCTCACGGGCCACAGCGAGTCCAGCACCCTGTTCGCCGGCGACAGCGGTAACGACCTGGAGGTGCTCGAGAGCCCGATCCCCTCGGTCCTGGTCGCCAACGGGCACCCGGCGGTGCGCGACGAGGCGCGCCGAAGGGCCTCGGCCAACGGCAACACCGAGCGGCTCTACGAGGCCATCGGCGGTTGGGCCGGGCTGAACGGCAACTACGCCGCCGGCATCCTCGAGGGGGTCGCCCATTTCTATCCCGAGATCCTCGAGACCGGTTCAGCCTAGCAGCCTGTCGGACTTGGGGGGATCGAAGCGGGGGAATGGGAGGGCGAGGTCAGCTTGGTGCGGATTCAGGCGCATAGTGGGTGCTATGTGACGAGAATCCGGGCCGAAATGGACCGCGCTCCCAGCTCCGCAGCCGATTCATCCTAAGTCCGACAGGCTGCTAGGACCGACGCTCGCGCGGACGACCGGTCTCCCCCCACTCGACCACCATCGAACACCAAACGGAAATCCCAGATGCCCAACGAGATGTCCAACGAGCCTTTGTGTGTCTTCGGAGAGGTCTTGTTCGACCGCTTCCCGGGCGGCGAGTCGGTGCTCGGCGGGGCACCCTTCAACGTCGCCTGGCATCTGACGGCCTTCGGCGAGGCGCCCCTGTTCCTCAGTGCCGTGGGCGACGACGAGGCGGGAGGGGCCATCCGCGCGGCGATGATGGACTGGGGCATGGACACGCGCGGGCTGCATACGGATCCAGACCACCCGACGGGCGAGGTGCGGGTGAGCCTCGCGGGCGGGGAGCCGAGCTACGAGATCGTCCCGGACCGCGCCTACGACCACATCGTCCCGCCGCCGGGGACGGCGGCCTGCGGGCTGCTGTATCACGGCACCCTGGCCCTGCGCTCGCCCGCCTCGGCGGCGGCACTCGACGCCATCAAGGCCCAGCGTGCGCGGGCACTGTTTCTCGACGTCAATCTCCGCGACCCCTGGTGGGACCGGGAGCAGGTCCTCGCCCTGGTCGCGGATGCCACCTGGGTCAAGCTCAATGCCGACGAGCTGGATCTGCTGGCACCGCCCGGCGGACCGGGGACGGAGACCGAATCCGAACGGCTCGCACGCGCCGCGGTCTTTCGCGATGAGCAAGGGCTCGAGGGGCTGATCCTGACCCTCGGGGCGCGCGGGGCGGTCGCCCTGAGTGCGGGCGAGGGACCGGTCACGGTGGAGCCCCCGCCCAGACTGCCCGTGGTCGACGCGGTCGGCGCTGGGGATGCCTTCGCATCCGTGTGCATCCTGGGACTGCGCCGGAGCTGGCCGCTCGCCGACACCCTGGAGCGCGCCCAGACCTTCGCCGCCCGCATCGTCGGCCAGCGGGGCGCCATCGCCGCGGATCCCGGACTCTACGCCCCCTTCGTAGACCAATGGGGACTGGCCCCAGACTGATCGTCGTCTCCCCGCGCCCCGTCCGCGCCTTTCTCATCCAACCCGCTTCGCCCCACCATGTACGAACAGGTCTCCCACGCCCTGCTGAACGAGGTCCTTGATGCCTTCCGCCCCGAGCTGGAGGCGGAAGACCTGCGCCATTTCTATACCCGGCTCGGCGCCAATTTCTACGCCATCCACAGCCTGTTCCAGACCCTCTACGGGCGGCGGCCCGACTTCAAGGAACAGATGGTGCACCTCACCGAGCGGCTCGCCCAGGCCTATGTGGATCGCCCTTCGGCCCTGAAGCAGGTCGACATGGAGCGCGAGGCGGACCACACCTGGTTCCTCTCCGAGCAGATCGTCGGGATGGCCCTCTACACCGACGGTTTTGCCGGCAATCTCAAGGGGCTCGCCGCGCATCTGCCCTACCTTACCGAGCTCGGCGTGAACATGGTTCACGTGATGCCGATCCTGAAATGCCCCGAGGGGGCCAGCGACGGCGGCTACGCGGTGAGCAACTTCCGCGACATCGATCCCCGCGCCGGCACCCTGGACGACCTCTGCGAGCTGGGCGCCGAGATGCGCAGGCGCGGCATGTTGTTGACCCTAGACGTGGTGGTGAACCACACCTCAGACGAGCATCCCTGGGCCCAGCAGGCCCGCGCCGGCGACCTCGCCTATCAGGACTTCTATTTCTGCTTCCCCAACCGGGACGTACCGGACATGTTCGAGGAGACCATGCCCGAGATCTTCCCCGAGACCAGCCCCGGCAACTTCACCTGGGACGAGCAGATGGGCCGCTGGGTGATGACGGTCTTCAACAGCTATCAATGGGACCTGAATTACAGCAATCCGGCGGTGTTCATCGAGATGGTGGACATCATCCTGTTCTGGGCCAACCGCGGCGCGGACATCGTGCGACTCGACGCGGTGGCCTTCCTGTGGAAGAAGATCGGCACCACCTGCCAGAATCAGCGCGAGGCCCATCTGATCCTGCAGATGATGAAGGACTGCTGCCAGGTGGTGGCCCCGGGCGTGGTGTTCATCGCCGAGGCGATCGTGGCCCCCTCGGAGATCATCAAATACTTCGGCGAGGACGCGGTGATCGCCAAGGAATGCGAGATCGCCTACAACGCCACCTTCATGGCCCTGCTCTGGGACGCCGTGGCCACCAAGAATGCCCGCCTGCTGACCCAGGGGCTCAAGAGCCTGCCCAACAAGCTCGACCGGGCAACCTGGCTCACCTATGTGCGCTGTCATGACGACATCGGCCTGGGCTTCGATGACGCCGACATCCGCGCCTGTGGCTACGATCCCCAGGCCCATCGCCGGTTCCTGGTCGACTACTTCACCGGCGCCTTCGAGGACTCCTCGGCGCGCGGACGACCCTTCGGCGTCAATCTGAAGACCGGGGACGCCCGCATCGCCGGCGCGCTCGCGTCACTGGCAGGCCTGGAGACGGCCCTCGAGCGCGAAGATCAGGAGGCCATCGGCCATGGCGTCGACATCATCCTCACCCTCCACGCCATGATCCTGGCGTTCGGCGGGATACCACTGCTCTGGTACGGGGACGAGCTGGGCACCCTGAACGACAACTCCTTCCTCGAGGACATCAACAAGGCGGGCGACAGCCGCTGGATCCACCGCCCGCGCATCTCCTGGCAGAAGGCCGAGGAGCGACACCGGCATGGCACCCCGGAGCAGCGCATCTTCGATGGCCTGAGGCACCTCATCGCGGTGCGCAAGGGCACCCCCGCCTTCGCGGATTTCAACAACCGCGAGCTCATCGACGTGGACAACCCGCATCTGTTCTGCTTCCTGCGCACCCACCCCGCGATGCTTGGGAGCGCGGTGCTGGTGGTGGCCAACTTCGACGCAAATCCGCAGTACCTCGATCTGGAGGCCCTGGGCGCCCGCGGGCTATTCAGGGTCGGTCAGGTGCAGGATCTGGCCAGCGGCCGGACCCCGTCCCTGTTCAACGGCAGGCTGGTCGTCCCGCCCTACCATTTCTACTGGCTGATCGACCCGCGGCTGGGACCCGGTATCTGAGGGACGCCATCACATGGGCCGCCCCATGGCGGCCCATCCACCTAGCCGTTAAACCTAGAAACGGCAGTTGGACGGCCCCCAGGGTGCGTCCCGCGGGGTCTTTGGCAAGGCGCAACGAGGCGCAATAGTGCTTCTATTGCAACGAGTTGCAACGCAGTCCAAAGGCTGCGCGGGGCGTGCACTGGGGGGCGTAGCGGCCTCACCCGGAAGGTGAGGCCCCGCGGGCGGCAAGTCGTTCTTTTCTCCAAAGCCTTGCATGTTGCCCGCAGCGGTCAACTGCCGTTTCTAGGTTCAAACCACTGTCCGCGCAAGACTTCTGGAGACGCCCAAGGGCTAAACTGTGGAGAAGCCAATCCGCCGGGCGTCAGCCGTACCATGCCCCAGATACATGCCCTCATCATCCTCCTGCTGATCGGCCTCACGGCCGGCTGCGCCTCCCAATCCGTGGAGCCCGATCCGGCCGAGGCGACGCTGCGCGCGGCCACCAGCCGGGTTCCAACCGATCCGGCCGACAAGGACCCCCGCTATGCCCTGCCCCAGGCGAAGTCCCGCGCCCTGAACCTCTATCTCGGCTCCCAGACCTTCGAATACCTGGAGGATGAGCGGGTGATCGCGAGCGGCGAGATCTCCTCGGGCACCGCCGAGCATCCCACGCCGATCGGGGATTTTCGGGTGCAGAGCAAGGTGAAGGACAAGCGTTCCGGCAGCTACACCAACTATTTCAACCAGAACACCCCCATGCCCTACGCCCTGCAGGTCTACGGGCCCTACTGGGTGCACGAGGGGTGGCTACCGGGCTACGCGGACTCCCACGGCTGCGTGCGCCTGAGCTACGAGGACGCCCATTTCCTGTTCAGCCGCATGAAGGTGGGCGACGCCATCCGCATCAAGCCGGACGGCATGGCGCGCGCCGCCAATCCCTTCCCCGGACTCTTCCCCGTGTTCTGAGGACTCCGCGGCCCGCGCGCGGCGCTCACCTCAGCTCGGGAAACTCCCGCCGTGCCACGGCGATGGGGATCGCCATGCCGAACCCCTGGTAGTTGGCATTGCCGCCCTGGGTGAGCTTGGCGAAGTTCACCGCCAAGACCTCACCGGACTCATTGACCAGGGGCCCGCCACTGTTGCCGGGCAAGAGCTGGACGTCGGTCATGATCTGATCCTGGGCGACCCGGGTCACCCGCCCGGTGGTGACCGTGTCCGAGACCCCGAGGGGGTTGCCGATGGCATAGACGGTCTCGCCCTGTCCAGGCGGCATGCCATCCGCGGGGGCCAGCGCTGGGGTCAGGTAGCCGTCGAGCTTCAACAGGGCTAGGTCGTGGTCGCGGGCGACCCCGATGAGTCGAGCGGTGAGACCCTGCCCGTCCTTCAGCACCACCCTGAAGCTCTGCTGGACCAGGGCACTGTTGCGCCGGAACTCGAGCTCGCGGCGCGCGTCCCGAAGCGCGCGCTCCGACTCGCCCACCTGGGCCGCCAGCCCGTCGGCCGCGGACTTGTAGTAGTCATGCTCGCGCTGGACCTGGCGCTCGCTGAGATCCCGCTGCTCGCCGGCACGGATCGCGGCCAACTCGGCGGCCGCGTCCGCGAGACGGCGACGCCGGGAGGCCAGCTCCGCCTCCATGGCCGCGAGGCGCTCCTCGGCGAGGGCCAGACGCTGCTCGACCTCGGCCCCCGAGTCCTCCCCAGGACGCACCACGTGCCGGTTGGTGAGGATGTAGCCGTCCTCGCTGACGAAGAAGCCGGCGCCCTGACCCGCGACCGTCTTGACCGCCACGGTGGCCAGGGTGGCGCGCTGCAACGGGGTACCCTCGCCGAAACGGGCGCGCAGCGCCGCCGCCAAGTCGCGCCCCGTCCCGCCGGCGGTCTCTCCCGCCGCCGGCTGGCTCGAGGGGGACAGCTGCCCGGGCGGCGGGCGATCGGTGAACTGCCAGCGCCCCTCGGCGTCCTGATACCTGTAGACCTCGGCGAGACCGGGACCAGGGAGGACCAGGACCAACAAGCCCGTCACCACGATCGAACGCCAGGCGCGCCACAGGCCGGGCATGCTGGAACGAGAACGGCAGTCTGCCGCGATCACATCGAGGGGGCTGGATCTGTGCTGCCGCGAATACCGGGCGTTCATGGGCAAGTGACCCTGGTCAGAAGGTCAGATGGTCCTGCGGCCGCTGTTCGGCTGTCCAGGCGCGCGTTCACATTCCACACCTCCACCCGCCCACACCCTCGATCGGATGTGCGTATCGGTGGCAGGCCACCACGACCGTCGCCCGAATCGCGCCAGCTGTGACCCTGCACGCCATGCCTGGTGCACCCCAAAAGCGAAGGGGCGCCGAGGCGCCCCTTCTACTTGCGACCGAGGTCGGATCGAGATCAGTTGACCTTCGGGTCGAGCTCGCCCTTGGCGTAGCGGGCGGTCATGGCGTCCAGGGACAGGGGCTTGATCTTGCTCGCGTTGCCGGCGGTGCCGAAGGACTCATAGCGGTCCTTGCAGATCTGCTTCATGGCCTTGGTGGCGGCGATGAAGTACTTGCGGGGATCGAACTCCTTGGGGTTGTCCGCCAGGAACTTGCGGATGGCACCGGTGGAGGACATGCGCAGATCCGTGTCGATGTTCACCTTTCGCACGCCGTGCTTGATGCCCTCGACGATCTCCTCGACGGGCACGCCGTAGGTCTCGCCCATGGCACCACCGTACTGGTTGATGATGGCCAGCCAGTCCTGGGGGACCGACGAGGAGCCGTGCATCACCAGATGGGTGTTGGGGATGCGGGCGTTGATCTCCTTGATGCGCTCGATGGCCAGGATGTCGCCGGTGGGCGGACGGGTGAACTTGTAGGCGCCGTGGGAGGTACCGATGGCGATGGCCAGGGCATCCACGCCGGTCTTGCGCACGAAGTCGGCGGCCTCTTCCGGGTCGGTGAGCAACTGGCTGTGGTCGAGCTGACCCTCGGCGCCGATGCCGTCCTCTTCTCCGGCCATGCCGGTCTCGAGCGAACCCAGGCAGCCCAGTTCGCCCTCGACGGAGACGCCGCAGGCGTGGGACATCTCGACGACGCGGCGGGTGACGTCGACGTTGTACTCGTAGGAAGTCGGGGTCTTGCCGTCCTCGCCCAGCGAGCCGTCCATCATGACGGAGCTGAATCCGAGCTGGATCGAGCGCTGGCACACGGCCGCGGAGGTGCCGTGGTCCTGGTGCATGCACACGGGGATGTGTGGCCACTCCTCGATGGCGGCCAGGATCAGGTGACGCAGGAAGGGGGCACCGGCGTACTTACGGGCACCGGCGGAGGCCTGAACGATGACCGGGGAGTCGGTCTCGTCGGCGGCCTCCATGATGGCGCGCATCTGCTCCAGGTTGTTCACATTGAAGGCGGGGACGCCGTAACCGTGCTCGGCGGCGTGATCCAGCATCTGTCGCAATGAAATCAGGGCCATGTGGGTTCTCCTCGTGTTTGCTTCGCGCTGAAAGAGTGGGAAGGTACCTTCGCGGAGGGACGCGACCACCGCGCCCCTCGGCGTCAGTCGTTGGTGGGAAGCCGGTGCTCTCCGACCCGCATGATCTTCATGATGTTGGTCTGGCCCTCGACGCCCTTGCGGTCGCCTTTGGTGATGATCACCAGATCCCCATCGCGCACCGTGCCGCGGCCGAGCAGGTTCTCGATCACCTCTTGATTGACCGCATGGATGTCCGTGGTTGACACGTCGAATGCTACCGGATAGACGCCGCGAAATAGACGCACTTTGCGGCGGGTCTCTGCGCTCTGGGTCATGGCGTAGATCGGGATGCCGGAGCTGATACGGGACATCCATTTCACCGTCGAGCCGGTCTCGGTGAGTGCCGCGATGGCCTTCACGCCCAGATGGTTGGCGGTATACATGGCCGCCATGGCGATGCCCTCGTCCACCCGCCCGAAGACCGTGTTCAGCCGGTGGCCCGAGCGGGTCACATGCTTCTCGGCCTCGTTGCAGATGCGGTCGAGGGCCTCCACCACCTTGGCGGGGTTCTTGCCGATGGAGCTCTCCGCCGAGAGCATCACCGCATCGGTGCCGTCGAGCACCGCGTTGGCCACGTCGAACACCTCGGCCCGGGTCGGGATGGGGTTCTCGATCATGGACTGCATCATCTGGGTGGCGGTGATCACCACCCCGTTGAGCTCGCGGGCGCGGCTGATGAGCCGCTTCTGGACTGCCGGCAGCTCGGCGTCACCGATCTCCACCCCGAGGTCGCCCCGGGCCACCATGATGACGTCCGAGGCCTCGATGATGTCGTCGATGGCATTCAGGGCCTCGGCGCGCTCGATCTTGGCGACGATGCCGCCCTTGCCGCCGGCCTCCTGGAACAGCTCGCGGGCGAGGCGGACGTCGTCGCCGTTGCGCACGAAGGAGACCGCCACATAATCCGCGCCGATCTCGGCTGCGAAGCGGATGTCCTCCTCGTCCTTCTCGGTGAGGGCCGGGGCCGACAGTCCGCCCCCCTGCTTGTTGATGCCCTTGTTGTTGGACAACCTGCCGCCGACCGATACGGTGCAGTCGATACGCCCGCCGGTCACCCCCGTGACCTCGAGCGCGATGGCCCCGTCGTCGAGCAGCAGCACATCGCCGGCGCTCACGTCCTGAACGAGCTCCGGGTAGGTGGTGCCGACCCGGGTCCGGTCCCCGCCGTCCTGGGGGCAGGCGGCGTCGATGGCGAAGGCGTCGCCAACGCCGAGCTCGATGGGACCGTCGCGGAACTGGCCGATGCGGATCTTGGGCCCCTGGAGGTCCATCAGCACCGCCACCTGGCGGTTGTTGCCGAAGACCACGCAGCGTTGGCGCATCCGCTCGACACGCTCGCGATGGCGCGCGTGGGTGTCGTGAGACAGGTTGAGCCGGACCACGTCCACCCCGGCGGCGAGCATGTCGTCCATGACCTGGTCGTGGTCGGTCGCCGGCCCGAGGGTGGCGACGATCTTCGTTCGGCGAGGCATGCTGGGTGCGTTCCGGCTGATAAGTGTCGTGGAGAACCGGTGGGCACTTGACCCGGATCCAGGGCCAAGCTCCAAGGGCCGAGGGCCCTTGGCTCTCGGTCCCCGACCCTTATGCCTTCGCGCGGGCCTCGAGCATGGCCACCGCGGGCAGGGTCTTGCCCTCGAGATACTCGAGGAAGGCGCCGCCAGCGGTGGAGATGTAGGACACCTTGTCGTAGATGTCGTACTTCTGGATCGCGGCGATGGTGTCGCCGCCACCCGCGAGGGAGAAGCCAGGGGCATCGGCGATGGCCATAGACACGGTCTTGGTGCCCTCACCGAACTGATCGAACTCGAACACGCCGACCGGGCCGTTCCACACGATGGTCCCCGCCTTGGCGATGATCTCGGCCAGCTCCTTGGCGGACTCTGGGCCGATGTCGAAGATCATCTCGTCGTCGGTCACCTCGTCCACGGCCTTGAGCACCGCAGGCTCGTTCTCGTCGAACTGCTTACCCACCACCACGTCCACCGGGATCGGGATGGTGGCGCCGCGCGCCGACATCTTCTCCATCAGCATCTGGGCGGTCGGGACCAGATCGTCCTCGCACAGTGACTTGCCGACGTTGTGGCCGGCCGCCTTGATGAAGGTGTTGGCGATGCCGCCCCCCACCACCAGCTGATCGACCTTCTCCGAGAGGGCCTCGAGCACCGTGAGCTTGGTGGAGACCTTGGAGCCACCGACGATGGCGACCATGGGCCTGGCAGGCGCGGCGAGCGCCTTCTGCAGGGCGTCGAGCTCCTCCGCGAGCAACAGGCCGGCGCAGGCGGTCGGGGCAAACTTGCCCGCACCGTGGGTCGAGGCCTGGGCGCGGTGGGCCGTGCCGAAGGCGTCCATGACGAAGACGTCGCACAGGGCCGCGTACTGCTTGGCCAGTTCCTCGTTGTCCTTGCCCTCGCCCTTGTTGAAGCGGACGTTCTCGAGCAGCACCAACTCACCGTCGGCGAGCTCCGGGGCCGACTCGAGATAATCCTTCACGAGGCGCACCTCGCGGCCCATCTTGGCGCCGAGGTCCGCGGCGACTGGGGCCATGGAGTTCTCCTCGGAATAGACGCCCTCCTCGGGACGGCCCAGGTGGGACATGACCATGACCTTGGCGCCGGCCTTGACGCAGTGCTCGAAGGTCGGCATGGACGCGGTGATGCGGGCGTCGGAGGTCACCTTGCCGCCCTTCACCGGGACGTTGAGGTCGGAGCGGATCAGCACCCGCTTACCGGCGAGGTCGAGATCGGTGAGCTTGATGAAGGACATGGGGGACTCCCTCTACAGGTTCGTTTTGGATTCGAGCGTTCTGGAAAACCGTGGCGGCTTTCCGCAGCACTCGCGCCAGTGGCAGGGCCGAGGGCCGAGGAAGGAAGCTTCCCCTCGGCCCTAAGCCCTAGGCACTTTACTTCGCGACGTGCTCCACCATGCGCAGCATGTTGCAGGTGTAGCCGTACTCGTTGTCGTACCAGGCGACGACCTTCACGAAGGTCGGATCCAGGGCGATACCGGCCTCTGAATCGAAGATGGACGGGGTGCCGCGACCGCGGAAGTCGGTGGAGACGACCTTCTCATCGGTGTAGGCGAGCACGCCGGCCAGATCTCCGGACTCGGAGGCGGCCTTCATGGCGGCGCAGATGTCGGCGTAGCTGGCGTCCTTGTTCAGCTCGACGGTGAGGTCGACCACGGAGACGTCGGAGGTGGGCACACGGAAGGCCATGCCCGTGAGCTTGCCGTTGAGCTCGGGCAGGACCTTGCCGACGGCCTTGGCGGCGCCGGTGGAGGACGGGATGATGTTCTCCAGGATGCCGCGACCGCCGCGCCAATCCTTCATGGAGGGGCCGTCGACCGTCTTCTGGGTGGCGGTGGCGGCATGGACCGTGGTCATCAGGCCGCGCTTGATCCCCCAGTTGTCGTGCAGGACCTTGGCGACCGGGGCCAGGCAGTTGGTGGTGCAGCTGGCGGCGGAGACGATGGCCTGACCGGCATAGGTGTTGTGGTTCACCCCGTAGACGAACATCGGGGTGGCGTCCTTGGAGGGGGCGGACTGCACCACCTTCTTGGCACCCGCGTCGATGTGCTTCTGACAGGTCTCCTCGGTGAGGAAGAAGCCGGTGCACTCGATGACCAGCTCGGCGCCGATATCGCCCCACTTGAGGTTGGACGGATCGCGCTCGGCGGTCAGACGGATGTTCTTCCCGTTGACGATCATGGTGTTGCCGTCGACGGCGATGTCGCCCGGGAAGTTACCATGGACCGAGTCGTACTTGAGCATGTAGGCCAGGTACTCGGGGTCGAGCAGGTCGTTGATGCCGACCACCTCGATGTTCGGGAAGTCCTTGGAGATGGCGCGGAAGGCCATGCGGCCGATGCGGCCGAAACCGTTGATGCCAACCTTGATGGTCATGGGCGAGTACTCCTGTCAGGGATGAGTGAGTCGTATTGGATCGGCCGCCCGCGCGTCCCGCTCGGTACGGCGGAACGCGCGGACGGCCTGCTTGGATCCCAGGGCGGGCGTTAGAGGACGCCCTGGACCGTGGCAACCACGTTGTCGACGGTGAAGCCGAACTCGGGGAACAGCTTGCCCGCCGGGGCGGACTCGCCGAAGCGGTCGATACCGACGACGGCGCCGGCGCTGCCCACGTACTTCCACCACCCGGCGGTGACGGCGGCCTCGACCGCGACGCGGGCGGTGACCGCCTTGGGAAGCACGGACTCCCGGTAGGCCTCGTCCTGGGCGTCGAAGCAATCGGTGGAGGGCATGGAGACCACCCGCACCTGCTTGTCGCCCATGGCCTCGGCGGCCTTCATCGCCAGCTCCACCTCGGAGCCGGTGGCGATGATGATGGCGTCCGGGGTGCCCTGGGTGTCACGCAGGATGTAGCCTCCGCGGGCGATGGCCGCGATCTGCTCGGGGCTGCGGGCGATGTGGGCCAGGTTCTGGCGCGAGAAGATCAGGCTCGAGGGGCCCTGCCGACGCTCCACCGCGAGCCTCCAGCACACCGCCGACTCGACCGCGTCGCAGGGACGCCAGACGCTCATGTTGGGGATCATGCGCAGCGTCGGGATCTGCTCGACCGGCTGATGGGTCGGGCCGTCCTCGCCGAGACCGATGGAGTCGTGGGTGTAGACGAAGATCGAGGGGATCTTCATCAGGGCGGACATGCGCAGGGCGTTGCGGGCGTACTCGGAGAACATCAGGAAGGTGGCGCCATAGGGGATGAATCCGCCATGGAGCACGATGCCGTTCATGATGGCCGACATGCCGAACTCGCGCACGCCGTAGTAGATGTAGTTGCCCGAGGCATCGGCGCGGCCGACGCCCTTGCAGCCCTTCCAGATGGTCAGGTTGGACCCGGCGAGGTCTGCCGAGCCGCCGAGCAGCTCGGGCAGCACGGGGCCGAGGCCGTTGAGCGCATTCTGGGAGGCCTTCCGGGAGGCGATGGTCTCCCCCTTCTCCGCCACGGAGGCGACGAAGGCGTCCGCCTGCTCGGCCCAATTGGACGGCAGCTCACCGGCCATGCGGCGCTTGAACTCCGCGGCCTCGGCCGGGAATGCGGCCGCATAGGCATCGAAGCGCGCGTTCCACTCCGCCTCGGCCTTGGCGCCGGTCTCCTTGGCGGACCAGCCGTCGTAGATCTCTGCCGGGATCTCGAAGGGGGCGTGCTTCCAGCCCAGGGCCTCGCGGGTCAGGGCGACCTCGTCGTTGCCCAGGGCGGCGCCGTGGCATTCTTCCTTGCCCTGCTTGTTGGGCGAACCGTACCCAATGATGGTCTGGCAGCAGATCATGGACGGGCGGTCGGAGACGGCGCGGGCCTCCTCCAGGGCGGCCTTGACGGCCTCGGGGTCGTGGCCGTCGACCTTGGGGATCACATGCCAGCCGTAGGCCTCGAAGCGCTTGGGCGTGTCGTCCAGGAACCAGGCGGGGATGTCCCCGTGGCCGCGCACCTCGCCGTCGATGGAGATGTTGTTGTCGTCGTAGACGGCCACCAGCTTACCCAGGCCCATGGCACCGGCCAGCGAGCAGGCCTCATGGGAGATGCCTTCCATGAGACAGCCGTCGCCGAGGAAGACGTAGGTGAAGTGGTCGACGATGTCGTGACCGGGCTTATTGAACTGTCCGGCCAGCACCTTCTCCGCGATCGCCATGCCCACGGCGTTGGTGATGCCCTGCCCGAGGGGACCCGTGGTGGTCTCGACGCCGGGGGCATAACCGTACTCGGGGTGGCCCGGGGTCTTGGAATGGAGCTGGCGGAACTGCATGAGGTCCTCGATGCTCAGCGCGTAGCCCGTGAGGTGCAGCAGCGAGTACAGCAGCATGGACCCATGGCCGTTGGAGAGCACGAAGCGGTCGCGGTCGGCCCACTCGGGGTTCGCCGGATTGTGCCGCATGAAGTCGTTCCACAGGACCTCGGCGATGTCCGCCATGCCCATGGGTGCGCCGGGATGGCCCGAGTTGGCCTTCTGGACCGCATCCATGCTCAGAGCGCGGATGGCGTTGGCGAGTTCTCTGCGTGAGGACATGGCCCCTCCTGAACGTTCTTTGGATCGAATCGGTTGTGCGTGGGCCCGCCGGGACCGGTGCCCGGACTGCCCGGTCATGGAGATGAGACCGTGGTCCGCGGTGGCATGGGCAAGGCAGGGTTGGGGCGGAAATCACCGCGGAGGCTGGCTGCCGCGGATACCGAACGCGTGAATCCCCCTGAGAATGGCCGCCTATTGTCTCCGAAAGGCCATGATCGGAACATCAAAACAAACTTATGGACGACCCAAGCGTTCTTTATAAGTTCCGAATATTCAGAATTTGCAGCCTAAATAGCCGCGTATGCGCGGTCAAGTGGCAGGAAGGGACCCCGCCAGGCCCGAGCCGCCGGGCCCCGCGGACTCACCCCTCACGCCATTTGATGGAGCAGCCGATGCTCGGGATCTGCTCCCGCGGCCCCTCGCCGGTCTCCGCCACCTGGCGCATGGCCTCGAACAGATCGCGGCGGACGTCGTCTGGGGCGGTCTCCTTGCGGCTCGCATCGAGCCGGCCGCGATACTGGAGCCCGAGCCCACCGTCGTAGCCGAAGAAGTCGGGGGTGCAGACCGCACCGTAGGCGCGGGCGACCTCCTGGGACTCGTCGAAAAGATAGGGGAAGGGGTAGTCGTGCTCGGCGGCGATCCGCTGCATGTTCTCGAACGAATCGTCCGGATAGTTCAGCGTGTCGTTGGACATGATCCCGACACAGCCGACCCCTAGGGCCTGGAGCTCGCGCACATCGCGGATGATGCGCTCGCGCACCGCCTGCACGTACGGGCAGTGGTTGCAGATGAACATCACCAAGAGCCCGTTGGGCCCCTTACAGTCGTCACGGCTCCACACGCGGCCGTCGACGCCGGGCAGCGAGAAGTCCGGGGCGGGGGCGCCGAAGTCGCAGACGGGGGTTTCCAGTGATGCCATGGGGCCTCCGGTGGGTCGGGTGACGGTCAGGGGGCGCGATGGTAACCAATCCCGACCCGATTCCAAAGCAACGGCGGGCCATTACGGTTCCGTCATGGCCAGGGGATCTCCGGAACGCCATGATCGCCCCCAATTCCACGCCGTCTCAACGCATCAACCGCAACGCAAGGATCGGAATGAACACCAGTCTCACGAAGGCCGGCGGCGCGATCGCCACGACGGGTCCCGTCGTCCTCGCCATCACCCTCGCCCTGTGGCTGGGCGCGGGCCAGGGCGCCCGCGCCGACGCCGGGGCGGAAGCACCCAAGGTCTACGAGCGCGTCCTCAGCAATGGTTTGAAGGTCTTGGTCAAACCCGACCGCCGAGCCCCCATCCTGTCCTCCCAGGTCTGGTACAAGGTCGGCGCCAGCTATGAGTGGGGCGGGATCACCGGGGTCTCCCATGTGCTCGAGCACATGATGTTCAAGGGTACCGAGAACCTCGAGACCGGGGAGTTCTCCCGGATCATCGCCGAGAACGGCGGAGAGGAGAACGCCTTCACCGGTAGCGACTACAC
Organism: uncultured Gammaproteobacteria bacterium; assembly: GCA_963714915.1. Taxonomy (GTDB): domain Bacteria; phylum Pseudomonadota; class Gammaproteobacteria; order Chromatiales; family Chromatiaceae; genus Thiodictyon. The sequence continues at coordinate 96,953 of CAVQQM010000033.1, forward strand.
CGCTTACTACCAGAACCTGGCGAGCGACCGGCTGGCAGTCGCCTTCGAGCTCGAGGCCGAGCGCATGCGCAACCTCGCCCTCGACCCGACCGAGCTCGCCAAGGAGCTCGAGGTGGTGAAGGAGGAGCGGCGGATGCGCACCGACGACGACCCCCAGTCGCTCACCTATGAGAAGTTCAACTCGGTCGCCTACGACGCCTCGCCCTACCGCAACCCGGTGATCGGCTGGCGCGGGGACCTCGATCAGCTCGGACTCCCGGACGTCACGGAGTGGTACCGGCTGTGGTACGCCCCCAACAACGCGACCCTGGTGGTGGCCGGCGACGTCGACCCCGAGACGGTCTTCGCTCTCGCCGAGGAACACTTCGGCCCCCTCAAGGCGGAGGAGATCGCCCCGCCCAAGACCCGGGCAGAGCCCGAGCAGGTCGGTCAGAAGCGCCTCACCGTCAAGGCCCCTGCCAAGGAGCCCTACCTGCTGATGGGCTTCAAGGCCCCGTCGCTCTCCCAGGCCGACGCCGAATGGGAGCCCTATGCCCTGGAGATCCTGGCGTCCGTGCTGGACGGCGGCTCCAGTGCCAGGTTCGCCCGCGAGCTCGTGCGCGGCTCGCAGGTGGCCGCCTCGGCCGGCGCCAGCTACAGCGCCTTCAGCCGTCTGCCCGGTCTCTTCCTGTTCGACGGCGTCCCGGCGAACGGACATGACGTCGCCGGCCTGGAGCAGGCCATCCGCGCCCAGATCGAGCGCATCAAGGAGGCCCCGGTCGATGCTGAAGAGCTCGAGCGCATCCGCACCCAGTTGATCGCCAACAAGGTCTACGAGAAGGACTCGGTGTTCTACCAGGGGCTTCAGCTCGGACAGCTCGAGACCGTCGGCCTGGGCTGGGAGCTTGCTGAGGAGTATGTCGAGAAGCTGGCCGCGATCACCCCGGAGCAGGTCCAGGCCGTGGCCCGCAAGTACCTGATCGACGACCGCCTCACGGTCGCCGTCCTCGACCCCCAACCCCTGGACGGTGCCGCCGTACCGCCCGCCCAAGCCTCACTCGGAGGACACGGAAATGTCCGTTAACCCCTCGGCTCGAGACCTCGGGCTCGCCGCGGCGCTGGTCGCCGGCCTGACCCTCATCCCCGCCGCAGCGACCCTGGCGACACCCGAGATTCAGACCTGGGAGACCGGCAACGGCGCCCGGGTCCTCTTCGTGGCCGCACCCGAGCTCCCCATGGTCGATGTGCGGGTGGTGTTCGACGCGGGCAGCGCCCGTGACGGCGAGACCCCCGGACTCGCGGCCTTCGTCGCCGGGATGCTGACCCAGGGGGCCGGCGATTGGGATGCCGACACGATCGCGCGCCGACTCGAGGACGTGGGCGCCCAACTGTCCGCCTCGGCCGATCGCGACATGACCGCGATCTCCGTGCGCAGCCTCACCAAGCCGGAGGCCATGGACCCGGCGCTGGAGACCCTGACCGGCGTGATCGCGACGCCCAGCTTCCCGCCCCAGGACCTGGAGCGGGTTCGCCAGAACCGCCTGATCGCCCTGCGTCAGGATCAGGAGTCGCCGCGGACCGTCGCCCAGAAGGCACTCTTCCGCGCCGTGTTCGGCACCCATCCCTACGGCTCGGACCCGGCGGGGACCGCCGAGTCGGTGGGCGCCATCACCCGCGAGGACCTGGTGCGTTTTCATGGCCAGCACTACACGGGTGCCAATGCGGTCGTGGCGATCGTCGGCGACCTCGACCGCGAGGCCGCGGCCCGGATCGCCGAGCGGGTGGTGGGCGGGCTCCCGCGCGGCGAGCGGGTCGCCCCCCTGCCCGAGGTCGCGACATCCGCGGCCGGTGCCGGGGAGCGGATCAGCTTCCCCTCGAGCCAGACCACCGTGATGGCCGGTCAGCCGGGCATGCGCCGTGGCGATCCGGACTACTTCGCCCTCTATCTCGGCAACCACATCCTGGGCGGCAGCGGCCTGGTGTCGCTCCTGATGGAGGAGGTCCGGGAGAAGCGCGGACTCTCCTACAGCACCTACAGCTATTTCCTGCCCCTGGCGCGGCCCGGCCCCTTCCTGATGGGCCTTCAGACCCGCAACGACCAGGCGGATCAGGCCCGTGAGGTGATGATCGAGACCCTGGCGCGCTTCATCGCGGAGGGACCGAGCGAGGACGAGCTGACCGCGGCCAAGAAGAACCTGACCGGCGGCTTCCCCCTGCGCATCGCCGAGAACTCGGACATCGTGAGCTATCTGGCGGTGATCGGCTTCTACGGCCTGCCGCTGGACTATCTGGATCGCTTCGTCGAGCGCATCGAGTCGGTCGATGCCGCGCAGATCCGCGATGCCTTCGCGCGGCGGGTCCAGCCCGAGGGGCTCGCCATCGTGGTGGTGGGCGGCGAGTCCGACGCCCAGGTCTCGGCGGCCGGTGACCCCTCCTAGGCGACCCCCGCCCGGACACCGTCAGGCGAAGACCGGGCCCGGCCGCGGGTCCGGTCAACTGCGCATCATCGCCGGCACCTATCGCGGCCGCCGGCTCCCCATACCCGATCAGGCGGGGCTGCGACCCACGGCTGACCGCACCCGCGAGACCCTGTTCAACTGGCTCGCACCCCTGCTCCCAGGCGCCCGCTGTCTGGACCTCTTCGCCGGCTCGGGGGCCCTCGGTTTCGAGGCCTGCTCACGAGGCGCGGCCCGGGTGGTCCTGATCGAGCAGGCGCCGGCGGTCGTGCGCCAACTGCGCGAGAACGCGGCGACCCTGGGCGCGACCGGCGTGGAGCTGGTCGAGTCCGATGCCCTGGGATGGCTGGGGCGCGCCGATCCGATCAGCGCCGGCGGCCCATTCGATCTCGTCTTCCTCGACCCGCCCTTCGCCGACGGGCTGCTCGCCCCGGCCCTCGAGGCGCTTGCCGCGCGCGGATGGTTGAGACCTGGCGCCCGGATCTATTGGGAGACCAGCATCGCGGACGATACCCCGGTCCTGCCCGAGGGGATGACCCACCTGCGCGAGCGCCGCGCGGGACAGGTGCGCTTCGGTCTCGCCCTGGTGGGCGGGCCCGACTGAAGGCACCCGGCCGCGCCGGCTCGCCCAGCCCAGTCCTGCCCGTTAGGGGCGCCCTGTGCTATGGTCGCCGCGTCTCGCGGTGCTCGGGATCCCGATGAGCGGCCGCGGACACCGCCGCATCGGGCCCGGACGACGCTACCGCCTCGGCCGGCCCGCCGGTTGCGGGTATCCTCGACACACATCCTTCCCCCCAGACCTCAGCACCCCCGAGCCTCTCGCCGACCAGCGTCGCGCGGAGCCGGCGCGACCAGGAGTCCTCCATGCGCAGCGTGGTCTACCCAGGCACCTTCGACCCCATCACCAACGGACACTGCGACCTCATCCTGCGCGCGGCCCGGCTGTTCGATCGGGTCGTGGTCGCGGTGGCCGCCGACACCGGCAAGGCCCCGGCCTTCTCCACCGAGCAGCGCCTCACCCTGGCGCGCGCCGTGGTGGGCGAGCAGAAGAACGTCGAGGTGGTTGCCTTCAGCGGGCTCCTGGTGCATTTCGCCCGCGAGATGGACGTCAGCGTGATCATGCGCGGACTGCGCGCGGTCTCCGACTTCGAGTTCGAGTTCCAGCTCGCCGGCATGAATCGGCGCATGGCACCCGACATCGAGACCCTGTTCCTGACACCCGACGAACGCTTCTCCTACATCTCCTCGTCCTTGGTGCGGGAAATCGCCCGACTCAAGGGCGATGTCTCAACCTTCGTGGCGCCCGTGGTGCAGGCTGCATTGCGCGAGCGCTTTGGCTAAGATTCGCGCCCACGACCCCCGCCGCGGCCCGCGATCGAGCCAGTCGTCCGAAGACCCCTTGAAACCGTCAAGTATCATCGCCCTCTAGGGATCAGGGCGGGACCGGTCGGGCCCTTGCACCAACCGTTCATGCCACTTTCCGAAACCTCAGCCGCGATCCATTAGGAGTACCGCCATGGCACTGCTGATCACCGACGAATGCATCAACTGCGACGTGTGCGAGCCCGAGTGCCCGAACGGCGCGATCTATCAGGGCGACGAGATCTACGAGATCGACCCCAAACTCTGCACCGAGTGCGTGGGTCACTATGAGACCTCCCAGTGTGTCGAGGTCTGCCCGGTCGACTGCATCATCAAGGATCCGGAGCACGAGGAGAACGAGGACGAGCTGCGGGCCAAGTACGAGCGCATCACCGCCGACAGCTAGGCGGCCCGGGAGCATCGGCGCCAAGCCCGTCACCCGTCTCATGCGCGAGCCTGCGAGGGTCTCCACCCGACTGGTGCCGTTCGTTGTGCTGCTCCTGGCGGGCACTTGCCTGGCCGAGGCGGAAGCCCGGCCACCGGGCGCGGCCGTCGCGACCGCCCATCCGCTCGCCACCGAGGCCGCGATCGAGGTGCTCGAGGCGGGCGGCAACGCCTTCGATGCGGCGGTCACCGCGAGCGCGGTGCTGGCGGTGGTCGAGCCCTACGGCTCCGGGCTCGGGGGCGGCGGCTTCTGGCTGCTGCATCGAGCGAGCGACGGGCACCAGACCCTGCTCGACGGGCGCGAGCGTGCACCGCTCGCCGCCCATCGCGACCTCTACCTCGACGCCGAGGGTCGATTCGTCCCCGAGTTGGCCCTCAACGGGCCCCTCGCCGCGGGGATCCCGGGCATGCCCGCGGCCATCGCCCATCTCGCCCGCCACTATGGCCGGCTGCCCCTGACCGCGACCCTGGCCCCGGCCATCGCGCTGGCCGACCAGGGCTTCCCGGTCGACCCTGTCTATGCCAGGTTCGCCGCACTGCGCGCGGATGCGCTGCGGGCCTCGCCAGCCGCCGCCCGGCAGTTCCTCATGGATGGCCAGCCACCCGAGGTCGGCCGGCCGATCCGTCAGGGTGACCTGGCGCGGACCCTGGAACGGCTCGCTGCGCAAGGTCATGACGGCTTCTACTCCGGGGATCTGGCCGAGCGGATGGTGGACGGCGTGCGCGCGGCGGGCGGCATCTGGACCCTGGAGGACCTCGCGGACTACCAGACGGTGGAGCGCGAGCCGATCGTCGGGGCCTTCCGAGGCTGGCGCGTGGTCAGCGCGCCGCCGCCGTCCTCGGGCGGCGTGCTGCTGGTATCCATGCTCAACATGCTCGAGGCCCTGGACCCGGCCTTGCTGGCCGGCCCCGGGCGCACCCATGCCCTGGTCGAGGTGATGCGTCGGGCCTACCGGGATCGCGCGCGCTATCTCGGCGATCCCGATCAGGTCGCCATGCCCATCGAGCGGCTGGTCCATCCCTTCTACGCGGCTGGACTGATCCGCGACTTCGACCCCGAGCGGGCGAGCCCGAGCCTACCCGCGGCGCTCGATTGCCCAGGCGAGGGCCGGGCGGACGCCGATTCCTCTGGTGACGGCGCCCAGGCCGAGGGGCACGAGACCACCCACTTCTCCATCATCGACGCCGAGGGCAACCGGGTCGCCGCCACCCTGAGCATCAACTACCCGTTCGGGTCCGGGTTCGTCCCGCCCGGCACCGGGGTGCTGCTCAACGACGAGATGGATGACTTCTCCGCCCGGCCCGGGGTCCCCAACGCCTACGGGCTGGTGGGCGGCGAGGCCAACGCCATCGCCCCGGGCAGGCGCATGCTCTCCAGCATGTCGCCGACCTTCGTGGAATCGGAGCGCGGCGTCGCCATACTCGGAACACCTGGCGGCAGCCGCATCATCACCATGGTCCTACAGGGCATACTCGCCGTCAGCGAGGGCGCCCCCGTCGAGGAATGGGTGAGCCGCCCGCGCATCCATCACCAGTATCTCCCCGACCGGGTGCAGTTCGAGCCGGCGGCGCTCGACCCGGACGCCCAGGCCCTGCTGGCGACGAAGGGTCACGACCTCGAACCCCAGGAGTGGCCCTTCGGGAACATGCAGGCGATCTGGTGGGACCGGATCGGCGACAGCCTGAGCGCGGCGAGCGATCCGCGCGGAATCGGCGCCGCCCAGATCGTCGCCCCCGTGGAGGCGGCCCGGCCCTGAGTCGCATCGCGGGCCGTAGCGCCGGCGAGGGTGCGGTCCGGAACGATCGGCGGCGGACGGGGTCGATCGGGACCAGACCCAAGACATCACACCGACAGAGGAAACACGATCCATGAAGATCAAGACCCTGCTCGCGGCGGGACTGGCCATCCTGGTGGCTGGCGCCTTCGCGATCCCGGAGACGGCCGAGGCCAAGCGTTTCGGCGGCGGCGGGAGCCTCGGCAAGCAATACAAGACCATGCCCCGCCAGGCGCAACCGCCCCAGCAGGCGAGCCGCCCGGCTCAGCAGTCAGGGGCCGCAGCCGCCGGGCAGCGCACACCCGCGGCCAGCGGTGCGAGCCGCTGGCTGGGCCCGCTCGCCGGTCTCGCGGCAGGCGGACTGCTCGCCTCCCTATTCTTCGGGGACGCCTTCGAGGGCTTCCAGATCATGGACTTCCTGATCATCGCGGCCCTAATCGCTGGGGCCTTCTTCCTGTTCCGGATGCTCCGCCGGGGGACCCATCCGCAGCCCGCCGCCGCCGGGGCCGCGGGCTACGGCGGCCCCTCGCCCGCGCCGGTCAACCTCGGGACCTCCGGCCAGGGCTACGCGCGAGAGGCGGCCGACCACGGCCCGTCGGGAGGCAGCGACGCCCCCTCGGACGCACCCCAGGCGGCCGCCCCGCGCGGCGGACACTCGATCCCGCCGACCGTGGGCGCGCAGCCCAGCTATACGGCAGGCGAGGATCGCTTCCCTCACTGGTTCGACGGGATCGCCTTCATCGAGGGCGCCAAGACCCACTTCATCCGGCTCCAGGCCGCCTGGGACAAGGCCGACCTCAGAGACATCCGCGAGTACACCACTCCACAGCTCTTCGCCGAGCTGAGCCGCGAACGCGAGGGTCTCGAGGGCGAGCAGTACACGGAGGTGGTCCAATTGCGTGCAGAGCTGCTCAACATGCAGCGCGACGACGACCGAGTGGTGGCGAGCATCCGCTTCCACGGATTGATCCGCGAGGAGGAGACCGCCGTGGCGGAGCCCTTCGACGAGATCTGGCACGTCCAGCATGACTGGGACCGCCCCGAGGGCGATTGGCTGATCGCCGGAATCCAGCAGTCCTGACCGCCGGCGCCCCGGGCGTCCCAGCCCTGGGCGCGGCACGATCAGCCGCGCCGCCGTCCCGCCACCCGCAGACGCAGGGCATTGAGCCGAATGAATCCGGTGGCGTCCCCCTGGTCGTAGGCCCCGGCGTCCTCCTCGAAGGTGGCGATCGAGGCGTCGAAGAGACTGTCGGTCTCCGACCGGCGTCCGACCACCAGCACGTTGCCCTTGTAGAGCTTGAGGCGTACCTCGCCGTTGACCACGGCCTGGGTCTGGTCGATGGCGGCCTGCATCATCAGGCGCTCGGGGCTGAACCAGAACCCGTTGTAGACCAGCTCCGCGTAACGCGGCATCAGCTCGTCCTTGAGATGGGCGGCCTCGCGATCGAGGGTGAGTGATTCCATCGCCCGATGGGCCTTGAGCAGGATGGTGCCACCGGGGGTCTCGTAGCAGCCGCGCGACTTCATGCCGACGAAACGGTTCTCGACGATATCGGCCCGGCCGATGCCGTGGGCCCCGCCGATGCGGTTCAGCTCCGCGAGGATCGTCGCTGGGCTCATGGGCTGGCCGTCGATGCTCACGCAGTCGCCTTTCTCAAAGCCGAGGATGATCTCCTGCGGCTGGTCCGGGGCGTCCTGGGGGTCGACGGTCCAGCGCCACATGGCCTTGCCCGGCTCGACCCAGGGATCCTCGAGGTCATAGCCCTCGTAGGAGATGTGCAGCAGGTTCGCATCCATCGAATAGGGCGACTTGGTGCCATCGCGCTTCATCTCCACCGGGATGCCGTGCCGCTCGGCATAGTCCAGCAGCTTCTCGCGCGAGAGCAGGTCCCACTCGCGCCAGGGGGCGATGATCTGGATATCGGGCTTCAGGGCATAGGCGCCGAGCTCGAAGCGCACCTGGTCGTTGCCCTTGCCGGTGGCCCCATGGGAGATGGCGTCGGCCCCGGTCTCCACGGCGATCTCGACCAGGCGCTTGGCGATCAGCGGGCGGGCGATGGAGGTGCCGAGCAGATACTCGCCCTCGTAGATCGAGTTGGCCCGGAACATGGGGAAGACGAAGTCCCGCACGAACTCCTCGCGCAGATCGTCGATGTAGATCTCCTTCACCCCCGCGGCGGTGGCCTTGGCGCGCGCGGGCTCCAGCTCCTCGCCCTGGCCGATGTCGGCGGTGAAGGTGACCACCTCGCAGCCGTAGGTGTCCTGGAGCCACTTGAGGATGACGGAGGTGTCGAGGCCGCCCGAGTAGGCCAGCACCACCTTGTTGATCTTGCCCTTCTGCATCGGTATCGCTCCAGTCGCCGGAAAAAGGCGCGAGTATAGATCGCGGCCCCGGGGCGTGGGAGACGCCGATCAGTCCTTCACGAAACCGGTGACGGCGGCGAGGAAGGCATCCGGCTGGTCCGCGTAGACCCAGTGACCGGCGTTGGGGATCGCGCGCATCCGCGCGAGCGGGAAGAGCGCCCGGATCCGGGCGAGGCCCTCGGCACCCACATAGTCCGAGCGGCTGCCATAGACGAACAGGGTGGGGCCCGCGAACTCGCGCCCGTCGGCCATCGGAAACCCAAGGATGTCCCCCAGGGAACGGGCAATCACGGGCAGATTCACCCGCCAGCGCAGGCCCTGATCCGCGTCATAGGCGAGATTCTGGAGCAGATAGCCACGCACCTTGTCGCTCGCGAGGCGGCGGCGGCGAGGTACGCATCCGCGTCCCGGCGGTCGCGCAGCTCACCCAGGGGCAGGGCCTGGAGCGCATCGACCAACGCGCCGAAGCGGGACGCGTAGGCGACCGGGGCGATATCCACCACCGTGAGCGAGCGCAGCTGCTCGGGCCGCGAGAATGCCAGCCACATGGCCGCCTTGCCGCCCATGCTGTGGCCCACCAGATGGGCGGCGGCGATCCCCCGGGAATCGAGCAGCCCCGCCAGGTCGGCGGCCATGGCGGGGTAGTCCATGGGCTCGTCCCAGGGAGACTCCCCGTGGTTGCGCAGGTCCGGCACCAGCACCGAACGCGTCTCTGCCAGGCGCCGGGCGATCGCGTGCCAATTCGCGGCCGAGCCGAACAACCCGTGGACAAGCACGACCGGCAGCGCCCCTGCCGGCCCCTGGTAGTCGCGGACATGGAGTCTCGAAATGGACATGGAAGCGCCAAAATAACGTCAAAATACCGAGCGGAAACAGGCGTTTTCACGCCATCTTCACGGACCCACAACAGCCCCGCAATACAACTGCCGGAGCATATGCCGCACTGGATCTTCCCACAGGCGAGGCATATGGCGACCGTCCAGCGCTTGAGGCCCCTCAAGTATCGGAGCATCTTCGTCTCCGACATCCACCTCGGCTTTCGAGGCTGTCAAGCAGGCTACGTGCTCGACTTCCTCGAGGCCATCGAATGCAAGCACCTCTACCTGGTCGGCGACATCGTCGACGTCTGGGCCATGCAGAGCGGGGTCTTCTGGCCCGAGGCCCATAACGCGGTCGTGCGCGAGATCCTGGAGAAGGCCCGACTCGGCACCCGGGTCGTCTATGTCCCCGGCAACCACGACGCTCTCTTTCGCGGACATCTCGGCGCCCGCTTCGGGAATCTGGAGGTGCGCGACGAGATCGTCCATACCACGGCCGACGGCAGGCGTTTCCTGGTCCTGCACGGTGACCGCTTCGATGGGGTGGTCCAGAACGGACGCTGGCTGGCCAAGCTCGGCTCGCGCGCCTACGAGACCCTGCTGGCCCTCAACGGCCTGGTCAGCCAAGCGCGCAGGCTGCTGGGACTGCGCTACTGGTCCCTGGCGGGCTGGCTCAAGCACCGGGTCAAGGACGCGGTGAGCTACATCGGCAGCTTCGAGCAGGCGGTGGCCGCCGAGGCGCGGCGCAGCGGCGTCGACGGTATGATTTGCGGCCACATCCATCATGCCGAGGTCCGCGAGATCGCCGGCGTCCTCTACGCCAACTGTGGCGACTGGGTCGAGAGCTGCACCGCCCTCGCCGAGCACCACGACGGCCGCCTCGAGCTCCTGCGCTGGACGGATGCCGTGCCAGAGACCCTCACCGAGCTGCTGCCCGCACCGGCCCTCGCCCGCGCGAGCTGAGCGCCCGCCTCGCGGCGGTGGGTCTCGCCACGCCCCGGCCCGCGGCCTCTCCTCTGGCGTCCCGCGGGCCGATCGGCGCACGGTCCCAGCGATCCGCCGATCGGCGGTCCCGCCCACTGGCGAGCCCTTCCCCCGGCTTGCTAATCTCAAGTCGTCCGACTCGCCGCGCACGATCCCGGTGCAGCCCGCGGGCACCTGAACCTGTCCCCGTATCCGCGCTCTAAGTTGGCTTGAATGACGGGGGCAGAGGGGTCGTCCAGCAACGACACGCAGGGGTCGAGGCGAGATTGGCCGCGAGGGATCGGTCGCACCATGCTGGTGCGAGAGGATCGCACCCACCCCGGACGAGGCGAGCCATTTCAGGGCACCCTGGAGGGCGGCGGGGCGGGTCGAGAAGCCGATCGTCGTGGCCCGGTCCTTGCTGCGCTCAACCCAACCAGGCGTGGGCCGAGGCTTGTGTTTCCGGCCCTCCGCCCCGAGCAACCAGTCTGGAGGCGGTTCCGGCCGGCGAGTCGGAACGCGCAAAACCGTATTCGAGCGAGGTAACTCTTTATGTCGATCTTCGAGCGCTACCAGGCCCGTTACGAGGCGTCCCGCGAGGAGGTCTTGAGCCTGGACGAGTACCTGCAACTCTGTAAGTCAGACCCGAGCGCCTACGCGGGCGCCGCCGAGCGGCTACTCATGGCGATCGGCGAGCCCACCCTGGTCGACACCCGCGACGACCCCCGCATGAGCCGCATCTTCCAGAACAAGGTGCTGCGTCGCTACCCGGCCTTCTCCGAGTTCTACGGCATGGAGGAGTCCATCGAGCACCTGGTCTCCTACCTCAAGCACGCCGCCCAGGGCCTGGAGGAGAAGAAGCAGATCCTCTATCTGCTGGGGCCGGTGGGCGGCGGCAAGTCGTCGCTCGCCGAGAAGCTCAAGGAGCTGATGGAGGAGGTGCCCTTCTACGCCATCCAGGGGTCGCCCGTGTTCGAGTCCCCGCTCGGCCTCTTCTCGCCCGAGGAGGATGGGCCGATCCTCGAGGAGGATTACGGGATCCCCGCCCGGTATCTGCGCACCATCATGTCGCCCTGGGCGGTGAAGCGGCTCCAGGAATACAAGGGCGATATCACCCAGTTCAAGGTGGTCAAGCTCTATCCCTCGGTGCTCGAGCAGGTGGCCGTGGCCAAGACCGAGCCGGGCGACGAGAACAACCAGGACATCTCCTCCCTGGTGGGCAAGGTCGACATCCGCCAGCTCGAGCGTTTCGCCCAGCACGATGCGGACGCCTACAGCTACTCGGGTGCGCTGTGCCGCGCCAACCAGGGCCTGATGGAGTTCGTCGAGATGTTCAAGGCACCCATCAAGGTGCTGCATCCCTTGCTGACGGCCACCCAGGAAGGCAACTACAACGGCACCGAGGGGCTCTCCGCCCTGCCCTTCCAAGGCATCATCCTGGCCCACAGCAACGAATCCGAGTGGCAGTCGTTCCGCAACAACAAGAACAACGAGGCCTTCCTCGACCGCGTCTTCATCGTCAAGGTGCCCTACTGCCTGCGGGTGAGCGAGGAGGTGCAGATCTACCAGAAGCTGCTGCGCAACAGCTCGCTGGCCGAGGCCCCGTGCGCCCCGGGGACGCTGGAGATGATGGCCCAGTTCTCCGCCCTGACCCGGCTCAAGGAGCCCGAGAACTCCAGCATCTTCTCCAAGATGCGGGTCTACGACGGCGAGAACCTCAAAGACACGGATCCCAAGGCGAAGTCTGTCCAGGAGTACCGCGATTACGCCGGTGTGGACGAGGGCATGACGGGCATCTCCACCCGTTTCGCCTTCAAGATCCTCTCCCAGGTCTTCAACTTCGACCACGCAGAGGTGGCCGCCAATCCGGTCCATCTGCTCTATGTGCTGGAGAAGCAGATCGCCCGCGAACAGCTGCCGCCCGAGATCCAGGAGCGCTACCTCGGCTACCTCAAGCAATACCTCGCGCCGCGCTATGCGGAGTTCATCGGCAAGGAGCTCCAGACCGCCTATCTCGAGTCCTACGCCGAGTACGGTCAGAACATCTTCGACCGCTATGTGACCTACGCGGACTACTGGATCCAGGATCAGGAGTACCGCGACCCCGACACCGGCGAGATGATGAACCGCGTGGCCCTGAACGAGGAGCTCGAGAAGATCGAGAAGCCCGCGGGCATCTCCAACCCCAAGGACTTCCGCAACGAGATCGTCAACTTCGTGCTGCGTGCGCGCGCCAACAACGGGGGGGCCAACCCCCGCTGGACCAGCTACGAGAAGCTGCGGGTGGTGATCGAGAAGAAGATGTTCTCAAACACCGAGGAGCTGCTCCCGGTGATCTCCTTCAACGCCAAGGCCTCGGCGGACGAGCAGAAGAAGCACGAGCAGTTCGTCGATCGGATGACCGACAAGGGCTACACGGCCAAGCAGGTGCGCCTGCTCTCCGAGTGGTACCTGAGGGTGAGGAAGTCGCAGTAGGAAGTCGCGAGTTGCGAGTTGCGAGGGTCGAGACCGGGTCATCCTTGGCCCTCGCGACTCGTCACTCGCTACTCGCCCAGGTCACCGACCACATCGATTGCAGCCAAGGCGGCCAGTAGTTAACACCGGAGCGCGCGACAACCCAGATGTCCCACTTCATCGACAGGCGCCTCAACGGCAAGAACAAGAGCGCGGTCAACCGCCAGCGTTTCCTGAAACGCTACAAGGCCCAGCTCAAGCGCGCCGTTGCCGATGCGGTGAACAAGCGCAGCATCACCGATGTGGATTCCGGCGAACAGGTGGGCATCCCCTCCAAGGACATCTCCGAGCCCCTGTTCCACCATGGCCGGGGCGGCACCCGGGACATGGTCCACCCCGGCAACAAGGAGTTCCTGCAGGGCGACCGCATCCGCCGTCCGGAGGGCGGGGAGGGTCAGGGCTCCGGCCAGGGCAAGGCGGGCAAGGGCGGCAAGGGCGAGGACGACTTCGTCTTCGAGCTGTCCCGCGAGGAGTTCATGGACCTGCTCTTCGACGACCTGGAGCTGCCCAACCTGGTGCGCAACCAGCTGATCGGCAGCACCGAGTTCAAGAGCGTGCGCGCGGGCTACCGGACCGACGGCGCCCCCAGCAACATCGACGTGGTGCGCTCGCTCAAGGGTGCGATCGCGCGCCGGACTGCACTGGGGGCCCCGTCCAAGGCGCGTATCCGCGATCTGGAGGAGGCGCTCGCGGCCTTGCTCGACGACGGCTGCGCCGATGACGACCCCCGGGTGGTGGCCCTGCGCGAGGAGATCGACCGCCTCAAGACGCGCATCGCCGCCCTGCCCTTCATCGACACCTTCGACCTGCGCTATCAGAGCTTCACCCGCCTGCCCCAGCCCACCAGTAAGGCGGTGATGGTCTGCATCATGGACGTGTCGGGCTCGATGGATCAGGTCCGAAAGAACCTCGCCAAACGCTTCTTCATCCTGCTCTATCTGTTCCTGAAGCGGAATTACGACAAGATCGAGGTGGTCTTCATCCGCCACCATACGGTCGCCCAGGAGGTCGATGAGCACGACTTCTTCTATTCCCGGGAGACCGGCGGCACCGTGGTCTCGAGCGCCCTGTCACTGGCCGAGGAGGTCCTGCGCGAGCGCTACGACCCCAATGTCTGGAACATCTACGCGGCCCAGGCCTCGGACGGGGACAACTGGGACTCCGACTCCGTGGTGTGCCGGGACATCCTGACCGAGAAGCTGTTACCCATGATGCGCTACTTCGCCTACGTGGAGATCACCCCGAGGCAACATCAGAGCCTGTGGTACGCCTATCAGGAGGTGGCTGCCGCCCACGCCCATTTCGCCATGCGCGAGATCGACGGTCCGGACGACATCTTTCCGGTCTTCAGGGAGCTGTTCAAGAGGCAGACCGCATGACCAAGCGCATCATCTCGGACTCGTCCGAGTGGTCCTTTACGCTGCTCGAGCGGTTCGACCGCGAGATCGGGCGTCTGGCCCATGAGGTCTATGGTCTCGACACCTATGCCAACCAGATCGAGGTGATCGGCTCCGAGCAGATGATCGATGCCTATTCATCGGTCGGTCTGCCGATCAATTATCAGCACTGGTCGTTCGGCAAGCAGTTCGTCAGCACCGAGCAGACCTATCGCCGCGGCCAGATGGGTCTCGCCTACGAGATCGTCATCAACTCAGACCCCTGCATCGCCTACCTCATGGAGGAGAACACCCTGCCGATGCAGGCGCTGGTCATCGCCCACGCCTGCTACGGCCACAACAGCTTCTTCAAGGGCAACTACCTCTTCCGCACCTGGACCAGCGCCGACGCGATCATCGATTATCTGGTGTTCGCGCGTAAGTTCATCGCCCATTGCGAGGAGCGTTACGGAGAGTCTGAGGTCGAGCTCCTGCTCGACTCCTGTCATGCCCTGATGAACCACGGCGTGGACCGTTACAAGCGACCCTCGCCACTCAGCATGGCGGAGGAGCAGCGCCGCCAGGAGGAGCGCAGCGCCTATCTGCAATCCCAGGTGAACGACCTGTGGCGCACCATCCCCCTGCGCGACGATGACCCCGAGGAGCGCAGGGAGACGCGCTGGCCGCCGGAGCCCCAGGAGAACCTGCTCTATTTCATCGAGAAGAACGCCCCATTGCTCGAGCCTTGGCAGCGCGAGATCGTGCGCATCGTGCGCAAGATCGGTCAGTATTTTTACCCCCAGCGACAGACCCAGGTCATGAACGAGGGCTGGGCGACCTTCTGGCATTACACCCTGATGAACCATCTCTACGACGAGGGCTTCGTCACCGATGGGTTCATGATGGAGTTCCTCCAGTCCCACACCGGGGTCGTCTTCCAGCCGCCCTTTGACGCGCCCTATTACAGCGGGATCAACCCCTATGCCCTGGGCTTCGCCATGATGCGCGACATCCGCCGCATCTGCGAGGCGCCGACGGCCGAGGATCGCGAGTGGTTCCCGGACTTTGCTGGAGGCGACTGGCTCAAGGTGCTCGACTTCGCCATGCGCAACTTCAAGGACGAGAGCTTCATCGCCCAGTTCCTCTCGCCCCAACTGATGCGCGAGCTCCATCTCTTCGCGATCCGCGACGACGACCGGGAGGAGGCGATCGAGGTTACCGCGATCCACGACGACCAAGGCTTTCGCGACCTGCGTCAGGCCCTGGCCGAGCAATACAACCTCGGCACCCGAGAGCCGAACATCCAGGTCTTCAATGTCGACCGGCGCGGGGACCGCTCACTCACCTTGCGCCATTTCAGGCACAACCGCCGGCCACTCGACGAGGATTCAGCGGAGGAGGTGCTGCGGCACATCCGCCGGCTCTGGGGCTTCACCACCCGGCTCGAGGCCGTCGAGACCAACGGGCGGGTGCAGTTGATTGGGGAGCGTTGAAGCTTGGGTGACAGTGGCGAGTGGCGAGTGGCGAGAGGCACGTATAACCAGATTTTCTTCCTCGGTATATTTCCATCGGCGACGCTCCCCGATCGGCGCCCGGGGTTAGAATCCCGCCGAGCCATCATTTCAGGCAGCGGGTGCTCATCTGGATCATCCGAAGCGGCACGGCTGGCGGGGCGCCTCGCCGACCGGGAAACGGGGATCGAAGGCCACGAGTGCCGCGCGGACCACGCATGGTCTCTGCCTCGACCCGGGGTTCTGCCGGAACGCCTGGACAGCCAATCGTTTTATGGAGGGGACGATGTCGCTCCCACGCCTGCTGACGCCGATCGCCCTGTTCCTCGCCCTGTCGCCGGCGGTCCCGAGCGCGGACCCCCTGCTCCAGGCCACGGTCGAGTCCTTGCGCGATGCCAAACAGGCGGTGGTCGCCGACACCGTCCTCGCGTCACCGCGCCTGATCGCCGACTTCTATGCGACCCGCGGCCATGTGCCGGCCTGGTCGCGCCCCGAGCAGGTCCAGGCCCTGCGTGAGGCCACCGAGGCGAGCACGGTGGAGGGGTTGGTCGCGGCCGATTTCCACCCCAGCCTACTCGAGTCCTACAGCGCCCCCGGGGCGCTGGATGCGCTGAGTCCCAGCGAGCGCATCGCCGCCGACCTGGGCTTGACCGACGCGCTGCTGCGCTACGTCTATCAGATCCGCTTCGGGCGTCTCGACCCCACCGAGGTCAACCCGGCCTGGAACCATCGCCCCGCCATCCCATCCGTAACGCTGATCGAGAGCCTCACCCGGGTGCTCGACGCCGGCGACCCCAAGGCCGGACTCGCCGCGATCACCCCCAGGCCCTTCTTCTACCAGGCGCTGAAGACGGCGTACGTGCAGGCGGCCGGCGCCGAGCACCTGCGCGGACTCACGGCAATCCCGGGAGGCGAGAACCTTGCCCAGGGCAGTCGGGGCGAGCGGGTCGCGCTGGTGCGTGAGCGTCTGGCGCTGCTCGGCGAGACTGCCGCCGACCCACAGGAGCCGGATCGCTTCGACCCCGCCCTGCGGGACGCGGTCATTGCCTTCCAGAAACGTTTCGGACTCGGGGCGGACGGGGTGGTGGGCCCCTCTACCCTGCGTGCGCTCAACCAGCCCTACGACTCCGCCAAGGCGGAGCGCATCCGCATCAACCTGGAGCGCATGCGCTGGTTTTACGACGCGCTTCCCGAGGACTACGTGCTGGTCGACATCGCCGGCTTCATGGCCCATGTGATCCGCGACGGCGAAATCGACTGGAGCACCCGGGTGGTGGTCGGCACATCCGAGGCGCAGACCCCGTCGTTCCGCGACGAGATGGAGTACCTGGTCTTCAACCCGACCTGGACGGTGCCGCCTTCGATCCAGAAGAAGATGCGCGGGGCCGGCAGCCGCTACAAGGTGGTCGACCGCCGCACCGGCCGCACGGTGCGCCCGAGCGACGTGAGCAACCACCGACGCTATGCACTTGTCCAGGAGCCCGGACCCAAGAACGCCCTGGGTCGCGTGAAGTTCATGTTCCCCAACGGCCATGCCATCTATCTGCACGACACCCCGAGCAAGGGTCTGTTCAGTCATTCCAGACGCACCTACAGCCACGGCTGCGTGCGCGTCCAGGACCCCCTGAAGCTGGCCGAGGTGATCCTGGACAAGCCCGCCTGGACCCAGGCGGAGATCAACCGGGTGCTGCGAACCAACCGCACCCGGGATGTGCGCCTCGAGGAGCACCTCCCGGTGCTGCTCTACTACCTCACCGCCAAGGTCGACTCCGAGGGCAAGCTGAGCTATCGCAGCGATGTCTACGGACGTGACGCCGTCTTGAAGCGCGCCATCGATGGCCCGGCCAGCCCGCTGCGCATCGCCTTCCCCAAACCCGAGCCGATCCCGCTCCCGGCACGGCCGACCCAGCCCGTCGAGGACGCGCCCGAGGAGGATGACGCGGCGCCCGCGGCCCATCCCCAGCCGGGCACCACCCTGACCCAGGAGAGCGCTCGCCCCACCGGCGGTGCGCTCGGCGTCCCGAGCGACGCCTCCGCCGTCTCCAGCATCTGACCCAGCGTCCCTCCGGGCAACCCCTCCCCGGGAGGTCCGCCGGGCGCGGTTGCCCCGTGGCCGTCGGTGATGCCCCGTCACCTCGCCCCGGCCTGGTAACATGGGCGGCCCGAGAGCAGACCCCGGCGGACCGATGCCTCCACACCTCGCCCGACCTCGAACCAACCCCGTCCGCGCGTCCCTGATCGCGGCCGCCGTCGCCTTGTCCCTCGGCACCCCGGCGGCAGTAGCCGATCTGGGGTCGCTGGATCTGCGTCTGCACGACTCCGATCTCACGCCCGCCATCACCCTGAGCGAGGAAGGCAACCGCACGGTCGAGGAGTACCGCGTCAACGGCAACCTCTATATGGTCAAGATCACGCCGAGCATCGGCGCACCCTACTATCTGATCGACCAGGACGGCTCCGGCGACATGGGGCTGCATCGTGGCGGCAGCGACCTGAACATCCAGATCCCCCAATGGGCGCTCCTGTCCTGGTAGGCAGACCAGGGAGCGCGGACACCATCTCCATCGAGGACACGCACCATGAACCGGCGTCACACCTGGCTGGCCCCCGCCGCCCTCGCCCTGCTCCTCGGCATCGCCGGCGGCACCGCGCAGGCCGCGACCCTCGAGGACGTCCAGTCCCGCGGGACCCTGCGTTGCGGCGTCAACGGCGAGCTCCCGGGACTCTCCTTCCGTGCCCCTGACGGGACCTGGAGCGGGCTCGACGTCGACTTCTGCCGCGCGGTGGCGGCCGCGGTCCTGGGCAGCGCCGACAAGGTGGAGCTCGTGCCGGTCTCGGCATCCGACCGCTTCGACGTCCTGCGTGAGGGCGAGATCGACCTGTTGGCCCGCAACACCACCTGGACCCTCTCGCGCGACGTCGATCTGGAGATCGTCTTCGTCGCCACCCTCTACTACGACGGGCAGGGCTTCATGGTGCGACGAGACACCAACACCCTGAGCGCACTGGAGCTCAGTAATCGCCCGGTCTGCGCAATCGCGGACACCACCGGCCCAGAGAACGCCCGACGCTATTTCACGCGCAACCGGATGACCCTGGAGCTGAAGGAGTTTCCCGACATCCAGGACGCGCTAAAGGCCTATCTGGCGGGCGACTGCTATGCGCTGACCAGCGACCATTCCCAGCTCCACGCCGTGCGTGCCGGCCTGGATGCGACGAGCGCCCATCGCATCCTGCCCGAGGTGATCTCCAAGGAGCCCCTCGCCCCCGCCGTGCGCCGTGACGACGCGCGCTGGTTCGATATCGTTCGTTGGACCCTGTTCACCCTGGTCAACGCCGAGGAGGCCGGGATCGATTCCACCAACGTCGAGCAGGCGCGCGCCCGCGCGCGCAGCGACGACACCCGGCTCCTGCTCGACATCGACGGCGCCACCGGCACCCTGCTCGGTCTGCCCAAGGGCTGGAGCTTCCGGGTCATCGATCAGGTCGGCAACTATGCCGAGGTCTTCGATCGCAACCTCGGGGACGACTCGCCCCTGAAGATCAAGCGCGGACTCAACGCCCTGTGGCGCGATGGCGGAATACTCTACGCGCCGCCGGCGAAATAGGACGGCAAGGGCCGAGGGCCGAGGACCGGGGGCCGGAGCCTAGATGAAACATTTGCCCGGTCGGACCCGGGAAGTCACGGATCCATCAAACGCGAGGAATCATCCATGAGCCTCATCAAACCCTTCGCCGGCCTCAGGCCCGCCCCCGGGCGTGCGGCCGAGGTCGCCGCCCCGCCCTATGACGTGATGAACGCCGCGGAGGCCCGCGCCATGGTCGCCGGCCGGCCCTGGAGCTTCCTGCACATCTCCCGCCCCGAGGTCGACCTGTCCGAGGGCACCGACCCCTATGCCCCCGAGGTCTACGCCAAGGCCCGGGAGAACCTCGACCACATGCTCACCGAGGGGGTCCTGATCCGCGACCCCGCCCCGCGCTATTACGTCTATCGCCTCACCATGGGCGATCACACCCAGACGGGTCTGGTGGCGGCCGCCTCGGTGGCGGCCTATGACGCGGGCCGCATCAAGAAGCACGAATTCACCCGCCCGGTGAAGGAGGACGACCGGGTGCGTCAGATCGACGCCCTGAACGCCCAGACCGGGCCCGTGTTCCTGGTCTACCGGGCCACCCAGGCCATCGACCAGGTGCTCGAGCGGGTGAGTGCGACGGCGCCCGAGGTGGACCTCACCGCCGCCGATGGGGTGCGCCACGAGCTCTGGCCCATCGCCGACCAGGCAACCATCGACGGACTCACCGCCGCCTTCGAGGCGATCGAATCGCTCTATGTGGCGGACGGCCACCATCGCTCCGCCGCGGCATCACGGATCGCCGCGGCACGCCGCGCGGAGGACCCCAACCGAACGGGCGAGACATCGGCGGATTTCTTCCTGTCGGTGATCTTCCCCCACGACCAGATGCGCATCCTCGACTACAACCGGGTGGTCAAGGATCTGCACGGCAATACACCGGCCAGCTTGATCGACCATCTCTCCATCCCCTTCGCGGTGGTCGGCTCGCCGGAGCCCGTGCGCCCGGAGCGGCGGGGACAGTTCGGTCTCTATGTGGGCGGGCATTGGTATCGGCTCGATATCGACCCGGCGCGTATCCCCTACGACGACCCGGTGGCCCGGCTGGATGTGAGTCTCCTGCAGGACAACGCCATCGAGCCCCTGCTCGGGATCGTCGATCCCAGGCGCGATGATCGGATCGATTTCGTCGGCGGCATCCGCGGCCTCGAGGCCCTCGCCGCCCGGGTCGACTCGGGCGAGATGGCCGCCGCCTTCTCCCTGCACCCGACCCGCATGGACGACCTGATGGCGGTGGCGGACGCCGGCGAGGTCATGCCTCCCAAGTCCACCTGGTTCGAGCCCAAGCTCGCCGACGGACTCGTGAGTCACGTGCTGGACTGAGTGGCGAGTCGCGAGTAACGAGGGCCGAGGGCAGCTCCCCTCGACCCTCGCCACTAGGCACTCGCAACTTCCTCATGGTCAAACCCATCTACAACCTCCCCGAGCAGGACGCCGCGGACGACGACGCCATCCGCCATTGGCTGGACAACCTGGCGCCCAACTACGACCGCGAGGCGCTGAAGCTCGTCGCCCGCGCCTGCACCGCCCTCACCCGCTACCGTGGCGGCCTGCGCATCGAGACCGGCGAGTCCCAGGTGCGTCATGTGCTGTCCACCGCGGACATCCTGGCGCGTCTCGGCATGGACCACGAGACCGTCATCGCGGCCCTGCTCAACGGCTGCATGGACCAAGACGAGCTCGGCGAGCCTGAGCTGCGCGAGCGCTTCGGCGACGGGATCGCGCGCATGGTGGGCGACCTGGCGCGCATCGGCCAGCTCGCCAACGTCGAGGCCATCATCGCGGCCAAGGACCAGCCCGAGCACGAGGAGAACCTGCGCCGGCTGCTGCTCGGCATCGCCGAGGACGTGCGGGTGGTGCTGGTGGTGCTGGCCGAGCGCGTGCATCTCATGCGCGCCATCAAGGATCTGGAGCCGGAGCGCCGCGCCAAGATCTCCCATGACACCCAACGGGTCTACGCCCCGCTCGCCAACCGGCTGGGCATGTGGCAGGTCAAATGGGAGCTCGAGGACCTGGCCCTGCGCTATCTGGAGCCAGAGGAGTACCTGCGCATCGCCCGGGCGCTGGCCGAGCGGCGCGAGGAGCGCGAGCGCTACATCCACGACGTCATCGCGACCATCCAGGGCAAGTGCGCGGAAGAAGGCATCCAGGCCCAGATCACCGGCCGCCCCAAGCACATCTACAGCATCTGGAAGAAGATGCAGCGCAAGGGGGTGGACATCGAGGAGATCTTCGATCTGCGCGCCGTACGCGTGCTGGTCGACACGGTCAGGGACTGCTACGGGGTGCTCGGGCTTGGTCCATGGCCTGTGGCGACACATCCCCAAGGAGTTCGACGACTACATCGCCGGGCCAAAGGCCAACCTCTACCAATCCCTGCACACCGCCGTGATCGGCCCCGGCGGCAAGTCGCTGGAGGTGCAGATCCGCACCCACGAGATGCACCGCCACGCGGAGCTCGGCGTGGCGGCCCACTGGGCCTACAAGGAGTCCAAGGGGCACGACGCCGGCTTCCAGGAACGGGTCAACTGGATGCGTCAGTGGCTGGAGCTCAAGACCGAGGGCGAGGACGCGAGCGACATCCTGGAGCGCTTCAAGTCCGATCTCGAGCCCGTCCACATCTATGTGCTCACCCCCCAGGGCCAGGTGGTGGAGCTGCCCAAGGGGGCGACCCCCCTGGACTTCGCCTATTCGGTGCACTCCGAGCTCGGCCACCGCTGCCGCGGCGCCAAGGTCGACGGGCGCCTGGTCTCCTTCGACTACAGGCTCTCGAGCGGCGAGACGGTGGAGATCCTCACCCAGAAGAACGCCACCCCCAGCCGCGACTGGCTGAACCCTCACCAGGGCTATCTCACCACCTCCAGGGCCCGCAACCGGGTGCGCCAATGGTTCAAACAACTGGACCACGACCAGCACGCCCACGAGGGCCGGGCGATCCTTGAGAAGGAGCTCTCCCGCCTGGGCATCCAGGAGAAGCCCCAGCTCGACCAGATCGCCCAACGCTATAACTTCAAGCGCGGCGAGGATGTCCTCGCCGCCATCGGCCGGGGCGACCTGTCGGTGGGCGTGGTCGCACGCCAGGTGGGCGAGCCGCGCACGCCCCCGCCCGCGAAGGAGCCCGCCAAGGAGCAGGCCAAGGAGCCGTCTCACCGACCGCGCCCCGCGCCCGGGCAGAAGTCGACCGGGTCGGGCGGCGAGGTGGTCGTCGAGGGGGTCGACGACCTCATGACCCAGATCGCAAACTGCTGCAAGCCGGTCCCCTACGACCCCATCGTCGGCTTCGTCACCCGCGGCCGCGGGGTCACCGTCCACCGCAAGGACTGCCCGAACATGCAGCACCTCGCCGAGGGCGAGGCCGAGCGCCTGATCCGGGTGCGCTGGGCGGCCCAGCACGCCGAGTCCAGCTACCCCGTCGACGTGCTGGTGATCGCCGCCGACCGCAGGGCCCTGCTGCGCGACGTCTCGTCCGTGTTCGCCGACGACGACGTCTACGTGCTCGGCTCCAACACCCACTCCGACCGCAGCACCGACACCGCCGCCATGCGCTTCACCGTCGAGGTGCGCGACAACGCCCAACTCGAGGCCGTCCTCGCCAAGCTCCGCCACGTGCCCTACGTCATCGAGGTACGGCGGACCTATTGACCGCTGCGTCCGCGGGTGCGCTGGCGGTCAACGGCTGGCGTGTCGCCTGTTCATATGAAACCGCGGCCGCCAGTGCCCATGGATGACACCGGCGCACGCAACGTCCGAGCCTCCCCGCCCCAGGTCGCGGGGAATCCGGCGTCCGCGGGCAGATGCGGTTCAGGATACCCGCGCCCGATTAGCGCGAACCCAACACCGATGTCGACGTCCCCCTTCTGCTCCGCGGCGACGGAGTGTCCAGAACCGACGTCGTCTACACGCTGGTAGCGAACACCTTCGACGTCGCGGGAGACGGGAGCCCGAGGCTGACACTTTCCCCGTTGGGACTTGACAACCTGCAAAAGCCCGTGGCTCATTCGAAGATATGAGGCGGGCCCTCGGAAAACTCCGTTCTAAGGTCCCGGCACTGTTGCTCAACGATACATTTCTCACCGGCCCCATCTACCGAACCAACGATCTTCCATGCACCCGACTCAAAGTGAAGCAGTGCCGATACGGGCTCATAATCCTCGCCATTAAACGTCGCCGTAACGGTTGTCCACGCCCGTCAGCCTCGTCGAGGCCAACACCGCCCCGCGATGCTCGGGAAAAAAAACGACCACCCCACCACCCGCCTGCGACCTAGGCTGATAGGCGTTGAGGTGGATCCGGTCGATGCCCTCGACGTCCAGTTCGACCTTGTCCGCCAGCAGTTCCCCCACCGTGTGCTCTATCGTTGTCAGTGACCCCGGTTGACGCTTGGACCTAGAGTCCTCCCACCGCCAAGGCGGTTACATCCGAAGCTTATCCGCTTCGTTAGATGATCAACCGGGGCCATCTCCACGACTTGTCGGTCTGAAGCGAAGCCTCGCTAGCTATTGGCAACGAAGCTCGTGAGGCCGAGCATCCCCAATAAGATAGGCGACGTAAGTACTCCAATAATGGCACAAATGAGCCCGACAATGCCCCAGACAAGCTGTTTCTTTATTATCGCAATGATCGCTAAGATTATTGCAATTGGAGAAAGCAGAAAAGAGAGGAAAAAGATACTCACAAGACCAAGAACGAATGAGGCAATACCTATCGCATTGCTGGTGTCATTCTTGACGATAACGGTGGTTGCTCCTGCAACGCCCTCGGAAACGCCATTCTGATTCATAACCTGTAGATCTCCTGTGTTCGCCGGCTTTCGAGTAGGGGCAAAAGACGAGGCCGGAAAACCCGCCATCCCCACGAAGAAATAGTCGCCCGACGCTAGCCTGAGCCGCCGCCCAGAGTGCTACGAGCGACGGGAGCGGCACTTTGGGCGGTCGGCTGGAGGCACTCGGTAGCAGGCCCGTGTCAGCCTGTGCGCGACCGTATTGATGGCCACTACCGCATTGGCCGCTAAACCGGAGCCATCCGCGCCGCTATGTGCCTAACTGCACAGTTCAATCGTAAACGCCGGCGTTTAGCTCCTGTTCTAGTAGAACGATCTGGCGCTGGAGTTGATCACGAGTTTCACGTTGCTTCGCCGCATCGGCGCCCCTACGACTCTGGACACCTCCATCTATTTCCTCGATGCGCGCCGCCAGCGCCCGATTCTGTTGGAGTTGGCCATGCAAGCTTCGCTTGAGATTGCCCCAAGCAGTGTCAAGCCGCGCGTAATCGGACTGACGCGCGCGCAATTGCCCCTTGACCTGGGTCTGCTCCGCCTGAAGCTCGGAAAGGACCGCGCGGAACGCCGCGTTCTGGCTCTGCTCCGATGCCAGGGTCGACTGGAGCGTACGCTGGCGTTGGGCATATGAACCTGAGGCGAGACAACCCGTGTTCTTGAAGAAATCGACCTCTTTCGGATCACATTGTCCGGGTGTGGTGGCGCAACCCGCGAGCCACGCGACCAGTGTGGCTGCAATCGCACCCCGGACCGTACGAATCATCATGATGGACTTCATCATGCCGCCACCGGGGACACATTGATTTGTTTGTCCATCAATTGCACCTCTTTCTCGAGGCCCGAGACCTTCGACTGCAGTTTCTTGATCTCCGTATCAAGCTTGGCCGTGTCACTGCCGGCCTGCTTCTCCAGGTTGGAGACTTCGATCCAGTTTTGTTCCTTTTTCTTGAGAGAGTTAGCGGTCTTCTGCAGATGATCGCGATTGGCCTTGACGCTTGCCATCTGACGTCGTGCGTCGTCCATAGAGATCGACTTCTTGCGGTAAGCCTTGTCGATCTCGGCGATCCTGCGCCGGTCCGCGGCGATGACCTCTTGACTGGTGGAGATCAGGCTCGCCAGCTTCTTATTGTCTGCCTGTACATCGGCGATAATGGCTGCCATGCGCTGCTCTTCAGTGTGATACTGGCTGCGCTTGGATTGAACATAGGCGTTGGCACCAAGCCCGACACCACAGCCGATCGCGGCACCGACCAACATATTATTGCTGCGCTTGCCTCCAGCCAGCATCCCAACCAGGGCGCCTGCGGCGGCACCGGCGAGGCAGCCCTGAATCGATGACTTCACGTCGAGCTGGGATGATTGCTCCCGCATCCGCTGCTCCGCTGGCGTGAGTGCCACCGCTTGGGCGCTCGCGCCGCTCCTGGAGGCGCCCGAGCCGTCCGCCGTAGGGACTG
Source organism: uncultured Gammaproteobacteria bacterium (assembly GCA_963714915.1). GTDB lineage: Bacteria > Pseudomonadota > Gammaproteobacteria > Chromatiales > Chromatiaceae > Thiodictyon. Next base: position 122,378 of record CAVQQM010000033.1, read on the forward strand.
TCACACAGCCCATCTGCACGACGGCGAATGACAGGGTCACACACAAGATTCCCGAGCGTGTTGGCAGTCTGGCTAGCATCTGCTCTCTCCCATGGTCAGGTTTGTCGATCCTCGTCAAAACGGGACACCCCTACCCGCCGGCGTGCGATCCAGCACGCTACCCGCAGACTCGGGCGGGCTTTGGCTCGACGCCGGTGCCCCAATCACACACGGCAGAGCCAAGACACCAGGCCGCACCCGCCGCGGCGGGAGCAGCTAACCATACATTTATTCAGGGAAACCGATTGTACTCTGTGTACGCCGGAATCTTCTATCTATTTTTCCTTCAGTTCAGCGACGCACAGGCGCTCAGCCAAGCTTCCCGATCGACTCGGCCATGCTGGGCATAGTCGACGACTTCGCCATGGAAACGGTCGGGATAGACGACAAGGTCGCCATAGCCCCTATCGGAGAACTCCTCGCGCAAGTTCCCGATCTCGTCGGCCAATACCGCAAGGTCTTCGGGGTAAGTCTGCGCGGTCCGGACGATGGTGTCGCCATAGAACCCGACATTGTGGTCAAGGACCTTGTGGTCACGAGACAGGACCTCGGCGAGCTGCTTGCAACGCGGATAATCCGCGCCGTTCCCTTCCACGCAGGCCGCGTGACGCTGCTTCAACACATCGATGTTCCCGGTCTCATCGGCCAGCTTCTGACACAGCAGTCCGCCGAAGCGAAGGGCCTCCCGAGCGCTGCGCGCGCGCTGCTCGTAGAGCCTCTCGGCGCTCCCCGCGACCAACCCGCGCAGCCGTTCCAACCGCAACTTCATGGCGGGCTGCGAGGCAGCGCGCGCGAGTGCGGTCAGCTCGAGGACCGGATCCTCGAAAGGACGATCGCCGAGCTCGGGACGGGGCGGCGGAACGGGCTCGGGCTTTGCTGCATCGCTGCCAAGACGCTCCCAGGCCGCGCGGATCTGGTCGATCCGTGACGCGGATGTCAGAACAGGCGCGGACAGAAGCACTCGAAATCCGGTATCCGTCGTTCCCACGGCGCCGCTCTCGTCATAGAAAGGCACTTCACGTCTGAGAGAGGAGCGCAGGTCCGCGCGGCTCGAATGGATACTGCCACCCCTGACCACGAAGCCCCCCAACTGACCGTGCGGCCGGTCCAACCGATGGAGTCGGAACGGCTCGAGGACCATCTCCTCGACATTGCCGAGCACGTCGTGCAGGCCCGCCGGGTTTGCAGCCAGGACCCCAATCGGCCTCACCTGCCCTTGAGCGGTCTCGTTGAACCAGACGTGGCGTTCGGCACCTTCCGGCATCGGATAATGCAACTCTCGGAAATCGGCCGGGCTCACTAGGTCCGCGCCGCGCGCGGCATACTCCCATTCGACCTCGGTCGGCAGCCGCGCGAATGCTGGCTCGCCGTCCATCCGCGGAAGGCATGGCGCAGCGACCTCCAGGCATTCGGGGATTTCGGCCGCATTCCGACGCAGCCACAACGAGTAGTGATGGGCGAAGCCCACTGCTTCATGCCAGCCAATCCCACTCTTAGGAAGTCGTGCGCCGGCGGCTAGATTCGGACAGGGCAGACCTTTGGCGGCAGCCATGACGGCATCGAACTGTCCCGCAGTAACCTCGTACTTTCCCATTATGAAATGGCGCCCACCGCGCTCGGGCGTATCGAACGAGCCAGCCAGATAGGCCAGGTACCGGTGCTCGACGTAACCCTGGTTCTCGGTGTCGCTCCCGACCTCAACAGCCGCATCGGCCAACGGACCGTCGCCCTCGGTGCCGATCGGCCTGAAGGCCATGGCGCCGTCGCAAGGCAGCGGCAGGATCAGGTCACCATCTGCCGCCTTGGGGTTGTACAAGGCCGGTTTCCAACCGACTGGCGCCACTTCCGCCGCCACGCAGACCGACACCAGTGCAGATGTCAGCCCCAACAGCCCTAGGATTCGGTCAGTGAGTGGTTTCACGCAATCCTTCCGCCGGACTCACGCGCCCGGCCCGCACCGCCCCGGCCACCGATGCGATCAGTGCTATGAGTACCATCAGCCCGGCGGCCGTTGCCAGATCCATCGGGTCAAGGCGGGTTACATAACCGCCAGACGGCAGATTTCGCCCCATGACAGCATCGAACACATGGGAGCCGACCAGATATGCCGCCAGGGCGAGCAGAAATCCGAGCGTGGCGATCACCAGTCCCTGAATGACCGGAACCGCTGTCACGGCACCGTGGCCGAAACCGAACAACCTGAGCAGCGCCAACTGTCGGCGCTTGCGGTCCACGTTCACCCACAGCGCGCCGCCCAGAGCCAAGGCACAGCCGGTACCCCCGATGATCGCTATGACTCGGAGCACGAACGTCAGGGTTCGATCGAAGGCCTGCACGGTGGCTATCCGCTCGGCCTGGGTCCGCACCTCGATCCCCTGCGTGCGCAACGCCTCGGCCAGGGGTGCCACCTGGTCCAGCCCCTGGGCATAGAGCCTGGCACTCGCGAACCGGGTGCGGACAGCGGCATAGCCGTCGGGAATCGGCGCCTGCGCACGATCGGGCAAAACGCCGTCGCGATAGTCCTCGGCGGCCACGAGCAGGTCGAGGCTGGCAAACAGGGCTTCGCGCGCGAAATGGGTCTCGGGGACCACACCGATCACCTTCAGCGGCACGCGGAGCTGCTGAGGCTCGCCGTCGAGCGTTCGTTTGATTACAGCGAACAAGGGTGCCCCGGTCCGGACCTGGAGCTTCTTGGAGACAATCTCGGTGACCAGGACCTCATCGGGATGGCGGGGAATCGGCGACCCGGCCGGGAGCAGTGGATCACCGTCGGCGCTCGGGACCACCTCGACCGTGGGTAACACCCGCCTGGCGGCGTCCACTAGGTCGACGCTGGCGTTGATGGTCCGAGTCTTGGGCACCAAGAAAGCGACCCCGGGTCGACCGGCCAGATCCTTTAGCCAGTCGCGCTCCAGCCGGACGCTGCCGTATATCACTACCTCCAGGTTCCGCGGGTCCCTCAACAGACTCCCGCGTAAAGTGTCGATCACGCCGTTCTTCAGGCCGAACAGCAGGAGCAACGGAGCAACGATGGAGGCCACCGTGAGCACGAACACCAGGCTGGTGCGCCGGTCGTGCCGAAGGTCCTTCCAGGCCAGGGACCAGGTCTCCGCGGCCACCGGGGCGATGGGCAGGCGACGCGGCTTTGAAGCGGACAAGGCAGTCAGTCCTCGAAGCGGGACCCGAGCCGGTCGGGCTCGTCCCAAGGCCGCGCACGGATCTCGCGCAGCCCCAGCTCCCGCACCCGGCGCTGCTCGTGGGTCGCCAGCACCACCGCGGTCCGCTGGCCGGCAGCCAGGTCGCGCAGCAGCCCGAGCACCCTGTCCGAAAGGCGGGGATCCAGCGCCGACGATGGCTCATCCGCCAGCAACAGCGCCGGACCATGAGCCAGGGCCCGTCCGATCGAGACCCGTTGCTGCTGACCGACTGAGAGCTGTGCGGGGCGCTTGTGGAGCAGTCGCCCGATCTCCAACGCGGCTACTAGCTCCCGGACGCCGTCGTCGTCCTCGACCATCCCGAGCAGGCGCCGGTTGATATTCAGGTTCTCCCAGACGGTGAGAAACGGCAGTAGCCCGCCGGTCTGCAGCACGAAGCCGATCGACCGGGCGCGCAGCCGGGCCAGCGCTGGCTGGGCGTTCGCCCCCCACAGGGCCGCGACATCGAGCGGCCCGCCCTCCGCAGGGTGCCAAAGAAAGCCGGCCCCCGCCAACGGCGCCGCCACCAGGCCAAGGAGCTCCAGCAACGTGCTTTTGCCGCTGCCGCTCTCGCCCGTCAAGGCCAGGGTATCCCCGCGGGCAAGGACCAGGCGGGGAAGAAACACGCTGAAGGCCTGCCGTCCCTGTCCGCGCCGACAACCTAACCCCGTTATTTCGACCAGCGTAGACATGGTCGGTCGCTCAGCTCGGGGCCGCCGTGAACGCTACGCCCCATCAGGGCAGATCGCGCAGGGGCACCGGGTAGACCCGCTCGCCGGGGGGGCTGCCCTGCGCCAGGCTCACCCAACGGTCGGAATCGGCGTTGTAGCGCTCGTAGAGCCTAATCTTGCCCTTGAGCCGACTGACAAACTCAAACTGGCGCTGGGTGCCCCAGCGCGACCAGGTGTCCTGGTCCAGCGTCATCACGTCGCTCTTGTAGGGCAGACCGTCAAGGTACTCGCCGAGCAGCCCGAGGTCGGCAAGCTTGGTCGCCTGCTGGCTGGTGGCGAGGCTCGGGTCGCGCCCGTACTGGGCCGCGATTGAGCGCAGGCCGTCGAAGAAGGCGTCCGGCTCCAGCATCCCCGCGTCGGCCGCGTCCACGATCTGCTTGAGGATCCCGTGCAGATCGCTCAGCTGGTCCTTGGTCAGCAGGACCCGCTCGTCGACGGTGCGCACGGTGGGATCCGTGAGGTCCCGGTCGCTGATCCAGCCCTCGAAGACCAGAGGCGCCCGGGTGCCCTCCTGCTTGCCGAGGTAGGCCAGCTGCATCGCGTGACCCAGGGCCTTCGCGGCCTCGCGCAGGCGTCGGGTGTCCGCGTCCTCCTGCGGCGGCTGTCCCGGCTCGGCGGGCTTCCCCGCGGCCCGTGCGCTGCCGGCAGCCAGCTCGCCGCGTGCCGTAGCCTGGATGTTCTCGACCACCACATCAGCCAGGGTGCCGACCGCCTTGCCAAAGCCCTTGACCTCGCCCCCCTTCACCGGGAAATAAAGCGAGCGCTGGATGGCTTCGTTATTCGAGAGCGTCCGGTACTGGGCCTCGGCCTTCGCGTGATCGGCCTTGCCCATCGGCGTCTTGAGATGCAGGACCACCAGCGCAACCCCCTTGGCAGCGGCCTCGGATCGCACCTGCTCGGCATGCAAGCCGGTCTCGGACTCCTTGCCCTCCAACGCCCCGGCGTCGGTGATCAGCACCGCGTAGCGGGCGCCGAAGCGGTTCCATGGGATCTCCTCCAAGGCGCGGACGACGCCCGCGTACGGGTCCTCGTCAAAAAGGTCCGTCGATACCTTGGCCTCGCTCAACGCCGACGCCCGAGCCAGGAACTCGATCTCCGAGGAAACCTCCGCAGGGTCCACGAACACCCGTGCGACATAGTCAAGCTGCTTGGCCTTCTCCGGGTCCTTGCTCGGGGCGCGGAAGGCGACCAGGCCGAAAGACACCCGGTCCAGTATCCCTGACCCCTTGATCCGCCCGTATACTTGTTGAACCGCCTCCCGCGCCTCGTCGATGTAGCTCTGCATGGAGATGGTGGAGTCGATCACGAACACTACCGCGGCGCGGAAACTCCTCAGGTGGACCACGCTCTCCTCCGGCTTGGGAGTCACCGGCTGGGCCGCCGTCTCGGTCACCGAGGCGACCTTCAGGCCGCGCATCAAATGACCAGCGTCCGTGAAGACCTCCTGGAAATCGAGGATCGGCAACAGATAGAACTGGCTGTTAATGTCGATGTAACGGTCCGGCTCGATGGCCACCACCCGTGGGTCGCGCCCGCCGGAGGCGATCCGCTCTGCGAGCGGAGCGATCTCCGTGCCCGGTTCGGCGAGCGCCAGCAGCGCGTCCAGCGACTCCCAGGAGTCGAAGAATAGGGCACGCTCCCGCTGGGCTCCTGGATTGGTGAAGGCCAGGGCCATCTGCTGGAGCCAGGGCACGGTTTGATCCGCCACCAGCCAGCCTTTGACGGCTCCCCTGGTGTCGACACCAACCTCCAACCAGCGCTGCCCGTCCTGCTCCCGCTCCCCATAGACGTAGAAACGCGAAAAGGCGTCGACAATCTGCCCGGTCCCGGCACCCGGCTGTTCGGCAAGTTCCGCGCCTGGGCGCGTAAGGATCCGCTGATACAGGGTCTTCTTACCTGGCTGCAGCAAAGGTGTACGGTCGTCGGCAAAGGCCGTGGCACTGATGAGCAGGATCAGGAGACCCAGTACCCCAAGAGACGCTTTCGTTTTCATTGTCCCAACTTCATGCAAGACGAATGGATAGACCTGTAATCTGGCGTGGTATCTCGCCTGATAATCGCATAGACGCAAGCGCGCTGTCCCGCGGCAGGTCACGGTCCAGGCCGGCTCGAAGGCATGGGCGGGGAGAATACTAGGGCCTGGAAGCTAGCCGCGCGTCCGAGCGAGCAACGGTGTACCGGCGCGCTAGAATGCAGGCCGGACACAGGAACGGTCAGGAGTCTGCGATGACACCCTCGCTGCGCATTGCCAGTCTCGTCTACCCCAAAGAGACCACCGACCGGCTGGACCCCGCCCACCCCTGGCATCGCTTCAAAGAGATCCAGCAGGCATTGCGCCGGCACCTGCCGGGTGCCACGGCGTCGATCTTCGCGCGGCCGGAAATCAAGGAATCGGGCGCGGTCGACTGGTACAGCGATCTGGCCGGTCAGCCGGTTGCATTTCTGGACCTCCCGGACGCCGAGCAGGTCGAGGCCCGCCGGCTGCTCAAGGACCACCTGCGTGCGGTCTCCCGTCTCGCCGAGGAGCTTGGGCGGCAGGACCCGCCAAACGCCGATACGGCCGATCTGCTGACCCGGGCGATCCGTTATCCCGGCGACTCGTCGATCCATGTCATCGCCGGCGCCCCGGTCCTGACCTCTTGGGGTAGCGCGCACGCCGGCCGGATCAGCGGCGCGGGGTCGGCCGCAGGGACCATTGGACCGGGCGCCATGGGCACCCGATGGCCCCGCTGGATCCTTCCCGTGCTGGGGCTGGCGCTGGTCGCCGGCCTGCTCGCCGGCGGTTGGTCCTGGTATCAGCACCGGACCGAGCAGGGACTTCGAGCGGCACTGGACGCGGCGCTCGCCAACCAGTGCGAGCTGACGGTACCGCTGGTCGAGCTCGCCCAAGAGCTGGACCGGGTCGACCCGGAGGCAGAACACTACCCCGAAATCCGCATGGCCCTGCTAACCGAGGCGGGGATCTGCGACGACGCGGCGGGGATTGCACATCGGCTCGCCGAGGCGGAGCACTGCGACCTCCTCCCTGCCCTGGACGACGAGCTATCGCAGTACGACCTCGAACGCGAACCCTTCAGGTCGCTCAAGTCGGAGCTGGACGCGCGTCTCGCGTCCTGTCGGCAGGTTCAGGGTTTACAGGACCGCCTCGCCGCGGCGGCCGGTGATTGTGACGCGGTCGCCGCCCTCGATGAAGAGGCCCGCCGACTGGACGGGCAATCCCCTCCCGTCCAGGACCTGTTCCACGCCCTAGACTCGGCCCTTGCCGCCTGCCGTCTCGCCGCGGGGCTCGCCCCCCGGGTCAGTGCGGCCGCCGGGCAGTGCGTGCAGCTGCGCGACCTTGCCCGCGAGGTGGCACGGGATCTCGCGGACCACGACGCCTCCCGTGCGCCGCTGCGCGGGATCAAGGAGACCTTGGACGCGGAGATCGCACGCTGCGACCTTGCCGATCACCTGGAGCGCGAGCTGGCGCGTTCTCAGGGCGACTGTCTGGTCCTGGCCGGGATGAAAGAGACCCTCTCCCGTCATGATAAAGACCGTGAGCCCCTGGCCGCCCTGGCGCAACGATTGGACGTCGCCCTGGAACAATGCGCGGCGCTCAACGATCTGGAGAAGCGATTCGCCGAGGCACAGGGCGACTGCGCCGGGATCAAGGGGCTCACCGCGGCCCTGGAGGAATACCGCAACAACCTGCGCTTTCTGGATATCCGGACCCGGTTGCAGCGGGAGCTCGAGGTCTGCGGACAGGCCAGCGACCTGGAGGACCGGATCGCCGGCGCCGATTGCGCCAAGGCCCGCGAATTGGCCTCGAGTCTGGACAACCGGGGCGACCCGCGGTTCGCGAAGGCATATGCCGCGCTCGATGAGCGGTTGGCCGATTGCGATCGGGTCGCGCGCTACGAGCGCCTGCTCGCGGAGGCCGGCAAGGACTGCACCAGGCTCAAGACCCTGGGCCGCGACCTCAAGCGCGAGACCGCTAAGTCCCTGCGCCCGGTCCGGCAGCGGCTCGACGAGGCATTCGGCCCCTGCCGGCCCAAGCCGAAGCCACCGATCCCGCCCATCATCGCCTCGCGAGGCGCCGCCCCCGCCGCGCCCGCGCCCAAGACCCCAACAGGCAGCGGCTCGTTTCCGATGCGCGGTCAATGCACCGGACAGCCTGGTGATCTCGCCGCCGTCCGGGGTCCATCTCGATAGGGTGCGCCACATCGTCAATATCGATCCGCCGGCGAGCAAGCGCGTGGCCCGCGTGGCTTCGACCAATCGCGGTTGTCGCAACTGCACCCTGAAAAAGGTGGGGCCGAACCAGCTGGCGCGGGGATTTTTGGTACGTCTGCGGAGGACGGGGCATCATTCCCCACTACTACGCGGCTTACGATGCCGCCGGCGGACTCATCTGCAGTGGAAACGGCAGCGCCCTGTGCCGGGGACGGCGCTGACCGCGCAACACAATCCGAACGACGCCGCGCGCCGGAATAGCATATGTCGGGTTCCACCCGGCGCAACGGATTCGCGACTGAAATTCGTAAGCTTTCGACTGAACTGCGCTCGTCCGGCCCGACACCCGGCGGGCTAACGACCTCCGTCGCACGTCCCTTTGGATTTCTCCACGCGACACCAAGCTGCCCCCCGGGCTCCCCCCAACACATTGATCCGGAGAACCCTCCATGAGCTAGAAAGAACAGCTTGACAAGGCCGTTGCCGCTATCCCCGACGCCGCCGACAGCGAAAAGGCCCGCGAAATTGCCGCCAAGTCGAAGGCAACCGCCACCTCACTCGCCCAAAAGGTCAGAGAAGGCGCACTCGGCGCCGCGGACGCCTTCGTCGAGGCCAATCGCGACCCTTCCGCCCTCGAAGTGCGATTCCTCAACGCGGGCGTGACCGTGCTCTCGCCCTCCGAGGGCATCTCGGTCAGTCGCCCAGATGCCGCCACGCTGGTGATCTCTGACGGACAGGGCAATGGTGTGGTGATCAACGCCGCAGCCGATCCCGCCTTCGTCGAGGAAATGATCGGCACCGTCTCGCGTCTGAGCGGCAATACCTTCGATCTCGGCACGGAGGACGGAATAAACGTGGTCGTTGCAAAGTTCTGACGGCGCCCACCGGTCCGGGGCGGCGTCATGCGACCATTGCGGCCCTAACGCCGCTCGAGCAGTTCCGGTGACAGCGCTAGCTCGGATGGAGCCGGGCATGTTTCGGGGTACAGTACAGGCCCCCCGCTTGGTCCGGATTGCTTTAGCCAATCGAGTAAACGGCGCCGGAAACTCGAGCATGCAGTCCGGGCCAGCAGCGCCTTTTCCCCGACCCCTTCCCCTGACATGCAACAATGCGAGAACTGGCCCCGGCGAGGCCAACTGGCGCCGGCGAGGCCCCTCAATACGCAAGCGCATGGGCTACGTCAGGTGGAAAACCATATCCAATAAGATCCTCCGGCTGGATACCCGTCCCCTGATCCACCAAGATCCAACCGGTCCCCGACTTCTTAAGAAAGGCTAGGCTACCTTCGCAATTCTCTTTTTTGCACGCGAAGCCAACGGAAGCGTAATCGCCAAGCACGTCATTGATTATCGGCTTGCACCAATTGGGCGTGCAGTCGTTTTCGATCGCTTTTAGGATCGCCTTTTTCTCGGATGCAGTGGCCGGGCGAGCGCGAATAGCGCCACCGGAGCCTCGTGTTACGTATTTTTCCAGCACCCATCCGTCCTTCCCTTGATACGACGTCTTACACCAGCGCTCCGTTCGCGAGCGCGAAACGCACTCGGATAAATCAATCGCCGTGGCATGAGGAATCTTGGATAGACGGACCCCGGTGTTGACGCTCGGCTCGCTTCGCAGTGCCAGAAAGCCGTCGCCGGGCGTGTTTACCAACCCTGATTCCCCGTGGCTTACGGAAGCCAACAATATTCCTACTAGTACCAGTATCGTGCGGACGTTCATGCGATCATTCATTGTCAAAAGTTTTCTCATAGGCCATCGAGCGCACGCTTGGCGTCCTCATCGCCCGCCTCGGCCGCCCTGCGCAGCCATGCGACTCCGGCCTCACGGGTCGGCCCCGAGGACTCCCGCTCCACCATCAACTGCCCCAGTCGGCGCTGCACGGCCACGTCGCCCGCCTCGGCGGCATCGGCGTAATAGACGGTCGCATAGGGGGCGTCGGGCGCGGCGATACAGGGGCCGGCCGTGTGGGTCAGCGGGTCGTAGCGGCGCGCCAGCCGCGCGGCCAGCCCCGGATCCTTATTCGCGGCCTCACTGTAGAGGGCGTAGGCGGCCGGGCAGTCCCCGGCCTCTTCCGCCTGCTCGGCCCGGGCGAAGACTGCCTCCGCCGCGGGATCGCCGGCCAGGAACTTGCGCGCGAGAAGGAGGCCGGTCTGTTCCGGTTCGGGCTCGAGCTCCACGTCGGCAGGCGGCCCGTCATCGGGTACCGGCTCCGGGTCGATCTCGGCATCGGTCACGGCCTCGGCGCTCTCGTCGAGCGCATCCGGCCCAAGCCACCCGAACTGCCAGACCCCGACGCCACCGGCAACCAGAACCAGGACGATGGCTGCGGCGATCCAGGGCCAGAGGGGCCGACGATTGGACGCGGGCGTTTCAGCGGCGGGCGCCGACGGTCCCTTGCTCGCCGGGTCGGATAAGTCCTCCGCCTCCACCCGACCGGACTCGGATCTCCGCGGCATGATAAGGGTGTCGCCCGAATCGAACGCCGAGCGCTCGGGCGCGGTGGCGCCGGATCCAACCAGCTCCCCGCGAATGCGCAGGACCGCCGCGTCCTCGACACCGTCGATGCGCAGCGCCACCCGCAGCGGCGCGCCGCCCACGCCGATGATGCCGTCGACCAGATCCGGGCCGAGCTCGAGCCGAATCCCGTCGGCCATCGGCTCGACGCTGAACTGGGGGTGCCAGTGAGACGTGACCTGCCAGAGCTGACCGGGGGCCAGATAACGTCCGTCGTTACGCTGGATGGCCAGTGACGTGGACTCGGGCGCGGGCCGGCCGCCGCTGACCAGCAGCCGTCCCCTTCCCGGGCCAATGGATTCGAGGCTGATCGTCAGGGCCACCGCGTCCTCCCGTCAACCGATCCGGGTCGCCGCCGGGATGCCACCGGCGATGCGTTCGAGGATCTGCCCCAGCCGGGCGTTCTGGTCCGGCGTCACGTCCCGTCCGGCCGCGTGGCCGGCGTTCGCGACCGCCAGGTCTTTGAAGGCCTGGAACCAGTCGACGATAAAAAAGGCCGAGAAATTGACCGGCGTCTCGGTGATGAGCGGCAAGACCCCCGCGGCGATGGGCGCCGGGGGTGCGAAGACCGGGCGGCGGGGATCGACCAGCGAGCGCGGTCGCTCGTCCAGAGGCTGGTCGTCGCAACCGAGATAATCGACGAAGCGCGCGATGCGCGCGCCGGTGACGTACACCTGTCGCTCGGCGAGCCTGGAACGCGTCGCGGCGGTCTGGGACTCCGCGGCCTCGATCAGGCCGAGCAGATCCGCCTCCAGCCCGAGCCGGTCCGCGGCGGTGATCAGCTCGCCGATCAGATCCTCCAGGACCCCCTTGTCGATCCCCAGATACTGGGGCCAGTGGGCATCCTCGGGCAGAGACTTGAGGTGCCCGATCCAGTACCTCTGTACGGCCCGGACGAAGCGCGTCGCACCCTGGTTGACGCCCGCGCGGGGTGGCTCCCGCGCGGCCTCCGCACCGTCGTCAGCGGCCGGCGCGGGCCGCGCACCCGCGAGGAGCTGCTCGAGGTCGATTAGGCCGCCATCACTCGGCTGGACATCCGGGACCGTGGCCGCACCGGCCGCTCCCGGTCCGCCTCCGCCGGCGCCCGCCGTGCCGGTCTGCCCCGCGGGATCCGCCACCTCGTCGGCCCGCAGATAGAGCGAGCGCAGCCCCTCCCGCGGCGGCTGCAGGGCGCGCAGCAGATCGGCGAAACGATTCGCCCGCTGGCGCAGCCCCCCGACCACCCGCTCGGCCAGGCGGTGCTTGTTGTCCACCTCGGCGGCGCCCTCCGCCCGGTAGTAGGCGCCGAAACGATGCCGCACCAGCTCCTCGATGACCTCGTCGACCTGCTCGCCGATGCGCGCCAGCTTGGTCTCGGGCTGGGCCACGCCGTCGAGATAGTCCGCCAGGCGGGAGATGCCGCCGTCGTTTAGGCTCAGCATGGCGTCCCAGGCTGTCTGCGGATCCTCGAGGTGCTTGCGCACCGTAGGCTCGTCGCAGAAGGTCCGGCGCAGCTGGGCCAGACGTTCCGCCTGGGTCGGGAGGATCGCCCGCTCCCCGGCCGCGTCAGTTTCGATCACGGCGGCGGCCATTCGCGGCTTGCGGACCAAAAAGAGGTTGTCGAACGGCCGGCCGGGCGACCATTCGTGGAGCCATCCGTAGCCCCCGAAACGCTCGAGCAGGGCGAGCTTCATCATTCCCTCCCAGCCCTTGCGCATCAGGTCCTCGTTTTCCCCCGGCACGGGGTTGAGCCGGAAGTCGAACATGGTGAGCGCCCAGATCAGGCCCGGCCTGCGCTTCGAGCGTGTTTGCGGATCGGCACCCTGGGTGGAGTGCACCCAGGTCTCCAGCACCGGCCCCAGGTCCTTGACGTCGCTCTGCTTGTGGGACGGGGCGCAGAGGACGAGCAGGTTCATCTCCTGGTCGTCGGTGTAGCGCTCGAACAGATAGGCGACCTTGCCCCGCAGCACCAGCTGGGCCACCGGGTCCACCTGGTCGTCCTTGAGCTGCTTGCGCACCTCGCCGATATCGGCCACGGCCAGCCGCCCCCGATAACCGGGGAAATCGAGCAGGTCCACCTGCTCCAGCAGACCCGTACGGGGCGGGTCGGCGAGCACGAAGCGCAGCTCGGTGGTGAGCGCCGCCAGCAGCGAGCGCGGCAGCATGACCGGCGGCAGCGTCTCGTCACCGCGGCGCGGGACGACCTGGATGCCGTCGGCGTCGTCGCGCCCGAGCCGCTCCAGGATATCGACGTTCATGATGCTGTCGGCCTGGCTCAGCTCCCCGTTCGCGTCCGGGCGCACCAGTACCGACACCGGGCAGTAGACCGCGTCGGAGAAACCGGTCGCCTCGATCCCCTTGCGCAGCGCGAGATAGATCTCGGTCAGCTCCCGAACCTCCCCCCAAAGGACCGAGAACAGGGCCGCGCGGTCGGCGGGCTTCAGGTAGGGCGCCAAGGCGATGGCGCTCGGCCAGTAGTCGGCCGCCAGGCGCTCGGTGGTCCTCGGGAAACGCTGCTCGAAGTACTCGAGCAGTTCCACCACATTGTCCTCGCTGACCCCGCCGGTTGGCTGACGGGTGCGGCGCGACTCCAGGCTGGCCAGCAGCTGGCGCAGGTGGGCGGGGGACAGGTCCGGGTCGACCTTTTCGCGGTCGAAATCGTTGAAGAACGAGTTGCCCAGCACCTTGGCCAGGTCCACTTCCGAGAACAGGGACAGTTCCAGCGGATAACCGGGCGGCGCGTCGCTCGGCCGGCGGGTGAAGCGGGTCACCAGGCCGGTGGCCTCCTTGCCGTGGCCCGGGGGGTTCACGTGCTGGATGAAGTTGTAGCGGCGGCCTTCCAGCTCGGTCTCCAGCTCGCCGTTCTCACCGGCCGCCAGGGCCGAAATCAGGTAGGACTTGCCGGCCTGGGACAGGCCGAAAAAGCCCACCGAGACCGAGCGGCCGGCCGCCCGGCCGAGGCGCGTGACCAGATTGCGCACCCGCCGCAACTTGTACGTCAGACTGTCCGACTCGCGGTCGAGCCGCTGGGAGTTGCGCCGTACCTCCGCGACCCAATCGATCGCCTCGCCGCTGCCCGCGTAGATCGCCCGGCAGCGCCGAACCAGGTCCTCTCCGATCGTTTTCGATGATGGATCGCTCATAGCACGTCTACTTGAAGATACTGCCGCTGTCGAGCCAATAGCTGTCCTGATCGAAGCCGATGCTCGCCAGGGTGTTGAGCTTCAGCGCCACCGCGCCGCGCCCCAGTGCACGCCCGCCTTGCACGTCCACGGCGGCGACCCGAAACCGTTCGGCGTTGACGCCGCGCATCCGCTCGAGCCTCACCTCCAGCACGCCGCCCTTGGTGTAGAGGGAGCGGCGCACTTCATCGTCCGCAAAGTCCAGCACATACAGCGGCGAGGCCACCCAGCGCTGCGCGTCCAGCTGGCGGTAGCCGATGTGCATCACCCCGGTCATGGGAATGGTGACCTCCGGCAGTTGATACTCCGGATCGTCCAGGTCCACGCCGCTGTAGAAGACGTCCTCGGCCTTGATGATCAGGTTGCGGTCCATCAGCCCCAGGTGCCGGACCGTTGAGTAGGGCCGGAAGGCATTGGCGCGGAAGGAGAAGCCCGGCAGCCGCCCCTGCCCCAGCACGCACAACATGGCGCCCACGGCCGCCGTGGTCTTGGGGTCCTTGATGCACCCGCGGCGATTGAACGGATACCAGGCGCCGGTCCGGTAGTCCTGCATCGGGATGATCCGATCCGGCGGCAGCGCCAGCAGGGCGCGGAACAGCGACTGGACCCCAGGAAGCCGCGACGGTCGCCCGGTGAGCAGCAGCACGTCGCAGGCGTAGAGCGAGACGATCTCGCACAGCGAGCGCACCACGCGGCAAATCTCGAGCTTGTCCTCCATGAACAGCCGGTGGATACGGCCCAGGTCCAGTGGCACCGGGCAATTGAGCAACGGAAACCCGCTCACCGCCGTACCCGTGGCATCGCGCACCCCGCCCGCGAACCACTCGCGCACCGCCTGCGTGGGCGCATCGGGGCTGATCTCGGCCACCAGGTCGCCGAGAGCGCAGGTGCGGGTCTCGGCACCGGCGACCGGGTCGAACCCCTCGTAGGCCTTGAGCACGGCGAGCCCGGCGGGATAGAGGACCTGCAGCGCCAGCTGCTGGCGCAGCATCCCCTCCTGGACATCGACCGGGTCCGAGCCGATGAGCCGGGACAACAGTGCCTCCGGCTCCTCGACCCCGACCGCGCTCACGGCCGCCTTCAGGGCCGGAACCAGGGTGGCACCGATCACCTCCAGCAGGATGTCGTCGCCGGCCACCTTGAATCCGTCCCGAAAGCGCTGCTCGGGGACGATGGTCTGGTTGGCGCCTCCCGGACGGCCCTCGAGCCGATAGTCGTTGATGACCAGATCGGTCGTTCCGCCGCCGATGTCGACCGTCGCGATGGTCAGCCGGGCGTCCCGGCTCCGATGGGAGGCGCACCGGGCCAGGTCGAAGAACTCTTCCGGCCGACCGGAAAAGGTGTTCTGGATCTCGCTGTAGAGATAGACCACCTGGCTGCAGGTGGCCTCGTCCCAACGGACCTCGACCTGGGGTAACGGAGGCCAGGCCGAATCGGCGCCCTGCCCGTCCACCGGCTCGTCCTCCGGGTGCCAGCCGAACGCCTTCCAGACCAGACCGAGCGCCTGCCGCATGCGGTTCGCGAAGATCTCACGCTCCTGCTTCGGCATCGACGGCGGGATGGTCAGGATCACCGTGCGCAGGTGCCGCGGCAGGTCGGCGTTGGGCATGCGCAGCCGCTGCGACGGGCTGTTGATCTGGCACAGCGCCTGGGTCAGGACCTCGGCGAGCATGAACATCATCATCGAGCTGCGGGCGTAGTGCGGCATGAAGACCGGCATCCGCTCCGACTCGGGAAGCTCGTAGAGGGCGGTGCCGACCTCGTTGATCAGATTGCAGAAGGGCGCCGCCGTGGCCATCGGCTCGATCTCGGTGCGCACGTAGGCGCAATTGAACCGCCACCCGGTGTCGAAGCGATCCTCGTCCCACAGATACCGCTTGGGGCTGGAGATCCCGGTAGAGCCCTCGGTACCGCGCCGGCGCCCGGCCATGCGCGCCGCCTCGGGGCCGACCCGCGCGATGGTCGGCCACAGGAAAGCCCCGGCGCGTCCGCTCTTGTAGGCCCAGTGCTCCTTGCCGAAAGTGGCCTGGGCGAGCTCGACGCGGCTCTCGAAGGGCTCGCTGTAGACGTTCTGGGGCTGGGTCAGATCGCGGAGCTCCAGCTCGTAGCGCCGGCCGAGCCCGTCGCCCTCCTTGGCGTGCTGCTCGATCAGGATCCCGCAGGTCCGCGAGTTCCCCACGTCCAGAACCATGTCCACCGGCACCGCCCGATGCAGATCGGTGCGGGTGTTTGCCAGCAGCTTGACCTCGGGGACACAGCCGCTTTCGCCGATCAGGGCGAGCAGGTTCAGGTAATGGGCGTGGTGCGCGAGACGCCCATGCTCGGCCTCGACATCCTCCGGTGGCAGGCGCAGAACGGGACCGGCCCGTTCCATGAAGACCTCATCGATCCAACCCGCCACCCAGGGCAGCTCCGGATACCAACCGATCTCGTTGGCCCGGTGGGCAAAGGCATAGGCCACACCGGCGGTGACATCGGCCTGGGTGGGGGCCAGGTAGCGGATATCGTCCGCGTCGGGAAAGGCCGTGGTGTCCACCGCCAGCGTCAACCGGTGGGTGGTCAGGCTGGCGGCCGCATCCTCCGGGGACAGCTCAACCAGACGCACCCGGGCCCAGGTCTCCGGACCGTCGGCGAAGCTCCGCGGCGGATGGACCCGCAGCAGAGGGACCGGCAGCCACATCGCGTCGAACAGGGTGGCGGACTCGTCCATCGGAACGGTCAGCTGCGACTTGATCGGGACCCCCGGGCGGTCCGGCCAGAAGTGCATCCCGCTGCGCTCGTCATAGATCAGCCGCGCCAGCGACTGATTGCTCTCCTGGACCACGAATTCGCCGGGGAGCGCCTTGCGTAGGGCGAGGTTCAGACCGAAGTCCAGGAACTGGACGCCGCTGTTCGCAATGAGGGTTATCTTGTTCTCGAAGTTGACGAGTTTCGATAGCATCGCGATAGATTATCCTGGTTCCCGGATCCCCGGCCCGCTGCGCTCAACGCCGGAATCGCGCGGCCAACGCGGGCGCTCGCGGAACGGGTCCCCGACGTCTGGCCTCACCGCCCCTGCTCTTGCATATCGATCGAGAAGGTCTCACCGCCCGGGTAGCTACCCCGGCAGCTCGCCTTGCCGGACTTACCGGGCTCGCATTCGACCTTCGGGCGACCGAAGTTGGTGCCGTCGGCGCATACGATATTCCCGCTGCTGTCGATCACCAATTTTCCGTCTCGAGCCAGCGCGGAGGCGCCGCTCTCGCAGACGCTGCCGTCGCTGCGCTTGAGGCGCACCTTGCCGGCACCGTCCTTAAGCTGATACTCCATCTGTATCGGCAGCCCGGTCTTGGGGTCCTGCAGCGAGGTGGCCGTACGCCAGCCGGAGCTCAACCAACGTGCCGGTACCCCGGAGCGAGCAGATGGCGCGCCGGAGGCCCCGTCGGCATCAGGGCCGCCTGGCGCGGAATCGGCGGCCGCATCCCCCGCCGCCTTCGGGTCCGTCGGCGTCTTCTCGGACCCGGCCGCCGACTCCTGATCGGGGCGGGGCTCCGCGTCCGGCGACGCCTGCCCAGAGTCCTCGGCAGGCACCATCGGTGGCTGCACCACATCGTCCGCGCCCGCCACCCCATCGGACTCGGCGGGTACCGCGTCGGCCGGCGGCCCCTCGGACGCGGGCGTTTCGGTTTCAGGTGTTCCGGCCTCCGGTGCTGCGGCTTCTTCCGGTGTCGCGGTTTCCGGGATCCCAGTTTCCGGGCTGTCCACCGGCTGTCTCGCGACGGCCTCGTCGGCCACCGGATCGCCCGCGGTTGCCTCCACGGCGGCATCCTCGGCCGGCTCGGCGACCGGTGACCCGCTCTCGCCCTCCCCCGGAATGGCGCCGCTGTCGGGCAGCGATGCCTCGCCGTCGACGACGGTATCGACCTCGCCCGAGGCCCTGCCGATCGGCTCGCCCAGGGGAACGGCCGTCCCCTCGACGTCCGGGACCCGGCCATCGCCGGCGGCGTCCACCGCGGTGACGCGGGACCTGCGCCCGACGGCAACGGAATCGGCAGGCGCCAGGATGCGTTGGTCCTCCGGCGGGGCGTCTTCCTTGTCCTCCATCGCGGGCTCCACGTCGGCATCAGACTCGACGAGGTGCCGCACCTCATCTTCGGGCGCGGGCTGCGACTCCGACACCTCGGGAGTAAGGGCGCCCCCTGTGTCTGCGGGGGACGGTCCCTCCGACACCGGCTGGCATCCGCGCAGCGCCAGCAGGCCACCCAAGAGGGCAAGCGCCAGCAGGGCCAGCGCCCACACCCACCAGGGGATGCGCCGCCGGGGCGGCTGAGTCGGCGCCGGCGGGGCAGCCAGCAGGTCCAGATTCAACAACGGATCTGTGCCGACCGAGGCCCGGTCGAGGACAAACCCCCAGAAGCTGACCACCGGCCGGCCACCGACCAGATAGACGTGGGTCTCGTCCGGAAAGCTGGTTACATGGGCGAGCAGCCGCCCGAACACCTGACGTTCCGCGTCCGACTCCCGCTGCATGGCCTGCCCGAGATCTTCGATCCGGGAGCGGGTCTCGATCAACTGCCGCTGGGCCTCGGCGCGCTCGTCCGAGCTGGCGGCGCTCCAGGGCACGACAGTGCCCGGCTTGGGCGCATACCAGTCGATGGTGTCCCCGTCCTCGTTTCGCTGCGGTATCGCAAAGCTGTCGGCCAGCTCCGGACCAAGCCGGCGGCCGATAGCGGCGCGCAGTTGAGCGGCGGCGAGATAGACCGGGTTGCCGACCGCCCCAAGCGGGTGGAAGGCGGTCAGGTTACCGGACCTCAACAAGGGACCTGTCATCGTCGTTCCGCTCCGTTGGGCTCCACGCCAGTGCGACGCCCCGCCCCGGTGTCGAGGATCCCGATCATGTCGGCGCGCGGCCCGCACGGGTCAATCGCTCGGGACCGATCGCGGGGATGGCGTGACCAAGGCCCCGCGCGCGCCCCGCGAAGGCCGCGGGAGTGTCGCCCTCGAGGCCGATATCGCGCAGCGACTGGTCGAGCTTCTCGAGCGTCCGGCATTTCTCCAGGGCCTCGTCCAGCTGACGGCGAATCGACAGCAACGGCTCCCGGGAGGCGTCCTCCCCGGCCATACCCTGGTCCAGCTCCCGCAGGCCGGCGCAATTCATCTGGGCGTCGACCAATGCCTGTCGATAGGTCGCGGCCTTCGCGCAGAGGGCCAGCTCCGTGTCCAATTCCCCCCTGAGCGCAGCCAGCGGCGGCCGGGACACATCCTGCGCGCCCAGCTGCAGGTCGAGCCGCTGCATCGCGTCGCAGTCGCCGGTCGACCCCGCGAGGGCCGCCCCGAGCTCGTCCGCCGCCCGGCACAGCGCGAGCTCCCGATCGAGCCGCGCCCGCGCCCCGACCAACGGCTCGGCGTCCGCCGGCGGTGTGCCCAGCGCCCCATCGAGGCCCGCCACCAGGGCGCAGTCCCCGAGCTGCCCGTCGAGGCGCGCCGAGTAGCTCGCGGCCGTCTCGCAGGCCGCAATCCGCTCCTGCAGCCCAAGCGCAATGCCCGCTACCGACTGGCGGGTGAGGTCAGTGCCCTCTATACCCTGCCGCAGCGTGGAGAGCCGGGCACATTCCCAGCCCGCGCCCGCTACCGCGGCGGCCAACACCCCGATGTCCGCGCAGTAGCCCATCTCCGCCTCGAGACGACGACGGATCTCGGAATACCGGCCGCGGGCCGGGTCCAGCCGGTCCAGCCGGGCCCGCAGCGCCTCGAGCCGGTCAGGCTCGGCGCAATCGCTCGCGATTGCACGGCCCAGCTCGTCCTCCAGCGTCTGGCTCTGGCGGTGGTCCAGCCAGAGCCAGCCACCGGCCGCGATCGCCAGGACCAGACCCAGCGCCGAGCCCCAGATCCAGACCGCGCGGCGCCGGGCGCCTGCGGCGCTGGCGTCAGAGACCGACCCGATCGGTCGACCCCGCAGACCGGGCTTGACCAGCACGAAGCCCCACAGCGTAAGCACGGGCTCGTCGCCGATCACATAGACGTGCGTATCGTCGGGATAATGGGTCGCCGCCCGGAGCGTTCGAGCGAGGGGCTCCGAGCCACGGCTAAGCCGGGGAAGCTCGTCGGCAAGGCGTCGCAGCGATGCCAGCCGGCCGTCGAGCTTGACCTTGGCCGCCGCTCGGCGCTCGGGCGGGAGCGAGGTAAGGGCGGCGGGCTGGCCGGCGAGATCGCTATACCAGTCCACGGTCGTCCCGTCCGCGCCGGGCACCGGAAGTGCAAGCACCGAGGCGGTCACCCCGGGCAGGTGGCGGCGGATGACCTGCTGGAGCTCCCGATGGAGCTCATCCAGGCCCGCAAAGTCGTCCGTAAGCAACCGGAACCCACTGACGTCAACCCGCGCGACACGAAGTGACCGCTGCACTAATCTATCTCCCTGCGCACCCGTAGGCCCAGCGGCCCGCCCCTTTCTAGTCTACAGCCCCGTTGTCGTTGAAGTCGCGTCCTTACACGCCTTCCAGTCGGTATACACGACCGAAAGAGACCGAGCATCCTCGCTCATAGGAGACGGCGCGGAATCGGCGCCAGCGCTTGCCTTGGCCGAGCGGCGCGAGGAGCGCGAGCGCTACATCCACGACGTCATCGCGACCATCCAGGGCAAGTGCGCGGAAGAAGGCATCCAGGCCCAGATCACCGGCCGCCCCAAGCACATCTACAGCATCTGGAAGAAGATGCAGCGCAAGGGGGTGGACATCGAGGAGATCTTCGATCTGCGCGCCGTACGCGTGCTGGTCGACACGGTCAGGGACTGCTACGGGGTGCTCGGACTTGTCCATGGCCTGTGGCGACACATCCCCAAGGAGTTCGACGACTACATCGCCGGGCCAAAGGCCAACCTCTACCAATCCCTGCACACCGCCGTGATCGGCCCCGGCGGCAAGTCGCTGGAGGTGCAGATCCGCACCCACGAGATGCACCGCCACGCGGAGCTCGGCGTGGCGGCCCACTGGGCCTACAAGGAGTCCAAGGGGCACGACGCCGGCTTCCAGGAACGGGTCAACTGGATGCGTCAGTGGCTGGAGCTCAAGACCGAGGGCGAGGACGCGAGCGACATCCTGGAGCGCTTCAAGTCCGATCTCGAGCCGGTCCACATCTATGTGCTCACCCCCCAGGGCCAGGTGGTGGAGCTGCCCAAGGGGGCGACCCCCCTGGACTTCGCCTATTCGGTGCACTCCGAGCTCGGCCACCGCTGCCGCGGCGCCAAGGTCGACGGGCGCCTGGTCTCCTTCGACTACAGGCTCTCGAGCGGCGAGACAGTGGAGATCCTCACCCAGAAGAACGCCACCCCCAGCCGCGACTGGCTGAACCCTCACCAGGGCTATCTCACCACCTCCAGGGCCCGCAACCGGGTGCGCCAATGGTTCAAACAACTGGACCACGACCAGCACGCCCACGAGGGCCGGGCGATCCTTGAGAAGGAGCTCTCCCGCCTGGGCATCCAGGAGAAGCCCCAGCTCGACCAGATCGCCCAACGCTATAACTTCAAGCGCGGCGAGGATGTCCTCGCCGCCATCGGCCGGGGCGACCTGTCGGTGGGCGTGGTCGCACGCCAGGTGGGCGAGCCGCGCACGCCCCCGCCCGCGAAGGAGCCCGCCAAGGAGCAGGCCAAGGAGCCGTCTCACCGACCGCGCCCCGCGCCCGGCCAGAAGTCGACCGGGTCGGGCGGCGAGGTGGTCGTCGAGGGGGTCGACGACCTCATGACCCAGATCGCAAACTGCTGCAAGCCGGTCCCCTACGACCCCATCGTCGGCTTCGTCACCCGCGGCCGCGGGGTCACCGTCCACCGCAAGGACTGCCCGAACATGCAGCACCTCGCCGAGGGCGAGGCCGAGCGCCTGATCCGGGTGCGCTGGGCGGCCCAGCACGCCGAGTCCAGCTACCCCGTCGACGTGCTGGTGATCGCCGCCGACCGCAGGGCCCTCCTGCGCGACGTCTCGTCCGTGTTCGCCGACGACGACGTCTACGTGCTCGGCTCCAACACCCACTCCGACCGCAGCACCGACACCGCCGCCATGCGCTTCACCGTCGAGGTGCGCGACAACGCCCAACTCGAGGCCGTCCTCGCCAAGCTCCGCCACGTGCCCTACGTCATCGAGGTACGGCGGACCTATTGACCGGCGGGGGCACCGCTAGACCCGCCAGAGTACCCGCCCGCGCTCGCGTAGACTCGCGCACCGCGGAAAGCCGCGCCCACTTTTCTCATCTGCGACGCCGTTTGCACCGCGAGTACACGCGTCCGCTAACATCCCGTTCCGGGGCCCAGCGGAACCGATCTGCCACGTCGCCTAGACCGTTTCCCGCCGACCAGCGGTCTGCCAGGGGGTATTAGATTGAGGGAAGCCTAGCATCTCGAACGCTGATGTCAGTCTATTTCAACTGCAGCCCAAAGATGAACTGAGATGCGTACAAAAGGAAAAATAATTTCGTGGAATGAGGGCAAAGGATACGGCTTTATTTTGCCCCTAGCCGATGGAAAGCAAGTATTCCTTCATATTACTGCTTTGAGTAATCGAGGCCGCAGTCCCGAAATAGGACAGATCGTCACATATAGCATTTCTACTGATAAGCAAGGACGTGCATGCGCTGCTAACGCAACATTGGCAGGCGATAGAATTCAAGAGAACAAAAAGAAAAGCAATGGAATGCTTCCCATTTTACTAGGGACAACATTTCTTGGAATAGTTGGCTTGTCTGTGTTAAGTGGCAAATTACCATTTATCATTCTAGCACTTTACGCTGGACTCAGCACATTAACATATTTTGCATATGCTTTAGATAAATCGGCAGCGAAAAGGGGTGCATGGAGAACACAAGAAAGCACCTTACATCTTTTCTCGTTAGTCGGCGGTTGGCCCGGTGCATTAATAGCTCAACAGAAATTGCGCCACAAGTCGAAGAAAGAATCTTTTCGGTTTGTCTTTTGGGTCACTGTGTTGCTTAACGTCGGTGGGTTCCTGTGGCTTTTTACCTCCACCCGCACGGAACTAATGAATTCATTTATTAATAATGTCAAATGGGGCTAGCAAATTAACTCGGACGACAAAAGGCTGGCGCCTTTTGCAGTCCGGTTACCTGCAACGTCGGACGATTGATCGATAGCTAACAGTCGAAGAATTATGGGCATTATCCTTGATTGGATCGGCGGAATGCCGCCGTAAGGTAGTTGAGGCACTCCCCTTCCGCGCGGGCACCGGACTTGAACGACTCCACAGAGCGGCGACAACACCCTCGCTTCGCGATCGACCTCTTCGCGCGATTGATCATCGCCGATCGGGGTTTCTTGCGTTGTGCTGTCAGGGACTGTTCCCAGGGCGGCCTTCTGATTCAGCTAACCGCCCCCGCCAGGACACCGAGCAGTCTGGCGGACCTGGAGGTCGGCCAGAAGATCGCGGTCGCCATGCGGGTCTCGGTCGTCGGGGGCGAGCGCCGGTTGCGTGTCGGCGGCCGGATCGTCTGGAAAAGCGGCGATTACCTAGGGCTCAGGTTCCCGAGGTCGCAGGACACTGTCGTGGAGATGCTTCGGCAGCACCAGCGTCTGCAGCGGGGCGGCGAAGACCGCGATTCGGCGTCTATGCTCCCGGGTGGTACAGGCCGCGCCTTGGCGCGGATGCGTCAAGCCGCGCAGGCCCTGTTGCCTGACCTATTGCGTGAGCTCTTGGTGGCGGTGCCGGAGCGGTTATTGCACGAGGCGGACAAGGTAGGTTCGAACACCGAGCAGGCGCAGTTATTCGCGGACATGAATAGCCTCGATGGCCTGCGCGAGTCTGACCGCCTAGTCCGCGCCGTCATCAATCAGAGTGAGGCCGGGGTGAATCCGGGGAGCCCCGACGCATCTCCAGAAGCAGGGCTCAGTTTGGTAGACCTGGACGACTTCGAGCGTTGGCTCGAGTCATCGCGGATCGCGACGGCGCTCGATCGACGATTCAATGCCCAATTGAGTGCGCTGGCCTCGCGGCTGCGAGCGCTCCGCGGGGGGGACGCTCCGGGGCAGTTGGGGGTGCCGTTCGAACCGCAGCATTTCACTCGTGCGCTCAGAGACCTGGCCAAGGAGCTCGATTTCGGAGCACGCACCCGCGCTGTCCTCTTCGAGCAGGCTGGCCAGGTGCTCGGGGATCGCCTCGGCGACTTCTATCGTCGGCTGGACATCGCCCTCGACGAGATGCGCGCGCCAGGGGCGCAGTCACCGCGTGGTGCGCCGCCGCGTCAGGCACCCCCGCGGCCGGTGCGGCGCGAGCAGGATCCGCCGGCCAACGACGCGCAACGAGGTGACGGGGCGGTCGCCAACCCTGGGTCCGCCGAAGGTGGCCCTGGTCCGCTCCGCGCCAACCTCGACCCGGGCCTGCTCGAGACCGTCGCTCGGCGCGCACGCGAGGAGCGCCGGGGCCTGGCGACCAATATGGTGCACCAGGCCAACGAGCTGCCGGACATGACCGACAGCCTGCGTGGCTGGCTGAACCTCCTGGGCGAACCCCTCCGCGATGAGGCCGAGGCGGATCCGGCGTTCTTCCGCGACAGCACTCATCCGCTTCGTGAGATCCTCGACGCCCTCGGCCACTTGCAGATGTTCCGCACAAATCCCGATCTGAGATTGGATCGGGACACGACCCGGCAGCGCGTCAACGAACTGCTCGAGCCGATTGCCCGCGGCGACACAGACCCGGATACGGTGCGTTCGGTCGCCGATAGGCTGGGCGAGTTTGCGTCTCAGCAGAGCCAGCGCTACCAGCAGAACGTCAAGCGTGTGGTCGAGGCGGCCGAGGGTCGGGAACGTGTCAGGCGGGCGCGCCATGCAGTGGTCGATGCGATCAACCAGCGCTACGCCGGGCGCGTTGTTCCCGAGGTGTTGCCGCAGCTCCTTGAGGCAGGGTGGCGCTCGGCGATGGAGCTAGCGTCGCTCCGATCGGACAACGAGAGCGAGAAGCTGCAGGGCCAGCTGATGCTGACCGACGTCGCCGTCGCCAAGCTCGGCGGGCAGGCCTTCGAGCAGGCCTCGGACGCCCTCAGCGATGGCGAGCTGCTTGCTCGGATCGGCGAAGAGCTTGGCGGGGCCGCCTTCGATCCCTTCCGCGTTGCGGCCGTCGAGGCGCGACTCCGCCGCGAGCTCGCCGCCCTACCAGCGCCGTTGCTGACCTTCGCTGCGCTCGCCCTACCCGACGATGACAAGGACCATGACGACTCCGGGCC
>CAVQQM010000034.1:0-68567 GCA_963714915.1 uncultured Gammaproteobacteria bacterium
GCGCGGCAGCGACGAGTTCCTGGTGCTCCTGGCCGGGATCTCCACCGAGCCGGTGGAGGCGGCCCACCTGGCCCGCCAGGCCTGCGAGCAGATCAGGCTCACCCTGTCGGAGCCGATCCGCATCGACACCCATGAGCTACAGGTAGGGGTGAGCATCGGCATCGCGCTCTACCCCACGGACGGCGACGAGCCGGCGACCCTGATGCGCGCGGCCGATACGGCCATGCACCGCGCCAAGGCGGATGGGGGCGACACCATCCGGTTCTTCTTGCCGCAGATGCAGGCGGCCGCGCTGGCGCGCATGGAGCTGCAAGGCGCCATGCGCGAGGCGCTGACCAACGACGAGCTCGAGCTCTATTTCCAGCCCCAGCTCGACGAGGACGGGTGCATCGTGGCCGCCGAGGCCCTGGCCCGCTGGCCGCGCGCCGGGATCCTGGACGCCTCGCCGGACCGGTTCGTGCCGGTAGTGGAGGAGAGCGGCCTCATCCATGCCTTCGGCGACTGGGTGCTCGATCGCGCCTGCGCCGCCATGAGCGCCATCCGCTCGGCACCCGGCGGGACGCAGATCGAGTATCTGGCCGTGAACATCAGCCCGCGCCAGTTCCGCGCCCCGGACTTCGTCGACGGACTCGAGTCGCTGCTGCATCACTATGGCCTCGACCCGCACGACATCGAGCTGGAGCTGACGGAGCGCACCCTGGTGGCAGACATGGAGTCCACCTCGGGCTCCATCCAGCGGTTGCGCTCCCTGGGCGTGCGCTTCGCCATCGACGACTTCGGCACCGGTTACTCCTCCCTGGCGTACCTCAAGCATCTTCCCGTCGATGCCCTGAAGATCGACCGCTCATTCGTCCACAACGCGGCTCGGGACCCGTCCGATCGGGCCATCGTGGGCGCTGTCATCACCTTGGGGACCCAGCTCGGGCTGCGGGTGATCGCGGAGGGGGTGGACAGCGCCGAGTCCCATCGCTTTCTCGCCGAGCGCGGCTGCGACGGGTTCCAGGGGTTCCATTACCATCGTCCCATGGCGCTGGGCGACCTGTTGCACCTGATCGATCCCAGCAGGCGACTGGATGTAGGCGCCCATGGGGGCATGGACGCAGGACTACGAGCCCACTGACTTCCAGGGCCCAGGGGAGGTTCGGTCCGGTCTGCCCGTCCCCGACCGCCCCCACGTCGGGTCGCCGCCCCCGGGAACTCCAGACCCGAGGCGCTTGCGTTCGGCCCCATTGCCTTTAGGATTGAATGCGCTCCCAAATTCGGAGACCCGTCATGCCCAAGACCCGCCACGCCTGCCGCATCCTGATCCCGGCACTCGCCTGCCTCCCCTTGCTCCTGGGCTGCGAGTCCGAGACGCCGACCGAGAGCGCCCCGGAGATGCCCGAGTTCTCGGATCAGCGACTCGAAGCCGGACGCGCCATCTGGATGGGGACCTGTCGCAACTGTCATCTGCTCGGGGTGGCGGGGGCCCCCGCGGTGAACGACTTCCCACAGTGGGAGGCGCGCCTCGCCAAGGGGAAGGATGCGCTCTACCAGAGCGCACTCCACGGCGTTCGGGGTGACGACGGGCTCTATCGCATGCCCCCACAGGGCGGGAACCAGCGGCTCTCCGCCGAGCAGGTTCGTCTCGCGGTGGACTACAAGATGGCGGCCATCGATTGGCTGCGCGCCCAAGGCACGCGCAGGGGGACCGAATAGCACAGGGGCCGCGCCGGCCGCCGTGGCCGGCCCTGCCACGCAGTTCGATCTGCACTGGACCCAACGCGACGGCGGCTTCGGTCAGCCGAACAGCATGGCGGTCAACAACGGCGTGGTCGCGGTGGGGGTGGCCAGCACCGTCAAGACCGATCCCGGAAAGATCTTCTTCTTACAAACCGCCGGCAATGCAGCGGGTGAGGTCAGGGTCGGCGCCCTGCCCGACATGGGGACCTTCAGCAAGGAGCTGAGCTGGACCGGCAACTACGGGCAACTGATGGCGAACGAGATCAGCGGCACCACCAGCTACTATGACTTCAGCCTGGCGCAGGTCCCGGTACCCGCGCCGCTCGCCCTGCTCGCGCTCGGCGTACTCGTCCTGCTGCGCCTACGGCGCGCCTGAGGCCCCGCGGGAGGCTCGGCCCCGCCAGGGATGGCGGCCGAGGGCAGGATGCGCGCCGGGATCTTCATGGCCCGACACCAGAGACCAGTACCCCATGAATCGATCGACCTATCCCGTTCAGGCCGGCAGTTGGGAGCAAGGGGGTGCCATCATCCTGGAGTCGGGCATCAACTTCTGTGTCTTCTCGCGCTACGCGGAGCGCGTCGAGCTCCTGCTCTTCGAGCGCGACGACGACCTCGAGCCCTTCCAGATCGTCACGCTCGACCCTCGGGTGCACCGCACCTTCTATTTCTGGCACTGTCTGGTGGAGGGCCTGCCGGACGGGGTCTATTACAACTGGCGGGTGGACGGGCGCTGCGACACGCGCGAGACCGGCTGCCGCGTCGACGGCGGCAAGGCCCTGCTCGACCCCTGGTGCACCACGGTCAGCGACCGGCTCTGGGATCGCGGCCGCGCCTGCCGCCCGGGCGACAACCTGGCCCACGCCATGCGCTCCCAGGTGGTGCGGGACGACTACGACTGGGAGGGGGACGCCCCGCTCTTCATCCCCCTCAATCATGCGGTGATCTACGAGATGCACGTGGGCGGGTTCACCCACCACGACTCGTCCGGTGTCGCCCATCCGGGCACCTTCGCCGGCGTGATCGAGAAGATCCCCTATCTCCAGTCACTCGGCATCACCCACGTGGAGCTGATGCCCGTGATGGCCTTCGACACCCAGGACGTACCTCCGACTACCGCCGCCTTGGGCCTGGAGAACTATTGGGGCTACAGCACCCACAGCTTCTTCGCACCCCACCCGGGCTTCGCCTGCGACCCTGGCCGGGCCCGCGACGAATTCCGGGACATGGTCAAGGCCCTGCATCGCGCGGGCATCGGTGTGATCCTCGATGTGGTCTTCAACCATACCGCCGAGGGCGGCGAGGGCGGCCCCACCATCAGCTTCAAGTCCCTCGGTAACGAGGCCTTCTACCACCTCGACTTCGAGGATCGGCGCCGCTACCGGGACTACACCGGCTGCGGCAATACGGTGAACTGCAACCACCCGATGGTGGCCCGCTTCCTGGTGGACTCGCTCCTCTACTGGACCCGCCAGATGCACGTGGACGGGTTCCGCTTCGACCTGGCGAGCGCGTTGGCGCGCGGCGAAGACGGCAACCCCCAGTATCACGCCCCCTTCCTATGGCACACCGAGCTCTCGCCGCCCCTGTCACGTGCCCACATCATCGCCGAGGCCTGGGACGCCGCGGGGCTCTATCAGGTGGGCGACTTCCCCGGGTTCCGATGGGCGGAATGGAACGGGCGCTATCGCGACGTGATACGGGCCTTCGTGCGCGGCGATCCGGGGATGGTGACCGAGGTCGCCACGCGCATCGCGGGCTCCAGCGACCTCTACGAGCCGCGCGGGCGCCTGCCCATCAACAGCATCAACTTCGTCACCTGTCACGACGGCTTCAGCCTGTGGGACCTGGTGAGCTATGACGAGAAGCACAACGCCGCCAATGGCGAGGACAATCGCGACGGCCACGACCACAACCTCAGCTGGAACTGCGGCGTGGAGGGACCGACCGATGACCCGGCGGTGCTCGCCCTGCGCCGGCGCCAGGCCCGCAACTTCATGGCCATCCTGATGCTGAGCCAAGGCGTGCCCATGCTGCTCTCGGGCGACGAGATGCTGCGAAGCAAGTCCGGCAACAACAACACCTATTGCCAGAACAACCCCATCTCCTGGCTCGACTGGAACCAGACGGGGTCGAACGGGTCCATGGTCGCATTCGTGACGGGCATGATCGCCCTGCGGCGGCGGCATCCGGCACTCACCCGCCAACGCTTCCTGACCGGCCGGCCCGAGCCGGGCCAGACCCTGCCCGACGTGACCTGGCACGGGGTCGGATTGAGCGACCCACCCTGGGACGATCCCGAGGCGCGGGTCCTGGCCTTCACCCTTGCGGGCACGAGCCCATCGGAGCCGCCCCTGCATGTGATGCTGAATATGTGGGACCATGACCTGGAGTTCGCCCTGCCGCGTCTGCGTGGCCGGCGCTGGCACCTGGCCGTGAGCACGGAGCAGGAGCCCGGGGTCGTCGCGCCCGAGGACCAGGCCCCGATCCCCGGCGGCCGCCTGCGGGTAGGCGGGCGCAGTGTCGTGGTCCTCGAGGGTCGCGGCGGCTGAACCATCGGCTCACGGGCCCGCCCCTCCCGCAACATCATCGGACCTGAACCAGAGGAGTCCCGCCATGCAGCTCGGAATGATCGGTCTCGGCCGGATGGGCGCCAATATGGTCCTGCGACTGATGCGCGCCGGGCACCAGTGCGTGGTCTACGACCGCGACCCGGCGGCCGTGGATGCCCTGGTGGCCCAGGGCGCCGTGGGCGCCAGCGACCCCCGCGATCTCTGCGCCCGGCTGGAGCCGCCCCGCAACGTCTGGATCATGGTCCCCGCGGCCGTGGTCGACCGGGTCATCGACGACCTGCTGCCCCATCTCGCTGCGGATGACACCCTCATCGACGGCGGCAACTCGAACTACCGAGACGACATCGCCCACGCCGGGCGGCTCAAGCCCGCCGGCATGCATTTCGTCGACTGCGGGACCAGCGGCGGGGTCTGGGGCCTCGAGCGCGGTTACTGCCTGATGATCGGTGGCGACACCGAGGCGGTAGAGCGGCTCGATCCCATCTTCGCCGCCCTCGCCCCGGGCGCCGGTGAGATCGAGCGCACCGACGGACGCAGCGGCCAACACAGCCGCTCGGAGCAGGGCTATCTGCACTGCGGCCCCAATGGCGCGGGACATTTCGTCAAGATGGTCCACAACGGCATCGAGTACGCGCTGATGGCCGCCTATGCGGAAGGGTTCAATCTCCTCAGGCACGCCGGCGCGGGACGCGAGGACCGAGACCAGGACGCGGAGACCGCTCCCCTAAGCCACCCCGAGTACTATCAATACGATATCGACGTCGCCGAGGTGGCAGAGGTCTGGCGGCGAGGCAGCGTGGTGGCGTCCTGGCTGCTGGATCTGACCGCCAACGCCCTCACCGCCGATCCCCGGCTCAGTCAATTCGGCGGCCGTGTGTCCGATTCGGGGGAGGGCCGCTGGACCTGTCTCGCCGCCATCGAGACCGGTACGCCGGCCCCCCTCCTCACCGCCGCGCTCTATGAGCGTTTCAGCTCGCGCGGCGAGGCGGACTTCGCCAACAAGATCCTCTCGGCCATGCGCTATCAATTCGGCGGGCATCACGAGAAGTCGGGCGCCTAGCCCGCGGCATCAGGCCGATCCGCCCCGCGCACCCGGTTGGCGCGCCGCCCCCTCCTTTTCGCAGGAGTCCGACCTTGAACGCAGAGCGCATGACCTCCGACACCGCGCCACCGGCGCCGCCCAACGTCATGATCATCTTCGGCGCGGGCGGCGACCTCACCAAGCGCAAGCTGATCCCAGCCCTGTTCCATCTCTGCAACGGCGGCCTGCTCCCGGACACCTTCGCGGTGGTCGGGATCGACCGTCTGGAGATGGACGACACCGCCTTCCGCGACGGGCTCGCCGATGCGGCGCGCCAGCACCTGGGCTCCGCCTGGAACCAGGAGACCTGGGACCGATTGTGCGAGCGGCTCCACTACATGGCCGGGAACATCCTCGAGGTGGACACCTACATGGCCCTGTGCGAGCGGCTCTCGCGCATCGACGCCGAGCGCGATACGGACGGCAACTATCTGTTCTATCTCGCCGTGCCGCCCAGCCTGTTCGGCCCTATCACGCGCTATCTGGGTGACGTGGGCCTCACCCGCGAGACCCAGGGCGACTGGCGGCGGGTGATCATCGAGAAGCCCTTCGGCAGGGACGTCGAGTCGGCCAAGGCACTCAACGACATGCTCCACGAGACCCTGGACGAGGACCAGATCTACCGCATCGACCATTACCTGGGCAAGGAGACGGTCCAGAACATGATGGTCTTCCGTTTCTCCAACGGTTTCATCGAGCCCCTCTGGAACCGTCAGCACATCGACCATGTCCAGATCAGCGTCGCGGAATCGGTGGGCGTGGAGCACCGCGGGAGCTATTACGAAGAGGCCGGTGCCCTGCGGGACATGATCCCCAATCACCTGCTCGTGCTGCTCGGGTTCCTGGCCATGGAGCCGCCCAATTCCTTTGGCGCCCTGGCGGTGCGCGACGAGATGAACAAGGTGCTGGATGCCGTCCATCCCCTGGCCCCGGAAGACGTCCTCACCCACGCGGTGCGCGGCCAATACGGCGAGGGCGTGATGCCCAACGGCGAGAAGGTCTGCTCCTTTCGTTCCTCTCCCGGGGTCGATCCCAACTCGCGCACCGAGACCTACGCCGCGCTCAAGCTCCATCTGGACAACTGGCGCTGGGCAGGTGTGCCCTTCTATCTGCGCACCGGCAAGCGACTCCCCTCCCAGTACACGGAGATCGCCATTCAATTCAAGAAGGCACCCACCATGATGTTCAAGGACACGGAGGTGGAGAAGGTAGACCCGGACATGATGGTGCTGCGCATCCAGCCCAACGAGGGCATCCAGCTGGGCTTCAGCGCCAAGATCCCAGGGCCCAGCATGCGCGTGGGCACGGTCAATATGGACTTCTGCTATGCGGATTATTTCGGCAACGCCCCGGCCACGGGCTACGAGACCCTGATCTACGACTGCATGCATGGCGACGCCACCCTCTTCAAGCACGCCGACACGGTGGAGAAGGGCTGGGAGATCGTTGAGTCGGTGATGGACGTATGGCAGGCTCTCCCGCCCAGGGACTTTCCCAACTACCCGGCGGGCACCTGGGGGCCCCAGGCGGCGGGCGACCTGCTCAAGAACGACGGTCGGCTGTGGCGACGGATCCAGACGCCCGTCGGATGAGCTCAACGCCCCCACGGCGCCCCACCGGAACCCTCGGGGCAACTGCGGCCCAGGAGGTCGACATGAGCCGGACACGGCGTCACCCTGGGGCTCGGCGCGCTCGCGGCGCTCCTAACCGTGTGTCGACCTCTGGGCGGACGATCCCCGCGCGAAGCCAGGGGAGGTATCGACGCTGCCGCTCTGGTGTCACAACTACGGCTCGACCCTCGCCACCGCGCGGCCGGTTCGCGACCCCATGGTCAAGGCCAAGGTGGCCGCCTATGTGCGCAGCGGCTGCTCGGGCGTCCGCCATTACTGTTGGGCCTTGGTGTGGTCGAACCGGGCCGTCTTCAGGGACGCAACAAAGACCACCAAGAAGCGCTATTTCGCCGTCGCGATCAGTGACGACGAGTATGTCTAGAGCCAGTCCCGGCCGTCCTGCGTGATGGTCCCGGACCTTCGCGCCAAGATCGGTGAGCTCTAGGGTCTGATGGGTAGATCCAAGGACGCCGAGGACAGCTATATGCAGGCGATCAGGGCCAAGAAGACCCACTCGGCCGTCTATATCGGACTGAAGCGACCTCTACGAGCTGTGGGGCGACACCGAGAAGTCGGTGGCGATCCTCGAGAAGGGTCTTGAGGCCGATCCCCAGTCCAGCGCCATGAAGAAGAAGCTCAGCCGGGTGCAGGGACGTAAATGGCCGGGGGGCCGCCGGGCGAATGAACGGACCCGGTGGCGATCCCGGGACCACGCACCGGGCCGACGTGCCGACACCGGCGGCCCGACCGATTCGCCCTGCCCCATGCCATTCCGTAGGCCTTGCGCGCCCTCGCCCTGGTTGCGGCGACCATGATCTGCGCCTGCGCGCCCCAGGGGCCGCCAGCGGGGTCTGCCCAGCCGCTAGCGGCCGCCGGGCAGGTCTCACTCGGCGATGCCCGGCGATCTGGACTGGGGCGATCTCGAGTCGGACGTGCTCGTCCACCTGAACTTGGTCCGCACGGACCCCGCCGCCTACGGGGCGACCTTTATCGCCCCGCGGCGTGTGCTCTTCGAAGGGCTGGTCTACCGCAACCCCCTGGGTCCTTCTCGCCTGGCCGTCCTGACCCAGGAGGGCCCCAGGGCGCTGGACGAGACCCTGGACACCTTGGCCCTGACGCCCGCGCATGGGCCCGCTCTCACCCTCGCCCGCGCTCACCCGAGCGGCCGCCGATCACGCGCGCGATCAGAGCCAGAGCGGTGCGACGGGCCACCGGGGATCAGACGGCACCTCGGTGGCCGAGCGGGTTGCTCGCTACGGGTCCTGGCAAACCTGTATCGGCGAGGTGATCGCCTACGGTTTCGGGACCGGCGCAGAGGTGGTCAGCCAGCTCCTGATCGACGACGGGGTCGCTTCGCGCGGACATCGCACGAACCTGCTGCGACCCCAGTTCCGCCATGTGGGCATCGCGGCGGCCCCCCACCCGAACCTGCGGCATGTGGTGGTGATCGCCCTGGCGGGGTCGGTGACGGAGGGCGGCGCCAGATGATCCGCCAGA
This sequence comes from uncultured Gammaproteobacteria bacterium, assembly GCA_963714915.1. Taxonomy (GTDB): domain Bacteria; phylum Pseudomonadota; class Gammaproteobacteria; order Chromatiales; family Chromatiaceae; genus Thiodictyon. The sequence continues at coordinate 8,481 of CAVQQM010000034.1, forward strand.
TCCCCACCGCCAAGGGATCCGGCCGGATCGGGCCTCAACTCCACCCTGCGCCCGCGCGGATGATCGGGGGCCTGTGATGTATCGTCTCGTGGTCTGCGATCTCGACGGCACCCTGTTGCGGCCGGACCATCGGCTCGGGGACTACACCCAGCGCGTCCTCGGGCGCCTGCGCGATCGCGGGGTGGAGCTGATGCTCGCCTCGGGCCGTCATTTCCAGGACATCCGCGCACTCGCCCGTCAGCTCGGAGGACACGGCTGCCTGATCTCATCCAACGGGGCCGCGGTCCACGACCGCCTGGGCCAGCCGATGCAGCTCACCGCCATCGATCCCGAGTGCGCCGAGTTCCTGATCCGGGACGGGTTGTTCGCGAGCGTCCATGTCAACGTCTACCGCGCCGAGGACTGGCTGGTCGGGCGCCCCGAGCCCCGTCTGCTCGTCTACCACCAGGACTCGGGCTTCGCCTATCGGGTGACGGCCCTGGACACACTCCGCCCCGAAGGGGTGCTCAAGGTCTTTTACTTCGGGGAGCCCGATCAACTGCACGAGATCGAGCGCGCGCTCCTGGACCGGGTAGGCGATCGCGTGAGCACCACCTTCTCCCTGCCCGTGACCCTGGAGGTCATGGCCCGCGGCGTCTCCAAGGGCGCCGCCCTCGCCCGGGTGGTCGAGCCACTCGGGATCGGGCTCTCCGAGGTCCTCGCCTTCGGCGACGGGATGAACGACCGCGAGCTGCTCGAGAGCGCCGGCAAGGGGGTGCTCATGGCCAACGCGGACCCGCGCCTCCCCGCTGCCCTCCCCCATCTCGAGCGTATCGGAACCAATGGGGACGAGTCCGTGGCCCGATATCTCGAGGCCGCCTTCCTCGCCGGCTGAGCCCGAATCCGCGGCTCGTTCTGCCCCCCGTCCGCGGTCGTCCGCGATCCCCGTGCCGGACGCGCGGCCCCGTCGGCGACGGCAAGGATTCGGCCCGTCAATACCGACAATCCAACCTACCGCATTCTCCAGGGGACCATCTTGGGATAGTGTTGACGCATTGTTGCGGCGCACAAATCCATCGTCGAAGTAGCAGTATGGGCTGCAACCAGACCGCGAGGGACCAGGCGCGCCCAAGTCTTCCTTGGAGAGCGACCCCATGAACCCTTCCACCCAGTACGACTGTCTGATCGTCGGCGCCGGCGTGACCGGGACGGCCCTGTTGTATGAGCTGGCACGCTTCACCGATCTGCGCCGCCTGTGCCTGATCGAGAAGTACGACAGCGTCGCGACCGTCAACTCCCACGCCCACAACAACAGCCAGACCATCCACTGCGGCGACATCGAGACCAACTACAGCCTGGAAAAGGCCCGGGCGGTCAAGCGCACCGCCTACATGGTCATCAACTACGCCACCAAGCTCCCGCCGCGCGAGCGCGACCGGATCATCTTCAAGATGCCCAAGATGGTCCTTGGGGTCGGCTCGACGGAGACGGCCTACATCCGGCGCCGTTACCAGGAGTTTCAAGGCCTGTATCCGCGCATGCAGCTCCTCGAGGCCCAGGACATCGCCGACATCGAGCCCAACGTGGCGCTGGTGGACGGGGCCTGGCGGCGCGAGCCGATCGTCGCCACCGGCACGCCAGACGATTACTCGGCGGTGGATTTCGCCGCCCTGGCGGAGTCCTTCGCCCGCGCCTGCGTGCGTCTCGACCGCACCACCGACAAGCAGATCAGCCAGCTCTACGGGACCACGGTCAGGCGCATCCGCAAGGACGGCTCCGACTACGTATTGGAGACCAACCGCGGGCTGCTGCAGGCCCGCTCGGTGGTGGTCTGCGCGGGGGGCCACTCGCTGCTGATGGCCCAGCAGATGGGGCTCGGGCTCGAGTACTCCTGCCTGCCCATGGCGGGTTCGTTCTATTTCGCCCCCGAGGCCCTGAACGGCAAGGTCTACACGGTGCAGAACCCCAACCTGCCCTTCGCCGCAGTGCACGGCGATCACGACATCAAGGAGCGCGGCAAGACCCGGTTCGGGCCGACCGCCCTGATGCTCCCCATGCTCGAGCGCTACAACCGGTCCACGGTGGGCGAATTCTTCAAGGTCCTGCGCTTCGACCACCGGGTGGCCGCCACCCTCTGGGACCTGATGAAGGTCCCGGACATCCGCAACTACATCCTGCGCAACTTCCTCTATGAGGTGCCCGGCCTCAACCGCCGGCTCTTCATCAAGGAGATCAGGAAGATCGTGCCCTCGCTGGAGCACCGCGACATCACCTACGCCGAGGGTTTCGGCGGGGTGCGCCCGCAGCTCATCGACAAGCAGGCGGGCAAGCTGCGCATGGGAGAGGCCAAGATCACCAATGGGGACGGCATCATCTTCAACATGACACCCTCCCCGGGCGGCACCAGTTGTCTGGGCAGCGGCGAGAGCGACATGCGCAGCATCGCCCGGCACCTGGGCGCGCGGATCGACGAGCAGGCCTTCGCCCAGGAGCTCTTGATGGGCTACGAGGACACCCGCGAGACGCGCGAGCCCATGCCCGCGGCCGAGACCCTCGCCGAGGCCGGCTGATTCGCGGGGCGCGCCGACGGGGACCGCACGGAGCGGTCCCCGGGGCCTCTCAATCCCGGCGGATGGAGGCGACGACCTGGTCCATCTCGCCGCGCAGGCCCTCGAAGGCCTCCGCGCCCGCCATGAAGGAGACCATGTAGACCTGACCGGCCGAGGGCATGAAGAGCTGGGCGCTGAGCGCCGGCCGCCCCTCGACCTGGGACTCGCCGAGGATCCAGAGGGCATCCTGTCCGTCGACCTGGATGACGCGTTGCTCCCGCACCCCCGCCGCAGGGTCGGCCTGGAACTGCTCGGCCATCTCGGCCACGGATGCCTCGCCGGGTGCGGCACGCATCACCAGACTCGCGCCCAGACCGCCCGCCTCCGGGCCGCCGAAGGCCCGGGTATCGGCCGCCTGATCCGATTCCGGCCAACCGGCCGGCGGCACCAGTGAGAAGGGATGGGGTGAGAGCTGGACACGTCCGGCCCCCTGGTGACGTGGATCCTCCTGCGCGCAGGCGGCGATCACGAGGACCAGCAAGAGTGACAGGCTCCAACGAACGACTGAGGGCATGGATCGGCTCGCTCCAACGGTGGGGGTTGTAGTGGGATGATCTCATACCCCACCGTTGGGGCAGTGAGACATCGGCGGCGGCTCAGGATGTCCGCCAACGCCGTTTCCAGGGCGGCGTCCCTGTGTTAGCGTCCCCCACCAGATGGAGCCATTGGCCGCGAACCCACGCCCCCATGCAGCGGATCCGACTGCTGAGCTACAACGTCCAGGCGGGCATCTACTCCCGCCAATACAGCGACTACCTGACCAACAGCTGGAAGCATGTGCTGCCGCACCCGGAGCGGCTGGTCAATCTCACCCGCATCGCCCAGATGCTGCACCCCTTCGACCTGGTCGGGCTCCAGGAGGTCGACGCGGGCAGCCTGCGCAGCGCCAACATCGATCAGATCCAGTACCTGGCTCGCCAGGCGTCATTCCCCTACTGGTACCACCAGGTCAACCGCGACCTCGGGCGCTTCGCCCAGCACAGCAACGGACTGCTCAGCCGATTCAAGCCCGGGCCGGTGAGCGAGCACAAGCTGCCCGGCCTTCCGGGCCGCGGCGCGGTGGTGATCGAGCTGCCGCTCTCCGACGGACGCGCACTCACCGTGGCGATCGTCCATCTCGCGCTGGGTTGGCGGGCGCGTCAGCGCCAGCTCGACTATCTCGTCGACCTCGCCCTGAGCCATCCGTTGATCGTGCTCATGGGCGACTTCAATTGCAGCTGCAAGTCCAACAGCCTGCGCAAGATGGTCCGCCGGGCCGGGCTCAAGGGTCTGGACTGCGAGCTGAAGACCTTCCCCAGTTGGCGCCCGCAGCGCAACCTCGACCATATCCTGGCCTCCAGTGAGTTGACCATCGAGGACGCCAGGGTGATCGATTACCCGCTGTCCGACCACCTCCCCATCAGCGTCAGCTTGAGGCTTCCCGAGGGCCTCACCCTGCTCGAGTGATGGACTCGAGCCCGGAACCGAGGCCCGTATCGGGCAGAGGCCGATCAGTCCTGGACGTAGAAATGGCGCCACGCACCCGGGCCGATAGCGTGCAGCAGATCGAGGAGCCCAGGCGTGGGCACGGCCTCTCCGGGGAAGACCTCCTCGACCAGCAGGAACTGCCGTCCGAAGCCTCCTTGCTGCTTCCAGTCCCAGACCCAGGGCGGACCGACATGGGCGCATCCCGGGCACCGGGCCGAAGGTCCGACCTCCTGGGACCAGTCGGCGATCCGCTCGCGCCAATCGGTCAGTCTCGCCCGGCAGGCAGGGCAACGTGGCGCGCGGGTATTGCGGCCGGCGAGGAGCCGCGGGGTCGGGGTCGGCGGAGGCAGGTGCACATGACAGAAGGCACCGCCGGCCCCTTCTGTCGGTGTGGTCTCCAATTGGACGGCACAACCCGTGAAGGTCAGCAGATCGAGCAGACAGGGGCCGATCAGGAAGCGACCCGCGTGGGTGTCCAAGGGCTCACCGATGAAACCGGCCTCGGCGAGTGCCCGCCGCAGCCGGGGAGGATCCGTCAGGACCAGCGGATCGGCGGGTGTCAGGACCAGGCGGCCGGTGTGCAGGGGCATGACGACTCAAGTCCTACTCGGTTACCATCGACGATCTTAACAGCCCGTCGCGTGGGGAGCTTGAGGCCGCGGGTGGCCGCACCGCGACCCGCTATATGGGGCCGGGCGCCACGATCGATTCGGGCACGCGTCCAGTCCAGGGACGCAACACACGACAAGACCAGCACCATGCGACACGCCCGCCGATCCCGCCCGGGAGTCTTGATACCCCTCGCGATCGCCGCCTGTGTGGCCGGCGGGCATCCCGCGACGGCCCTCGCCGACGCGACCTTCGGCAAGGTCTACGCGTCCTCCAACAAGCGTGAGCTCACCGAGTGGGCGCGCCGCTATCAGCATGGCGAGGGCGTCCCCCGCGACCTCGACAACGCCATCCGGCTCTATTGCAAGGCGGCCCGCAAGGGCGACACCGACGCCCAGTACTACCTCGGCTACATGTACGCCAATGGAACGGGCGTGCGGCGCGACGAGGAGCTGGCGCCTTACGCCCTGGCCCAGGCCGCCGAGGCAGGGGCCGGATCCGAGCGCGGGACACCGGCGCCCCCCTTCGGCGCGAACCCCCTGCTCAACCGTCACTACCAGGGCGCTGACTTCGAGCGCTGGAGCGACGTCTTCGAGCGCCCGGGCCGGGAGGTCTTCGATCAGCGCTTCCGCATCGTCCACGCCCTGCGCCCCTACCAGGGGATGCGGATCGCCGACATCGGCGCCGGCACCGGCCTGTTCACGGTGCTCCTCGCCAGGGCGGTGGGTCCCGAGGGCGTGGTCTACGCGATCGACACCTCGCCCGAGTTCATCGCCGGCATCGAGGAGCGGGCGCGCGAGTACCATGTCACCAACATCGTGCCCCTGGTCAACACCCAGGAGGACACGCGACTCGAGCCCGCCAGCATCGACCTCGCCTTCCTGAGCGACACCTATCACCACCTCGAGCAGCCGCGGGCCATGCTCGACTCCATCCATCGGGCCCTGAAACCCTTCGGCGACCTGGTGATCGTCGACCTGCACCGGCGGCCGGGCTTCAGCTCACCCTGGGTCATGGGTCATGTCCGTGTGGGGATGGAGCAGGTCATCGCCGAGGTCGAGACGGCCGGATTCCGGCTGGTGGAGGCACCCGACATGCTGCGCGACAACTTCTTCCTGCGCTTCGAGAAGCTCAGCGACGAGCCCGATGTGGAGGTCGGGCCGATCGAGCCATTGGAGCCGGGCCCACAGGCCGAACCCTGAGGCCAAAGGCTGCTAGGAGACGGACTGGTAATACAGGTTCTGGGGGTGCCTGGCCTCGGCGAAGAAGTACCAGCGCTCGGCCATCAGGCCCAGGAACTGGACGGCGAAGGCCGAGGCGATAAGCGCCGGCGACCCGACCCCGTAGCCCGCGGCCATCAGGAGCACCGGGACGGGGAAGACCAGGATCATAAAGGCCAGGCGCACGCTGCTCACCGTTGTCCTGGACGCGCCGTGGAAGAACTCCCGGGTGTTGAAGGACCCGCCGGTGGCCCCCTGGGCCTTCTGCAGCAACGCTCGGTGGCGGACCCCGATGGCGGTCTGCACCGTGCTCTTGTGCTTGAGACGCCGATTGCGGGCCAGGGAAAGTCCCCGCGTCACCAGCGCGAGCAGGGTCGCGATCACGGCCCAGGTCCCGAAGAACCCCACCAGATGATTGCCGATCCAGGCCGAGTAGGCCGCGGCCAGCATGAACCCCGAGGCGATCCCGAAGAAGGTGAAGTTCGCCACCGTCAGCGGTGAATGCCACTCCTCGAGGAACTTCACGCTGGCATAGATCATCGCTGTGCAGACGAACAGGGCGAAGGTCGCCAAGGTGCCCAGGAGCCCGATCAACAGGGTCGGGTCCACCGCCAAGAGCTCGCCCAGGGTGAAGAGCGGCGTGGTCCAGGCCAGCCAGTGGGCGAGCCCATAGGCGGCCACCAGCACCATCACCAGGGGCAGGACGATGACCTCCCGGGACAGCCAGGAGGTGCGCCACATGGCCGCCGCCCGCCAGGCCCGCTCCGGGCGCCCCAGGTGGAAGAACGAGGCGATCAGCCCGCCTATCAGGAGGGCCAGAGAGATCAGGCTGCCCAGGGCATAGAAGCGATCGTCCTGAACGGGCAGGAGCTGCGCGAGACCATAGACCTGGCCCGTGAACAGGGCCAGAAACAGCCCCTGACCTGCACCGATGAGGGTGGTTAGAAAGATGACCGAGAAGGCGGGATGCATGGGGAAGTACCGAGTTACGAGTAGCGAGTGGCGAGAAAGACGGCGTGACGACAGCGTCGGGCCAAGCAGACGGCCGCAGCCCGACCTCCTCCTCGGCCCTCGCGACTCGCCACTCGCCACTTCCTACCAAGCCACATCATCCAACGCCTCCTCGCCCGTGTAGGTGGTGAGGTCTTCCTTGCGGAGCGGGTTGTCGGCCTTGTTCAGCTCGTCCGGATCGATGTGCATGCGGGTCTTGCGCCGCGGCAGGTAGTGATTGGCGGGCTTGGTGCCCCATTCGGGCATCAGCTGATAGCCGCCGTTCTCGCGGATCACCACCGAGACCTCCGACTCCGGATCGTGCACGTCGCCGAACAGGCGCGCGCTGGTCGGGCAGGCCAAGACACAGGCGGGCTTGCGCTCACGCTCGGGCAGGCTGGTGTCGGTGATGCGGTCGATGCACAGGGTGCATTTCTTCATCACCTTCTGCTGCTCGTCCACCTCGCGGGCGCCATAGGGACAGGCCCAGGAGCAGTACTTGCAGCCGATGCACTTGTCGTAGTCGACCAGGACCACGCCGTTGTCGGCCCGCTTGTGGGAGGCGCCCGTGGGGCATACCGGCACGCAGGGCGGCTCCTCGCAATGCAGGCAGCTCTTGGGAAAGTGCACCGTCTCCGTGTTGGGGAAGGAGCCCACCTCGAAGGTCTGAACGCGATTGAAGAAGGTCCCTGTCGGGTCCGCATCGTAGGGGTTGTGGTCCACCATGGGACCCGCCCAGCCCGAGGTGTTCCATTGCTTGCAGGAGGTCACGCAGGCATGGCAGCCGACGCAGACGTTGAGGTCGATGACCAGGGCCAACTGGGTCATGGGCGTTTACTTCTCTGCCGTGTCATCCGGTCAATCCACGTGTGGGTTGGGCTTCAGCCCAACTGCCGCGGTGAGGACATCCGCGCGGTCGCTGTCGGGCTGAAGCCCGACCTACAGCGCGCGAGGTTAGCCCTCATCCGGCTGCGACTTGAATTCATCGCCCAGCAGCTCCTGGGCCAGATCGTATGCTTCGACCTCGAGCCCCGAGAGCTCTGCGTCCCAGTTGGTGCCCACCATCACCCCGTCCTCGCTCATCCCCACCAGCCAGGTATCGATGAAGAGGTCGAGATCCAGGCTGGCCGGGACATGGCCGGACCAGTCATCGGTGGCATGGACCCGCGCCCCGGCCTCGTCGGACCAGAAGGGATAGACATCGGTGTCCTCGTACTCCTCGGACTCGCACACCGCCCAGCCGTGGTCGGATTTGAGGCCCCAGACCACCCCGGACGCACGCACCTCGCGCACGAATCGGGCGTGGCTCGCCTGGGCGTCGGTCTCGATCTCTTTCATGGTTGTCTTGCTCGCTAAGGTCGCCGATGGGCGCCCGGGGTCCTATTTCCGCGCGAAGCGCCCGGCGAAATACGCCTGCCATCTCCCGCGCCGTTTCTCCTGCCCGGGCAGGCGGGTCATGGGCTCGAATTGGGGAGAGCTGATCTCGGGCTCTCCGGGGCCGGCCTTGTAGACCCGCACCCGCACGTCGAACCAGGCCGCCTGGCCGGTGACGGGATCGGAGTTGGAGATGTGCTGACCGCATTCGTTGGGCGGCAGCTCCTCGGCGATCAGGTGATTGAGCAGGAAGCCCTTCCTGGACTCATCCGCCTTGGCGCCCAGGCCCCAGGCCCCCGACGCCTTGCCGATGGCGTTCCAGGTCCACACGGTGCCGGGCTCGACCGCCTCGGAGAAGCGGCACATGCAGCGCACCTTGCCGTGGGCGGACTCCACCCAGATCCAATCGCCGTCGTCGAACCCATTGGCCGCGCCCACCTTCGGATTGACGAATAGATAGTTGTGGCTATGGATCTGGCGCAGCCAGGCGTTCTGGCTGTCCCAGGAGTGATACATGGCCATGGGCCGCTGCGTCAGCGCATTGAGCGGGAAGCGCTGGGTGTCGGTGAGCCGCGTCTCGAGCGGCTCGTGATAGAAGGGCAGCGGGTCGAAATAGGTCTCGATGCGCCGGCGCAAACGCTCCGGCGGCTGGCGGCCGGGGCGCTTGCCCTGGGCGGCGAGACGGAAGCGCTGCAAGACCTCGGAGTAGACATTCAGCGTGATGGGCTCCGCATAGCGGGTCATGCCATGGGCGCGCGCCCAATGCAGATAGCCCTTGTTCCAGTTGCGCATGTACTGATAGCTGCGCGGCAGCTCGTGGTGGTAGAAGCAACCGTGCTTGGCGTACATCTCCCACTGGCGCGGGTTGGGCTCGCCCTTGAGGAACTTCTCCCCGCCCTTCCCGCGCCAGCCGGCGAGGAAGCCGATCCCGGATCCCGGCGAGGTCTCGTAGTTGACGATGAAGTCGGGATAGTCGCGGTACTTGCGGCTGCCGTCCTCGCGCACGAAGGCGGGCAGACCGAGGCGTGAGCCCAGCTCGATCAGGACCTCCTGGAAGGGCTTGCACTCGCCCTTGGGCGGCAGCACCGGGATGCGCACCGAGTCCACGGGTCCGTCGAACTCGGAGATGGGCCGATCGAGCATGGAGAGCACGTCGTGGCGCTCCAGATAGCTGGTATCCGGCAGCACCAGGTCGGCGAAGGCCACCGTCTCGGAGGAGAAGCTGTCGCACACCACCAGGAAGGGGATCTTGTATTCCCCGTCCTCACCCTTGTCGGCCAGCATCTTGCGGACCCCGACCGTGTTCATGGACGAGTTCCAGGCCATGTTGGCCATGAACAGGAGCAGGGTATCGATGGGGTAAGGGTCGCCCCGCCAGGCGTTGGTGATGACGTTGTGCATCAGCCCGTGGACCGCGAGCGGATACTCCCAGGAGAAGGCCTTATCGATGCGCACGGGCTCGCCGGCGTCATCGATGAACAAATCCTCAGGTTTGGCCGGCCAGCCGAGCGGCATCCCGTCGAGGGGCATCTCCGGCTGCACCGCCTCGGGGCCGCGCGGCGGTTTCGGACAGGGCGGGATCGGACGCGGGAAGGGGGCCTTGTGGCGGAAGCCGCCCGGGCGGTCGATGGTGCCCAGGATGGTCATCAGGATGCCGAGCGCGCGGATGGTCTGGAACCCGTTGCTGTGGGCCGCCATGCCGCGCATGGCATGGAAGGCCACCGGATTGCCGGTGACCGAGCTGTGCTCGTTGTCCCAGCAGTCGGTCCAGGGGATGGGCAGCTCGATCTTCTGGTCGCGCGCCGTGACGCCCATCTCGTGGGCCAGACGGCGGATGGTTGCGGCGGGGATGCCGGTGATGCCCGCGGCCCACTCGGGGGTGTAGTCCTCCACCCGTTCCTTGAGCAACTGGAAGCCTGGCTTCACCGGGGTCCCGTCGTCGAGGGTGTAGCTGCCCATGAGACGCGGGTCGGCGCCCGGGGTGTGGGTGCCGATGGGGCCGATCTCGCGGTCCCACCAGAGCTTGTTCTCGGGATCGAAGCAGCCCTCCTCCACATGCATCTCGAAGCGATGGAAGAGCCCGTGGTCGGGGCGAGCCGGGTCGTCCACCACCAGCTCGGCGGCGTTGGTGTACTGGATCAGGAAGTCCCGGTCGTAGAGCCCGAGCTTGAGGATCTCGTGGATGATGGCGAGCAGCAGGGCCCCGTCGGTGCCGGGCTTGATCGGCACCCACTCGTCGGCGATCGCCGAGTAGCCGGTGCGGATGGGGTTGATGGAGACGAATCGCCCACCCCGGCGCTTGAACTTGGAGATGGCGATCTTGAGCGGGTTGCTGTGATGGTCCTCGGCGGTGCCGATCATCACGAACAGCTTGGCCCGGTCGAGATCCGGACCGCCGAACTCCCAGAACGACCCGCCGATGGTGTAGATCAGGCCGGCGGCCATGTTCACCGAGCAGAAGCCGCCATGGGCCGCGTAATTAGGCGTGCCGAACTGCTTGGCAAACAGGCCCGTGAGGGCCTGCATCTGGTCGCGCCCGGTGAACAGGGCGAACTTCTTCGGGTCCTCGGCGCGCAGCCGCCCCAGGCGCTCGGCGAGCAGGTCGAAGGCCTCGTCCCAGGATATCTCCTCGAACTGGGAGGTCCCGCGCTCGGCGCCAGCCTTGCGCCGCAGCGGCTTGGTGAGCCGCGCCGGGGAGTACTGCTTCATGATCCCCGAGGACCCCTTGGCGCAAAGCACCCCCTGGTTCAGGGGGTGATCGGGGTTGCCCTCGATGTAACGGACCTCACCGTCGCGCAGGTGCACCCGGATGCCGCAACGGCAGGCGCACATGTAGCAGGTGGTCTCCTTGACCTCGACCCGGCCGATCTCCGCGTCCGAGTGGGTGATGGGATCCTGCATGGCAAACCTGGCTCGCGCGGAAAAACTTCAGTGCATTCTAATATTCTTGTGCACCCCTCATCAAACCCGCACGTGCCAGGGCCTTGCCAGAGGGTCGGAGCAACCCGCCCGCCGAAGCCGCGCAAGGACGCCTCAGGGTCACCGAGGGCAGCTCGCCGAAGGCGCTGCGATAATCGCCGGCGAAGCGGCCGAACTGGTAGAAGCCGTGGGCGGCCGCGATATCCCCCACCGTCGCGGTGGCAAGGTCGGCCGCCAACAGGGCGCGACGCACCGCATGCAGGCGCAGCTTGTAGATGAATCCCCGCGGCGAGAGACCGACCTCGTCCTGGAAGGCATATTCGAGGGTGCGCCGACTGACGCCGGCCAAGGTGGTCAACCGGGAGCAATCCATGCTGGAGAGCTCGACCCCGCGCAGCCCCTCGATCGCCCGGTCGAAGCCGCGCCGGCGCCGGTTGGGCATGGGCCTCGGTGCCCCCGTCTCGGTGAGCCTGATCGTCGCCAGCAGCCAGCGCAGCAGGTCCTGCTCGACGGAGTCCACCACCGCGGGCTCGGCCAAGCGCCCCGGCGCATGATGGAAGCGCGCCAAGAGCCCCAGGAGCCAGATCCCCAGCGCCTCGCGCCCCGTGGGTGTCGCGGGCAGCACGCGGCGCAGTGCGGCGCGTTCGAGGCCATCGTAGGTCAAGGGATCGACCTCGGCCCGCAACCAGTCGAGACGCACCAGCACGATCAGCTGAGATTGGCCCGCCTCGATACGGGCATCCACGACCCCGGGCAGCGAGGCGGGAAGCCCGCGCTCGTGTAAGACGTCCGCCCCAAAAACTCGCGCCCTGGCCGACCCGGATCGGCACCGAGAAACCGAGCATCCCCGCCGGCGTCATCCCTTGTATGTGCAGGCCACCCTCGAAGGACTCCCAGTACACGAGCAAGTTCGGCGTCACCAGGATGCGCTTCTGGTGACGAAATGGCGCCGCGATACGCCCCCCCAGAACCTCCCAGGGGAGCGACTCGAGCTCCCAGACGCAGGGGTCATCGATGTCCTGGATGGAGACGAAGGCGTGCGGGACCTCGGCGTCTTGGCGCGGGCCTGGCGCTACCGCGTCGTTCACCGTCCCCTGCATCGATTCCACCCCCTTTGCGTAATCCGCATAGCCGTGCTCGGGTTTATGCACGAAGATTCGGGATTAGTGTTGACCTGCATGTCTTGACACGCCCGCGATCGAACCAGGGCGCAACCGGTCCGGTGCCGGCAGGCAACCCGATCCCGTCGCGACCAGAGACCGACGGGGATCCATCGCCCGTAAGACAATCCCGCCACCCGAAGGAGAACCTCCCAATGAATCAGGCTGCCCCGCTCGCGGCGCTCGCCCTCGCCCTGGTCCTCGCCCAAGGGCCGGCACTGGCCGACACCGAGAAGCCGAATATCCTCGTCATCTTCGGCGATGACATCGGCTATTGGAACCTCAGCTACAACAACGACGGCATGATGGGCTACCGCACGCCCAACATCGACCGCATCGCGAGCGAGGGAGTGCGCTTCACCGACTACTACGCCGAGCAGTCCTGCACCGCCGGCCGCGCCGCCTTCATCACCGGGCAGATGCCGGTGCGCACCGGCCTGACCAAGGTCGGCGTCCCCGGGGCCGACCTCGGCCTACAGAAGGAGGACCCGACGCTCGCCACCCTGCTCAAGCCCATGGGTTACGCCACCGGCCAGTTCGGCAAGAACCACCTGGGCGACCGCGACGAATTCCTGCCGACCAATCATGGCTTCGACGAATTCTACGGGAACCTCTATCACCTCAATGCGGAGGAGGCCCCAGAGCACCCGAACTATCCCCAGAACCCCGAGTTCCGCAAGAAGTTCGGCCCCCGCGGCGTGATCCATTCCTGGGCAATGCCCGACGGGACCCAGCGGATCGAGGACACCGGCCCGCTGACCAAGCAGCGCATGGAGACGGTGGACCAGGAGTTCCTCCGCGCGACCCTGGACTTCATCGACCGCCAGCACCAAGCCGGCAAGCCCTTCTTCGTCTGGTTCAATTCCACGCGCATGCACTACGTGACCCACGTGCCGCCCGAATACGACGGCAAGTCCGGGCTCAACTTCTACGCCGACGGCATGCTCCAGCACGACGACCAGATCGGTGCGCTCCTGAAGAAGCTGGACGATCTCGGTATCGCCGACAACACCATCCTCATCTACAGCACGGACAACGGCCCCCATTTCAACATGTGGCCCGACGGCGGCATCACCCCCTTCCGCAGCGAGAAGAACACCAACTGGGAGGGCGGCTACCGGGTGCCCTTCGTCATCCGCTGGCCCGGACAGCTCCCGGCCGGCGCGGTCTCGAACTTCATCGCCTCCCATACGGACTGGGTGCCGACCCTGCTCGCCGCCGTGGGTGAACCGGACATCAAGGAGAAGCTGGCCACCGGCTACACCATCGGTGACATGACCTACAAGGTCCACCTCGACGGCTACAACCTGCTGCCCTTCCTGAGCGGGCAGGCCACCGCCGATGCCGCCTGGCCGCGCCGCGAGTTCTTCTATTGGAACGACGACGGCCAACTGGTGGCCATGCGTGTCGACCGCTGGAAGCTGGTCTTCATGGAGCAGCGCTCCGAGAAGTTCGGCGTCTGGATGGAGCCCTTCGTGACCCTGCGCATCCCCCTGGTCTTCGATCTGCGCATGGATCCATTCGAGCGCGCCCAGCACAACGCCAACGGCTACTACGAGTGGATGGAAGGCATGGTCCAGTGGGCGGGCGCACCCGGAAACGCCATCGCCGGGAAGATGATCTCTTCCTTCCAGGAGTTCCCGCCCCGTCAGAGGCCCGCTGCGTTCAACCTCGACGAGGTCATGCGCAACCTGACCGCGGGCGGCGAAGGCAAGTAGTGCTCAGGGAACCGGGGCGGCTCGCCGCCCCGGTCCTGTCGAGAGAGTCGACCACCGTCAGTGCCGTAGGACACGCAGAGGCGCGTCCGCGATGACCAGCGCACGGCCACCGACGTCTGTACGCGCCGTGCCCATGAACCTTGCGAACCCGAGGCGATAGGCGCGCTGCGCTTTCCCAATGCTACCCTTCTGGGGCCTAGATCTCGGCAGCGCGTTCACCCTGGGCGATTTCAAGGGCCAGGTCGCAACCAATCGAGACCCAGCGAGTACCGCGAGGGGCTGCCCGGCCGGGACAAGGGCGGAGACTGATCGACGGACCCTGGGTCCGCGGAAGCGCCGTCCCGCCGGCGCACTGGTCTATCCTGAATCCCATTGCATCGATTCGGGTACCCATGCGGCCTGGACCTCCGCGTTCGGGCCCACGGTCCGTCACCCACCAGCCCCCGAAACAATAACGAGCGAAACGACTGGAGGAATCTGGCGATGGCCAAACGTCTGTCGATCTACTGCACCGCGGTCGCGCTCCAGGCACTGATACTCGCCACCGCTGCGGCCCAATACGCGGACGATCCCGAGGCGACCGAGAAAGTCCTGAAGGGACGACCCTATTCCCCTTACGCGGATCGGGCGTACCCGACCGACGTCTATTTCGGCGACACCCACGTGCATACGGGGCTGTCGGCGGACGCCGGCGGCTCCGGCACCCGCCTGATGCCCCGCGACGCCTACCGCTTCGCCCGCGGCGAGCAGGTGATCTCCAACACCGGCCAGCCGGTGAAGCTCGCCCGCCCCTACGACTTTTTCATGATCACCGACCACTCCGATGCCATGGGGGCCATCACCGACATCATCGACGGCGCGCCGAACATCCTGTCGGACCCGGAGGGCCGCAAGTTCCACGAGGACTTCAACGCGGGCGGCCAGACCGCCGCCCAGGCCATGTTCCGGCTGATCAATCAGTTCGCCCAAGGCGAGATCTCCTCGGCGCTCAACTACCAGCCCGGCAACCCCGCCTACGAGCGCGTCTGGGACGACATCGTCCGCGCCGCCGAGGAGTTCAACGACCCCGGCACCTTCACCACCTTCATCGCCTTCGAGTGGACCTCCCTGGTCTCCGGCAACAACCTGCACCGCAACGTGATCTTCCGTGACGGCGCCGAGCGCGCCGGTCAGGTGGTGCCCTACACCACCACTCCGCCTATTGGCTCCAGGAACCCGCGCGACCTCTGGGCCTGGCTGGCGAACTACGAGGAAAAGACCGGCGGTGACGTCACCGCCATCCCGCACAATGGGAACCTCTCCAACGGCATGATGTTCGCGATGCAAGACGACTTCGCCGACGGCGCGCCCCTCGACCGCGCCTATGCCGAGGAGCGCGCGAAGTGGGAGCGGCTCTACGAGGTCACCCAGCTCAAGGGCGACGGCGAGGCCCATCCGCTGCTCTCGCCCGAGGACGAATTCGCCGATTACGAGACCTGGGACTTCGGCAATCTCGACGGCACCCAGGCCAAGACGGCGGAGATGCTGCCCGGCGAGTACGCCCGCTCCGGTCTGCTACGCGGACTCCAGCTCGAGGCCAGTCTCGGCGTCAACCCCTTCAAGTTCGGCCTCGAGGGAGCGACCGACACCCATACCGGACTCAGCACGATCGACGAGGACAACTTCTTCGGCAAGTTCACCACCTACGAGCCCTCGCCGGAGCGCGCCGCGCACGCGGGCAAGCCGAGCCCGGCCGGGATCACCATGCCGGGCGGCGGTGACTACAGCGCGGCTGGCCTGACCGCCATCTGGGCCACCGAGAACACCCGCGGCGCCCTCTTCGACGCCATGGAGCGGCGTGAGGTCTATGCCACCACCGGCCCGCGCATGCGCGTTCGCTTCTTCGG
Organism: uncultured Gammaproteobacteria bacterium; assembly: GCA_963714915.1. GTDB lineage: Bacteria > Pseudomonadota > Gammaproteobacteria > Chromatiales > Chromatiaceae > Thiodictyon. The sequence continues at coordinate 24,412 of CAVQQM010000034.1, forward strand.
CGGCTGGGGCTTCGAGCGGGACGACGCATTGCGCCGCGACCTGGCCCTGATCGGCTACACCAAGGGCGTGCCCATGGGCGCGGACCTGCCGGCCCCGTCCGAAGGGGCCAAGACCCCGACCTTCCTGGTCTACGCCCTCAGAGACCCCATCGGCGCCAACCTGGACCGCATCCAGATCATCAAGGGCTGGCTGGACGCCGAAGGCAACCCACGGGAGAAGGTCTACGACGTCGCCTGGTCCGGCGACCGCCAGCCGGGCGCCGAAGGCAAGCTCCCGCCGGTGGGCGACACCGTGGATCTGGCGGCGCCCAGCTGGACCAACACCATCGGCGCCTCCGAGCTCGGCACCGTCTGGAGCGACCCGGACTTCGACCCCCGGCTGCGGGCCTTCTACTACGCCCGGGTGATCGAGATCCCCACCCCGCGCTGGACCGCTTACGACCGGGTGAAGTTCAAGCTCGACCTGCCCGCGGAGATCCCGCTCAAGACCCAGGAGCGGGCCTATACCTCGCCGATCTGGTACACGCCTGGGGCTTGAGGCACCATGAGTCGACCATCGATTGATCTGACGCGGCACAGAATGGACAAGCAACAACTTAGAGGGCGCATCACGACAAACCCGGCCCAATGCGGAGGCCGCCCGTGCGTGCGCGGCATGCGAATCCGGGTTGTCGATATCCTCGAGATGCTCGCGGAAGGCGTGAGCACGGAAGAGATTCTCGCGGACTTTCCCGACCTGGAGCCGGAAGACATTCAGGCCTGTCTGCTGCTAGGCGCGGAGCGGGCTGACATCCCGCGACTCGTCGCGTGAGGATTTGGCTCGACGCCCAGTTGCCGCCAGCCCTGGCACCTTGGGTCAGCAGCAACTGTGGCGTCGAATGCGTCGCCGTTCGAGATCTCGGTCTGCGCGACGCGGACGACCAGACCATCTTCGACGCGGCGCGCGCGGCAAGCGATGTCGTCATTTTGAGCAAGGACAGCGATTTCGTCGATCTTGTGCTCCGCCTCGGCCGACCCCCTCAGATCCTCTGGCTCACCTGCGGCAACGTCACCAACCGTCGCCTGCGCGAGTTGCTGACAACGGTCTTTCCGGATGCCATGAGGTTGCTGGCGGAGGACCACGCTGTCGTCGAGATCGGGGACCGGCTCAACACCGCCCCATAACCACCACAAGATGGAGCTCGACAACCCGCCGCGCCTCGGCGGACGCCGTGTTGGCGATCACACCGCCCGCCCCGGCGCCCCCTTTCGATCTCCAAACCAACCGGGACACACTGCTGATGACAACCGATAGAGAACGACTCCGGGCCGCCGGCATTCAGGTGCGCGCCCGGGTGAGTGACAAGCTGGGTGACGTCTGGTGGTTCCTCCTGGCCCGCGGACTGCTCGCCCTGGCGCTCTCGGTCGCCGCGCTCTTCTGGCCCAAGGCGACCCTGGTCCTGCTCATCCGACTCATCGCGCTCTTCGCGCTGGCGGACGGCATCATGGGCCTGCTGGGTTGGTTCCGCACGCGGGACCTCGGGAGCCATCTGGCACCGGCCCTGATCAGCATCGCCGTTGGCCTGGTCCTGCTCCTCTGGCCGGACCTGACCGGCAGCCTGCTGCTGATGATCGTCGGCCTCTGGGCCTTCCTCCAGGGAGCGATGCTGATCCTGGCCGGGATGCAGACCGATCCTAGTGACCCCGATCGCGGGCCGGCAATGGCCATCGGCGCGGTCGCGACCATCGTCGGCCTGGTCCTGGTCATCTGGCCTGGAACTGGCGCCATTACCATTGCCTGGACCATCGGCTTCGCCGCCCTGGTGATCGGCTCCTCGCTCGTCTACCTGGCGCTACGGCTGCGGAGAATCGACAAGCGGGTGGAAAGCCTGAGACCCCGATAGTCAGAACGCAACGGGCCGCCGCGTCCCCCCGCGTATGGCGTGCACCACCCAGAGGATCGATCCATGCCATCCCAGAGACACCTGATTCCAACTACCCTCGGCGCCCTGCTCCTCACGGGCTTGGCATTGGCGTATGACGACGTCCCGCCACCCGCCGCGATCGACAAGAGCAAGTACTCGCCCTATCCCGCGCAGGACTTCCCCAACCGGGTCTTCTTTGGCGATACCCATCTGCACACGTCCTACTCCGCCGATGCCGGCATGATCGGCAATACCCTGGGGCCTGAGGAGGCCTATCGGTTCGCCCGCGGCGAGACGGTCACCTCGAGCACCGGGATCCCTGCGAGGCTGTCGCGGCCCCTGGATTTCCTGGTTGTCTCCGATCACGCGGAGAATCTCGGACTGGCGCCGGCGATTGCCGAGTCGAATCCGGAGCTGCTTGCCAACGACTGGGGACGGATGGTTCACGATCTGGTCAAGAAAGGCGACATCGACTCGATTACCAAGGCATTCGATGCATGGCAGGTGGTCCTGGCTGATCTGGATGATCCGCTCAAGGAGCAGACGGCCCTCGCACAGACCATGTGGCAGCGCATCACCGCGGCGGCGGAGCAGTACAACGCCCCCGGTTCATTCACCGCCTTCATCGGCTTTGAATGGACCATGCAGGAGAACGGCAACAACCTGCACCGCAACGTCGTCTTCCGCGACGGCAAGGACAAGGCGGATCAGATCGTGCCGATCTCCCAATACGACACCCAGGACCCGGAGCAGCTCTGGGCGTGGATGGCAGACTACGAGCAGAAGACCGGGGGGCGGATGCTCGCCATCCCGCACAACGGCAACCTATCCAACGGGCTGATGTTCGACGACGTCACCCTGACCGACAAGAAGCCGCTGGACCGCGACTACGCCGAGCGGCGCGCGCGCTGGGAGCCGCTCTACGAGGTCACCCAGATGAAGGGCGACGGCGAGGCGCATCCCTTCCTGTCCGCCGAGGACGAATTCGCCGACTTCGAGACCTGGGACAAGGCGAGCTTCGGCGCCGAGCCCAAGACCCGGGACATGCTGCCCCGGGAGTACGCCCGCGAGGCCTACAAACGCGGCCTGGCCTTTGAGGCCAAACTCGGCGCAAACCCGTTCAAGTTCGGCATGATCGGCTCGACGGATTCCCACACCTCGCTCTCCACCGCCCAAGAGGACAACTTCTTCGGCAAGGTCGTGCTGCTCGAACCCTCGGCGGACCCGATCCGATTCGAGGAGGTCATCGCCGGTCGGCCGGCCCCGCCCGGATCCCAGATCTACGCCCGCGAGACCAGCGCCTCTGGCCTCGCTGCCGTCTGGGCGCGGGAGAACACCCGCGAGGCCCTGTGGGACGCCATGGCCCGCAAGGAGGTCTACGCCACCACCGGCACGCGCATCCGGGTGCGGGTGTTCGGTGGCTTCGATTTCGCGCCCGAGGACCTTCAGCGATCGGACTTCGCCGCCCATGCCTATGCCAACGGCGTACCCATGGGCGGCGACCTCAAGGCTGCACCCGAGGGCAAGGCACCCGCCTTCCTGGTCCAGGCCCTGCGCGACCCCGACGGTGCCAACCTCGATCGGGTGCAGATCATCAAGGGCTGGCTGGACAACGACGACAAGCCCCAGGAGCGCATCTATGACATCGCCGTCTCGGACGGGCGAACCATCGGTCCGGATGGACGCTGCAAGGACCCCGTGGGCAACACGGTGAACGTCGAAGAGGCCACCTACAGCAATGCGATCGGCAACGCGGCACTCGGAGGCTATTGGCAAGACCCGGACTTCGACCCCGCCCAGCGCGCCTTTTACTACGTGCGCGTGCTGGAGATCCCGACGCCCCGCTGGACCACTTATGACGCCAAGTTCTTTGGCGTCAAGCGCCCCGACGACGTACCCGCATCCACCCAGGAGCGAGCCTACACCTCGCCGATCTGGTACACGCCGAAAGGCTGAGATCACCAAAGCGATGGTCGCCTATCCCAGTTGCCACGAAACTTGATCGGTGTAAACTCTCTCTTACTTGGTAAGAGAGAGTACACGCCGATGTCTGCCGTCACTGTTTCCGATAAGGGTCAAGTCGTGATTCCCGCTGCCATCCGGCGCCGGCTGGGGATCGCACCCGGCAGCAAGCTGGACTTCGAGCTGGAGGGCGACAGCATCCGCGTCCGGCTCTGCAGGTCCATTCCCCCATCACGTGCCGAAGACGGCTACGGTCTCTTGCGCTGCGACCTGCCCGGGGAACGCCGGCTGGCGGATTTCGACGTCGCGGAGGCCATGCGGAATCAGGACGATGATCGCCCTTGATACCAACATCCTCGCTCGCTTCTACGTCGATGATCCGGGCGATCCCGAGGCGGCCAGGCAGCGTCCGATCGCCCGGCGGATCATGACCGAGAGTACAAGCCTGTTCGTCCCCATCACCGTCGTCCTGGAGTTGGAGTGGGTGCTGCGGGCCTTCTACGGATTCGATGCGAGCCAGGTCATCCGCGTCTTCGAGCACCTGTTGGGGCTGAGACACGTCCACACCGAAGAGGCGGAGCGTGTCGCCGCTGCATTGCCACTCACGGCGCAGGGCATGGATTTCGCGGATGCCCTGCATCTGACGGGCAGCGCCCACTGCACGGCGCTCTATACGTTCGATGACCGCAGATTCGCCCGGCGTGCGAGGCGGCTCGCCGGCGTCACGCCGGTGGTGGTGCCGGATGGCGCGCCGGTGCCCGAGACGAAGCCGCGCTAACCCTTCGCAACACAGTCGCTGTCAAACCCCAGAATCATGCCCGACAACTGCTCCTGACTGCACCTGACCGACCTGCACTATGACCTCAAGGGGCAGGACTGCTTGTGGCCGAATCTGCGCCGCCCCTTTCTCGATGACCTGGAGAAGCTGCACGGGCTTTGCGGCCCCCTCGCTGGGAATGACCGCGCGGGGCACCGCCAAAACGGCGGTGGCGAGCCCGGTCGCCCATTCCCTGCCGATTGCCCGCAACGCCCCCTGGGCGGCCGGGTCACGTGAGGCCGACGGCAGACGCTCAATGCCCACGCGCTCGATCTCCAAGTCCGACGGGATCTCCGCCGGGATGGTCATGTAGCGAGCGCGCCAGGGCTGGTCCTGCACCAACATCTCCGGCTCGGGTATGCCCACCGCGGACGCCAGCTCCGCCCGTGTCAGGTGGGTGAGCTTCGTCAGTGCGTCCGCGGCGGAGGACGGGATGCCGAGACGAATTACGGCCACCCAATCGAGCGTCGAGCGTGGCGTGGCCGCCAGGACACGCTCGCCCCCGAGCAGGTCATCGACCTCGAAGGACGGCGGAGATGGCCGTGCGCCTGCCTGACTCATGCGTCAGCTCCGAAAACGCCAGATGGCACCCAGCGTAGGCAAACACGGCGTCTTCGGCCACCAATCGGGTCCGCGTCTCGTCGATGTCGTCAAACATCTTCGCTTGACGCCAACTCGCGGTCGTTGATCACCCCGCCGCGCGCCATGCGCGACCGCCGCTAACCCTTGCATCTGACCGCTTCCCGCATCGCTGAGAACGCGACATTGGGTGACCTCCGGAACTAGCCACACGCCAAGCTACTCGGGCAACCCAGCTCGTCGAAGATCCTCCAGGAAGGCCTCCTTGAGCTCCGGATCGGAAATCGGAATCGCTCTTGTCGGTATGCGAGATCGTCTCTTCCGGATTGACCATCTGAAGCTCTTCTGCCTGCCACTCTGCATCGCCCACAGCGGCCCGCCCGCACGTAGCTGGCGATCAGGAACAGTTTGATCGGCGCAGCATTCTCATTGCGCTCCTAGCGCCTTCTCCAAGCGCCGCAATCGACTCCTCGTAGCGGCCCAGCGCGTAGTAGGCACGTCCGAGATTGTAGGGGTAGTCCCAGGTGTAGTACGGGTTGAGCTCGATCCCCTTGTTGATCTGCTCAATCGCCCTCTCTGGACGTCCGAGATTGTTGTTGATGAGCGCAAGCAGCCCATACCCGTCCGCGTAGTTCGGTGCTATCGCGATCGAGCGCATCGCAGCGGCCTCTGCGTGCTCGAGCTCCCTGCGCATCAGATAGACGATAGCCGAGGGCCCAATGGGTCTGAGGGATCGAGTCGTCGAGCGCGACGCCCCGCTCTGCCAGATGCAGTGCGCGTGCCAGGGTCTCGAGCGGCGTATCGCTCCACCCACGGCGGAAGGCGACTGCCATCGTGAATGCCAAGGCACCATAGGCTCGACCATAACCGGGATCGAGTTCGATCGCGTGCAGGTAGGCACGTTGCGCCTGCTGGTTGGACGCCATGGTGCCGAGCTTCGATACCGCCTGCCCCTCCAAGAACGCATCGTAGGCCCTCAGATTATCGGTGCTTCGCTCGGCTAGGCGTTGTCGCTCCTGGGCCGAGATCCGAAGCGCGAGCGCCTCCACGATACGATCGGTCACTTCGTCCTGGACCTCGAACACCTGGCTGGTCGGCCGATCATAGCTCGCGGCCCACTTCTGAAATCCGGTCTCGGCATCGACCAGCCGTGCGTTGATCCTCATCACATCGCCCTGTCGTCGGATACTGCCATCGAGGACGAAATCCACTTGCAAGCTCCGCTCTCAGTTCCTGGGGTTGGACCTGCTTGTCCTTGTATGTAAATGACGTGTTGGCGGCGATGACCTGCAGACCCGAGAGTCGGGAGAGGTCGGTGATCATGTCATCCGTCATTCCATCGGCAAAGGAGACTGATCGGGATCGCCAGCAAAGTTCACGAACGGAAGCACCACGATCGACGGTGGCGATGATGATAGGGCCTTGCCGTCTTTCGCTTGCTTTTCCTGATAGAACAGGAATGCCAAACCGAGGAGCAGGATGAGTACGAACGCGGACAGGAGCCATCTCGACAAGTTGGTCCGCGAGGGCGTCGGCCCTGAAGCAGACGCCGCGATCCCCCCGGGATTCTCCGCCTCGGCGCCAACGGGGCGCTCCTGCACCGCGGCGATGAGACGGTAGCCACGCTTCGGGATGGTCGCGATGTAACGTGGTTCCCGGGCGTCGTCGGTCAGCGCCTTCCGGAGTTTGATCACCGCGGCTGTGATCGCGTCATAGCCGACCACTGCGCCCCTCCAGACATCGCGCTCCAGGTCCTCCCGCGTGACCAACTCCCCCTGCCGTAGGGCCAGGTAGCTCAGAACCTCCATCACCTTTGGCTCGAGTTTGACCAGGCGTCCGCCCCTGGCGATCTGCCCCGCCGCCGGATCGACCAGCCAGTCACCAACCTGGAACGACGTGGAGCTTGCTCTGGTTGCTGGGGTTTCGGGTGAGGTCATGGGCGCCTCCAGGGTTTTCGCATCGGAGGGAACGTCGGCATTCCAGATCTTAAGCTCATGAATAAAAGAGAGTCTTGCTTGTTCTTCTGGTTTTCTTCGTGGTTTCGTCGGTTTTCGGTCGAGAAAGTAAACGCAGTTTAGCCGAGGCTCCGCTCAGGGCCCCGGAGATCGACGCCTCCGAGGTGCTGGACGAAGACTGCGTAACAATTGACCTCGACGGAGGCTGTGATGGCGACCACCCACTCTTGCTGCAAATCACCCTACCTGCGACTGGCTCTACCCTTGTTGTGCCTGATGACCGGCATCCAGACCGCCCAGGCGACAGAAGATGCCGGTCTGATGACGACAGACTACTTCCTCAGCCATGAGAGTAAGGAGCCGTTCTATCGGGAGCAGAATCTCGACCCTCATGTCGTCCTTCATGTGCGGGAGGTCGTCGAAGCGGGCACCGAGAGGACGGCAGGCAAGGACAACAAGGTCTTGCTGTTTCTGCATGGCGGTACCTTCCCGGGCACCGTCGCCTTCGACTTGGACCATGAAAACATCTCGATGATGCGGCACTTTGCCAGCCTCGGATGGGATACCTTCGCGCTGGACCTGGAAGGCTATGGTCAATCCACTCGGCCACCGATCATGGATGAACCTGAGCAATACCCAGACAGTCAGGCACCCATCGGCCTAGACGTCACGCTCGACGATGTCGGACGCACCGTCGATTTCATTCGCGACCTGCGCGGCGCGGACAAGGTGCATCTCCTGGGTTGGTCGACTGGGGCGATGGCGGAGGCGCCGCTCTACGCCATTCAGCAGCCCGACAAAGTAGCCAAGCTGGTCCTTTATGCGACCAACTACCTGGGCAAAGGCAAGACTGCGGAGCAGCGCCAGCAAGAAGATGCCAAGCGCGAAGCCGAAAAGAATCGCTACGGCACCCCCACCGACCTGCAACGCTGGGTCAAGTTGGGCACCAAGGAAGAGTACCTGATCCCTGGGGCCTTTGAGGCGTATGGGCAAGCCCATCTGGCGTCCGATCCAAAATCTGCTGAGCTCGGCGGGCGGGTGCGTGCGCCCTGGGGGCGCTTCATCGGCTGGTCGGAACCGCATTTTGATGCTGGCAGCATCAAGGTGCCGACACTGGTGATCCGCGGCGAATCGGACACGCTTGCCACCCGAGCGGATAATCAACAACTCTTGGAAGACCTCGGCAGCACAGTGAAACAATACGTTGAGATTGAACAGGCCGGCCACATGATCCAGTTCGAGAAAAACAATACAGAGTTTTACCGGCAAATCGCTAGTTTCCTCGAACAGTCGGAATGAAGGAGGGTTAGGGAAATGGCTGATTTATTGCGTTTCCCGTCCGGACCAAGGACGGCCCGGGTTGATCAGATCCATGGATGGATTTGATCAGCGTCTCCTTGGTGGCGACGGGGTCAGCTCCCTTACTAGTGGATCTGCCAGGGCGGCACCCCCGGCTATCGGGGTGCGGTTTGGTCCGAGAGGACCTCGAGTCGCGCGTGCCGGTCCACGTCGGGCAGCGCCCCCAAGGCCTCCACCGAGGCGTGAAAGGCGGACATGTCGCCGGCGTGCTCTCGAAGCAACTGCTGGAAGGCCGGTACCCAGTCCGCGTAGGTGCCGAGCAAGGCGAGTAGGGCGTTGTTGAGCCCTGCCCCGAACCAATGGTCGAAGCGGTCATCCCAACCCTGTTCGGCCTTGAGGTCGCGGTAGCGGGCGCGGTATCGGTCGAGCAGCTCGGACTTGCGGCGCGCCTTGTAGGCATCGTTGCCGGCGCCGCCATAGACCCGCTCGAGCTCGCCGCGCAGGGCGCCAAGCAGGGTGCGCAGGGCCGACTCCCGCTCGCGCTCGGACTCCCAATCGGCCAGCTCGGCGGTCTCGCCGCGGGCGCGCAGCCAGCGCCGCACCCCCTCCTCCTCCACCGCGACGGCGTAGGACTCGTTGAAGGCGCTGTCGCCCGGGACGTAGACCCGCTGGTGCGCCAGCTCATGGAAGATCAGGCCCGCCATGCGGGTCTCCCCCAGGTCGACCATGGTGCTCAGGAGTGGATCATCGAACCAGCCGAGGGTCGAATAGGCGCGCACGGGACCGGTGAAGACATCGTCGCCCGCGGCGCGCAGACGGGCGGCCTGGGCCTCGGCCGAAGCGCGAGAGAAGTAGCCCCGATAGGGGACGCATCCGGCGAGGGGAAAACACTTCTGCCTGGGCGCGACGGATAGGGGCGGCGCGGCCACCAGGCTGTAGGTGACGTAGCCGCGGTCGAGATCGACATATTGGCGGTAGGAGCCATTGTCCGGGAGGGCAAGCTCGCTGGTGGCGAAGCGGCGCGCCTCGAGCGCCAGCGCGAGCCGGCCTCGGGTATCGGCCTCCAGGGCGTCGTCGGCGAGCAGGACCTCGATGGGCGCGCGCCGAGCCATCAGATCCAGATGCCCGCGCGCGGCCTGGCCGTAGTAGCCAAGATCAGCGCATGAGACGAGTGCCAGGGCGGCCGCGCCGCACACGACTAGCCTCGCACCGGCGCGCTTCGACCCGAACTGAAGGCTGATCATCACGGCTTGCGGTCGAGTCATGCGAGGAAGCAACTGACGCTGTGACCAAGGATAAGCCGACGCGCTCCCCGCGACCTGCCCGAGCCAGGGCAGTCTTCCATGTCGTCCATGGCCGAGCCTCTGGGCCGTCCCCGAATCCTCGCTGCTCGCCCGTGGATCCTCGCAACGCGAGCTTGCGCTTGGGATGCAGGCCGCCACGCGATTGCCCGGGTCGAGATCGCAGGGAGGCGCATCCGAGACCCGCACAGACGCAAGGGATGCCAATGCGCGCGGCTGGCGGCGATGGGAAACGATCGGAGGGCTGGCCGTGCGTGCGGGCGCTCGCCCGGGGTTTCGGAGACACCTTGCCGGAACGGGCATCGGGAGATGCCGGCTGGGACGCGCTGGACGCGCAACCGAGGGTCAGGGTGCAGTCAAATCACGGAGGCGACGCAGGAGATCGACCGAGGCGGACCGCGGGCGCCTGTGAGGGTGGGTCGGCTGACGCCTGGGAGGCGTCAGCCGACCCCGAAATGAAAACGGTGCACGCGTCCCTCGCGGGGCGCGTGCACCGAGCAGGCCTTTACCAGCGACCGCCGCCGCCGCCACCGCCACCGCCGCTACGGCGGGGGCTGTCGCTGCGGGGCTTGGCCTCGTTGACGCGAATGGCACGACCCTTCAGGGGCGTCTCGTTGAGGGCCTTGATGGCCGCGTCGGCCTCGGAGTTACTCGGCATCTCGACGAAGCCGAAGCCCTTGGATTGGCCAGTGAACTTATCGGTGATCAGATTGGCGCTGTCCACCTGTCCGTAAGCGGCGAAGGCATCGCGCAGATCTTCCTGGGTCACGCTATAGGCCAGGTTGCCAACATAGATATTCATCAGTCGTCTATCTCATTGAAAGAGTGCATCGTCGTAATGGAACCATCCGTCCAGCCGATGCACGAGCCGGTGGAATCGCCTGCCGTGAGGCCCTGGGGGCCGCACCGCAAAGTCATTGAGATCGGGTACCGGGATTCTAGCCGGTGATCACATCCCCGGCTTGCGCCGGTTGCCGCCCTCGCCGCCCCGGGGACCGCGCGACCGGTGATGGGCCCCGCCCTCGCCGCGCTGACCGGCTACCACGGCGGCGCCGTCACGACGCTCCCCGCGCGGTCGCGGATGATGACGGCGCTGCTGTTGTCCGGGCTGGGCACGACGGATGCCTGGCGAGGACTCGGCGTCGTCCGGTCGCGCCGGGTCATCGGCGGCGTCGAAACCGGGGATGGCCTCGACGGGGATGCGCCGACCCAGCACCCGCTCGATGCCGGCCAGCAGACCGCGCTCGTCGGCGCTCACCAGCGACACCGCGGTGCCATCGGCCCCGGCACGACCCGTGCGCCCGATGCGGTGGACATAGTCCTCCGGCACGTTAGGCAGCTCGAAGTTGACCACATGGGGCAGCCCGTCGATATCCAGCCCGCGGGCGGCGATATCCGTCGCCACCAGCACGCGCACCGCACCGCGCTTGAAGTCCGCCAGGGCCCGGGTGCGGGCGTTCTGGCTCTTGTTGCCGTGGATCGCCACCGCGGTGATCCGCTCGCCCTCGAGCTGCTGCGCGAGCCGATTGGCGCCGTGCTTGGTGCGGGTGAAGACCAGCACCTGGCGCCAGTCGCCGGCATGGATCAGATGGGCGAGGAGGTCGCGTTTGCGCCGCTGGCCCACCGGGTGCACCAATTGGGCAACGGTCTCCGCCGCGGTGTTGCGCCGCGCCACCTCGATCCGCAGGGGATCCTGGAGGAGCCCATTGGCGAGCAGCTCGATCTCCTTGGAATAGGTGGCCGAGAAGAGCAGGTTCTGGCGCTCGCGCGGCAGGAGCCTGAGCACCCGGCGGATGTCGTGGATGAAGCCCATGTCCAGCATGCGGTCGGCCTCGTCGAGCACCAGGAACTGGATGCCGCTGAGGTCGATGGTGCGCTGGCCCGCGTGGTCGAGGAGCCGGCCCGGGGTGGCGACCACGATGTCGACGCCGCGCCGAAGCTGCTCGATCTGAGGGTTCATGCCCACGCCGCCGAAGATCTGCATGGCACGCAGGGGCAGGTGTGCGCCGTAGACGCGCACGCTCTCGCCCACCTGGGCCGCCAGCTCGCGGGTCGGGGTGAGCACCAGGGCGCGCGGACGCGGGTGGCGCCCGGAGGCCTGACTCAGCCGGTGCAGCATGGGTAGGGTGAAGGCAGCGGTCTTGCCGGTGCCGGTCTGGGCCCCGGCGAGCACGTCGCGGCCGGAGAGGACGGCCGGGATGGCCTGGGCCTGGATGGGTGTCGGACAGGTATAACCCTGCGCGGCGACTGCGCGCAGGAGCTCGGCCGAAAGACCGAGTGAGTCGAATGTCATGCGGGATTCCTGAATCGGCCTACCCAAGTCGCCACAAGGGCGTAACCGGGGCCGGTCTAGGCGAATTTGGTGAGTCGTTCTGGATGAGTCCCATCGCGTGCGATGGGCGGCCTTTTGGGGCGGGTGATCAGCCGAGAGACGGGCGCGCCGACCGGGTGGCGCAATTCCGGCGGGACGATACCCGAAAACCAATGGCATGCATAGCGGAATCTCGTTGACGCGCGCCGGGCCGACAACCGCCCGAACCCTACCACCGCGGTCGGTGCGCGGTTGCGGGCCTTGGCGGCATTGGGTACAAGGGCTTCGGCCGGGCATCGATCGCCCGAAGGGATTCGTCGATCAAAGGATTGGCCACGCACCTCGCCCCCCACCACCTGGACCCGTCAGCCGCGCGGCGAATCGTCCCGCCGCTCCGGCCACCCGCCGCGGAGGACCCCCATGATCGACCTCACCATCAACGGTCAGGCGCACTCGCTGGACCTGGACCCGAACATGCCGCTCCTGTGGGCCATCCGCGACCACGCGGGCCTCACGGGGACCAAATACGGCTGCGGGATCGCCCAATGCGGCGCCTGCACCGTCTATCTCAACGGCGCGCCGGTGCGCTCCTGCTCGACCCCTCTGGCCGCCGCGGCCGGCGCGGCCGTCACCACCATCGAGGGCCTCGACACCCCCGCGGGCCGGTCGATCCAGAAGGCCTGGGCGGCCCTAGACGTGGTGCAGTGCGGCTTCTGCCAGTCGGGGCAGATCCTATCCGCCGCGGCCCTGCTGGCGGCGAACCCCTCGCCCACGGACGCCGATATCGACGCGGCCATGTCCGGCAACATCTGCCGCTGCGCCACCTATGCGCGCATCCGCGCCGCCATCAAGCAGGCCGCCGCCGAGCTGGCATAACGGGAGCCACCATGGACAACATCCGAATCGAGAACCTCTCCCGCCGCGGTTTCCTCAAGCAGGGACTGGCCCTGGGCGCCGGACTCACCCTTGGGCTGCACCTCCCGGCGACCCGGGCGGATGCCATGCGGGCCGGCCCCGGGATCGCCGGCGGCGAGGAGCGGGTCGCCGCACCCTTCGAGCCCAACGCCTTCGTGCGCATCACGCCCGACGACAGCGTCACCGTGATCGTCAAGCATCTGGAGATGGGCCAGGGCACCTTCACCGGCCTGCCCACCCTGGTGGCAGAGGAGCTGGACGCGCGTTGGGACCAGGTGCGCGCCGAGGGGGCACCCGCGGACAGCGGCCGCTACAACAACCTGTTCTGGGGACCAACCCAGGGCACCGGCGGCAGCACCGCCATGGCCAACTCCTGGGAGCAGCTGCGCAAGGCGGGCGCCGCCGCGCGGGCCATGCTGGTGGAGGCCGCGGCCAGCCAGTGGGGGGTCGCCGCGGGCGAGATCGCGGTCCGCGACGGGGTCCTGAGCCATCCCAGTGGCCGGCAGGCGAGCTTCGGCGAGCTGGCCCAGGCCGCCGCCGCCCTGCCGGTGCCCGAGTCCGTCAGGCTCAAGGATCCGAGCGACTTCCGGCTCATCGGCAACCCAGCCATCCGCCGCAAGGACGTCGGCAAGACCGACGGCAGCGCCATCTTCACCCAGGACGTGCGACTCCCCGGGATGCTGACCGCCATGGTCGCCCACCCGCCCCGCTTCGGCGCCCGGGTCGATGCCTTCGATCCCGCCCCGGCCCTGGCCGTGAAGGGTGTGAGCCAGGTGGTACAGATCCCCAGCGGGGTCGCGGTCCTGGCCGGCGACACCTGGAGCGCCAAGCTCGGCCGCGATGCCCTGGCCTCCACCATCCGCTGGGACGAGTCCGAGGCCTTCAAGCTCGGCAGCGCCGAGATCCTGGCCGAGTATCGGGAGCTGGCCCGGACGCCTGGCAAGGTCGCGCGCTCCGAGGGCGACGCCGAGGCGGCGCTCACCTCCGCGGCGCGGGTGCTCGAGGCCGAGTACAGCGTGCCCTACCTGGCCCATGCAGCCCTGGAGTCCATCGATTGCGTGATCGCCCCGGACGGCGACGGGGTGCGGGTGATCAACGGTGAGCAGTTCCAGACCATGGACCAGGCCGCGGTGGCCAAGGTCTTGGGTTTGCAACCGGACCAAGTCCGCATCGAGATGCTCTTCGCGGGCGGCTCTTTCGGACGGCGCGCCAACCCCCAATCCGATTATGTCGTCGAGGCGGCGGAGGTCTTCAAGGCCGCTGGCGGGAAGGTGCCGGTGAAGCTCCAGTGGACCCGCGAGGACGATACCCGGGGCGGCTGGTACCGGCCGCTCTATCTGCACCGCCTGCGCGCGGGTCTCGATGCCGAGGGCCGGCCGGTGGCCTGGCAGCACCGCATCGTCGGGCAGTCCATCGTCACCGGGACCGCCTTCGAGCCGATGCTGGTCGTCGACGAGGTGGACCAGACCTCCGTGGAGGGCGCGGCCAACCTGCCCTACGCCATCCCCAACCTGTCGACCGACCTGCACTCGCCGTCCATGGGCGTGCCGGTGCAGTGGTGGCGCGCGGTGGGCTCCACCCACACCGCCTTCGCGGTCGAGTGCATGATCGACGAGCTGGCGGCCGCCGCCGGCCAGGACCCGGTCGCCTATCGCCTGGACCTGCTCGCCGAGCACCCCCGTCATCGGGCCGTGCTCGAGCTGGCCGCCGGGAAGGCCGGCTGGGGCACCCCCTTGCCCGAGGGCCGCGGCCGGGGCGTCGCGGTCCACGAGTCCTTCAACAGCTACGTGGCACAGGTGGCCGAGGTGACCGTACGCGGCAAGGCATTCACGGTCGATCGAGTCGTGATCGCCGTGGACTGTGGGATCGCGGTCAACCCCGACGTGATCGCCGCGCAGATGGAGGGCGGGATGGGCTTCGGTCTCTCTGCCGCCCTGGTGAGCGCCCTCACGCTTCAGGAAGGCCGGGTCGAGCAGTCCAATTTCCATGACTACCAGGTGCTGCGCATCAATCAGATGCCCCGGGTCGAGGTGCATATCGTGCCGTCCACCGAGCCCCCGACCGGGGTCGGCGAGCCCGCCACCCCGGTGATTGCCCCCGCGGTGGCGAACGCCCTGGCCGCCGCCACCGGGCAACGTCTGCGCACCCTCCCCCTCAAGCTCGCCTGATGCTCGACCCTGGCACGCCTCAGGCGGCAGACGTCGAGGTCCTGTCCGCGGCGCTCGGCTGGCTTCGCGAGGGCCGGCGGGTCGGCCTGGCGACGGTGCTACGCACCTGGGGCTCCTCCCCGCGACCGCCGGGATCCCTGCTCGCCATGGCGGCGAATGGCGGCATGGTCGGCTCGGTCTCCGGCGGCTGCGTGGAGCAGGAGCTGATCGACCGCTTCGGCGCCGGAGAGCTGGGTGACACCCCGACCCTGATCGACTTCGGGGTTCGCAGCGGGGAGGCGGCGCGGCTGGGTCTGCCCTGCGGTGGGCGCCTGGAGCTGCTGGTCGAGTCGCTCGAGGCGGCGGCCCCCATCGAGGCCCTACTCGCCCGGCTCGACACGGGCGAGCTGGTAGCCCGCCGGGTGTGCCTGCGCACCGGGGAGCTCAGCCTGCACCCGGGCGAGGGGCGCCCCGAGCTTCAGGCCGACGCGGACGCCGTGACCAAGGTCTTCGGCCCCGCCTGGCACCTGCTGCTGATCGGTGACGGCCAGCTCGCCCGTTACCTGGCCCGCATGGCGCGAATGCTCGACTATCGCGTGACCATCTGCGATCCCCGCGAGGCCTTCGCGGATCCGGCGCCCTTGGCCGATGTCCGCTATCTCCGCGAGATGCCCGATGATGCCGTCCGCGCCCTCGCAGACGATCCGCGAAGTGCCATCGTCACCCTCGCCCATGACCCCAAGCAGGACGACCTGGCACTCACGGAGGCCCTCGCCACACGCGCCTTCTACATCGGCGCGCTCGGCTCCCGACGCACGGCCGCGACACGTGCCGCACGCCTGGCCGAGCTGGGCCTGACCCAGGCGCAGATCGCGCGCCTCGACGCCCCCGCGGGGCTCCCCATCGGCAGCAAACGCCCGCCGGAGATCGCGCTCTCCATCCTCGCCGCCATCACGGCCGCGCGGAACGCCGCCGAAACCTAGATCCTTTGGGTGCGGCGGGCTGCCATCCCGCCGCCAGGCGGCTAAGATGCCAGCCCCGACCGCCATCATCACCCTACCCGTGCCGTCACCCGAGAATCCCTCCTGGCTCAGCGCCCTGGTCCGGGACCCGCTGCTTCACTTCCTGCTTCTCGGGGCCGGCCTGTTCCTGCTCTATGGCGCCTTCGGCGACCCGCCACCGCCGGCCGATGAGGTCGTGATCGACCGCCCCTCCCTGGAACGGCTCTCCCAGCAGTTCCAGCGCACCTGGCTGCGGCCGCCGACGGAGGCCGAGCTGCGCGGACTCGCCGATGATCTGGTGAAGGAGGAGATCCTCTACCGCGAGGCGCTGGCCCTGGGGCTCGACCGGGACGATCTGGTGATCCGCCGGCGGATGCGCCAGAAGATGGAGTTCCTCAACACCGATCTGGTGGACCAGGTGGCGCCAACCGAGGCCGAGCTTGCGGGCTACCTCGCCGCCCATCCCGACGCCTTCCGCGAGCCGGAGCGGATCGACTTCGTGCAGGTCTATATCGACCCCGAATCCCCGGACGGTCCTGCGGAGGTGCGCGCCGCCGCGATCCTCGCGCGCCTGAATGCCGACCCCGCCCTAGGCGCCGACCCCCAGGCCCTGGGCGATCCGACCCTGCTCCCTCCCGGTCTGGAACGGGCGACCACCCGCGAGATCTCCGGGGTCTTCGGTTCGGAGCTCGCCGCAGTGCTGGCCCGAACCGAGGCGGACGGCTGGTCGGGGCCCCATCCATCGACCTTCGGCTCGCATCTGATCCGGGTGACCGGGCGCACGCCGAGCCGACTACCGGGGCTCGAGGAGATCCGAGCTCAGGTGGAGCGGGAATGGTCCGCCGAGCGCCGGGAACAGGCCAACGAGCGCTTCTACGAGGGCTTGAAGGCGCGCTATCGGGTGCGCATCGACCTCCCCGGCGCCGCGCCCACGCCGTCGCAAGGCACCGAGGACGCATCCGGAACGACCCCCGGCGCGCCGCGGTGAAGGGTCCCCGCCCCCTGATCGACCGCATCGTCCCCCTGATCGCACTGGTCCTGTGGGCACTCGCCGCCAATACGGCGGCCCATGAGCTGCGCCCGGGCTTCCTCGAGCTGCGCGAGATCGACGCGGGCGTCTACGACCTGCTCTGGAAGGTCCCGGCCCGCGGCGACCGGCGGCTCTCCCTGAACGTCAGGCTGCCCGATCACTGCGAGGGGACCGAGCCGAGCAGCCGGTTCACGGGCGGGGCCTACGTTGAGCGCTGGCGCGCCCGCTGCACGAGCCCGGAAGGCAACCCCCTGGGCCTCGCGGGCGGCACGGTCTGGATCGAGGGGCTCGCTGCCACGCGAACCGACGTGCTGGCCAGGGTGCAGCGCTTGGACGGCGGGAGTCAGACGGTTCGCCTCACCCCGGAGACAGACCGTTTCCAGGTCGGCGGGAGCGCGTCCGCACTCTCGGCCGCGGGCACCTACACCGCGCTCGGCGTCGAGCACATCCTGCTCGGGGTCGACCATCTCCTGTTCGTGCTGGGGCTGCTGTGGATCGTGCGCGGCCCCTGGCCGCTGGTGAAGACCATCACCGCCTTCACCATCGGCCACAGCATCAGCCTGGCCGCGGCAACCCTGGGCTGGATCGGGGTTCCGGAGCCGCCCGTGAACGCGGCCATCGCGCTCAGCATCGTCTTTGTCGCCGTGGAGGCGATCCGGGTGCGCCGGGGCGAGGGCGGCCTCACCGCACGCTGGCCCTGGTTGGTGGCCTTCGGCTTCGGCCTGCTGCACGGGCTGGGCTTCGCCTCCGCGCTCATCAAGCTCGGGCTGCCGGCGGGCGAGGTGCCGCTGGCCCTGCTGTTCTTCAACCTCGGGGTGGAGATCGGTCAGATCGCCTTCGTGCTACTGATCCTGGCCCTGGGCGCCTCCTTGCGGGTGCTCGCCGTCGCCTGGCCGCGTCTGGGGGAGACCCTGGTCATCTACGGGGTCGGCGGCATCGCGGCCTTCTGGCTCATCGACCGTACCGTCCTGATGCTCGCTCCTTGAGGACCCGAACCATGCATCGCCCCTGCTGCATCCATTATCGCCGGCCGGTCCCGGGGCAGACCTTTGCCCCAGCGCTGGCCCTGGGCTCCCTACTCGCGCTGGCACCGGCGCTCGCCTTGGCCCACGCCCAGGGCGGAACCGCCGACGGATTCCTCACCGGTTTCCTCCATCCGGTCATGGGGCCGGACCACGTGATCGCCATGATCGCCGTCGGACTCTGGGGCGCCCAACTGGGCAACCCGGCCATCTGGGTGCTGCCGATCACCTTTCCCCTGATCATGGCCCTGGGCGGGATGCTCGGCGTGTTGGGGGTGCCCGTACCTTCGGTGGAGATCGGGATCGCCGTGTCCGGCATCGTCTTGGGGATCATGGTCGCCGGGGCGGTGCGCCCGCCCCTGTGGCTGGCGATGCTCCTCGTCGGGGCCTTCGCCATCTTCCACGGCCACGCCCACGGCACCGAGTTGCCCAACGCCACCGACCCCCTGGCCTACGGCGTCGGTTTCGTGACCGCCACCGGACTGCTGCATCTCGCCGGCATCCTGCTCGGGATACTCATCGCCCGGCCCCTCGGCGAGCGGGCGGTGCGTGCCGCCGGGGTGCTGATCGCCCTGGGCGGCGGCTGGTTCCTGCTCTCGGGCCTCGGGCTACTCGGGTGAGCATCCGCCCGACCCCACGGCTCACGGCCGGCGTGCTGCTCGCGGCCCTGCCCCTGGCGGCCCAGGCACACCTGGTCAACACCCGCTTCGGCGACTTCTACGGCGGCGCCCTGCATCTGCTGCTCGGGCTGGACCATGTGCTGCCGGTGATCGCCCTGGGCCTGCTCGCCGGACTCCAGCCCCCGACAACGGCGCGCTGGATGTTGGCGGCGGTGCCCCTGGGGCTGGCCCTGGGGGTGGTACTCGGGGTCCTGCGGCTCGACCTGATCCCGCTCGTCTGGATGGCCACCGGATCCTTCGTGCTGATCGGGCTCCTGG
Organism: uncultured Gammaproteobacteria bacterium; assembly: GCA_963714915.1. Taxonomy (GTDB): domain Bacteria; phylum Pseudomonadota; class Gammaproteobacteria; order Chromatiales; family Chromatiaceae; genus Thiodictyon. Next base: position 43,593 of record CAVQQM010000034.1, read on the forward strand.
TCGCACTGGCGGTGCGGCTCCAGCCCGAGATGCTTGCGAGCCTGGGCGGCCTGATCGGTCTGGCGCTGGGCTATGTCAGCGGCCTGGTGGTGGGCGAGCGGACCGATCTCGTCCTCTATCTGGCCGGCCTGCTCACCGGCGCCTTCGTCCTGCTCTCACTGGTGGCGGCAAGCACCATCGCCCTCACCCGCCGGGCGGAGTGGGCGCGCATCGCCGCCCGCGCCCTGGGCAGCTGGATCGCGGCCATCGGGCTCATGATCGCGGTGATCTGAGCCGAATCACCCGGTGGGCTCGTCCGCGAGCGGATAGCCGCGGACGGCGAGCGACACCAGCAGGGTGCCGGCGGCCGAGAACCCGAGCGCGGCCGGGAGCCCGAGGCCGCTCGCGATCGCCCCCCACAGCAGGCTGCCGATCGCCAGCGCCCCGAAGAACACGCTGAGCAGCAAGGCCATCCCGCGCGCCCGTACCCAGTCCGGAAGGCTGAGCTGAGCGGAGGTATTGATCAGGGACAGGGTCCCGATCCAGGCAACGCCGAAGACCAGGCTAGCCGCGACGCCCACCGCCACGGTGGGCACCATTGCCACCAGGCCCATCGCCGCCGCCGACGCCAAGGGCGCCGCGTCCACCACCCCGTTCACCCCCAGCCGCACCTTCAGCATGGGGATCAGCAAGGCCCCGGCGACCGCCCCCGCCCCGACGCAGGCGATCAGCAGACCGTAGAGCTCAGACCCACCGCCGAGCAGGGTCTTGGCGACCAACGGCAGCAGCGACCAATAGGCGCTCGCGAAGGCGAAGAAGCTCCCGGCCTTGAGGAGCGCGGCACGCAGCGGCGGGCTGGCGCGCGCGAAGCGCAGGCCGGTGAGGATGGCCCCTGCAAAGGGTTCGCGATCCCCCGCCCGGCGCTCGGTCGGCGCGGGTCGCCACCAGAGGTAGGCGGCGATCAGTGCACCGAAGGTCACCACGTTGAGCACGAAGGGGGCGGCGATGCCGATCGCGCCGATCAGCACCCCGGCGAGGGCCGGCCCCAAGGCGCGGCTCAGGTTCACCCCCAGGCTGTTCAGGAGGATCGCCGCGTGCAGCTCGCCGCGCGGCACCAGTTGCGGCACCAGGGCGTTGCGCGCCGGCCCGTAGAAGGCGAGCCCGACGCCCAGCACCGTCGTGAAGAGCAGCAGGGACCAAGGGGCCACCCGGTCGAGCAGCACCAGGCTCGCGAAGACCAGCGCGGTGAACGCCGTCAGTGCCTGGATGGCGATGATCAGCCAGCGGCGGTCCACCAGGTCCGCCACCGCCCCGGCGGGCAGCGCCAGCAGGAACACCGGCAGGGTCGCCGAGGTCTGCACCAGGGCCACCCAGAGCGGCGAGGGGCTCAGGGTCGCCATCAGCCAGCCGGCCCCGACGTCGTGCATCCAGCGCCCGAACAGCGACACCAGGTTGGCCGTCCAGATGACCGCAAAGGCCCGGTGCCGGAAGGGTGCCAGGGCACTCGACATGACTGCTCCACGTGAGGGATTTTGGGGATCGCCGCATGGGACACCCGGCGCCAATCGCTGAGGGACCGCAAGCATCCGACCATCGGATGCTCGCGCCATGCCTTCGAGTTGGACCTTCCTGGCCTGCCCTCCTGGCCGGTTGCAGCCTATTCGCACCTGTTCTCCTACGTCGAGCGTGCGAAACATATCGACTTTTGGCGTGTGCTCCACGCCGAACGCGAGCTTCCACGTTGGTTGCAGGCATCCCTGGGCCCGTGACCGCACCTCGGGCGCGCGCATTCCGTCGCTCGCAAGCACGCAAGGTCGGGGGCACTTCCCGCGGCAATTCACCCGTCCATCGCCGCTGGCGCGCGCAACGCGGGCTACCCCGCCTCCTACCCCAAGCGTCGGGGCGGACCAGCGGGGGACCGAGCTCCCCAAGCTCCCCGACGGCCCAATGGGGGCCGGCACCATCCCTGTCCGCCTAGTGGGGCATCAGGCGTCCAGGCGTCCGTAGAGCACATGGAAGTCCTCGGCCACTTGGCGCAGGTGGGCGTCGAGCTGGGCGCGGGGGACCTCGTGGATGAGGCCGAAGAGGAGCTGGGTGTGGCAGCCGCCGAACGACATGTTGAGGAGCTGCCAGGCGGCGTAGTCGCTGTCGTGGGGGCGCAGCTTCCCGTGCTCGACCAGGCGCCGGAGGAGGGCCGCGACGGCCTCGTGGGTGGCGGCGGGACCGTTCTCGTAGAAGAGCTCGGCGATGCGCGGGTGGGCGAGGGCCTCGGCCATCACCACCCGGTGCATGGCCACGACCTCGGGATCGAAGATCAGGTCCATAAAGCGCAGACAGAGGCGATGGATGAGCGCGCGGACGTCGCCCGACTCGGGGACCGCGTCGGCGCTGAAGCCGTGCTCGGAGACCTTGGCGCGGATGCAGGCACGGAACAGGGCCTCCTTGTTCTCGAAGTGGCCGTAGACGGTCTGCTTGGAGACCCCGGCCTCGCGGGCAACCGCGTCCATGCTGGTGCCTTGCAGACCGCGCTCGAGGAAGAGTCGGCTGGCGGAGCACAGGATGGCCCGGGCCTTCTCCTCGCTCTTGGGACGTCCGCGGGCGACGGCTTCATCGGTCTGCGCGGGGATGCTCATGGCTGAGACGGCGGACTCCGTACAAAAAATCATACTGGACGGTCTAGTTTTGTTGGTCTAAATTATCAAACCGTACGGTCTAGTTTAGTCTCAGTTGGCCCCGAGGCCAACCCAGGATCTTCGGCCCGGTACCTCCGCGAGCGAATCCGCAAACCAACGACCTCAGGCCCCGACCATGACCATCCTCAGCCATCCCAACCCCAGGCGCGTCCCACGAGCGGCCCTCGCCCTGTTCGCCCTGTCACTCGCCCTGGGTCTACCCGCTGCAACGCTGCTGGTCGCCCGACTGCACGCCGATGAGCCCGCGCCGCCTGCGGCCGACGGCGAGGCCCAGGCGACCCTGGCGGTGCGCGCCCTCACCGTCGAGCCGGCCCCCGGCTATGGGCTTCGCCGCGTCTATAGCGGACGGGTCGAGTCCTTTCGGGAGGTCGACCTGGGCCTGGAGCGCCCGGGGTTGATCGGGGCGGTACTGGTCAGGGAGGGCGATCGGGTCGCGGCGGGACAGGTGTTGGCACGGTTGGACACGGCCCTGCTCGAGGCCAAGCGCGCGGAGCTGGCAGCGGCCCTGGATACCGCGGAGGCGGACCTGGCCCTGGCCGAGGCGACCCTGGCGCGTTATCGCGAGTCGGTGGATCAGGGCGCGGTGACCCGTCAGGGGCTCGACGAGGCGCGCGAGGGGGCGCGAGCGGCCGCAGCCGGAGCGGAGCTAGCACGGGCACGCATCGCATCGGTCGAGCTGGAGATCGCGAAGTCGGAGCTGAAGGCGCCCTTCGACGGCGTGGTCACGCGCCGCTCTGCCGACGAGGGTCGGGTGCTGCCCGCCAGCGAGCCGGTGGTCCGGCTCCAAGAGTCGGTAACGCCGGAGATCCGTGTGGGTATCGCCGGCCCCCTGGTCGAGACCCTTCAGGTCGGGGCCGAGCATCCACTCATCTGGCGCGGCGCGCCCTTCCAGGCCCGGCTGCGCGCCCTCTTGCCAGTTCGCGCCGGCAGCGCTCGCACGGTCGATGCGATCTTCACGCCGGTGGACCCGGACGCGGCTCCGGTGGGTGCTTTGCGCGCTGGCGACCTCGTGGAGCTGACCCTCAGCCAGTGGATCGAGGAGCCCGGCATCTGGCTGCCCCTCAGCGCCCTGACCGAGGGTAGCCGGGGGTTGTGGAGCGCATACGCCCTGGAGGATCAGACTCCGGCGCAAGCCACAGGGGACCCGCTTCCGACCGACAGCGCCCGCCTCGCCACGCGGCCGCTGGAGGTGATCTATCAGGACGGCGACCGGGTCTTCGTGCGCGGTGCCCTGCGCCCAGGCGAACGCTTGGTGGCGGCCGGGCTGCACCGGGTGGTGCCCGGCCAGCGCGTCCGCGTGATGCCGGCGGGCGAGGCCTTGGCCGCTTCCGCCGCCTCGCCCCGCGGCCATAGGGCACCCTGAGATGGCGACCCACACCCCCACCAGCCCCCACGGCGCCTGGGCCGCACGGACGGTCCGAGACGGCCACCTGCTCGGCCTCGCCATCGCCCTGATCCTGATGGCCGGCCTCGCCGCCTGGGGCAGCCTCCCGCGCATCGAGGACCCCCGCATCACCACCCGCAACGCCCTGGTCGTCACGCCGTTGCCGGGAGGCGACGCGGCGCGGGTGGAGGCGCTGGTCACCAAGCCCCTGGAGGACGCCCTGCGGGAGGTGGCCGAGATCAAGGCCATCGAGTCCACCTCCCGCGCCGGGGTGTCGCTGATCTCCATCGAGCTAGACGACGCGGTCGGGCCGGACGACAACCAGGCCATCTTCTCCAAGATCCGCGACCGGCTTGCGGAGACCGAGCCTGAGCTACCCGTCGAGGCCGGCGCGCCGCGTCTCGACGACCTGCGCGGGGCGGTGGCGTATTCGATGATCGCGGCAGTGGCCTGGCGCGGCGAAGGCGAGCCTCCCATGGGCATCCTCGAGCGCCTGTCTGTCGAGCTCGCCGACCAACTGCGCAACCTGCCAGGGACCGAGCAGGTGGTGCGCTTCGGCGGCGCAGACGAGGAGGTGCGGGTCGAGATCGACCCCGCGGAGCTCGCCGCTCTCGGCCTCACCCCGGGAGACGTGGCGGCGCGCCTGAGCGCCGCCGACCCCAAGCTCCCCGCCGGGACCCTGCGACCGGGCGAGCGCCGGATCCAGCTCGAGGTCTCCGGGGCCTTCGCCGCCGCGGATCGGGTCGCGGCGGTCCCCCTGATCGCCGACCAGGGACGGGTGGTGAGCCTGGGCGACCTGGCCCGGGTCACCAAGACCTGGGCTGAGCCGCCGCGGCAGATGGCCTTTGCCGACGGCCACCGAGCGGTGCTGGTGGGGGTGCGCACCCGTGACGCGGTCCACCTGGACGACTGGTCGCGGCGCGCCCGGGCCATCGTGACCGAGATGTCGCCCCAGGCGGGCGACAGCGTCAGCCTGGAGGTCGCCTTCGACCAGAGCCGCTACACCGAGACCCGCCTCGCCGAGTTGGGGGGCAACCTGGTCGCCGGCGCCGGGGTGATCGTCGCCGTGGTGCTGTTCACCATGGGACTACGGGCGGCCCTGGTGGTCGGCGCGGCGCTGCCCCTGTCGGCGGCGCTCACCTTGTTCGGGCTGGATCTCGCCGGCGCCCAGATCCACCAGATGTCGATCTTCGGCCTGATCATCGCCATCGGTCTGTTGATCGACAACGCGGTGGTGATCACCGACGAGGTGCGCCACCGGCGCGCGGGCGGTCTGTCCCCCCAGGACGCGGCCCGGGCCGCGGTGGGGCATCTCTTCACGCCCCTCGCCGCATCGACCTTCACCACCATCCTGGGCTTCATGCCCGTGTTCCTGCTCCCCGGTAATGTCGGCGATTTCGTCGGACCCATCGCGGTGTCCGTGATCCTGGCGCTGGCGGTGTCCTTCGTCCTCTCCATGACCCTGATCCCGGCGCTCGCCGCGCGCTTCCTGCCCCCGGAGCAGGCCGGGCGGCGCGCACGCTGGTGGCGTCAGGGCTGGTCGAGACCCGGTCTCACCGCTGCCTACCGCGCCCTGCTGCTGGGTGCCCTGCATCGGCCGGCGCTCACCCTCGCGCTCTGCCTGGTCCTGCCCGGGGCGGGTCTCTGGGCGGCGGGCCAGCTCGGCAATCAGTTCTTCCCCGCCGCGGACCGCGACCAGTTCGAGGTGCAGGTGTGGCTGGCCCCGGACGCCGAGGTCACGGCCACCGCCGCCACCGTGCGGGCCATGGAGGACCTGATCCGCGCCAGCGGCGCGGTGCGCGGGGTCACCTGGGTGGCCGGCGCCAGCTCACCGCCGGTCTATTACAACCAGCTGCGCGATCAGGACGACAACCCGGCCTATGCGCGCGGAACGGTGCTCGCCGCCGATCCGCAGGAGGCCAAGCGCCTGGTCGGGGTCCTCCAGGACAAGCTCTCGGACGCCTTCCCCGAGGCCAGGGTCGTGGTCAGGCCCTTTGGCCAGGGGCCACCCATCCCCGCACCCGTGAGCCTACGCCTGGTGGGTCCGGACACGGATACCCTGCGCAGTCTGGGCGAGGGACTGCGACTCATCCTCTCGGAGCAGCCCGAGGTCACGCACTCCAAGGCCAGCATCCAGGGCGGCGAGCCGAAGCTGTGGCTCGATGTGCGTGAGCAGGAGGCGCGCCTGGCGGGCCTCGGGCTGAGCGAGATCGCGAGCCAGTTCCAAGCCGCCCTGACCGGCCAGACCGGCGGACGCGTGCTGGAGGATCTCGAGGACCTGCCGGTGCGGGTGCGTCTGTCCGACGCCGAGCGCGCGGACAGCGCGCGGGTCGCCACCCTGCGTCTTGTGGCCGCGGCTCCTGGCCCGGGGGACGGGCCCGTGCTGGTGCCCGCCGAGGCGTTCGGGGATCTGCGTCTCGCACCCCAATCGGCTGCCATCACCCGCCGTAACGGCGAGCGCGTCAACACGGTCGAGGCCTGGCTGCGCCCGGACGCTCTGCCCATCGAGGTGAGCGCCGCCGTGCAGGCGCGCATCGATGCCGGGGCACTGCCCCTGCCGCCCGGCTATCGGCTGGAGACCGCGGGCGACAGTGAAGAGTCGGGCGAGGCCATCGGCCTGCTGTTGGCCTATGCGCCCCTGCTCGGTGCACTGATGCTCGCGGCCCTGGTGCTGAGCTTCGGGAGCTTTACGCTGGCAGCGATCGTGGGGCTCTCCGGGGTGCTCTCCCTGGCGCTCGGCTTCCTGTCTCTGTGGATCGGCGGCTATCCGCTCGGCTTCAACCCCCTGCTCGGCTCCGCGGGACTGCTCGGGGTGGCCATCAATGCGAGCATCGTGGTGCTCGCCGCCATCCGCGCCAACCCCGCGGCCCGGCTTGGGGAGCCCGCGGCCATGGCCGGCGAGGTGCTGCACGCTACCCGCCACATCCTCACCACCACCCTCACCACCGTAGGCGGCTTTCTGCCGCTCCTGCTCTCGGGCGGGGACTTCTGGCCGCCGCTGGCGGTGGTGATCGCGGGCGGGGTGGGACTCAGCATCTTCCTCGGGCTCTTCTTCACCCCGGCGCTCTACAGGCTGACCCTCGGCCGTGAGCGCACCGTCCCGGCGGCGGAGGCAGCCCCGGCGCCCGCCTGAGAGGTTGAGCATTTTCATTGGCCTCAGCGGCGATCGAGCCGAGACTAGGCCGCCATGACACGGCTCGCAGTCATCATCGCCGCCCTGACCCTCGCCCTGGGGCTCTCGCTCTCGGGCGAGCACGGGGCCGAGACCCCGGCGGAGCCCGAGGTCCCGGCCCTGATCCGGGTCGCCGAGCGGGGTGATCTCGGTACGCTCGAGGCCCTGCTGGCCCGGGACCAGATGCCCGACGTGCGCGACAGCTGCAACTGGACGCCTCTGATGAAGGCGGCCCAGAACGGCCATCTGGAGGCGGTCGAGCGACTGGTGAACGCTGGGGCCAGCCTCGACGCCGAGGACAAGGGCGGCTACACGGCCGTGATGCTCGCGGCCGGCAACGGCCACGCGGCGGTGGTGCGCCGACTGCTCGCCGCCGGTGCCATGGCGGACCATCAGGAGCGCACCCAGGGCTGGACGGCGCTCATCTGGGCCGTGAAGGAGGGCCGGGGCGAGACCGTCGCGGCCCTGCTCGAGGGCGGCGCCGACCCGAGCCTCCGGGATTACTCTGGCCGCACCGCGACCGACTGGGCCCGCAAGCTCGGGCGCCCGGCGATGCTCGCGACACCCGCCTCCGCGCGAGCCGACTGATCCACCCGCGGCGAGGAGCGCGGGACCCGCGCCTGCCTCGGGGTCGGACGCCCTCGGGCCCTGCGCTATGATCCGCCCATGCCAAGCCTGCGCGAGAAGATGGCGGAGCACGGATTCGAGTCGAACGACGACTACGAATTCCAAGTCCGCTGTCTCATCGAGAGTCCGGCCCGGGGCCTGCGGGCCCTCAACATCGAGGGGGACGGCGAGCGGCGCAAGACCGCCTTCGCCACCGCGCTGGCCCGGGCCCTGGACTTCCCCCACCTGCTCTACCACGACTTCACGGCGCAGAACCCGCCCCTGCCGGACGTGATCCTCCCGCCGAGCAAGGACGAGCTGGGGCGCGAGGAGCCGCCCATCGACCCCCTGGACCAGGTCGTGAGCGAGGCCTGCGCCCAGAGCGAGGGCGAGCCCACGGTGCTGATCCTCGACCAGCTCCAGGCCGCGGACTTCCGCGATCACATCCGCATCCACCGCCTGATCGCGGACTGTTTCTGGGAGGTGCGCGGGGGACGCTTCTTCGCCAATCCCCGCCATCTGCTGGTGTTCCTGATCTGCGAGGACGGTCTCTATCATTCCCTGCAGAAGTCGAGCTTCCGGGTCTGGGTGGGACGGGTCTCGGAGCGGCGCATCGACTACCGGCCCGAGGACTTCGGCCTGGGCGACGAGGCACGGCCATTGTTCGAGGCGCTGGGCGCACTCTTCGCCGCCATCGGCTGCGGTCCAACGACGAGCGAGCTGCGGGCCATCCTGAACGACCTCCAGCTACACGTGCGCACACCCGCGCATTTGCGCCTGTGTCTCTACGGTCGCACCGAGGGCATGGATCGCGGCCGGCTTTCGGCCGCCGACCTGGAGACACCCCTGGGCGCCGTGGTGGCGGCCGCCGAGCTGCTGCTCGTCCAGGAGCATATCGAGCTGCGTGGCGAGCCAAACGCAGGCTCGGACTAGCCAGACGGTTCCGAACCGTCTGACCGTTCAGGCGAGGCAAGACCTTTTTCGGACGCTGGCCGGCCTCCACCTCCGGGCAGGACGAGGCCCGAGTCCCGGCCGCACGCCCCTACCGAGGAAGACACCATGAACAGACACGATCGCATCGAGCACGCGGTGCGCGAGGCCCTGGACCCGCTCCATCTGGAGGTCATCGACGAGAGCCACATGCACTCGGTCCCCGAGGGGGCGGAGTCACACTTCAAGCTCGTGGTGGTGAGCGAGCGGTTCGCCGATCAGAACCTGGTGGCCAGACACCGCGCCGTGAATCGACTGCTGCGCGAGGAGATGGACCAGGGTCTGCACGCCATCGCGCTGCACACCATGACGCCGGACGAATGGTTCGACAAGGGTGGCGAGGCCCCGGACTCGCCCCAGTGCATGGGCGGGTCCAAGGCCTGACCGGGGTCAGCCCTTCTGCTGCTCGAAGTACCCCTGGGTGATCTTGAACACCACCGGGCTCAGCAGCAGGAGCGCCACCAGGTTGGGGATGGCCATCAGGGCGTTCAGGGTGTCGGCCACCAGCCAGATGAAATCGAGCTCGACGAGTGCCCCGACTGGGATCACCAGGACCCAGAGCACCCGGAAGGGCATGATCACCCGACTCCCGAACAGGTATTCGCCGCAGCGCTCGCTGTAGACGCTCCAGCCCAGGATGGTGGTGAAGGCGAACAGGATCAGTCCCAGGGCCACCACATAGGAGCCCCACCCGGGCAGACCTTGCTCGAAGGCCGCAGTGGACAGGGCCGCTCCCGTCTCGCCTGAGGTCCAGGCCCCCGTGATGACGATGACCAGCCCGGTAATGGTGCAGAGGATTAGGGTGTCGATGAAGGTGCCGGTCATGGCCACTGTGCCCTGGGCGACCGGGTCGTCGGACTGAGCGGCGGCATGGGCGATGGGGGCCGACCCCAGCCCCGCCTCGTTGGAGAAGATGCCCCGCGCCACGCCGAATTGGATGCCCGCGGCGACGGTCGCACCGGCGAACCCGCCTGCGGCGGCGGTCGGCTGGAAGGCATGGGATACGATCAGCCCGAGGGCCGGTAAGACCTGATCGAGGTTGGTGAGGATCACCGCGAGCCCGCCCAAGACATAGGTCACCGCCATGAATGGCACCAGCGCCGACGACACCTCGCCGATCCGCTTGATGCCGCCGATCAGGACGAGGCCGACGAACGCCGCCATCACCACACCGCTCACCCAAAGAGGAACGCCGAAGGCGCTCTGGGCCGCATGCGCCACCGAATTGGCCTGCACCGTGTTGCCGATCCCGAAGCCCGCCAGGAAGCCGAACAGGGCGAACAGCCAGGCCATCCACAACCAGTTCTTGCCCAGGCCCAGTCTTGATGTAGTACATGGGCCCGCCCAGGTGATTGCCGAGGTGGTCCACCTCCCGGTAGCGCATGGCGAGGACCGCCTCGGCATACTTGGTGGCCATGCCCACCAGGGCAGTGCACCACATCCAGAACAACGCCCCCGGCCCACCCAGGAAGATGGCGGTGGCGACACCGGCGATGTTGCCCGTACCGACGGTGGCGGAGAGGACCGTCATCAGGGCGCTGAAGGGCGTGATATCTCCCTGCCCCTGCTGCTTGCGGCCGCGCCACAGCATGCGAAATCCATAGCCCATCTTGGCGAGGGGCATGAAGCGTAGGCCGAGCATGAGGAAGAACCCGGTGCCGAGGATCAGCACCAGCATGGGCGGCCCCCACACCACCCCGTTCAGCCAAGAGACGGCATTGGTTATGGCATCCACAGGTACTCCCCCCGGATCGTTGAGTCTTGAAGTCACGATGCTCGCGGCGCGGACTATAACCGCCCGCGCGGCCGGCTCACTAGGGTAGCGCGGACGCCCATCGGGGCGGCTTTACCGCGATGGGGCGAGCCCGTATCCTCCGCCGACCCGGTGACTGGACCGCACCCGGCGGCGAGAACCGCCGCCCACAAGACAAACAACTCGGAGGACCCCGCCCATGGCCGTCTGCAAGGAGATCAAATCCTTTTCCCGCACCCATGAGCGCATCGCCGACCTGTTCTCCTTGATGGCGGTGATCCTGCTGTTCGCCAGCGTCTGGGTCATCCTGACCCACTACCAGCAGATGCTGGGATGGATCAGCCAGGAACCGCTGCTTCACACCAGCCTGGTGGTGGGGATCCTGGTGCTGGATGTCTTCCTGATCTTTGCCTTCCTGGCCGTGGGGGCTTCACGCTTCAGCGGTGATGACGAGCGCTGTTTCGGCACCTTCGCCGGGCGGCGCAGCCAACGCTCCAAGGTCGGCCTGTTCTCGGCCTGGATCGGCCACATGGAGAACGTGGGCAAGAAGCACCGCTAGGCGCCGGGCCTCTCCCGCGGGGCGGCGCATCATCGGCCGCCCATCCGCCCCCGACGGACCCTGATCGGCGTCGCGCCACGACGCCCCGGACACTGCATGAAGCTGCTCGTCGATTTCTTCCCCATCCTGCTGTTCTTCGTCGCCTACAAGCTCCAGGGCATCTATGTCGCGACCGGGGTCGCCATCGCCGCCTCGGCGGCGCAGGTGGGCTGGGGCTGGTGGCGCAAAGGCAAGGTGGAGACCATGCACCTGGCGACCCTGGTGCTGCTGGTGGTCTTCGGCGGGCTCACCATCGCCCTGCGCGATCCGATCTTCGTGATGTGGAAACCCACCCTGGTGAACTGGCTGTTCGCCGCGGTCTTCCTGGGCAGCCAGTGGGTGGGCGAGCGCACCCTGATCGAGCGGCTCATGGCCCATGCGATCGAGGTTCCGCGCGCCATCTGGCAGCGTCTGAACCTGGCCTGGGTGCTGTTCTTCGTCTTCTCGGGGCTGGCCAACCTCTATGTGGTCTACGTGTGGAGCGGTTTCTTCGAGGCCCGTGAGGCCCTGATCGCCGCCACCGGCCAGGAAGGGGTCGATCTGGCGGACTGCGCCGAGCGGTTCAGCGGCGCGGTGCTCGGTCTATGCACCGATGCCCATGCCAGGGAGGAGGTGTGGGTGAACTTCAAGCTGTTCGGTATGATGGGTCTCACCATCCTGTTCGTGATCGCCCAGGCCTTCTACCTGGCACGTCACATCAAGGACGAGCCCCAGCCGGCCAAGACCGCCGAGACCGATTAACGTGCTCTACGCCATCATCGCCAGCGACCGCCCCGACAGCCTCGCCGCGCGGCTCGCCGCCCGTCCCGCGCATCTCGCGCGCCTGGAGGGCCTCCAGGAGGAGGGGCGCCTGATACTCGCTGGCCCGCACCCCGCCATCGACAGCCTCGACCCCGGCGAGGCCGGCTTCACGGGGTCACTCATCGTCGCCGAGTTCGCCGATCTGGCCGCCGCGGAGGCCTGGGCCGCCGCCGACCCCTATGCCGCCGCTGGCGTCTACGAACGGCTCGTGGTCAAGCCATTCAAACAGGTCTTTCCGGCCTGACCGCCACACCGGACGATCGGGGGGTGGCAACGGCCCGCGCCGGAACCGCCCGCCAACCGTCATCGAATCGTTCACCCGACAAGGAACCGAAAACATGCGCAAGCTCAAGGTCGCCCTCCTGATCACCACCCTGCTGGCCACCGCCACCACCTTCGCCCAAGACGCGCAACCGGCCGCGGAGGAAGGCGTCGCGCCGGGCACGCTCATCGCGACCGTGAACGGCACGCCCTTCACGGTCGACACCTTCCGGTTGTTCATGATCGAGCGCATGCAAGGCGGTCAGCAGGAGAACAACCAGGCCTTCCAGCAACAGGCCTTCAACGAGTTCATGACCCTGATCGTCGCCTCCCAGGAGGCGGAGAAGCGCAAGCTCCAGGACAACCCCGACGTGCAGGCCGCCATGGAGGTGCAGCGCCTCAAGGTCATGGCCAACGCCGGCATGGCCGCCATGGCGCGCGACATCGAGGTCACCGACGAGGAGCTCAAGGCGGCCTACGAGGAGGTCAAGAAGCAGGCCGAGCGCACCGAGTACAAGGCCCGCCACATCCTGGTGAAGGACGAGGCGGAGGCCAAGAAGCTGATCGCCGAGCTCGACAAGAAGGCCGACTTCGCGGAGCTGGCCAAGAAGCATTCACTCGGGCCCACGGGCAAGAACGGCGGAGAGCTGGATTGGTTCGATGCCAGCCAGATGGTCAAGCCCTTCGCCGACGCGGTGTCCGCCATGAAGCCCGGCACCCACTCCAAGGAGCCGGTCAACACCCAGTTCGGCTGGCACGTCATCGAGCTCCAGGAGACCCGGGTCGCCGAGCCCCCGCCCTTCGAGGACGCCAAGCCCCAGCTCACCGCCCTGGTCCAGCGCGAAAAGCTGGCCCAGGAGATGGCCACCCTGCGCGACGGCGCCATGGTCGAGCTGAACGAGGAGATCGTCCGGGTCACCCCCAGGGAAGGTGCCGAGGCGCCCGCGCCCGAAGAGACAAAGTAGGGACCGCCGTCCGGCCAGGGCTCACCGACCCGTCGCCCCCTGGCCGGACCTGATCGTCACAACTCGCCTCTCACCACACACCAAGCCGCCCGACGCCGAGCCGGGTTGCCAGCCGACCCTGCGAGGCGTGCCCCAGGGGTCGCGTCGGCCACGCCCTCCCCTTGCTTTCGCCCCCGGCCCACCACATGGTCCCGACGCCCGTCGCAACCCGCGCGGGCGTTCGCATCTTCACCCAGAGAGGACAACCCATGCGTCAGATCATCAGCGCGCTGCTGCTGGCGGCCGTTGCCGCCACCGCCCAGGCCGAGGTTCAAGAGCAGGCCGTCACCTACGACCACGATGGCACCACCCTCAACGGATTCCTGTACTTCGATGACGCCATCGAGGGCAAGCGCCCCGGGGTGCTGGTCTTCGACGAGTGGTGGGGGCTCACCGATTACGGCAAGCGACGGGCGCGCATGCTAGCAGAGGAGGGCTATGTGGCCTTCGTCGGCGACATGTACGGCGAGGGCAAGACCGCTGAGACCGCCGAGCAGGCGCGGGAATTGATGCAGGGGGTCACGGCCGATGTCGATGGTTGGCGCGAGCGCGCGGGTCTGGCCCTGGAGCAGCTCAAGTCGAGCGAGCTGACCGACTCGGGGCGGATCGCCGCCATCGGCTATTGCTTCGGCGGCGGCACCATCCTACAGCTCGCCTACGGCGGGGCGGACCTCAAGGGGATCGTGGGCTTCCACAGCGGGCTGCCCGCCGCCCCGGAGGAGTCCAAGGGTAAGATCGAGCCCAGGATCATGATCCTACTCGGCCAGCAGGACAGCTTCGTCACCCCCGAGGTGATCGGCAACTTTCGCGACAAGCTCGATGCGGCCGGCGCCGACTGGGAGCTCGTGGTCTACGGGGGCGTGCGCCACGGATTCACCAATCCCGGCGCCGACAAGCGCGGGATCGAGAACATCAAGTATGACGCGGTCGCCGACGCCCGCTCTTGGGCGCGGACCCAGGCATTCCTCGAGGAGGTGCTCGCCCCGTAACGCGCGGCGGCAGGGGCGCATGGCTTGGAGGCCTATCTGGGTCTGTTCGCGGCCGCATTCCTTGCGGCCACCCTGCTGCCCTTCTCTTCCGAGGCCGCCCTCGCGGCGCTGGTCGCCGCCGGCTACGATCCCGGCCCGCTCTGGCTCTGGGCCACCGCGGGCAATACCCTCGGCGCCGCCGTCAACTGGCTGCTTGGCCGCTACCTGCTGCGATTCCAGGACCGCGCCTGGTTCCCCTTCAAGCCCGAGCGGTTGGGCGCGGCCCAACGCTGGTATCTGCGCTGGGGCCTGTGGTCACTGCTGCTCGCCTGGCTGCCGGTGGGAGGTGATGCATTGACCTTCATCGCCGGGCTCATGCGGGTCCCCTTCCCGCTCTTCCTGCTCCTGACCGCCGCCGGAAAGGGCGCCCGCTATGCCGTCGTGCTGGGCCTAGTCGGGCTGCTGTCCAACTGACGGAACCCTCGATCCTGCACTTTTGGTTGACCCAAGTCGGTTGACATGTTCGAAGCCGCCCCGGCATGACTGCCCCTCTACCGATCCTCGACGAGCGGAGGACACGCGCCGATGACTGGGCCGCTATCCTATTCAGGGCATTGACAGGGTCATCCGCGGTTCACCACGCCGTCCATGAACCTTGGCGGCGACCTCCGCGAGCCCGGGGACATCGATGGACCAAGACGGGAGATGAAGCAGTGAAGGTCTACATGGTACTGATATGCGCGCTGTCGCTCTGCGGTTGCGCCAATCTGGACAAGTCCGAGCAGCGCATGGTCTCCGGGGCGGCCATCGGCGGGGTCATCGCCGGGCCCATCGGGGCCGGGGTGGGCGCCGGGATCGGCTACGTCGTCGAAAAGACGGAAAAGAAGTAGGGAACGCCTCGCCAGGAACGGGTTGGCGCAACGCCGCCCGGCCGACCGATGCCCACGCACTTGGGCTCGGATCTCGGATCTCGGGTAGCCGTTCCGGGCCCGGAACCGCGGCGGTTGCCGCGCCGGCCGAAACATAGGACTATCCTGCAACTCTGCGTCATCCACGGCCCGGTCCTGCCCCTAGCAGCGCCTCCCGAGGATCGAGCGGAGACCGGATGTACCGCCCGCCTTCAAACCCGCTGCCGCAGATGCGATACGCACTCATCCTATCCGTCCTGGGTGTCTTCTGGCTGGTGCTCTCCGGTCACTTCGAGCCCTTGCTGCTCACGCTAGGCGTCGGCTCGGTGCTGCTGGTGGCCTGGTTCGTGCGGCGCATGGACCGGGTGGATCACGAGGTCGCCCTGCTGAAGCCCACCCCGGGGCTGCTCGGCTTCCTGGCTTGGCTGCTGTGGAGCGTCATCAAGGCCAACATCGACCTCGCGCGGCGCATCTGGGACCCGCAGCTGCCCGTGCACCCGGTCTGGGACCGGCTCGACACCCGGGTCGTGACGGCGGTGGAGACGACCCTCTACGCCAACTCCATCACCCTCACCCCCGGCACCCTGACCACCGACGTCTGCGACGGCCACTTCCTGATCCACGCGGTCACCCAGGAGGGCTTGGACGAGCTGCGGGAAGGCGAGATGGAACGCCGGATCCTGCGCCTGGGCCTCTGACACCATGCTGAGCGCTGCCATCGTCGCGGTCCTGGTGACCATGGTCCTGGCCCTGATCCGGGCCTTCGAGGGACCGAGCGCCTACGACCGCATGCTCGCCGCCAACCTCTTCGGCACCAAGACCGTCCTGCTCATCGCCCTGGGCGGCCACGCCCTCTCCTGGCACAGCTTTCTGGACGTGGCGCTGCTCTATGCCATGGTCAACTTCGTGGGCACCATCGCGGTGATGCGTTTCTTCGAGTACGGCGAGGTCGCCCACGAGCGCTGCGAGGACGACAGCGGCCCATGAGCGCGGTGGTCGACTGGCTCAGCGCCTTCTGCCTGCTCGCGGGGGCGGTCCTGTGCATCACCGGCGGGGTCGGACTGCTGCGGCTGCCGGACTTCTTCTCGCGGGTGCATGCCGCCGGACTCACGGAGACCCTGGCGGCGCCCCTGCTTCTCACCGGGCTGATGCTCCAGATGGACTGGTCGCTGGATCTCCTGAAGGTCCTGATCATCCTGCTGCTGGTGCTCGCGACCAACCCGACCGCGACCCATGCCATGGCCAAGGCCGCGCTGCACGGGGGGCACCGCCCAAGGCTGGGTCCGGGCGGCGACCAGACTGAGGAGGACAGGTCATCGAAGGCCTGATCGACGTCGTCCTGCTGGGGTTCCTGGTGCTGATCGCGCTGGCCGCGATCCGGCTGCGGGACCTGTTCGCCGTGGCCATGCTGTTCGGCGTCTACAGCCTGATGACCGCGGCCCTGTTCATGGACCTCGACGCCGTGGACGTGGCCTTCACCGAGGCCGCGGTCGGCGCCGGTGTGACCACGGTGCTGATGCTCTCCTGCCTGCGCCTCACGGGTCGCTGTGAGCGCCGCGCCCAGCACGGCCCCTTGGTGCCCCTGATCGTGGTGGGTATCACCGGCGCAGCGCTGAT
Source organism: uncultured Gammaproteobacteria bacterium (assembly GCA_963714915.1). Lineage (GTDB taxonomy): Bacteria > Pseudomonadota > Gammaproteobacteria > Chromatiales > Chromatiaceae > Thiodictyon. Next base: position 60,327 of record CAVQQM010000034.1, read on the forward strand.
CTACGGCACCCTGGACGCGCCACTGCTCGGCGACCCCGAGGCACCGGTCCACCAGCACGTGGCACCCCGCTACATCGAGCAGGGTCCGGTTGAGGTCGGAATGCCGAACATGGTGACCGCGGTGCTGGCCAGCTACCGCGGCTACGATACCTTCGGCGAGACGGCGGTGATCTTCACCGCCGGGCTCGCGGTGCTGTTGCTCCTGGGCATCCAGGAGAACCGTGACACCCGGCCCGGACGCAGCGCCATCGGCGACCAGCTGGTGCTGCGCCTGGTGGTCAAGGCGCTCATCCCGCTGATCCTGCTGTTCGCCCTCTACGTCCAGTTCCACGGTGACTACGGCGCCGGCGGCGGATTCCAGGCCGGGGTGATATTCGCCACCGGCTTCGTCCTCTACGACCTGGTGTTCGGCGAGGGCGACGCGCGGCTGGTGGTACCGCCTCGCTGGCTGCACCGTCTCGCCGCCCTGGGGGTGCTGATCTTCGGGGGCGTCGGCGTCATCGCCCTGCTCGGCGGCCGTCCCTTCCTCGACTACTCGGTGCTGTCCCACGACCCCGTGCACGGTCAGCATCTGGGGGTGCTGCTGGTGGAGATCGGCGTGGGCATCACCGTGTTCGCCGTGATCCTGGCGATCTTTTACGCCTTCTCCGGCCGGAGACGCGCCGGGTGAGCGATCTGCCGGGCCTCTACAACGACTTCATCGCCATATTCCTCATGATGGCCGGGTTCTACGTGGTCATCTCCCAGGGCAACCTGGTCAAGAAGCTGGTGGGGCTATCCCTCTTCCAGACCTCGGTGTTCATCTTCTTCATCTCCATGGGCAAGGTCGCCGACGGTCATGCGCCCATCCTCACCGAGGGTGTCACGCTGTACTCCAACCCCTGCCCCACGTGCTGATCCTGACCGCGATCGTGGTCGGCGTGGCGACCACCGCGGTGGGTCTGGCCCTAGTGGTGCGCATCCACGAGGCCTACGGCAGCATCGAGGAGGAGGAGATCCAGGCACGGGACGACGCGACCGAGCGGGCCCAGGCCGATACCGGCAGCGCTGGCGGCACCACCGCGGGGAGCGCGGAGACTTGAGCCTGTCGGAGCATCTGCCGGTCCTGGTGGTGATCGTGCCCCTGATGGCGGCGCCCGTGTGCGTGCTATTGGACCATCCGCGGGCGGCCTGGCGCGCGGCCCTGGTGGCGGCCCTGGTCAGCCTGGCGTGCGCCATCGGGCTGCTGCTCCAGGTGTCGGGCGGCGCTGTCATCAGCTATCACCTGGGAGGCTGGGAGCCGCCCTGGGGCATCGAGTACCGCATCGACCTGCTCGCCGCCTTCGTGCTGCTCCTGGTCAGCGCCATGGCGAGCCTGGTGATGATGTTCGCCCGCCGCAGCGTCGAGCAGGAGATCCCCACCGAGCGCACGGCCCGCTTCTACGCCGCTTTCCTGCTGGCGCTGGCGGGGCTGCTGGGTATCGTCGCCACCGGGGACGCCTTCAACGTCTTCGTGTTCCTGGAGATCTCGTCGCTGGCCTCCTATGCCCTGATCAGCATGGGCCGCGACCGACGCGCCCTGAGCGCGGCCTTCCAGTACCTGGTCATGGGGACCATCGGTGCCACCTTCATCCTGATCGGCATCGGCTTCCTGTACATGATGACCGGCACGCTGAACATGCAGGACCTGGCGGCGCGGCTGCCGGAGGTCGCCGACACCCGCACCGTGCGGGCCGGTTTCGCCTTCCTCACCGTCGGCATCGGTCTCAAGCTCGCGCTCTTCCCCCTGCACCTCTGGCTGCCCAATGCCTATGCCTACGCGCCGTCGATCGTCAGCGCATTTCTGGCGGCAACGGCCACCAAGGTCGCGCTGTACGTGCTGCTGCGCTTCAAGCTCGGGATCTTCGGGGCGGAGTTCGCCCTCGAGACCATGCCCTTCAACACCATCCTGCTGGTGCTCGGGATCGCCGGCATCCTGTCCGCATCCTTGGTCGCGATCTATCAGGACAACGTCAAGCGCATGCTGGCCTATTCCAGCGTCGCCCAGATCGGCTACATGGTGCTGGGCGTCGGGCTGGCCACGACCGCCGGCGTCACCGCCGCCCTGCTGCATCTGTTCAACCACGCCCTGATGAAGGGGGCGCTGTTCCTCGCGCTGGGCGCAGTGGTGTACCGGCTCGGGACGGTCAGGCTGCGCGACTTCGCGGGGCTCGGCTGGCGTATGCCCTGGACCATGGCGGCGATCGTCATCGGCGGCCTGAGCCTGATCGGGGTGCCGCCCACCGTGGGTTTCATCAGCAAGTGGTACCTGGTGCTGGCGGTTCTGGAGAAGGGCTGGTGGCCGATCGCGCTGATCGTGTTGGTCGGCTCTGTCCTGGCACTGGTCTATGTCTGGCGTCTGGTGGAGGTGGCCTATTTCGAGCGGCGCGCGGACGGCGCCGGCGAGGTGCGTGAGGCCCCCCTGTCGATGCTCGTGCCCATCTGGCTGCTGGTCTTCGCCAACCTCTATTTCGGCATCGACACCGATCTCAGCGTCGGCAGCGCCAGACAGGCGGCCGCCCTGCTGATGGGGGGTGGCGGGTGAGCGGCTCGCTGCTGCTGGCGCTGATCCTGCTCCTGCCGTTCATCACGGCGGTGGGCGTGGTGGCCACCGGGCGCGACCCCAATCGACGCGAGACCGTCACCGTCGTCTCGGGGGTGCTGCTGTTCCTGCTGGTGGCCGCACTGACCGCAAGCGTCAGTTGGGACGCCGCCCCGCGCCTGGTGCTGGCCGAGCCCATCCAAGGGTTGGCACTGGCCCTGTCCCCGGAGCCGCTGGGTATCCTGTTCGCGCTGGTGGCGAGCTTCCTGTGGCCGGTGACCTCGGTCTACGCCATTGGATACATGCGCGCGCACCACGAGCAGAACCAGACCCGCTTCTACGCCGCCTTCGCGGTGTCCATCGGCGCGGCCATGGGGATCGCCCTGGCGGCCAACATGTTCACCCTGTTCGTCTTCTACGAGCTCCTCACCGTCGCCACCTATCCGCTGGTCACCCACGCCGGGACCCGGGAGGCGCGCGACGCGGGCCGCCTCTATCTCGGCCTGCTCATGGGCACGTCCATCCTGTTCCTGCTGCTGGCGATGATCTGGACCTGGCGCCTCACCGGGACCCTGGAGTTCACCCCCGGCGGGATCTTCGGCGATCTCGACGGCGCGGTGCTCGGCACCCTGCTGGTGCTGTACGTGATCGGCACCGGCAAGGCGGCGCTGATGCCCTTCCATCGCTGGCTGCCGGCCGCGATGGTCGCACCGACCCCGGTATCGGCACTGCTGCACGCGGTGGCGGTGGTCAAGGCGGGCGTCTTCACCATCCTCAAGGTCGCCGTCTATCTGTTCGGCATCGACACCATCGCGGCGCTCGCGGCCGCCGATTGGCTGGCGGCCCTGGCGGCGCTGACCATCCTCATCGGCTCCCTGGTCGCCATGACCAAGGACAACCTCAAGGCCCGGCTGGCCTACTCCACCATCAGCCAGCTCAGCTACATCGTGCTGGGGGCCATGCTCGGCGTCGCCGCCGGGGTGGTCGGCGGGGGCATGCATGTGGTGATGCACGCCTTCGGCAAGATCACCCTGTTCTTCTGCGCCGGGGCCATCCTGGTGGCCGCCCACAAGACCCGGGTCAGCGAGCTCGACGGGCTCGGCCGCACCATGCCTCTGACCATGCTGGCCTTCCTGATCGGCGCCCTGTCCATCGTCGGCCTGCCGCCCTTCGGAGGCTCCTGGAGCAAGTGGTGGCTGGTGCAGGGCACCCTGGATACCGGGGCCTGGATGCTCACGGCGGTCCTGCTGATCAGCTCCCTGCTCAATGTGGCCTATCTGGTGGTCATCCCCGTGCGCGGGTTCTTCGCCGCCCCGGCGACGCCCTCCAACGGCGTGCGCGAGGCCCCTCTGCCGAGCCTGCTGGCCATCGCGGTCACCGCGGGCGGCTGCATCGCCCTGTTCTTCTGGGCCGATCCCCTGTACCGACTGGTTGGCGAGGTGCTGCCATGAACGCCGACGGCAAGCGCTATCTGTTCGACAACCCCCGCAACGTCCGCCTGGTGGTGCGCGGACTGCTCTGGACCTGCATCGCCCTGCTCGGCCTCGAGTTGGTGATCCACCGCCACCTGTCCCACCCCTGGGAGGGGCTGTTCGGCTTCTACGCCCTCTATGGCTTCGTCGCCTGCGTGCTCTTGGTGCTGTTGGCCGCCGAGATGCGCAAGCTGGTGATGCGCGACGAGGACTACTACGGGGACGCGGAGCCGCCCGCAGGCGGGAACGAGTCTGGCGAGCCCGGGGCGCCGGAAGCGGGGGCCCGGGATGTTTGAGCTCTGGCCTGCCCTGCCCCTCTTCCTCGGCGCCGCCCTGTCCGGGGTCCTGACCGGACGGGCCCGCGCGGCGGTCATGCTCGGTGCGCCCCTGCTCGGGGCCCTGGGGCTCTATCAGCTGACATCGGGCACCACGACGAGCCTCGATCTGTTCGGCCTCACCCTGACCCCGGTGCGGGTGGACAACCTGTCCCTGCTGTTCGGCTATCTGTTCCATCTTGCCGCCTTCATCGGCGTGCTCTTCGCCCTGCACGTGCGCGACCGCATTCAAGACGTGGCGGCCCTGGCCTATGCCGGCAGCGCGGTTGGCGCCGTCTTCGCCGGGGACCTGCTGACCCTCTTCGTCTACTGGGAGCTGCTGGCGGTGACCTCGGCGGTGCTGGTCTTCGCCCGCCGCAGCGAGCGCGCCCTGGCCTCGGGGATGCGCTATCTGATCATGCAGGTGGGCTCAGGGGTGCTGCTGCTGGCGGGCGCCGTGGTCTACGCCTCCACCACCGGTGGCCTGGGGTTCGACCACATCGGGCTCGACGCCCCCGGCGGCTGGCTGATCTTCCTGGCCTTCGGGATCAAGAGCGCCTTCCCCTTGCTGCACGGCTGGCTGATCGACGCCTACCCGGAGTCCACCCCCACCGGGACCGTCTTCCTCAGCGCCTTCACCACCAAGGTGGCGATCTATGCCCTGGCGCGCGGGTTCGCAGGCACCGAGCTGTTGGTCTACATCGGCGCCCTGATGACTTGCTTCCCGATCTTCTACGCGGTGATCGAGAACGACCTGCGGCGGGTGCTGGCCTACAGCCTGATCAACCAGCTCGGATTCATGGTGGTGGGCATCGGCATCGGCACCGAGCTGGCCCTGAACGGCGCCGTGGCCCACGCCTTCAACGACGTGATCTTCAAGGGCCTGCTCATGATGAGCATGGGGGCGGTGCTGCACGTCACCGGCGAGATCCGCGGCTCCGAGCTGGGCGGCCTGTACAAGAAGATGCCCAAGACGACCATCCTGTGCATGGTTGGCGCCGCGTCGATCTCGGCCTTCCCCTTGTTCAGCGGATTCGTCAGCAAGTCCATGGTGGTGGCCGCGGCGGTCGAGGAAGGCCATTCCTTCGTCTGGCTGGCCCTCCTGTTCGCCTCAGCGGGCGTCTTCCACCACGCGGGCATCAAGATCCCCTTCTTCGCCTTCTTCGCCCATGACTCGCGCTTCGTGGCCACCGCCCATGAGCCGCCCTCCAACATGCTTCTGGCGATGACCATCGGCGCGGTGCTGTGCATCGGCATCGGCACCTTCCCCGGGTTCCTCTACGCCCTGCTCCCCTATGACACGGGGTACTCGCCCTACGATGCCACCCACGTGCTGGCCCAACTCCAGCTGCTGGCCTTCTCGGCCCTGGCATTCACCTGGCTCAAGCTCGCCGGGATCTATCCCCCCGAGCTCAGGTCGGTCAATCTCGATGTCGACTGGCTTTACCGCCGCCTGATGCCGGACGGCGTGCGCGCCGCCCTGGACAGGCTCGAACCCATCGACCGCGGGCTGCGCACCTGGGGTCAGGCGGCCATCGACTGGGGACTGCGCGGACTCGCCCGCCACCACGGCAACTACGGCATCCTCGCCCGCACCTGGCCCACCGGCAGCATGGTCCTCTGGGTGGCGGCGCTGCTCGGCGTATCGCTGGTCTTCTACTACCTCTAGCGAGGCGATGTCTCAGACCGACGAGAGCAGGGCGCTACGATTCTCGACCTGCGGGCGTCTTCAAGTGGGCCGAGGGCCGAGTGCCGATGATCGCGCCACAGTGCAATCGCGCATCTTTGGCCCTTGGCCCTTCGGGTGGCAAGCGTGTCGTCGCCATGAAACTTGACTCATCTGCAAACATTCGGCGCCCTCAAGCGGTCTAGCGCCTGAACCACCGCGATTCGCCCTTGGGCGCCGACGCCGTGAGGTTCGGGAGGCGCTGGCTGCCAGTGTTCCGCACGGCCTGATGGATCCCATGTGGCATTCGCCACACCCGCGCCCGAATCCGTTGGTGCCCCACGAACCGCGGCCGGCAGGGTCATGCCGCGTCGCGGGTCATGAAGGGCCCGCCCCTGTTATCCTTTCGGCCTTGTGGTGATCAGTCGGGGAGCCTATGAAGCCCGAGTTCTGGCTGGAACGTTGGCGGCACGGTGAGACCGGGTGGCACCTCGACGAGGTCAACTGCCATCTGATCGACCTCTGGCCGCGTCTCGAGATGCCGGCAGGCAGCCGGGTCTTCGTCCCCCTGTGCGGCAAGACCCTCGACCTGCTGTGGCTCGCGAGCCGCGGCCATCGGGTGCTGGGGGTGGAGTTGAGCCGGCTCGCGGTGGAGGCCCTGTTCGCGGAGAACGGGTTGGTGCCGCGGATCACGGACGAGCCACCCTTCGTGCGCTTCCAGGTCGACGAGCTCGAGGTCCTGTGCGGCGACCTCTTCGACCTGATGCCGGCCCATCTGGCGGGGGTCAGCGCCGTCTATGACCGTGCCTCCCTGATCGCTCTGCCCCCCGAGCAGCGGCCCCACTACGCGGCCCATCTCGACGGCATCCTCCCCACGACCGTCCCGCGGCTCCTGATCACCCTCGAGTACGACCAGGCGGTGATGGCCGGCCCGCCCTTCTCCGTCCATCCCGAGGAGGTCGAGAGCCTGTTCGGCGGGCGGCATCGAATCAGCCCCCTGGCCGCAATCGACGTGCTGGACGAGTCTCCGCGCTTTCGCGCCCGCGGCCTCGAGAGTCTCTGGGAACGCGTCTACCGGCTCGATCCCGCCTGACGCCCGGCGCCGCCCCATGACCAGCGACCCCGATCGCATCATCGACCCCGCCGCGCGCGCCGACGACGCCGCACTCGACCGCGCCATCCGCCCGCGCAGGCTGGCCGACTACGTGGGCCAGCCGGCGGTGCGCGAGCAGATGGAGATCTTCATCGGCGCGGCCCGCGGCCGCGGTGAGGCCCTGGACCATGTGCTGATCTTCGGACCGCCGGGCCTGGGCAAGACCACCCTGGCCCACATCGTCGCCCAGGAGATGGCGGTGAATCTGCGCCAGACATCGGGTCCGGTGCTGGAGAAGCCCGGTGACCTCGCGGCGCTACTCACCAACCTGGACGCCGGGGACGTGCTCTTCGTCGACGAGATCCACCGTCTGAGCCCGGTGGTCGAGGAGGTCCTCTACCCGGCGATGGAGGACTATCAGCTCGACATCATGATCGGCGAAGGACCCGCGGCCCGCTCCATCAAGCTGGACCTGCCCCCCTTCACCCTGGTGGGCGCCACCACCCGCGCCGGGCTCCTCACCTCTCCCCTGCGGGATCGCTTCGGGATCGTGCAGCGGCTGGAGTACTACTCGGCCGAGGATCTCGCCACGATCGTGCGCCGCTCCGCGGCGATCCTCGGCATCCCCGCCGAGGCCGAGGGCGCGGCGGAGATCGCCCGGCGCTCCCGCGGCACCCCGCGCATCGCCAACCGGCTGCTGCGCCGGGTGCGCGATTTCGCACAGGTACGCGCCGGCGGGCAGATCACCGTCGAGGTGGCCGACCAGGCGCTCGGCATGCTCAAGGTGGACCGCCAGGGGTTCGACCACATGGACCGGCGTCTGCTCGCGGCGGTGATCGAACGCTTCGACGGCGGACCCGTGGGGGTCGAGAGCCTGGCCGCGGCCATCGGCGAGGAGCGCGGCACCATCGAGGACGTGCTCGAGCCCTTCCTGATCCAGCAGGGCTTCCTGATGCGCACCCCGCGCGGGCGCATGGCCACCCGCTCCGCCTATCTGCACCTGGGCCTCGCCGCACCGCCGCGCCCCGATCAGGGCGTGGTCGGCGACCTCTTCGGCGATGGCGACCATTGAGCCCCGGGCATGGACGGCCCGTCGGGGCGGCATCGCCAATGGCGCCATCCGGCAGTCCGCGCAA